>NZ_BAAHAM010000002.1:0-916362 GCF_054777615.1 Brachybacterium horti
ACGCCCGGTTCCATTCCGAACCCGGAAGCTAAGCTCGATTGCGCCGATGGTACTGCACTCGGGAGGGTGTGGGAGAGTAGGTCGCCGCCGGACATCTTCATCGGGAAGGGTGGAGGACGTCGCTGGGATGCTCGTGAGAGTGTCTCGCCGTCCCCGCCCTTCCCTTTTTTCATGCCCCATTGCAGGCCGAGGCGTCCGGAGAGTACTCGCGTCGTCGCCTGCACGTCTTCGACGTACCGCGTCAGCGCGCGAGCAGGCGTGTGGCGTTGACCCGGTCGGGAGCATGCGGCCGCGGCGCGAGGAGCCACGCCGGGTAGACTTCAGCGGCGCACCAGGGGCAGGAACGCCCCTCGCGTCGGGCCTCGGCCCGCCACCGTTCTTCGTCCGTCGGTCCGCCGGCGAACGCCGACCCTCAGGAGAGCCATGCAGTCCTCGCTGCCGGCCGTTCCCGACATCGACGACGTGATCGCGGATCGCATCGTCGAGCGCCTCGTCGAGGTGGAGGAGCAGCTTCGCCAGTCCGTCGCCACGAGCGACGACATGGTGCGGTGGACGGGCAGGCACCTCATGGACGCCGGCGGCAAGCGCGTGCGTCCCATGCTGACGCTGCTCGCCGCCTCTCTCGGGGACATCGACGCGGAGGGCGTGGTCGACGCGGCCGTGCTCGTCGAGCTCACGCACCTCGCGAGCCTGTACCACGACGACGTCATGGATTCCGCGACGACCCGTCGCGGCGCCCGCAGTGCGCACGCGATCTGGGGCAACAACGTCGCCATCCTCACCGGCGACTTCCTGTTCGCCCGTGCGAGTGGGCTGAGCGCGAGCATCGGCACCGAGGCCGTGCGTCTGCACTCCCACACCTTCGAGCGCCTGTGCCTGGGGCAGCTGCACGAGACCGTCGGCCCCACCGAGAAGGACGATCCCTTCGAGCACTACATCTCCGTGCTCGCGGACAAGACCGCCTCGCTGCTCGCCCTCGCCGGCCAGCTCGGCGCCCTCCTCGGCGGTGCGGGGGAGGGCGCGGCGGAGATCATGCGCCGTTACGGCGAGAAGGTCGGTGTCGCCTTCCAGCTCGCCGATGACGTCCTCGACCTCGCGAGCGACGCGGGCACGAGCGGGAAGACCCCCGGGATCGACCTCCGTGAGGGCGTACCGACCATGCCGACCCTCATCGTGCGCCGGCGGGCCGCCCAGGACCCTCAGGACGAGGGCACCGCCGAGATCGTCCGCCGGCTCGACGGCGACCTCGAGGACGACGCCGAGCTCGCCGCGCTCGTCGCGCTGCTGCGGGAGGACCCGGCGCTCGAGGAGACCCGTCAGCTCGCCGAGCGCACCGCGGCGGAGGCCATCGCCGTGCTCGAGGAGCTTCCCGAGGGGTCGGTCCGCGAGGCCCTGATCACGTTCACCTCGACCCTGGTGCAGCGTCGCCGCTGAGCCCGGACCAGGCCCTCCTCCCGCGGGGGACCGGCTCTGCCCAGGTGGGGCGCCTTGTGGACACATGGCGCTGAACGCGACCTTTGAGTACCCTGATCGGGTCGTGCATGCGGTGGTCCGAGCCCGGGGGAGGTCCTGACCGGTCAACCGGACCCAGAGTGGCCGGTCGCCCGCACAGCGCCCGCCTCGGTGCGGAGGTCCGGTGCGGTTCCCCGGAGTTCCGCCCGCCCTCAGCACAGGTGCTCCGCGTCCACGACTCTCGAGCGAGTCTTCATGGGGGAACGAGCATGTCCGTCGACACCGGTGCGATCCGCCGTCGCCGTCGAACCGGCGCGATCTCCGGCGCGGTCCTCGCGATCGCCTCGCTCGTCATCACGGGGTTCGCGATCCACCACCCCGGCCTGAGCTCCTCCGAGGTCGACGTCAACAACGGCGGGGTCTGGGTCACCAACCGCCACGAGGGTCTCATGGGCCGCCTCAACGTCGACGCGCAGGAGCTCGACGCCCGCATCGCACAGACAGGTGACGACCTCGGGCTGCTGCAGTCCGGCTACGACGTCATCGAGACCGGCCCTCGCGGCTTCACGCCCATCAACACCGAGGGCCTCTCCCGCGGCGGCGTCGTCGAGCTCGCCACGGGCAGCCAGGTGAAGCTCGGCGGGGACCGCGTCGCGATCGCCTCCCCGGACGGCAAGGTCTGGGTCATGTCCCCGGACGAGGCCGCCGCCTTCACCCCCTCCGGCGCGGATCCCGTCTACGAGTCCCAGGGCACGGCGCCGCGCATCGCGGTGAGCACCGAGGGCACCGTGTTCGTCCTCGACGGCGACCAGCTGCTCACCTTCCCCCGCGAGCCCAACACGCGCAACACCAAGAAGGCCGCCCGCAAGCCGGTCACGATCAGCGGCGTCTCCTCCAAGCCGGAGTCCCTCCAGCTGTCGACCGTCGGCGAGGAGCCGGTCATCCTCGACGCGGAGAACCAGCTGCTGCGCCTGGGAACCAAGGGCAAGGACGTGAGCCTCGTCGACCAGGGGGTCGCCTCCCTCGAGGACGCCAAGCTCCAGCAGCAGAGCACCGAGTCCGACCAGGTGGCCGTCGCCACCGCCGATGCGCTGTTCCTCATCCCCCTCGGCGGCGGTGACCCGCAGAAGATCCCCGCCGGCGGCAACGGTGAACCGACGGAGCCTGCACAGGTCAAGGGCTGCGCCTACGGGGCCTGGTCCACCTCGAACCGCTACGTGCGTGCCTGTGAGGGTCAGGAGCCCGTGCCCGAGGCGGTCCCGGACACGCACGGGGGCGAGGAGCTCACCCTTCGCGTGAATCATGATCTCGTGGTCCTCAACGACCAGGAGTTCGGCCTCTCCTGGATGATCGCCGAGCAGATGCAGGTCGTCGACGACTGGGTCATCACCCAGGACATCGAGACCAGCACGGCGAAGGAGAAGGAGAAGGAGACGCTCACGACCACGATCACCAACGTGGCCGCCGAGCGCGACAAAGAGAACCGCAAGCCCACCGCGAACAACGACGAGTTCGGCGTGCGCGCCGGCCAGAGCATCGTGCTGCCGGTCGTGCGCAACGACACCGACCCCGACGGCGACGTGCTCACCGTCGGCGTGAAGGGTCGCCGGCCGTCGATCGGGACCGTGACACCCATCGAGGGGGACACCCAGCTGCAGGTGGACGTCGCGGACGACGCCACCGGCTCCCAGACCTTCACCTATACGGCGGACGACGGCCGCGGCGGCACGGACACAGCGACCGTGACGCTGAACGTCGTGCCGGAGGGGGAGAACTCCGCCCCCCGGCCCGCCGAGGACCGCCTCACCAAGGTGCAGGTGCGCTCCGGCGAGTCCGTCTCGCTCAACATCCTCCCGTACTGGGAGGACCCCGACGGGGACGCCTTCTACCTCTCCAACGCCACCATGGAGCCGGAGGACATCGTCTCCTTCACCCCGGACGGCCGCCTCACGATCAACGACGCGGGCCTCACGACAGGGAAGAAGGAGGTCACCCTCCAGGTCCGCGACGAGAACGGCAAGGTGGGGGAGGGGACCCTCGAGATCGAGGCCGTCGCGGACGCCGACCTCACCCCGATCACGACCGCGGACCACGTCAGCATCGTCCAGGGCCGCTCCGCGACGATCAAGCCGCTCGCCAACGACCTCAACCCCAACGGCGGCGACCTCGAGCTCACGAACGTCTCGAAGGACGACCGCCTCGAGATCGACCCCGCGCTCGAGGCCGGCACCGTCAAGGTCTCCGGGCAGGAGCCCGGCACCTATTACCTCGACTACGCGGTCGCCTCGAGCGGCACCACCGAGACCTCGCCGGGCGTGATCCGCGTGGACGTGCTGCCCGAGAGCTCCGAGGATCTCGTGCCCGTCGCCGTGGACGACCTGGGCACGGTCACCACCGGCACCGAGACCCTCATCGACCCGCTGCAGAACGACGTGGACCCCACCGGCGGCGTGCTCGTGGTCAACGGTGTGGACGTCCCCGAGGACAGCGGGCTGAAGGCGACGGTCGTCGGCCACAGCCTGCTGCGGATCGAGGCCGAGCCCGGGGCCGAGGTCACGGGCCGTCCCGTGCCGCTCACCTACCACGTCGCGAACTCCGCCGGTCAGAGCGAGGGCACGGCCCGGGTCATGCTCGCCCAGACCGACACCCAGTTCGCGAACCCCGTCACCGTCCCCGACCGCGCGACGGTCCGCGCGGGCGACATGGTGCTCATCGACGCCCTCGACAACGACTCCTCGCCCACCGGCTCCGACCTCACCGTCGAGAAGCTCCTGGACACCGAGAGCGCCGACGCGAAGGGACGACTCGAGGTCACCGAGGACAGGATCCGCTATCTCGCGGACCCGGGCACGAGCGGCGAGGTCACGCTCACCTACCAGGTGATCGACGAGACCGGCCGCCGCGGATCCGCACGGGTGACGATCTCGATCATCGCCGAGGACGCCGCGAACACCCCGCCGCGGCCGGAGAACCTCACCGCCCGGACCGTCTCCGGCACACCGGTGCGGATCCCCGTGCGCACCACCGGGGTGGACCCCGACGGCGACTCCGTCATCATCACCGGCATCGCCTCCCCGGCACCCTCGCTCGGCGAGGTCACCGAGACCACCGGCGAGTGGATCGAGTACACCCCGCACGACGGCGCGACCGGCACGGACCGCTTCCGCTATCAGGTGATGGATCGCAGCGGCGCCGTCGGCACCGCCGAGGTGCAGGTCGGCATCGCCGCCCCGAGCGAGCAGAACCAGCCCCCGTACGCCGTCAACGACACGGTCGAGGTGCAGCCGGGCCGCGACGTCCAGGTCCCGGTGCTCGCCAACGACACCGACCCCGAGGGGGCGCCGCTCTCCGTGGACGCCGGCCAGGTCGAGGCGATCAGCGAGATCGAGGTCGCGCCCCAGGAGGAGTCCCCCGAGGGCATGGTCACCGTGACCACCCCCGAGGAGCCCGGCACCCACACCGTGCAGTACGCCGCGAGCGACGGCCAGCTCTCCAGCACCGGGACGATCACCGTCAAGGTGAACCCCGACGCGCCGCTGCTCGCCCCGATCGCGCGCGACGACTTCGTCTCCCCGGACGACGCCCTCGACCCCGAGATCGAGTACGTGGACGTCGACGTGAGGGCGAACGACGCCGACCCGGACGGCGCGACGACCGACCTCGAGGTGACCCTGCCCGACGGCGCGCCCGAGGGCACGCAGGCCCGCGACGACGGCACCGTGCGCGTCACCCCGCGGGAGGAGCAGCAGCGCATACGCTACCGCGTCGAGGACCCCGACGGCCTCGAGGCCTACGGCTACATCTGGGTGCCGGGCACCGCGAAGCAGCCCCCCGTGTGGGTGGGCGAGCCGGTCACCGTCGACTTCGAGGGCGAGGCCAGCATCGATCTCTCGAGCCCCGAGAACGTGCGCGTGCGCCCCGGCGCCGAGGCCGCGACGATCACCGACGCCGAGAGCGTCTCCGCGGATCACGCCGACGGCTCGCAGCTCGTCACGGACGCCTCGACGATCACCTACCGCCCCGCCGCGGGCTTCTCCGGCCAGGACACCGTGTCGGTCGAGGTCTCCGACGGCGCGAGCGGGGACGCGACCGCGGCGACCGCGACACTCGCCATCCCGATCGAGGTGAAGCCCTCGACGGAGAAGGAGGAGAACCTCCCGCCCACCTTCCAGGGCGCCTCGCTGCGGGTCGAGCAGGGCGAGTCCTCGCCCCCCGTGGACCTCTCGGCCGGCGCGGAGGACCCCGAGGGGGACGCGCTCCAGTACGCCCTCGGCGCCGTGCCGGAGGGCAAGGGCGTCGACGTCGCGCTCGAGGGCAGCACGCTCACCGCGACGGCGTCGACGACGGCCGTCAAGGGGACGATCATCGACGTGCCCGTCACGGTCAGCGACGGCAGCCACGACCCTGTCGCGGCCTCCGTGCAGGTCAACGTCACCGGGTCGAACCGTCCGCTGATCTCCGCCGGCCTCGACACCGCGACGATCGACGCGGGGGAGACCCGCACGGTCGACGTGCTCGCCAACGACTCCAACCCCTTCGAGGACGGGAAGCGGACGATCGAGAGCGCCCGGGCGACCGCGGGCGAGGGGAAGGCCGTGGTGAAGGGCGGCCAGGTCGAGATCTCCCCGGACGCCGGCTTCCACGGCACCCTCACCGTCGAGTACGCGGTGCTCGACGACACCGGCGACCCCGACCGCCGCGTGACCGGCGAGGTCCGCGTGACCGTGCGGGACGTGCCGCAGGCGCCGTCGGCCCCGCGCATCGGCGAGGTGGGCGACGGCAGCGTCGAGCTGAGGTTCTCCGCCGGGGACGACAACGGCGCCCCTATCACCGGGTACACCGTGACCCCCGCGGGCGGATCGGCGAAGCCGACGCAGTGCCCCGCGACCTCGTGCACGATCACCGGGCTCGCCAACGACACCGAGTACACCTTCCGGGTCACCGCCACCAACGAGGTCGGGGAGTCGGAGCCGTCCGTCGCCTCCGCCAAGGCCCGGCCGGACGTGAAGCCGGAGAAGCCCGCCGCGCCCTCCGCCGAGCGCGGCGACACCCGCCTCAAGGTGGCGTGGTCCGCCCCGGAGAACCGCGGCTCCGCGATCCAGTCCTACGACGTGCAGATCCAGGACACCGCGACCGGGCAGACGGAGGTCGTGAACGTCGAGGGCGGCGCGACCACGCACGAGTTCTCCGAGCTCACCAACGGCACCGACTACCGGTTCCGGGTGCGCGCCAAGAACCTCGCCGACGACCCCTCGGACTGGTCCGCCTGGTCCGCCCCCGAGCACCCGGCCGGCAAGCCCGGCAAGCCCGGCGGGAAGATGGAGGCCTCGCGCGTCAACGATCCGATCGGCGGCGGCGTGACCGTCACCTGGCCCGCGATGACCACCGCGGAGTCCAACGGCGAGCCGATCACGCAGTACGTGATCACCTCCTCCGGCGGGCAGAAGAAGACCGTCACGGCGCGGAGCGGCACGAACTCGTACACCTTCCGCGGCCTCGACGAGGACACCGAGTACTCCTTCACCTACACCGGCGTGAACTCGGTGGGCACGGGCACCTCCGCCTCCGCCGCCTCGAACGAGGTCGTGCCCTGGGCGAAGCCCGAGGCACCGGGGAAGGTGACCGCGAAGCTGCCGGACGAGGGGAAGGGCGCCGGTCCCAACGGCCGCGTGGACGTCTCCTGGGAGGAGGCGGACGGCGGCGGCACCGCCGTCAAGGACTACGTGGTCAGCTGGTCCGGGCAGACGAAGATCGTGGACGCCTCTCAGCACTCGACGCGGATCGAGGGCCTGACGAACGGGAAGGCCTACACCTTCACCGTCAAGGCGCGGAACCGCTTCGAGGGCGGCGAGAGCGCCTACTCGAAGGCGTCCAACAGCGTCACCCCGTACACGACGCCCGCGGCGCCGAGCGTCTCCGCCGCTCCCGGCAGCTGCTCCGGCAGCTCCTGCTCGGTCACCTTCTCCTCCTCCGCCAACGGCAGCGGCGGGGCGGACCCGGTGACCCTCACCTGCAGCATCGACGGCGGCGCCTTCGGCGACTGCCCGGGCTCGGTGAGCGGCTCGAGCGGGCAGAAGCACACGATCACGGTGCGGGCGAGGAACCGCGGCGGGCTCGTCAGCGAGGCGAGCGCCGAGGCGAACGCCCCGACCGCGACGCCCACCCCGAGCGTCTCGGGCGAGGGGACCGTGGGCGACGCGAGCCATGAGAAGGGCTGCACGACGAGACGCGGCTGCTACTACATCGACTTCACGGTCTCGGGACTCGATCCGAACACGACCTACACCTACTGCGTGAAGGGTGAGGGCCTCGCCGGCGGGAACTGCTGGTACCCCACGACCGACGGCAGCACCGCCACCACCGGGACCCTGACCACGGACGGCAACGGCAGGTGGCAGCTGCACGGCGACGGCCGGAAGCCCTACTGGGGCAATGCCGACAAGGCCGTCTGGATCTGGGTCGAGAAGGACGGGAAGTCCGCCGACTCCAACAAGGTCCATCCGGTGAAGTGACCGCCTCCCCCGCGCCGTACCGCCCCACCCCCGACCACCCCACTCCGACCCCGAGGTGCTGACCCCATGAGCATGACCCCCGAACAGGCCCGCTGGTTCTCCGACACCTTCGACAAGCTCGTCCAGAGCGTCGGCCAGGCGGTGATCGGGAAGAACGAGGTGGTGCGCCTCGTGCTCACCGCGATGATGGCGCCCGGCCACGTGCTGCTCGAGGACGCGCCCGGCACCGGCAAGACCTCGCTCGCCCGTTCCATCGCGGCGACCGTGCAGGGCTCGAGCGCGCGGATCCAGTTCACCCCGGACCTGCTGCCCTCGGACGTCACCGGCGTGACGATCTACGACCAGACGAGCAAGCAGTTCGAGTTCCACCGCGGCCCCGTCTTCGCGAACGTCGTCCTCGCCGACGAGATCAACCGCGCGTCCCCGAAGACCCAGTCCGCGATGCTCGAGGTCATGGAGGAGGGGCGGGTGACCGTGGACGGCGTCACCCATGAGGTGGGCAGCCCCTTCATGGTCATCGCGACCCAGAACCCGATCGAGCAGGCGGGCACCTATCGCCTGCCCGAGGCGCAGCTGGACCGCTTCCTCATGAAGACCTCCCTCGGCTACCCCGACCACGCCTCGAGCGTCCAGATCCTCCAGGGTGCCTCGGTGCGCGACCGCAGCGCCCAGCTCGCCCCGCGGATCTCGCTGCAGGCCGTGAACGACATGACCCAGCTCGCCTCGACCGTCCACGTGGACCCGGCGGTCCTCGAGTACGTCTCCCGCCTCATGGAGGAGACCCGTCTCGCACCCGAGGTGCGGGTCGGCGTCTCCATCCGCGGCGCGCTCGCGCTCATGCGCGCCGTGAAGGTGTGGGCCGCGGTCAACGGCCGCCACTACGTCATCCCCGACGACGTCAAGCACCTCGTCGAGCCCGTCTGGCTGCACCGTTTCGTGCTCGACCCCGAGGCGGAGTTCGCGGGCACCACCGCGAAGACGGTCATGACGAAGATCCTCAGCGAGGTGGCGCCTCCGCAGGCGCGTCAGCAGACCGCATGAACGTCGACACCTCGCTGCCCCAGGACACGGCCGACGCGGAGGCCGCCCGCCGGGAGTCCCGCCGACGCCGACGGAGCTCCGGGCCCACGGACCCGCGCGGCGGCGCGCCCGCCCCGCAGGGCGCCGTCCAGGGCGACGGCGAGAACCCGGAGGCGGAGCCCACCGGCGCCGCGAGGATCCGCTCTCGCCTCGCCCGCCTCTGGCGGAGGCGGATCCGACCCGTGCTCGGCGTCGTCTCGCCGATCGGTTGGGCGGTGCTCGGCGTCGCCGTCGCGGCCTGGACAGCGGGCCTCCTGCTCCACGTCACCGAGCTGAACGTGCTCGCCCTCGTGCTCACCATCCCGCTCGTGATCGCGGCGGCCTTCGTGCTGGGGCGCGCGAACTACCGGGTGACCCTCGACCTCCAGAGCCACCGGGTGGTGGTGGGGACGCGCGCCGTAGGCCGCGTCGAGGTCTCCAACCCCACCCAGCGGCTCATCCTCCCCTCGCGGATCGAGCTCGCCGTCGGCGCCGCCACCGCCCAGTTCCTCGTCCCGCGCCTCGCCCCCGAGCAGACGCACGAGGAGCTCTTCGCCGTCCCCACCCGCCGACGCGCCGTGCTCGTCGTCGGCCCCGTCCGCTCCGTGCGCGACGACCCGCTGTCCCTCATGCGTCGCCAGGTGACGTGGGCCCGCTCCCAGGAGCTGTACGTGCACCCGCGCACCGTGCGCCTCGACGAGGCGGCGAGCGGCTTCCTCCGCGACCTCGAGGGCACCCCGTCCTCGGACCTCTCGAGCTCCGACATCGCCTTCCACGCCCTGCGCGACTACGTGCCCGGGGACGACCGCCGCCACGTGCACTGGCGCACGACGGCGCGCACCGGGAAGCTCATGGTGCGGCAGTTCGAGGAGACCCGGCGCTCCCACGTGGTCGTCGCGCTCGACGACCTCCGCGACCACTACAGCGGCGAGGACGAGTTCGAGCTCGCCGTCTCCGCCGCCGCCTCGATCTCCGCCCAGACCTTCCGGGAGGAGAAGGAGCTGACCGCCTTCACCGTCACCGCGAACCAGCGCACCGCCGCGTACCGCCCGCTCATGGACGACTACACGGAGCTCGAGCTGCGCGCCGGCCGCCAGGGGCTCCACGAGCTCGGGCAGAAGGCCGCCGACCTCGCCCCGAACGCCTCCGCCGTCATGCTCGTCGTCGGAGCCCACGCCACCGCCCGGGAGCTGAACGCGGCGGCCACCCAGCTGCCGCTCGGCGTGCTCGCCGTCGCGATCCGCTGCGTGGACGGCGCCGAGGTGCGCCGCTCCGCGATCGGCGGCCTCGACGTGGTGACCCTCGGCGCCCTCGACGACCTCCCCAAGGCCCTCCGCGCGGTGGGTCGATGAGCGCCGCCGCCCGCGCCCGCGCGCCGCGCTCCCGCAGCCTCTTCTCCGAGGTGCCGATGCGCCGTCACGTCATCGACCTCGCGGTCCTGCTCGTCCTGTTCGTGCTCGCCCTGGTCGGATTCCAGCCCGTCTACGGGGGAGCGCAGTACCTGGTCACCGGTGTGCTCGGGATACTGCTCGGCATGCTCATCGCCGTGATCGGCGCGCAGTGGCGCTGGGGCCCGCTGCGGATCACCGCCCTGCTGATCGGGGTCTACCTCCTGCTCGGCGCCATGGTCGCGGCGCCCACCCACGCGCTCTGGGGCGTGGTCCCCACCCCGGCCGCGCTGCTCGAGCTGCTCAGGGCGCCGGTGGCGACCTGGAAGTCCGTGCTCACCGTCGCCCCGCCCGTGGGCACCGCGCAGGGCGTGCTCGGCGTCGTCTGGATCAGCACCCTGCTGCTGAGCCTGCTGGGCTCCACGATCGTGCTGCGCACGCGCGCCGTCGTCGCCGCCTGGCTGTTCCCGATCGCCCTGCTCGCGGTGACGATCGTCTTCGGGACGACCGAGGCCTTCGCGCCCGTGATCCGGGCCGTCCCCTTCGCGATCCTCTCCGTCGCGTGGCTGACCTGGCGCTTCGAGAGCGATCGCCTCGCCGGGGCCCGCTCGACGATCATCTCCGACTCCACCGGCACGGTGAGCCCCGGATCCTGGCGCAACCCCGTGCTGCGCCGCCGTGTGGTGGGCGGCGCGGTGATCCTCGCGCTCGCCGGCGGCGTCGCGATCGGCGCGCAGTCCCTCCTGGACCCGCCGGAGGGTGCGGGCCGCACCGCGCTGCGCGACGAGATCACCCCGCCCTTCGACCCCCGCGAGTACGTCTCCCCGCTCGCGGAGTTCCGGGGCTACTACAAGTCCCAGCGCGATACCGAGCTGTTCTCCGCGACCGGGCTGGCGGGCGGGGATTACGTGCGGCTGGCCTCCTTGGACCGGTACGACGCCCAGGTCTACAACGTCGCGAGCTCGACCTCCAGGAACAGCGCCTCGGGCGCGTTCGTGCGCACCGCGAGCGGCGTGGACCTCCACGAGGGGACGAGCGCCCAGGCGACGAGCACCGTCACGATCGGCGCCTACACGGGGGTCTGGATGCCGACCGTCGGCAGCCGCACGGATCGCATCGACCTCGGTGACCTCACCCCGAGCCGTGAGGCGGACGTGGCCGAGAACCTGTTCCTCAACCAGCGCAGCGGCACGGCCGTCAACGCCTCGGGCATGGTCACGGGGGACACCTACACGCTCTCCTACGAGCCGTACACGCCGCCCACCGCGGAGGATCGACGCAGCGCGACGTTCGCCGACGTCGAGCTGCCCGAGAACCCGGAGCTCGATCCCCGGATCAGGGAGCTCGCCGAGGACTGGGCGGGGACCTCGGCCTCCGACTACGAGCGCTTCGCGAACCTCTCCCGCCAGATCAAGGCGGATGCCTTCTACTCCCACGGCGTGGACGACGACGACGCCGCCTCACCCTCGGGCCATGGCGTCATGCGCCTCCAGGACATGCTCGAGGACCCCTCCTTCGAGGAGGGGAAGGCCGACGCGCGTCCCAAGGGCCCCATCGGTGACGAGGAGCAGTTCGCGGCGCTCACCGCCGTCATGGCCCGCGAGATCGGGATCCCGGCGCGGGTCGTCATGGGCTTCCAGGTCCCCGAGGACGCCTCGGGCACCGTCTCGATCACGGGCGAGGACGTCACCGCCTGGGTCGAGGTGGACTTCGAGAAGCTGGGCTGGGTGCGCTTCGATCCCGCCCCCGAGGAGGACGAGGACCCCACCCAGCCCCAGCCCAAGGAGGTGGACAAGCCGCTGCCGCAGGTCGCCCAGCCCCCACCGCCCCCGGCCGAGCCGCCGAGCCCGCCGCCCGGCGCGATGAGCGACGACGCGGACGACGAGGAGGACGAGCAGGACGAGACCCTCTCCTGGGGCGTCTACGTGCTCCTCGGCGTCTCTCCGTTCCTCCTGATCGGGCTCGTGCTCACGTCGATCGTGGTCGCCAAGGTGGTGCGCCGCCGTCGGCGGAGGAACCGGGACTCGCTGCCGGCACGGGTCGACGGCGGCTGGCAGGAGATCCTCGACCAGGTCACGGATCTCGGCACGCCCCCGGACCCGCGGATGACGCGGCAGGAGATCGCCACGACCCTCGACGCCGCGGCGATGCCCGCAGGGGTGCCAGGTGCGGCAGGCCCCGGGGGCACGGGGACCGGGGTCGGTGCGAGGGCGCTCGCGGCGACCGCGGACCGCGTGGTCTTCGGACCGGACGACGTCCCCGCCGCGGTGGTCGACGCCTACTGGGACGACGTCCAGGGGACCCGGCGCGCGCTCGTCGCGGCGGCCCCGCGGCGTCGCCGCCTCCGTGCGCTGTTCTCGCTGCGCTCGTTCCGGCGCGGCCCGCGGGAGACGGCCCTCGAGCGCCGCTCCGAGCGGGCCCGGGTCCGTGCCCGCGCCGCCGCGGACCGCCGCGGGGCCGAGCTCCGACGCCGCCGGGCCGCCCCCGGCTCCCGCCCCGCCACCGGCGGCGGCGCGCTGACACCCCAGAACCTGCTCCCGGCGGTGCGAGGATTCCTCTCCCGCCTCGCCGGGCGGGTCCCGAGAGCGCCGAGGAAGGGCGATCGACGATGAACCAGACCCGATACTGCAGCACCTGCGGCGCGCTGCTCCCGGAGGGGGCGGCCGTGTGCGGCGAGTGCGGCGCCCGCTATCAGGCCTCCCCGTACGAGCGCCGCGCCACGGACGCACCCGATGCCTGGTCGCCGTCCCCGCGCGCCCGTTCCCGTGACCTCGGTCAGGAGGAGTCCGGCCCCGCGGAGGAGGAGGGGATCCAGCTCCTCTCCCGCGAGGACCTCGCTCCGCGTGAGCCCGGGGCCACGACGCTGCGGGGTGCGGACCAGTACGATCGGCGGATGGTCACACAGCCCGGAACGCAGCCCGGCGGGGACCCCGGCGCCTCGCCCGTCTACGGTTCCCCCGCTCCCGTACCCGCCTCCGCGACCCCGGGGGAGGGCGGCCCCGCCGCTCTCGAGCCCCCGCTGGACGGCTGCGTGCCCGCACCCGCCGCCAAGCGCCTGCTCGCCGCGATCGTCGACGGCGTGATCCACGGCGTCGTCCTCGTGCCGCTGATCATCGGCATCGTCCTGATCGCGACCCAGGAGTCGCCCGGCACCCTCGCCGCGGTGCTCACCGGGATCGGCGTCGCCCTGCCCGTCGCCTATGCCGTGGTGATCATCTGGCTGCACGGAGCGAAGGGCTTCACCCCCGGCAAGCTCGCCCTCGGCCTGCGCACGGCGCGGGTCTCGGAGGGCGGCCGCCTCGGCTTCCTGCGCTCCCTGGGCCGCGCGGTCCTGTACCGCCTGTTCCCGCTGCTCTTCGCGCTGTCGATCTTCCTGGACCCGCGCGGCACCCTGCGCGGCTTCCACGACCGCGTGGTGGACTCGGTCGTGGTCGACGTGAAGGCGGGCCGCGATCCTCTGCGTCCCCGCGCCGACGACTTCGAGCGTCGCAGCGACGCGGAGTACCTCGGCGCGCCCTCCGTCGCCGTCGACGCCCATGACAACCTGCTCGCCGCGCCCGGTGCCGCATGGTCGGGCGGCGTCCCGTCGGCGCCGTCCGCGCAGCCCGCCGGGGCGCCGGGGGCCCCCGACGCCCCGTGGTCGCCGCCGTCGGCCCCCGCGGCTCCCGCGTCCGAGGCGGCCCCGTCGAGCGGTCCCTCGGCCGCGCCCGCGGAGCAGTGGGGCCCTCCTGCTCCCGCGGCCTCGGCACCTGTGGATCAGCCGCCCGTGAGCTCCGCGCCCTCCGGCGCCGGTCACGAGTCCTGGGCTCCGTCCGCGCCGTCGGCCCCCGCGCAGGCGGAGCAGCCGGCTCCCGCCTGGGGTCCGCCGCCCTCGACGGAGCAGCCCGTCCCGCCGGCCGAGCCCGCACAGCCCGCCTCGCCGGTCCAGCCGGCTCAGCAGGCTCAGCCGGCTCAGTTCTTCCCGTCCGCTCCGCCGGCCCAGCCCGCCGCCGGGCACGCGCCCCCGCCCCAGGAGTCCTTCGCCCCGGCGCCGGTCCCGGAGCAGTCCGGCGACATCACGGGCGACGCCTGGGCCGCGCAGCCCGCGGTCGACGGCCCTGCCGAGGCGGGGACCGCCGTCGGCGCCGACGAGGTCGACGAGCAGACCCGCATGACCGCCCCGGTCGGCGAGGACCTGGGTGACCTCGAGGCGACCCGCATCTCCGCCGTCTCCCTGCCGCCCGTGCACCGTGCCCTGCTCACCGTCGACGACGGCACCGAGCACCGGCTCGACCGCACGACGGTCCTGGGCCGCAACCCGAGCGTCGAGGAGGGCGAGGCGGGCGTGGTGCTGCCGGACCCCACGCGCTCGATCTCCAAGACCCACCTGCGGGTGGAGCCGACGGCGGAGGGCGTCACCGTCACGGACCTCGGCTCGACCAACGGCTCCGCGATCCTCCTCCAGGACGGCACTCGCGAGGCGCTCGTCCCGCACACCGCCACCGAGGTCCCCGCGGGGGCGCGCGTGGGCATCGGCGACCGCTGGCTCACCGTGGAGAGGGAGCAGTGATCGACCGCTCACTCTCGGACCCGGACGCGCAGGGCACCATCCGCGTGGTCTCCTCGGCGACCACGCACGTGGGGCACGTGCGCGCCACGAACGAGGACAGCATGCTCGCCCATCCGCCGATCTACCTGGTCGCCGACGGCATGGGCGGGCACAACGCCGGCGAGGTCGCGAGCGCGATCACCGTCGAGGAGTTCGAGCGCCTCACGCTGCAGGAGAACGTGAGCGTCGAGCAGCTCGGCGACGCGCTGACCTCCGCCGGGGACCGCATCGCTGCCCTCACCGGCGAGGCGCAGCAGGGCGCCGGGACCACCGTCGCCCTCGTCGCGTCGATGGTCCTGGACGGCGTGGGCTACTGGGTGGTGATGAACCTCGGCGACTCCCGTGTGTACCGCCTCTCGGGAGAGATCTTCGAGCAGGTCAGCGTGGACCACTCCGTGGTCCAGGAGCTCATGGACCGCGGTGACCTCACTCCGGCAGAGGCGGAGGTCCACCCGTACCGGCACATGGTCACGCGCGCCCTGGGCGCCGGCCCGGACTCCGAGCCCGACTACTGGCTGATCCCGGCGGAGGTCGGCGATCGCATGCTCATCTGCTCCGACGGTCTGACCAACGAGGTCGAGGACGCGTCGATCGAGCGCGCCCTGCGCAGCCCGCGGGACGTGCGGACGATCGGCGAGGACCTCGTCCAGCTCGCGCTGGACGCCGGCGGCCGCGACAACGTGAGCGTCGTGATCGTCGAGGCCGTGGAGATCCTGGGCCTGTCGCTGCCCCCGGAGTCCACGGCGGACCTCCCCGGGGAGGACACCGACGAGCACGAGATCGACGAGGACACGCTGCCCCGCGGTCTCGAGCGCGAGGCCGGCGAGGGACGATGAGCGGAACCGGGGGCGAGGGAGCGGCGAGCACGGGCACCGGGGACGGCCCCGCGCCGCTGCTCGGGGCCGGGATCTGGGTGCAGAACGGGCCGGCGACGCTCGTCGTGCGCGAGCGCGGCTGGATCGTCCTCGTGCCAGGCACCCGCAAGGAGGTCATCGAGGCCGCGTGGAGCGTCCTCGGCGAGGACGCGGTCGACGGCGACTCCCTGCTGCCCCGGACCGCGGAGCTCGCGGGCCTCGAGGGGCCGGAGAAGATCCCGGCGATCCTCTTCGCCCTCGTCAGCGGGAGCTCGGCGCAGCTGGGCGTGAAGGGACGGACCCTGCTCTCGATCCACGACGCCGACGGCGCACGGCAGCTCGAGGGCGCCGACGGCGAGCTGCGCGGCGCGAGCGCCGAGGGCCTCGAGCGGATCGCCTTCGGCGACCTCCCTCCCGAGGATCCGACGGGCGGCCTGCGGATCGGGACCGGGGTCATGCGCACCAAGGGCTTCGTGCACATGCTCGTGGACCCGGCCGCGCTCCCGGACGAGCGTCGGGCCCGTCTCGCCGCGCAGGTCGAGAAGGGCGGTCGTTCGATCGAGTCCGAGGAGGCGAAGGCGAAGCGGGCCGCGGCCCCGGCGCCTGCTCGGCCCGCGGCGTCCTCGAGCTCCTCGACCCCCGTGAGGAAGCCCGCCGCGGCCACCCGCAAGCCGGGGGAGATGCCTCCTTCGATCGCCGGACGCGGAGGCTCCTCCTCGCGGTCCTCGCGGACCGAGCCCGAGGCGCCGCGCGGCCCCAGCGTGTTCGACGGGCTGTTCGGCGGTGACGCGCCGGCTCCCGCCGCGGCGACCCCGGCCGCAGCCCCGGAGCCCGTGGCCCCGGCCGCCGCCCCGACACCCTCTCCGGCACTCGCAGCCTCGCCCGTCCCCGCGCCGGCCCCGACGCAGGACGTGCCCTCGTCGCCGTCGCCGTCGGCGGAGCAGCAGCCCGTCCCGCAGCAGTCGACCGTGCAGGGCCACGCCGAGCAGCCCGCGCCCCGGCGCCGACTCGTGAGCACCTCGCTCTTCGACCGTCGTCGTCCTGCGGCCCCGCCGGCTCCGGCGCCGGCCGCCGCGTCGTCGCCGGTCGCGCCGGAGGACCCGGGGGCGACCCGGATCGAGCCGGCGGAGGACCGGATCGACGTCCCGGACGAGCAGACCCAGGTGCCGGTCACGGAGACCGCTCCCGCGGAGCCGGGGCCCGTAACCCCGGGACCTGCGGCGACGCCCGCCTCCGCATCGACGCCCGCACCCGCGGCGACGCGGGCATCCGCGGTGACGCCCGTGGCTGCGGCGACCCCCGCTCCGGCCTCGGCTCGGTCGCAGCCGGCCCATCGCGCCGCCTCACCGGTCCCCGAGCACTCCGGGGCGCGCGCCGGCTCCCGTCGGGAGCTCCCGCCGGATCTCGACACCTCCCTCACCTACGACGACCTCTTCGGGAAGACCGTCTTCCGCACGATCGAGGACGCCGCGGTCCGTCGCCGCGAGGAGGACGAGGAGCACGAGGGGGAGGTGGACGCACCGGAGCGTCCCGGCGCCGACGTCCCCGATGCGGGACGAGCGGACGCCGCGTCACCGGGGAGCGTCCCGTCGGCGCAGCCTGCCCCGTCGCCGAGCCTCGCCGCCCCCAGCCCGGCGCCCGTTCCCGAGCACACGGGCTCGGACTTCATCGACTGGGTGCCCGGGGTGGGACGCACGGCGCCGGAGATCGCGCAGGCCGCGGCGCAGCGCGCGGCGACCCCGCCCGTCGCCGCCCCCGCCTATCCGCAGGTCCACATGCCCGAGCCGTCGGCCCCCGCGGGCGCGCCGGGATCGCCGGTCGCCCCGCCGCGGCAGCGACCCACTGCTCCGCCGCAGCGACCCACGGCCCCGCCGGCGTCGGCGAACCCTGCGGCGCCCGCGCCCGGCCACCGGGCCGGGCCGACCGTGGTCCCGGCGTCGGGCCCGTCGAGCTCCCGGCCCGACGCGGTCACCCACGAGGTGACCCTCCCCGGGCTCGTCTGCCCCCGCGGCCATGCCAATGCCCCCGAGCGCGCGGTCTGCGCCGTGTGCCGGCTCCCGCTCCAGGGCCCGGTGCGGCCCGTCGCCCGTCCCGCTCTGGGGCAGGTCATGATCTCGACCGGCGGCGGGTTCGTCCTGGACCGCAGCGCGATCATCGGCCGGCGCCCCCGCGCCTCCCGCGTGAGCGTCGCCGACATGCCCCGGCTGATCACCGTCCCGAGCCCCCAGCAGGACGTCTCCCGCTCCCATCTCGAGCTGCGGCTCGAGGGGTGGCACGTCCTGGCCACGGACCTCGGCACCACCAACGGCACGACCCTGCACCGACCCGGCGCGGACCCGGTGCGCCTGCGCCCCCGCGAGGGCGTCGGACTGGGTCACGAGGACGTCCTCGACCTCGGCGACGGCGTGCTGCTGCGCTACCTGGGGGTGCGGTGATGGCGCGCCCGCCCCAGGCACCGCCGGAGCTCGCCGGCTACTCCTACGAGACCGTGCTGGGCTCGGGCGGCTTCGCCGACGTCTTCCTCTACCGCCAGCAGCGCCCGCAGCGACGCGTCGCGATCAAGGTGCTGCTGTCGACCGTGCTCGACGAGAGCGTCGCCCGCCAGTTCGAGGGCGAGGCCAACGTCATGGCCTCCCTCTCCACGCACCCCTCGATCGTCGCGATCTACGCCGCCGAGGTCTCCGCCGACCACCGGCCCTACATCGTCATGGAGTACTGCTCGCGCCCCAACTACGGCGTGCGCTTCCGGCGCGAGCGGATCACCGTCGCGGAGGCCCTGCGGGTGGGGGTGCAGATCGCCGGCGCGGTGGAGACCGCGCACCGCGCGGGGATCCTGCACCGCGACATCAAGCCTGCGAACATCCTCGTCACCGACTACAACCGGCCGGCGCTGACGGACTTCGGCATCTCCATCGCGACGACCGGCGGCCAGGACATCGAGGACAGCCAGGGCCTGTCGATCCCGTGGTCGCCGCCCGAGTTCTTCACCGACCCGCCGCGGGCGGACGTCCGCAGCGACGTGTTCTCCCTCGCCGCGACGATCTACTCCCTGCTCGCCTCCGCGACGCCGTTCGAACGTCGCGGTCAGCGCAACTCCGCCACCGATCTCATCCAGCGGATCAGCACGGAGCCCCTGCTGCCGCTGGACCGGCCCGACGTCCCGCCCGAGCTGGGGCGCGTGCTCGCCGTCGCCATGGCGAAGGATCCGCAGGCCCGCTACCCGAGCGCCCTCGACCTGGGCCGCGCGCTCCAGCAGGTCGAGCTGGGGCTCTCCCTGCCGGTCACGCAGATGGACGTGCTCGACGAGCGGGGACCCGCCCCCGAGGAGCAGGGCCAGGACGACGAGCTCGAGGCGCACACACGCATCCGGCGCGTCTCGACCGTGGACCCCGAGGAGTCCTCCCGTCGCCTCGACCGCTTCGCCGGGGTCGCGCCGGCGCTGTCCGGCCCCCGTCACGGCTCGCCCGGCTCGGGCACGTCGGCACACTCCGCGGCCTCCGCCGCGGAGCCGGGAGGGGAGTCCACCGTCCTGCGACCGGCCGGCGCGGCTCCCCTCGGCGCGACCCGGCTCGCGGCGACCGCCGCCGGCGGCGCGGCACCCGAGCGGACCACCCGGACCTGGCCCTGGATCGTGCTCGCCGCGGTGCTCGTCGTCCTCCTCGGCGTCGGCACCACGATCGGCGTGCGCGCCCTGGTCGTCGAGCCGGAGCCGGTCACCGCGACCTCGCCGGTCAACGTGCCCACGGGCGGGGCGGAGGCCCCGGGCGAGCCCGTCGACCCGAAGGTCGTCGTCATCACCGAGGAGTCGGAGGGCGTCACCGGGCGGGCCAAGGTCACCTGGGGCGTCCCCGAGGGCTACACGGAGGACGACTTCTTCCGCGTCCGGTGGAAGGACATGCCGGACAACTACGAGAAGTTCGGCGAGTGGACCGAGCAGCACGGGCGCAGCTCCGAGGTGCGCGACATGCCGCCGAACCTGAAGGATCGCTGCCTCGAGGTGCAGACCGTCTCCCCGGACGGGCAGTCGAGCGGGATCGTCGAGGCCTGCCTCGAGGACGACGGATGACCGGCACGAGCAGGATGGCCGACGACAGCAGCCCCCGACGGGGGCACGAGCACGAGGAGGGACGCCGATGACGTCCTCGATCTCCGTGGAGTTCTGCGGCGAATGGTTCACGGTCGCCGACGGCGAGGAGCTGACGATCGGCCGCGACGCGGATCTCAGCGTCGACGACGACAACCCCTTCCTGCACCGGCGCTTCCTGTCGATCGTGCAGGTGGACACGCTGTGGTGGCTCGTCAACATCGGCTCACGGCTCTCCGCCACGATCACCGACCCCGGCGGCGCGATGCAGGCCTGGCTCGCCCCGGGCGCCCGCATCCCGCTCGTCTTCGACGAGACCAAGGTCGTGTTCACCGCGGGACCGACCACCTACGACCTCTCCATCCACACCGAGTCGCCGTCCTTCGAGCGGATCGCCGGCCCGGACGACCCGGTGGGGGAGACGACGGTGGGCGCCGTGCAGCTCACCGCGAGCCAGAAGCTGCTCATCCTCGCGCTGTCCGAGCAGATGCTCGCCCGTGAGGGCAGCGGCATGAGCACCGTGCCGACCTCCGCTCAGGCCGCGGAGCGGCTGGGATGGCAGCTCACCAAGTTCAACCGCAAGCTCGACAACGTGTGCGACAAGCTCGACCGGATGGGCGTGCGCGGTCTGCGCGGCGGCCCCGGGAAGCTCGCGAGCAACCGTCGGGCCCGTCTCGTCGAGCACGCGGTCATGTCGCGGCTCGTGACCGCGGAGGACCTGCCGCTGCTCGACCAGGCCCAGCAGCCCGACGAGGACTGATCGACCGGGCGGCCGGCACCGCCGGACGCCGACGACGGCGGGGATGAGCCCGCCCCAGGGGGAGGACCCGCACCACCATGCGCATCAAGCTGACGCTGCGCCGTCCCGAGGACCGGCTCACCGACCTCGAGGTCACCGCCGACGCGACCGCCTCGGTCGCCGACGTGGCCAACGCCCTGTACCTCGCCGACCCCCTTCGCGACGAGGTCGAGCCGCCCGACGGCCTGACCCTCCAGGTCCAGGACCCGGGCGCGGGCCCCGGGGCGAGCGGCGTGCGCTCCCTGGACCGCGGCGCGGACCTCATCCAGGCGGGCCTGCGCTCCGGGAGCGTCGTCTCCATCGCCCGCTCCTCGGAGGACTTCGAGACCCGGGCGGAGTCACGCGGCGCGGCCGTCGCCCTGCTGCGGGTCCTCTCCGGGCCGGAGGCGGGCCGCGAGTTCCCGCTGCCCAGCGGCTCGAGCGTCGTGGGACGCGAGGGCGACCTCGACATCCGCATCGCCGATCCGATGCTCTCCAAGCGGCACGCGCGGATCAACGTCTCGGACACCGTCGAGGTCGTCGACCTGCACTCCTCCAACGGTGTGGTGATCGGCGGCGAGCAGGTCCAGCGCGCCGTCATAGGCCCCGCGGACACCGTCCTCATCGGCGGGACGACCTTCTCCGTGATCACCCTGCACCGACTGGGCGGCGCCGCCCCGAGCAGCCCGGTCGTCGAGTTCAACCGCTCCCCGCGGGTGGTGCCGCGCTTCCCCTACCGGCCGCTCAAGGCGCCCACCCCGCCCAAGGAGCCCGCCCCGCAGTACTTCCCGATCTTCATGATGTTCGCGCCCGTGCTCATGGGCGCCTTCATGTTATCCCTGACCCGCAGCCTCTTCTCGCTCATGTTCGTGGTGATGATGCCGCTCATGGCCACCGCGGGCTACCTCAACCGCAAGTGGCAGCAGAAGAAGCAGCTCGAGCGGCAGATCGAGAACTTCGAGGAGGGGCTCGCCTCGCTCAAGCGCCGCGTCACCGCCGCCCAGGACCTCGAGCGGGCGGTGCGTCTGGTGGAGACCCCCTCCGCCGCGGACACCGTCGACGCCGCGTTCCGCCTGGGCCGCCTGCTGTGGACGCACCGCACCGAGCACAACGCCTTCGGCACGGTGCGCCTGGGCCTCGGGGTCGCCGAGTCGCGCGTGGGCATCGAGATGCCGGGGGAGAACGACGCGATCCCGAAGTACTACGACATGCTCGACGACATGCACGAGAAGTACCGCCTGATCGCAGGCGTGCCGATCGTCGCAGACCTCCGCTCCGCCGGCAGCATCGGCGTCGCGGGCGGCGGGCAGGAGGCGGACGGCGTGGCCCGCGGGCTCGTCACCCAGCTGTTCGCCCTGCACTCGCCGGCGGATCTCGCGATCGCCGCGATCACCTCGCGCACCAGCCGCGACCGGTGGCAGTGGCTGAAGTGGCTCCCGCACACCTCGAGCCCCCACTCCCCGCTGCCCGGCGACCACCTCGCCGACAGCCCCGGCCGCGGCACCGCCCTGCTCTCCCGTATCGAGGAGCTCATCGAGCAGCGGGGCCAGGGCGCCCCGGCCCAGCTGCGCACCCCGCTCACGCCGGACGTGACGAAGGAGCCGCCGATCCCGCCGGAGCCGGTCGCCCCGCTGCTGCTCGTGGTCATCGAGGACGACGCGCCCGTCGACCGCGCCCGGCTCGTGCGCCTCGCGGAGAAGGGGCCCGACGTCGGCGTGCACGTGCTGTGGTCCGCCGCGAACGTCGCCGCGCTGCCCGCGGCGTGCCGCACCTATGTCTCGGTCGACGAGGCCGTGGAGGGCGCGAGCGCGGGCCACGTGCGGCTCGGGGAGCGGTACTACCCCGTGACCGTCGAGACCGTCGCCGTCGACGTCGCCGCCGGGGTGGCCCGCCACCTCTCGCCCGTGGTCGACGCGGGCGTGCCGGTGGACGACGACTCCGACCTCCCGCGCGCGATCTCCTATCTCAAGCTCGGTGGCATGGCGCTCGCGGAGGACCCGGGTCACATCATCGAGCGGTGGAAGGAGAACAACTCCCTCACCCCGCGGGACGGCTCCGAGCCGGTGCGACGCAAGCACGACGCGAACCTGCGCGGGCTGATCGGCCACAACGGCCAGGACGCCTTCCACCTGGACCTGCGCACCAACGGCCCGCACGCCCTCGTGGGCGGCACCACCGGCGCCGGCAAGTCCGAGTTCCTGCAGGCGTGGGTGATGGGCATGGCCACCGCCCACAGCCCGGACCGCGTGACCTTCCTGTTCGTGGACTACAAGGGCGGAGCGGCCTTCGCGGACTGCATCACGCTGCCCCATGCGGTGGGCCTGGTCACCGATCTCTCCCCGCACCTCGTGCGGCGCGCGCTCACCTCGCTGCGGGCCGAGCTGCACCATCGCGAGCACCTGCTGAACCGCAAGAAGGCGAAGGACCTCGTCTCGCTCGAGCGCACCGGCGACCCCGAGACCCCGCCGAGCCTCATCATCATCGTCGACGAGTTCGCGGCGCTGGCCAAGGAGATCCCCGAGTTCGTGGACGGCGTGGTCGACGTCGCCGCGCGCGGCCGCTCCCTGGGGCTCCACCTGATCCTCGCCACCCAGCGGCCGGCCGGTGTCATCAAGGACAACCTGCGCGCGAACACGAACCTCCGCATCGCCCTGCGCATGGCCGACGAGGCGGATTCCCAGGACATCCTGGGTGACAAGATGGCCGCCCACTTCGATCCGGGGATCCCGGGCCGCGCCGCCGCGAAGACCGGTCCGGGTCGCATCGCGACCTTCCAGACCGGCTACGCCGGCGGCTGGACGACGGAGGAGCCCGAGCGGGCCCGGATCGACATCGTCGAGCGGGACTTCGGCACGGGGGAGGCCTGGGACATCCCTGCCCCGCCGGTGAAGGAGGTCAAGGACCCCGGCCCCAACGACGTCAGCCGCATGGTGCACACGATCATCGGCGCCGCGGAGCAGGCCGGCGTGCCGGCCCCGCGCAAGCCGTGGCTCTCCGAGCTCGCGGACGCCTACGACCTCTCCCGCCTGCCCACCCGGCGCAGCGACGAGGAGCTGCTGCTGGGCGTCATGGACGTCCCGGAGCAGCAGGCCCAGCCCACGATCTCCTACTTCCCCGACCGTGACGGCAACATGGCCATCTACGGCACGGGCGGCTCCGGCAAGTCCACGACCCTGCGCACCCTCGCGATCTCCGCCGCCTCGACGGTGCGCGGCGGTCCTGTGCACGTGTACGGCCTGGACTTCGGCGCCTCGGGCCTGTCGATGCTCGAGGAGCTCCCGCACGTGGGCTCGATCGTCCCCGGGGACGACGAGGAGCGGGTCATCCGCCTGCTGCGCACCCTGCGCGGCCTCGTCGACGAGCGCGCCCGCGATTTCGCGCGCTTCCGCGCCGGCTCGATCTCCGAGTACCGCGCACTCGCCGGGAAGCCGGAGGAGCCGCGCATCCTGCTGCTCGTGGACGGCATGGCCGCGTTCCGCGAGGCCTACGACTACTCGAACCTCACCAAATGGTTCACGACCTTCGTGCAGATCGCGACCGACGGGCGCCAGGTGGGGGTGCACGTGATCGTCACCGGCGACCGCCCCAACGCGATCCCCACCTCGCTGGGCTCCTCGATCCAGCGCCGCCTCATCCACCGCATGACCGGGGTGGACGACTACGCGGGCTTCGGGGAGCCAAAGGACGTGCTCGACGGCTCCTCGCCCCCCGGCCGCGCGATCCTCGAGGGCCACGAGGTGCAGGTCGCCGTCCACGGCGGCGACGCGAACGTCGCGATCCAGTCCCGCGAGGTCACGAAGCTCGCGCGGGCCATGCGCCGGGCCGGTGTGCCGGAGGCCCCCGCCGTGGAGCGCCTGCCGGAGCGGGTCGAGCTGTCCTCGCTGCGGCCGGTCGTCGGCGGTCGCCCCGTGCTGGGCGTGGGCGACGAGACCCTCGCCGAGGTCACCTTCGAGCCGCGCGGCGCGTTCATGGTCACGGGGCCGATGGGCTCGGGTCGCACCACCGCGATGCTCACGATCGCCACCGGCCTCAAGGCGCTCGAGCAGCCGATGCGGCTCGTGCGCTTCTCCGCACGACGGACCCCGCTCACGGGGCTCGACGTCTGGGACGTGGAGGCCTCGGACCCGGAGACGGTCAAGGAGCTCGCCGCCCAGCTGCGCGGCACTGTGGAGTCCGGGACCGTGGGGGAGGGGCGTCTGGCCCTCTTCATCGACGGCGTCACCGACTTCACCGGGACGGGCGTCGAGAACGACCTCGACAAGCTGATCCGCGCCTCCACCCGCGAGGGCCAGTTCGTGGTGGGCGAGAACGAGTCCGCCTCGTGGTCGCAGGCCTACGTGCTCGCCCAGCCCTTCAAGTCCGGTCGCCGCGGCCTGCTGCTGCAGCCGGGGGAGATGGAGGGCGACTCGCTGCTGGGGACGAGCCTGGGCAGGATCCGGCGCGCGGACTTCCCGACGGGCCGAGGGTTCCTCGTCGCCGGCGGCCGCGCGACCAAGCTGCAGGTCGCCCAGCGCACGATCGACTGATCCGGTCCCACGTCGGCGCTCCCGCCGCGCTGGGGAGGACCGGTCGTCCACATGGGGACTCCTCCCCATCGTCGGATCCGGGAGGTCGACCTACAGTGAGGACGTCGACCAGGACGCAGGTGCCGGAGCCCCGGGCAGGGGAGCAGGCGCCGGTCCGATCAGCAGAGCACACCGAGCGAGGGGAGAGGGTCCCGTGAACGCCACGCAGGGCATGAACGTCGAGGAGGTCCGCCGGATGGCGAACCAGCTGCGCGATGCGGCGGAGGAGATCACCCGCATCGAGCAGGAGCTGACCTCCGGGCTGGAGGAGGTCGACTGGACGGGTCCGGATGCGGACCGCTTCCGCGGCGAATGGTCCGGGGAGATGGTCCCCGCGCTGCAGCAGGTCATGAAGGCCGTCGAGGAGCTGGGGCAGACGGCCGACTCCAACGCCGCGGAGCAGGAGGCCACCTCCTCCTGATCGGAGGGACGCGGTGACCCCTGGAGACGGGGGACAGGAGGCCCGGACGGAACACCCGTCCGGGCCTCCGGCGCGCTGGTATCTTGGGCGCCGTCACGGGTGGGACGAACGGAGCGGACAGCATGGTCAAGAGCATCTCGTACCCGAGCGCCGACTTCCCCGGGCCGCCGCGGATCAGCGCCGGCGTGCCCGAGGACTGGGAGGCGCTCACGGTCGCCGGTGTCCAGCTCGCTGTCGCCCAGCCGCGCATCGAGGGGCGCTTCCGCGCCAACGTGGTGGTCACCGTGCAGCGCTTCGGGCCCGGGTTCACGCTCGACCAGGCCGGTGAGTCGCTCACGCGCCGCAAGGCCGCCCTCCCCGAGCTCGAGGAGCTCGGCACGGGCCGGATCGAGGTGGGCGAGCGCGAGTGGATCGCGAGCGAGTACGGCTACACCCAGCCCGGCCGGCCCACCGTGGTGCAGGCCGCCCGGTACACGGTGGTCCCGCGCGGGGAGAGCGCGACGGATGTCGTGGAGATCGTCGGCAGCTGCGGGGCGGACGGCGCCGACGACGAGATCGAGATCGTGCGCGGCATCCAGGACTCGCTGCGCATCGACACCGACTGACCCATTCCCCGCCCGCCGGGGCGTCCCCGAGCGGGGAGTGCTCCACGGGGAGTTCTCCCCATCGACCCGCCGCCGGTCCCCGACATAGCGTGGAGCCATCAGCCCGGGAGATCGAGGAGGCGGCCACGGAGGCCGCGGAGGTCACCCGGGGAGAGTCCAGGGAACACCGGATGAGGGGATGGGGACCATGAAGAAGGGGATGAACCCGGAGGCTGTCGATCAGATGGCCACGCAGATCACCGATGCGGCTGATCAGGCGAACGAGGTGTACCAGCGGGTGCTGGCGCGTGTGCAGGAGTTCGACTGGACCGGTGAGGATCGTGACCGGTACGTGTCGGAGTTCGAGTCGACGGTGGGTCAGGCGGTGCAGCAGCTGGTGCAGCAGGCGCAGGATCTGTCGGAGCGGGCGTCGAAGAATGCTTCCGAGCAGCGGGATGCGTCCGCCTGATCGGCGGGTGCGTCAGCTTCTCATGGTCGTCGAGATCAGTTTTTTCTAGAGCGAGGGGATTGTCATGGCTTTCAAGGGAATGAACCCGGAGGAGGGTCGCGAGGTCGCGACCGCGATCAATGAGGCGGGCAGCCAGATCCTGGATGCGATCGATGCGGTGACCGGTGTGGTCAACGGTGTGGAGTGGGTCGGTCCGGATTACGACACGTATGTGGATGACTGGAACGGTTTTGTCTCGGGTCCGGTGAACAGCGTGGTCGAGGCGTGCAAGGCGAAGTCGGATGAGCTGAACCAGCATGCCGAGGAGCAGGACACGACCTCGAACAGCAACTGAGTCCGTCCGGTCGCGTAGTCGTCCGCGCCGCCGCAGGACCCCGTCCCGTCCCCCGCAGGGGAGCGGTGCGGGGTCCTTCGCCGTCCGCCGCCGGGACCGGCGCCGACCCCGGCGGGGAGCTGGGCGAGCGGGGGTGCGGGCCGACGGGGAGCTGGGCGGCCGGGGCGAGCGGCCCGAGCCGGCCGTCATCCACAACGGCTCCGTGCGGGCCGAGAGCGCGATCCCGCCTCTGACCTGTGGTGATGTTCAGCAGGCGGTATGGGGAGGGGGATGGGGAGTTGTCCCCATCGCCAGGTCGTGCAGGGCCGCCTAGTGTGGAGTCATCACCTGGAGGTCAGGGATCGAGGAGGCGGCCACGGCGGCCGCGGAGATCCGGGCCATGGGTGGACCAGGGAAGACACGACGAGGAGGAACGCCATGAAGAAGGGTATGAACCCGGAGGCTGTCGATCAGATGGCCACGCAGATCACCGATGCGGCTGATCAGGCGAATGAGGCGTACCAGCGGGTGCTGGCGCGTGTGCAGGAGTTCGACTGGACCGGTGAGGATCGTGACCGGTACGTGTCGGAGTTCGAGTCGACGGTGGGTCAGGCGGTGCAGCAGCTGGTGCAGCAGGCGCAGGATCTGTCGGAGCGGGCGTCGAAGAATGCTTCCGAGCAGCGGGATGCGTCCGCCTGATCGGCGGGTGCGTCAGCTTCTCGTAGTCGTCGAGATCAGTTTTTTCTAGAGCGAGGGGATTGTCATGGCTTTCAAGGGAATGAACCCGGAGGAGGGTCGCGAGGTCGCGACCGCGATCAATGAGGCGGGCAGCCAGATCCTGGATGCGATCGATGCGGTGACCGGTGTGGTCAACGGTGTGGAGTGGGTCGGTCCGGATTACGACACGTATGTGGATGACTGGAACGGTTTTGTCTCGGGTCCGGTGAACAGCGTGGTCGAGGCGTGCAAGGCGAAGTCGGATGAGCTGAACCAGCATGCCGAGGAGCAGGACACGACCTCGAACAGCAACTGAGGTCCCTCCCGGCCCCGCCGGGAGAGCGCAGGAGCCCCGATCCCACCCCGTGCAGGGGAGGGGATCGGGGCTCCTCGACGTGCTGAGGGGTCGCGGGCGATCAGCGGTAGTTGATGAACCGTCCGGGACGTCCTGTCGACCCCTGCGGATACCTGTAGCCACCTGTTGACCTGCTAGTTTGACACTGGAGGCAACTGGTGCTAACGATCTCTGACGGGGGTTCTTGCGGACTGGCTGCGGACTCACAGACCGCCCTCGAGTAGTCTCGCGTCATGCCAGACCTGCCGAAGTTCGTGCCCCTCGACCACGTCATGCACGAGCTCAGCATCAGCCGATCCCAGGCATACGCGCTCGTCCGTAGCGGCGCTCTCCGAGCGATCCAGGTAGGCGGGCGAGGACAGTGGAGAGTCAGCCTTGACGAGCTCGAGGCGTACATTCAACGCGCCTACGCCGAGACCGAGCAGGCGACGCCTCGGGGGCGTGGCGTCTAGCAGCCGTAGTCGTCCATTACGGGGACTAGGCCGGCGCAGCCGAGGACTGTCACTTCATCGCAGCCCCTGCAGCGCCACGACGGGTGCCCACCACCAGACGCCGTAACGCACCGGCAAAATTCCCACCCGGCGAGGACGCCCGTCGCGCCACACGGACACGGGTCGCGCGGCGGGTACACCCAGCCATGCGCAGTGCGGATCAGATCAGGCATGAAAGCATGATCACGGCTACCCCAGACATGCGAAATGCGCCCCCGCCCGGACCGATGGAGGCCAGACAGGGGCGCATTTGTTCAGCGAATGACGGATGTGCGTCGAGCAGGCGTTCGGCCCGATGACTCGCCTTCATTCTTCTCTGTGGGCGTTTTGGCCCCCAGGACGATGGCGAACGCTTCGGAGAGTGCCCTCAGTCCGTCCGGCCCCGGCCGACTCTCGGCCGTTTCCCTGATCGCCTCAAGTAGGGCACCCGCCGTGTCGCGCTTCAGCTCGTCCCGGAGCTCACCGGGCGTCTTTTCCTGCTCGGCCATGTGGCCACCTCCTCATCGTTGAGGACGACGATCGTCCTAGCCTGGACGGTAGCGCGAGGCTGAGACATCTGGAGCCGGATCTACGTCCTGGGTGTTCCTGGCGTCGGCACGGTGGCGGGACTACTTGCCGAACTTGCCGGTAGTCCGTTTCCGCTCCCACCGGACGAGCTGGTGCGTCGTCCGCCTGTCGTAGCCGATGGACTCCATCTTCTCCCTGATCGCTTCGACCGTCAGCCCCGCATCCGCAGCCTCTTGGAGCAACGCCGGCATCAGCGCCTCGGTCTGGCCGTTCCGATCCCACCCGTTGTTCCCGTAGAAGTCGAACTCGTCAAGGATCTTCCCTTGCTCCGGCGTCACTTCGAGCCACGACGCGTTCTCCGGCTTCCTCGCCATGTCTTTCCCTTGTCTTCGTAGATGTTGCTGTCAGTGTCGCAGTGGATCGCGTGAAGCCTGCCCGCGCTCCGCGGCCTCGGCGTACCTTCCTCTCAATCGACGAGAGGAGGTGAAGATGGCGAGAGGTCGTTCGGCAGGACGCAGCGGAGGCAAGTACCGCAGCGCGATCACGGGCAAGTACGTCAGTGCCCAGTACGGGAAGTCTCATCCCAAGACGACAGTCAAGGAGTCCAAGTGACGCCCTGACCGTCAGGCCGGGCGGGAGGTCACATCTCCCGTCCGGCCGCTCCTGCTCTCAGTCCTCCGGCTGCCCCGCCTTCGCCTTCGCCCGCTTGGCGATCTCGTCCGCATCGAGCGCCCGCAGGCCCCTGTAGCGGTCCCGGGACGACGAACGCGCCTCATCTCGGCGCTCCTCCGCACCATCCGCGGACGCGTACTGAATCCGCAGCCTCGCCCTGTCCTCCGGCGTGACCCCCAGCTTGGCCGTCCTCAGACGAAGCTCAGCAGCCCACCGCATCTCCCCCTTCCCCCACACCGCAGCATGTAGCAGAGCCGTGTCCATCAGGAACGCCCAATCCGAGCCTGTGAACTCCCGCGCGATCGGCTCATCAGCCCACGACTCCCACCACGCCCGCGTCCGCGCAGGCCACGCGTCACCCAGCGGCATCGTCTCCGGCAACTCCGGCTGCGGCACCGGCTCCACCTTGATCACCTTCATCTGGGCCGCACGAGCCTTCGCTCTACCGTGCCCGCCCAGCTTGCTCGGGTCCTTCGGAATAGGTCCGCGTCCTGGCATTACATACTCCAATCGATTGTTCAGATAGTGTTCAGAAAGCTTGCAGAGGCCGTACAGTCCGAGATCTGTAACCCGGGCACTTACCGGCCCGCTGGCGAGACCGTGGCGCCGCGGGAAGGTGGCCCCCGGGGTAAACCGCCCCCCACCTGCGGGTTTGCTCTCGGGGGCGGGGTGACGCCTGTTCTGTGCCTGGCGCTTCCGTGTCGCTTCGTCGGTCGAGGTTCAGGACTCGTCGGCGCTTTCCCTGAACCTGGACCGCCGCCATCTGAACCGTGAGCAGAAGCGGGCACTCGTCGCAGAGTCCGTCAAGGCGGACCCTGGGCTGACTGCCAGAGAGCACGCGAGCCGACAGTGCGACGCCCCCTCGCAGGTGCGTCATTTGACGCACCTGCCGTACAGCAGGGGGCGGACGGGAAGACCTACGCAGTTCCGGCCCGCCCCGCCGCCCCCGCGAACGTCAACAAGGACACCGGCGAGATTGAACCGGAGCGGTTCGCCGTTTTGCTGCATGAGCCGTGTTGTCGATCCGTGCTCTGTGCTCGTCGATGTGTTCGCCGTGATCGAGGTGCTCGATGTATTCGTGCTGTGTTGCTCGTTGCGCCAGCGGATCCGTTGGACTGCTGAGGTAGCGACGGTGCTGGTGTTGCGATGGGAGCGCGAGCAACGTGACGGGTTGCTCGCGCTTCCGCTGGTGGGGTCAGGCGTTGGCGGGCTCGCGGTTCTTCACGGATGCGAGGGCCTGGTCGATGTCGGCCTGGTTGATGTTGCGGCGGTCCTCGGGGTAGAGCCATGCGCGGATGCCGACCAGCTCGGTGTTCTTCGCGTGTTGCTGTTCGAGGTCGGCGAGCGACGGGACCCACAGCTCGGTGTTCCGTGCGGCCCAGAGGATGAACCGTGCGTAGTCCTCGTTGTTCGACGCGTTCATGGGGTAGTGGCCCTTGCCGATGGGGTGCCACGGGGTGGTGGGGGTGCCCTGGAAGTAGGCGCGTGCCTGCTCGACGCCGGGGGCGTCCCCTCGCTCCAGCCCGTACCCGTGCTGCTCGGCGGTGGCCTTGCGGGATCGGAGCCAGTAGGCGTCCACGTTGACGGCGTTCTTGAAGTGCCCGGTGGCGTCGAGGGCTTCGTGGCCGTTGCCGTAGGCCTTCTTCTGTGCGCGGCGGACCTCGCCGTAGGACCCGACGAGGACACGGATGGTGTTCAGCAGATCGACCCCGCCGTCTCCGTAGGCGATGGCGTCCTCGGCGTTCAGGGGCGTGTCGGCGGGGAGGGCGCGTGCAGCGTCAGCGATCTGGTCCATGACCCCGGCGAGGTAGTCGAGGGTCTCCTCGTTCTGCTCCCCGGTGGGGTAGTTCGTGCGGGAGTCACGAATGTTCTGGCGCGTGGTGTCGAGGTTCTGCATCACGCGCTGAAGCTCGTAGTGGCGCATGCTGTCCTGCGCCGCGTCGGCGAGCTGCTCGGGCGTCGGGGTTGCGCCGTTCTCGATCATCTCGGTCACGAGACCGGCGAGCGGGTTGCCGGTGTCCCTCTGGGCGAGTGTGTCGATGGCGCGGTTGGCGAGGTCCATCGCGTCCTTGATCCGCTGCGGCTGGGGGCAGATGTTGGTGTCGATGTGCTCGCGGATGTCGGCGGCGGTGGGGAAGGCCGGGGTCTTGGTCTTGGTCTTGGTGCTCATGGTTGGTGTTCTCCTCAGTAGTTGCTGGTGTTGGGGGTGTAGTTGTGGCCGGCGAGTCGTCCGCGTTCGATGGCGTCGGCTGCGGATTCCGTGTCGTCCGGGTCGTCAGAGTTGATGGCGGACGGCGGTGTCTGCTCGGTGCTGGTCCAGTTCTTTCCGGCCTGGTAGCCGTCGTTGAACGTCGCGCCCGGCTCGTCGTCGTGGCTGTTCATGGTCAGTTCTCCTCCTGGTCGTGATCGCTGCTCGTCGTGTAGGCGATCTGGTTGTTGCTCTGGTCGAGGTAGTCGGCGAGCTGGGTTGCGACGGTGAGGACGTCTTCGTCGGGGAACCACGTGTAGGAGCGGCCCCGTCCGATGCGGACTCCTCGGCGTCGCGGCTGTCCGATTTCGTCGGCCCAGTAGGAACCGGTTCTCACGCTCGTGTGGAAGGTCATGCGTTGTTCTCCTGCTGTTGGGGTTTGAGCTGGTCGATGGTGATTGCGCCGTTGTCGTAGGCGTCGGCTGTGTCGTGGAGTTGGTCGGCGAGGATGCGGAGGTTCGGGGCGGAGATGAACAGTCCGCCGCCGTGTGCGGGGATCGTGATCACCACGCCGGGGATCGCTTCACCTCGGGCGCCCCAGAGCTTCGGGTTGACGGTGGGGATGTAGGCGGTGACGTCTCGCCCGCTCACCCGGCTGCGTCCTTCCGGGGAGGGTCATCGGGCACGCCCTTGTCATGGAGGCGGGCGCGGAGATCCTTGTTATCCGCTTCGGCGCGTCGCGCCCTAGCGAGGACGCGCCGATATGCGGTGATCGGGTCACCGGCCGGGACGGGGCGGCGGGTCACTCGTGGGCCGCGATCTCGTCGAGCTCGCCGAGGATCGCGTCGAGGTGCTGGGTCGGGATGAAGATGCCTCGGCCGGCGTGGCCGGGGAGGTCGAGGAGAGCCCCGGGCTGCCCGTTGAAGTCGGTCTCGGTGACGCGGGGCTTGATCAGTTCAGGCATGGTTGGTGTTCTCCTGCTGTGATGCGGTTCGGCGGGCGGTGAGTGCTTCGAGTTCGTCGCGGATGATGCGTTCGATGACGGGCTCGTGGGTGGCGTCGTAGGCGTTGGCGGAGTCGCGTAGGTGTCGGGCGAGGGCTGCTGCCTCGTGTCGGGAGATGGGCATGGGGGTCCTTTCTCGGCCCGTGGTGGGCGTGTTGTTGTCGGGCTGCAGTCGCCCGTGTTGGTCGAGGACGAAGGTCTCGCCTCGATAGTTCGTGTGCCAGGGCATCGGTCTCCTGGGGATGCAGGGGAGCCCCGTGCCGGTAGTGGCGACGGGGCTCGAGGGGCGTGGTGGCGGCGCTGGTGGAGGGGCCTGCGCCGCCGTGTCAAAAGTGCAACTTCTTCCCAGTGATCCCCTACAACCTCTTCCCACGGGAATCTCTGGGAACTTTTTACAAAGTTGCATCAGTGCAGGTCAGGGAGATTTGGCCCTCAAGCGGCCTGCTCGGCGAGACGGAGCCCGACGAAGGTTCCGCCGTTCGAGCGGGTCCTCGTGATCCCGCCGTACGTCTCCGGCCGATCCTCGATGAGGGACTTCATCCGCCGACTCAGCATGTTCGGCGTCAGGGAGTCCTTCTTGTTCGCCAGCTGCCAGCGCAGGTACGCGGCGTCGAAGTCCTCCTTCGTTACCGCACCCGAGCCGATCACGCACTCCTCGGTGAGGAACTGCGTGAGCGCGTCGTTCTGGTCTCGGTACTGGTCCGTGGTCGCGAGGACCTTCGTCGGTGCCGTGAGCCGTCCCTGCTGCTGATACTTCGCGAGCCCTTCGACGGCCCAGCAGAGGATCGCCTCGAGCTGTGTCTCGAGATCCGCGGTCAGCGTCGTGTCCTCCCTGCCCTCGAACGACACCTCGAAGGGGACGACGCGGAGGCGAGCCCACACGGCCTGCGCGCGGGGATCGACCTCGGGCAGGTCGTTCGTCAGCATGAAGAAGGAGTGCGAGGGCGTGAAGGTGATGGGGTTCTGGCCCATGTGCTTCGCGTTGATCGTGTCGCCGCCCGTGAGCGCCTTCATGGTGGACTCGGCGAGCTTCGAGCCCCGCTCGATCTCGGACATGACGGCCCAGCGTGCCCCGCGGAGCTGCATCATCTGCGCCAGCTCCCCTGCGGACTTCCCTCCGTGACGGGAGGCGATGAGGAGATCGTTCGCGGCGTGCACGGCGTAGTCACCGAACGTGTTCGCGAGCGCCTCGGCGAGGACCGACTTCCCGTTTCGGCCCGTGCCGGTCGCGACGACGAGGACGTGCTCGAGGACCCTCCCGATGAGGGACATGCCGGCGTAGCGCTGCAAGAAGTCCCGGACCGCAACGTCGGGCAGGGACGACTCGAGGAAGTCGTTCCACCTGCTCGACTGTGCACCTGGCTCGTATGCGGCCCTGGTCTGCTTCGTGATGAGGTCCCGCGGGTCCGCGTCGCGCAGCTCGAGGGTCCGCAGGTCCAGGGTGCCGTTCGCGCAGTTGAGCAGCCATGGGTCCGTGTCGGTTTCGATCGCGAACAGCTGCCGGGAGGCGAGCTCGAGGACGCCTCGGGAACCGGTCGCGGTCATCGCGGACCGCACATCTCCTGCAAGTGCTTTGTCGGTGATCGCCTCGGTCCACGAGATGTTCAGGAGTCGGGAGAGCAGCTTGTGTGCCTGCGCGGAGTGGTGGTCGGGAGCCCAGCGGGACCCGTCCCAGTAGTGCCAGCCGGTGCCGTCGACGTAGAGCGCGCGCCCTTCCGCGTACGTTGCGAACCGTCGGGCGATCCGCTGGTGCGAGGTGAGGCCGCCGTCATCCCAGCGCTGGGGAGTCGGCGGGTAGGCGTAGGCGGGGCCCGCGTCGCCGACTGCTGCGTGCTCGCGGTCGAACTGTGCGGCGACCTCGGCCTCCCAGTCAGCCTGTTCGGCGTCGAGCGCCTCGGTGTACTCGGCGATGCTCATCGGCTGTGCGCTCAAGCTCGCACCTCCTGGGCCTCGAGGACGGTCACGAGGGCACGCGCGATCGCGTTGAGGTCCTCGGGGGCGATAAAGATTCGGGAGCGTCCGTTAGTGATCGCGAGGACGGTCATGGAGTCGCCGTCGGGGAGTCGCCAGCGTGCAGTACTTGCGACGACGGTCAGCGGCCTGGTAGTCTCATTCATGAGTTGATTCCTTCTGCCCCGTGGGGCCGTGGGCTCGAGGCGGCAACCTCGAGGCTCGATAACTTCATGCGATGAGGACCGGTGCGGCGATTGTTCAGCCACACCGGCCCTCATCATGTATTCCGCATGGAATCGGTGCTTCGTGCAATACTTTTGTGGCGAAACTTAGTGGATATTCTTGAGGTGCTGCTCGATGCGCCGATCCACGTACGGCTGTAGCTGCTCCTCGAGGTCCGCGAGGATCGCCTGGAACGAATCGCCGTTGCGGAACACGCCGCCCCAGCAGTCGCCGCCGCGGTCCTGGACCATCGTCCCGTCGGGGAGCTGCCCGGTCTCGAACAGGTCCCGTCCAACGCTCGAGAGGGTCCCCGCGACAGCATCGCCGGTCGGGTCCTTGTGCCAGCGGTCCACGTAGTCCTCGAGCGCTGCTCGAGCCTGCCGGATGATCCCGCGGGGGACACGGCGCATAGCGGCGGCTCCGAGGTTCCGGATGATCACCCGCTCCTCGTCCATCGGCTCGAGGGGGCGGGCACCCCGCCGCTCGACGACCTCCCCGCCGTCGTAGCCCTCGACGAGCTCATCGAAGACGAGGAACGGCACCTCGACGATCACGCGGCCCCGGACCTTCCTCGGTTCCGCAGCACGGGCGATCCGCTGGAACACGCGCTTCTTCGCCTTCACGTGCAGCGCCCCGGCCCCTCCGAGCCTCCACGCGGAGCGCGCCTCCCAGTGCCGCCGGTTCATCTCCTCGACAGCCTCGACGGCGGCGAGCCGGTACCCGCCCGTCGAGTCCTGCCAGTGGAGGGGAAGATCAGCACCCCACGTTCGGGCGGCTTCACGGCCACCGGACGCCGCGGCCCGCCGCTGCGCCGGACTCAGGTGCATGTACCGGGGCCGCCACGTGATCCGCTTGCCCGTGGCAGGGTCGCGCCGAGCTTTGCGGAGCCGGTCGACCTTGAGGGCGAGGACGGACGGGAGGTACTGCGCGTCGAGCTGCCGCTGGTAGGTCGAGCGGACGTCGATGCTGTCGGGGTGGGTCACTGGTCCTCCTCAGGGGCGGGGAGCTCGTAGGTGGCGATCCATGAGCGGAGTCGTGCGAGCTCGCCCGCGTAGTCGGGGTCGTGGGCGATCTGAAAGCGGGTCGTCTCCTCGGAGCGGTCCTGTCGGGCTTGCACCGCGGGGTTGCTGGGCGTCGAGTTCCACAGCGCCGGGAGCCGGTCGAGCAGGTTGCTCGGAGGCCGCTGTGGCCTCGAGATCGGGATGACCTTCACGCGGCGTCCCGCCTCATGGCGAGCAGGTCGGACGCCTCGACGCCGAGGTGGTCCGCGACGCGGAACAGGTCAGCGACGGTCGCTTCGCCGTCGCAGCCGCGGGGCTGTGCGAGCACGTTCCCCAGGTCGAACGCCTCGACGGGGGAGAGCACGAAGCCGAGGACCGTCCGCCCGTCGAGACGGATCGTGACCTCGGTCCGGTCCGCGTAGTGCTCGACGTGCGCGGTGCCGCCGTCGAGGGGGACCGTCCGCTCGATCGTGTCGAGGTCCGAGGCCGCGAAGGGCAACTCGTCGGCGGGGGTGGTGTGGTGCTCGGACTGCCACTGCTGCACCTCCTCCTCGGTGCGCGTGTACTCGTAGGCGAGCGGGTCGAAATCGTCGGCGGTGGCGGTGCGGAGGGATGCGGCGTACTTCGCCGGCGTGACGGACGTGTGAGGCATGGCGGGCTCCTTGTGGGTGGGTTGTGGTGAGAGTTCAGGCAGTGGGGCGGTTGCCGCGGAGGTAGGCGTAGTACACGTCCTGCGGTTCCTCGGACTCCCAGTGGTCGGCGTTCCAGACCGGGGCGTGCCCGGCCAGATAGATCAGCGCCTCGTAGTGCTCGGCATCGCTGATCGGGGTGCCGTCGTCGTGAAGAACCAATCGGAGGGCATAAGCGGCTCCATCGCGAACTTCCTGCTCGGGATGGTTGTCGCGCGCCCACACCAGGTGCTCCCGGTTCTCGCGGATCTTGTCGACGGATTCCATGAGGGGGCCGAAGGCGCGTCGAAGGCTGTCCTTGATTGCCTCGGCCCATTCGTCGCGGGTCTGCTGGCGTCCCTTGGCGGGCTGTGCAGGGGGGTCGATTTGACCCCCCCTCGTCGGCGGGGCGCAGGTCGGCTCGGACGGTGTTCCGGGCCAATCCCGTCGCGGCGGCAATCGCCTTGATCGGCATCCCGTGGGCAGCGAGCCCCTGGACGACTCCTCCCCGCTCGCCCTTCCCGAGACGAGGAATCTGTCCCCGGAACTCGGTAGTGCAGTACGCCTCCCAGGACGGGTATCCCAGCGTCTTCCAGTCCTCCGCGTCGTACGCGGCCGTGAGGAGGTCCCAGACAGCGGTGAGCCCTTCACGGATGAGACGGGCGCGGTCGCGGGCGGTCGTGGCGACGGCGCTCACGCGGACTTCTCGAACTGCTCGTTGATCCAGGCGTCGACCTCGGAGCGGCGGAACATGAGGCGCCCTCCGAGCTTCGCGGCGCGGGGGGCGGCGCCCGTGTAGCGGAGCCAGCGGAGGGACTTCTCCGACATGTGGAGGTAGGTCGCGGTCTCGGGGAGGGTGAGCAGATCGGCGGTCGGGGCGGTGGTGGTGCTCATGGCGGGAACCTTTCGGGGCATAGAGAAGCCCCGGTGCCGGGACTGGCATCGGGGCGGTGGTGCTGCGGGTCGTGCGGGTCAGGCGTCGACCGTGGTTTCGCGGTCGACGTAGTTGTTGAGGAGGTTTCCCCAGGCGGTGTTCGCGGTGGGATCTGACTTGCTGGTCCCCGCGTAGCCTCGGCTCATGGCCGACTGGCGGGTCATGTGCTTCTCGGCCTTGGCGATGATCTTCATAGCCTTCATCGGGCCGACGCCGTATCGGGCCATGACCTGATCGACGAGCGTGCGGGATGCGATGTTCTGGGAGTCCATCTGGTGCTCCTTGCTTCGGGGCCCCCGGTCTCTCCGGGGGACTTCGTTTCGAGTGGAACGACCACTGCGATACGTAGTTAACCACGGGAGCTAGTCAGTGAGCAACAGTAAACGCACGTTACTCGGGAGTAGTATTCTCAAAACCTAGTCGCACGTCCACTACCTGCGGTGATACCCTGAATGTCGTGAGCGACACGGACGCACAGATCGGGAAGCGACTCCAAGAGCTGCGGGGCGACATGTCCCAGGCGGCACTGGCTGCGGCTATGGCAGAGCGCGGGCACAAGTGGTCCCAGGCGACGGTATGGTCAGTCGAGCAGGGCAGGCGGCCCATGCGTCTCACGGAAGCGGGCGACGTTGCCGACATCCTTGAAGTACGTGTCGCGGACCTCCTCAAGCAGGACGATTACGACCGCCTCTGGGGCGGCTACCTCAACCACTCCCGGCAGTGGGCTGAACAACTTCGAGCTCTCCATGAGGCGGCGGTGGACCTCGAAACCCTCGGCCAGATCACCCGCTCGTACCGGCACCGGCTCCGACAGTTCGACCGGTCAAAACTCTCAGCCGGTCAGATCGCGGACCTTGACCTGCTAGTCGGGCCAGAGGACGAGGACATCGAGGTCCCTGCCTGGAAGTCGCTGAGGGAGGTCATGGAGGAGCACCGCGAAGACGTGATCGCCGTGGCACGCGAGGAGCTGGAGCAGAGCCGTGGCGTCGATCCAGAAGCGTCCTGACGGGCGCTGGCGAGCCCGCTACCGCGACGCGCAGAAGAAGGAGCACGCCCGCCACTTCACCCGGAAGATCGACGCGCAGAGGTGGCTAGACGAGGTAACCACCGCGGTAATCTCCGGGCAGTACGTCGACCCCAACGCCGGGAAGATCACCGCGCGGCAGTGGTACGGGCAGTGGGCCGACCGGCAAGTGTGGGCAGAGGGGACTCGAGTCGCCGCCGCCCAGGCGATCGGCGGCGCAACCTTCGCGGACCTCGAGCTGCGGTCCGTCGCGCGATCCCACGTCGAGCAGTGGGTGAAGACGATGACCGAGAACGGACTCGCCCCCTCTACGATCCGCACCCGCTTCAACTACGTGTCGATGGGGCTACGCGGCGCCGTCCGGGATCGCGTGATCCCCGTCGACCCGTCAGCCGGAGTCCGCCTACCCCGGCGCCGGCGCGCAGACGTAGCGATGAGCATCCCCACCGTGGAACAGGTAGGCGCCGCACTCGACGCGGCGCCGAACGAGTACAGGGCCGCGATCGCCGTCTGCGCCTTCGCAGGACTGCGACTCGGAGAGATGGCCGGACTACGGGCGGAGGATCTCAATCTCGAGCGGGGACGGCTTCACGTCCAACGGCAGGTGCAGGGGAACAACGTCGCGACGGCGACAGTCGTCCCACCGAAGGCCGGTTCGGAGCGGGAGATCGGCATTCCCGACGACCTGTCCGCCATGCTGCGGACGCACCTCGAGCACGTCGGCACGATCCGCGACGAGGCATACCTGTTCGGGCGGGGGAGTGACCTGCTGAACCGGAGCAGTGCCGGCCACATCTGGCGACAGATCCGAACCTCGATCAAGCTGCCCGCCGAGTACACGCTCCACACGCTCCGTCACTTCTACGCCTCCGCGTTGATCTCCGCGGGATGTGACGTGGTGACCGTTCAGCGGGCGCTAGGACATTCCCAGCCGTCGATCACGCTCAACACTTACTCGCACCTGTGGCCGTCCGCAGAGGACCGCACGAGAGCTGCCGCCGCGGACCTCATGGCGACAGTAGAAAAGTCTCGTGCGGACTCCTCGCGGACTATAGGTCCAAAACTGCCTGCTGAACAGGCCTCTCAGCGGTAGTTGATGAACTGCAGCGCGACCTCGAGGTCCTTGCCCTTGAGCAGGGCGATGATGGACTGGAGGTCGTCGCGGCTCTTGGAGGAGACCCGCAGCTCGTCGCCCTGGATCTGGGCCTTCACGCCCTTGGGGCCCTCGTCGCGGATGATCTTGGAGATCTTCTTGGCGTCCTCGGTGCTGATGCCCTCCTTGAGGGCGGCCGCGAGGCGCACCTCCTTGCCGGACTGCTTGGGCTCGCCCACCTCGATGGCCTTGAGGGAGATGCCGCGGCGCAGGAGCTTGGTCTGCAGGACGTCGAGGACGGCCAGCACGCGCTCCTCGGCGTTCGCGGTCATGACGATCTCGTCCCCGCTGAGGGTGAGCGAGGCGCCGGTGCCGCGGAAGTCGTAGCGCTGGCCCACTTCCTTCACCGCCTGGTTCACGGCGTTGTCGACCTCCTGGCGGTCGAGCTGGCTGACGATGTCGAACGATGAATCGGCCATGGGGTGCCTTCCTTCCTCGGGGGTTCCCTGCCCCTGCATGATGCACGATCCCCCGATGATGCCCGATCCGGGCGCTGCGCCGGGACGTGGCCCTGTGTGCCGAGGGAGAGGCGATCCGCGGGCCGTGCCGGATCGGAGCGGGACGCGTCGGCCGGGCCGCCGGCGGCGGGCCGACGATCCCCGTGACCCGGTGCTGACTCGGCGCTGCCCCGGTGCCGAGCGGGCACCGAATCCGCCGGAGGCATCGAAACTGCAGGTCAGAAGCCCTGTGACCATGGTCATGCGGCGGAGAGGCCTCCCGGGTTCGCGCACCGTCGCCCACCCCGCTATGCTTTCCGAGTCCGCTTCCGGCGGCCCTCGCACCTGGTTCCCAGGGGTGGAGGACGACGGGGGAGGCCAACCCGGCAGGTTACCCGAGTGGCCAAAGGGGGCTGACTGTAAATCAGCTGGCATTGCCTACGGGGGTTCGAATCCCTCACCTGCCACCGCGGAGGGTCCTTGTGATCCGAAGCACCGGGAACACCGCGAGAATTGCTCTCCGAGCAGGGATTGTGTAGTGTTCACCGGGTTGCCCTGATAGCTCAGTCGGCAGAGCATCTCCATGGTAAGGAGAAGGTCAAGGGTTCGATTCCCTTTCAGGGCTCTGATGGATGCCGGCCCGGTCTCGTCTCGAGATCGGGCCGTCGCATCGATCACGCCGGGGTAGCTCAGACGGTTAGAGCGCACGACTCATAATCGTGAGGTCGCGGGTTCGATCCCCGCCCTCGGTACCGCACCGGTCCTACCGGCGATAAGATTCATCTCCCCGCGAGGGGACCCAGCCAGGCGCGCGGGCGAGCGCGCTTCTCGGAACGAAAGAGGCGAGTCGTGGCGAGCAAGAGCTCTGACGTGCGTCCCAAGATCACCATGGCCTGCACCGAGTGCAAGGCCCGCAACTACATCACCAAGAAGAACCGTCGCAACACCCCGGATCGGCTGGAGCTCTCGAAGTTCTGCCCGACCTGCGGCAAGCAGACGGCGCACCGCGAGACCCGCTGACCGGGTCTCCCCAGCGCGACACGACAGGCCACTCGGGGCGACCCGGGTGGCCTTCGTGCATCCTGGGGGGAGGTGCGCCACGGGCGCGCCGTCCTCACGGCCCGCAGGCCACCACGCCCGCGGGCCCGCCGTCGGACCTGCGGCTCCGCAGTGCCACCGCCTTCGATCGCCCGGGGGATCACCCGCCCGGGCACCCTGGGAGAGACATGACCACCACCCCGGATCCGTCCTTCGCCGGTCGCACCTACCCCGCAGGGGCCGTGCACGAGGTCTCGAGCGCGAAGATCGCCGAGTTCGCGCGCGCCACCGGCGCCACCTCCCCGCTGCACCTCGATCCCGAGGCGGCGCGCGCGGCCGGCCACGCGGGCGTCGTCGCACCGCCCACCTTCCTGGTCTCCCTCGCCCAGGCCACCGAGGCGCAGTACATCGAGGACCCGGCCTCGGGGATCGACTTCACGCGCGTGGTCCACGGCGAGGAGGGGTTCACCCTCGAGCGCCCCGTCGTCGCGGGGGATCGGCTCGTCCCGACGCTCACCGTCGAGTCCGTGCGCGCCGCCGGCGGCCACGCCATGGTCACCACCCGGGTGGACATGACCGACGAGGCCGGCGCGCCGGTCGCGAGCGTGCGCAGCATGCTCGTCGTCCGCGGCGACTGACCCGCCGCAGCGACGGCGGCTCCTCGCGGCGACCTGCCGCACAGGGCCCGCCCGCCCCCTCCCCGCAGCGCCCCGGCACCGACGCCGGATCCCCGACCTCCCGCGGCCCCGGCCGCCCCACGCCCCTGGAGATGCGATGAACGACCTCGACCTCAGCACCCTCGAGAAGGGCCAGGTCCTCGCCCGGCGCGAGCACCGGCTCAGCCGCGACACCCTGGTCCGCTACGCGGGCGCCTCCGGCGACTTCAACCCGATCCACTACAACGACACGGTCGCCGAGGCCGCCGGCCTGCCCGGCGTCATCGCCCACGGCATGCTGACCATGGGCACCGCGATCACCGGCCTGCTCGAGGAGCTCGGCGACCCCTCGCTGCTGCGCGAGTACTCCACCCGCTTCACCAAGCCCGTGCCCGTCCCCGCCACCGGCGAGGCCGTGCTCGAGGTGACCGCGACCGTCGGCGCCGTCGACCCCGAGGCCGGCACCGTCCGGATCGACCTCACCGCCGTCACCGCGGAGGGCACCTCGGTGCTGGGCCGCGCCCGCGCCGTCATCGCGCTGCCGGTGCAGGCATGAGGCTCGCCGACCTCACGACCCTGCGGATCGGCGGGGAGATCCGGACCCTCGTCGAGGCGACGACCGAGCAGCAGGTCATCGACGCCGTCTCCGCGGCGGACGCCGCAGGGGAGCCGATGCTCGTGCTCGGCGGCGGCTCCAACCTCATCGCCTCCGACGCCCCCTTCGAGGGCACCGTCGTCCTGCTGAAGGACCCCGGGACCCCGCCCGGCCTCGACGCGACCTGCGAGATCCCGACCTCGGGTGAGCCCGACGGCAGCCCCGCGGATCCCGCCGCCCTCACGCCGCTGGACCCCACCTGCGGCGGCGCGATCGTCGAGCACTTCGCCGGGGTCAGCTGGGACCGCGCCGTGCAGTACGCCGTGGCGCGGGAGCTCGTGGGCATCGAGGCGCTCTCCGGCATCCCCGGGACCGTGGGCGCGACCCCGATCCAGAACGTCGGCGCCTACGGCCAGGAGGTCGCCTCGACGATCACCCGGGTGCGCACCTGGGACCGCGAGCGCGGGGCCGTGCGCACCTTCTACGCGGGCGACTGCGACTTCGCCTACCGCGACAGCATCTTCAAGCGCACGCCCTTCACGGGCGGTGCGCCGTCGGCCACCGGCCGCTACGTGGTGCTCTCCGTGAGCTTCCAGCACACCCTCGGCTCGCTCTCCGCCCCGGTGCGCTACGCCCAGCTCGCCGCGGCGCTCGGCATCGAGGTGGGCCAGCGGGCGCCGATGGCGGAGGTGCGGGGGACCGTGCTGCGGATCCGCGGGGAGAAGGGCATGGTCCTGGATCCCGCGGACCGCGACACGTGGAGCGCCGGCAGCTTCTTCACCAACCCGATCCTCCCGGCGGCGGAGGCCGAGCGGTTGCCCGAGGACGCCCCCCGCTTCCCCGCGGGCGACGGCCTCGTGAAGACGAGCGCCGCCTGGCTCATCAGCCATGCCGGCTTCGACCGCGGCTTCGCGGTGGGGGAGCGGGCGAGCCTGTCCACCAAGCACTCCCTCGCACTGACCAACCGCGGCGGCGCCTCGAGCGAGGATCTCGTGGCCCTCGCCCGCGCTGTGCAGGCCGGGGTCGCCGAGCGCTTCGGCGTCGCGCTGCACCCGGAGCCGGTGCGGCTCGGCGTCGACCTCTGATCCGGGGACGGCTGACCCGGGGCGGCTGATCCGAGGCGGCTGGCCGGGGACGCCGCGCAGGGCCGCGACGCTGCGGGACGGCGTGGACGATCCTGCCCGGGGCGGCGCGGCGATCTAGGATGGAGGGACGGCCCATGCCCGCCGATCCACCCTTGCCGCAGGAGGCCCTGTGAACGACGTCCTCTCCCAGTCCATCGCCGATCTCGACCCGGACATCGCCCAGGTCCTGGATCGGGAGCTCGCCCGCCAGCAGCGCACGCTGGAGATGATCGCCAGCGAGAACTTCGTGCCGCGCGCCGTGCTCCAGGCGCAGGGCTCGGTGCTGACGAACAAGTACGCGGAGGGCTACCCCGGTCGCCGCTACTACGGCGGCTGCGAGGAGGTCGACGTCGCCGAGGAGATCGCGATCCAGCGCGCGAAGGACCTCTTCGGCGCCGAGCACGCGAACGTCCAGCCGCACTCGGGCGCCACCGCGAACGCCGCGGTCATGCACGCCCTCGCCCGCCCCGGCGACACCCTCATGGGCCTCTCGCTCGCGCACGGCGGCCACCTCACCCACGGCATGAAGATCAACTTCTCCGGCCGCCTCTACGACATCGTGGCCTACGAGACCGAGCCCGGCACCGGCCTGATCGACATGGACAAGGTCCACGCCCTCGCCGTCGAGTCGCAGCCCAAGGTCATCGTCGCCGGCTGGTCCGCGTACACCCGCCAGCTCGACTTCGCGCGCTTCCGCGAGATCGCCGACGAGGTCGGCGCCGCGCTCTGGGTCGACATGGCGCACTTCGCGGGCCTCGTCGCCGCGGGTCTGCACCCGAGCCCCGTCCCCTACGCGGACGTCGTCTCCACCACCATCCACAAAACCATCGGCGGCCCCCGCTCCGGCATGATCCTGTGCAAGGAGAAGTGGGCGAAGAAGATCGACTCCGCCGTCTTCCCCGGCCAGCAGGGCGGGCCCCTCATGCACGTCATCGCCGCGAAGGCCGTCGCGCTCAAGGTCGCCGCCTCCGAGGACTTCAAGGATCGCCAGGCCCGCACCCTCGAGGGCGCGAAGATCCTCGCCGAGCGCCTCCAGCAGGAGGACGCCGCCGCCCAGGGCGTGAAGGTCATCTCCGGCGGGACCGACGTGCACCTCGTGCTCGTGGACCTCGTGGACAGCGAGCTCGACGGTCAGCAGGCCGAGGACCGCCTCCACGAGGTGGGCATCACCGTGAACCGCAACGCGGTCCCCAACGATCCGCGTCCCCCGCGCGTCACCTCGGGCCTGCGCATCGGCACCCCGGCCCTCGCGACCCGCGGCTTCGGCGCCGAGGAGTTCACCGAGGTCGCCGACGTCATCGCCCTCGCCCTCACGGGCGGCGCGGACCTCGAGTCCCTGCGGGCCCGCACCGCGGCCCTCGCCGAGAAGAAGCCGCTCTACGCAGAGCTCCAGCAGTACTGATCGACGTTCGCGGGGCCCGGCCGATGCCGGGCCCCGCGCTCGTCCCCGACCGTTCCCAGCGCTCCCCGGAAGGAGCCCCATGACCGCTCAGATCCTCGACGGCAAGGCCACCGCGAAGGCCATCAAGGCCGAGCTCGCCGAGCGCGTCAGCGCCCTCGTCGACGCCGGCCACCCCCAGCCCGGCCTCGCGACCGTCCTCGTGGGGGAGGACCCCGGCAGCGCCGCGTACGTGCGTGGCAAGCACCGCGACAGCGCCCAGATCGGCCTGAACTCGATCCAGCGCCACCTCCCGGCGGAGACCACCCAGGCCGAGCTCGAGGCCGTCATCGACGAGCTCAACGCCGATCCGGCGTGCACCGGCTACATCGTGCAGCTGCCGCTGCCCGCGCACATCGACACCGACGCGATCCTCGAGCGGATCGACCCCGCGAAGGACGCCGACGGCCTGCACCCGATGAACCTGGGCCGGCTCGTGCTCAACGCCTACGGCCCGATCTCCACGCCGCTGCCCTGCACCCCGCGGGCCGTCGTCGAGCTGCTGCTGCGCCACGACGTGGACCTCAAGGGCAAGGACGTCGTCGTGGTGGGTCGCGGCGTGACCGTCGGCCGCTCGATCGGGGCGCTGCTCACGCGCCGCGCGATCAACGCGACCGTGACCCTCACCCACACCGGCACCCGCGACCTCCCCGACCACCTGAAGCGGGCGGACGTCATCGTCGCCGCGGCGGGCGTCGCGCACCTCGTGCGACCCGAGGACGTCAAGCCCGGCGCGATCGTGCTCGACGTGGGCGTCTCCCGGGTCGAGGACCCCGAGGGCGGGAAGGCGACGCTCGTGGGTGACGTGGACCCGGCCGTCGCCGAGGTCGCCTCCTGGATCTCCCCGAACCCCGGCGGTGTGGGCCCCATGACCCGCGCGCTGCTCGTGCAGAACGTCGTCGAGATGGCGGAGCACGCCGCAGGGGCCGGCCCCGCCGCCTGACCCGCTCGCCGCACGCGCACGAGGCCGCCCCGGCCGGTGATCGGGGCGGCCTCGTCGCGTGCGGACGCCCCCCGGTGACGGCGCTCCGGGGGAGGGGCGCGGGCGGCGGGCGTCGGCCCGCCCTGGAATACTGGCGGGCATGACCTTCACACTCGCCACCGTCAACGTCAACGGCCTGCGCGCCGCCGCCCGGAAGGGCATGGGCGACTGGCTCGCCGCGACCTCCGCGGACGTCGTCACCCTCCAGGAGGTGCGTGCGCCGGACGAGCTGCTCGCCGACCTCATGGGGGAGGGCTGGAGCATCGTCGGCGAGGCGTCACGGCTCAAGGGCCGTGCGGGCGTCGCGATCGCGGCCCGCACCTCGCTCGAGCGGATCGATCTCGAGGGCGTGCGGCGCGGCCTGCCCGGCCTCGAGGAGGAGGACGCGCACTCGGGCCGCTGGCTCGAGGCGGACCTCGGCGACCCCCTCGGCGACGGCCAGGACCTCACCGTCATCTCCTGCTACATGCACTCCGGCAGCGTCGACAAGCCGCAGACGATGGTCGACAAGTACGCCTTCCTCGACGTCGCCCTCGAGCGCCTCGCCGCGCTGCGGGCCGACGGCCGCCACGTGGTCCTCACCGGCGACCTCAACATCGCCCACCAGAACAACGACATCAAGAACTGGAAGGGCAACCTGAAGTCCGCCGGGTTCCTGCCCGAGGAGCGCGCCTACCTCGACCGCCTCCTCGTCGAGGGCGACTGGGTCGACGTGCACCGCCGTCTCGCCGGCGACGTCCCGGGTCCCTACACGTGGTGGTCGCAGCGCGGGAAGGCCTTCGACAACGACTCGGGCTGGCGCATCGACTACCAGCTGACCACCCCGCACCTGGGGGAGCGGGCGACCGCCGCGCAGGTGGACCGCGCCCCGAGCTACGACACCCGCTGGTCCGACCACTCGCCGCTCGTGGTCACCTACGACTGATCCGACGCCCTCCTCCGGGACGACGGAGCGCCCGGCCCCCTCGAGGGGGCCGGGCGCTCCGTCGTGCGGGGGCCGCCCCGCAGGTGGGCGGGCCCCGCAGGATCAGACGCGACCGCGGATGACGGCCTGCTTGACCTCGGCGATGGCCTTGGTGACCTGGATGCCCCGGGGGCACGCCTCGGAGCAGTTGAAGGTCGTGCGGCAGCGCCACACGCCCTCCTTGGAGTTGAGGATCTCCAGACGCTGCTCGCCGGCGTCGTCGCGCGAGTCGAAGATGAAGCGGTGCGCGTTGACGATCGCGGCCGGGCCGAAGTACTGCCCGTCGGTCCAGAACACGGGGCAGGACGAGGTGCACGCCGCGCACAGGATGCACTTGGTGGTGTCGTCGAAGCGCTCGCGCTCCTCCGCGGACTGCAGGCGCTCGCGGCTGGGCTCCTGACCCTTCGCCACGAGGAACGGCATGATCTCGCGGTAGGACTCGAAGAACGGGTCCATGTCGACGATGAGGTCCTTCTCCACCGGCAGGCCCTTGATCGGCTCGACCAGGATCGGCTTGGAGATGTCGAGGTCCTTGAGCAGTGTCTTGCAGGCCAGACGGTTGCGGCCGTTGATGCGCATCGCATCGGAGCCGCACACGCCGTGCGCGCACGAGCGGCGGAAGCTCAGCGAGCCGTCCAGGTGCCACTTGATCTCGTGCAGGGCGTCGAGCACACGGTCGGTGCCGTGCATCGTGACGGTGAAGTCCTCCCAGGAGGAGTCCTTCCCGGAATCCGGGTCGAAGCGGTTGATGCGGAGGGTGACCTCGAAGGAGGGGATCTCCGCGGCGGAGGCCTCGGGGGCCGGGGTCTTCTCGGCGACGGCGGTCATCAGAACGTACGCTCCTTCGGCTCGTAGCGCGTGATCACGACGGGCTTGGTGCCGAGCCGGATCGAGGTGCCCTCGGCACCCTCCTCACCCTCGAGGGTGCGGTAGTACATCGTGTGGTGCAGGAAGTTGACGTCGTCGCGCTTGTCGAAGTCCTCGCGGAAGTGGCCGCCGCGGGACTCCTTGCGGTACAGCGCACCGAGTGCGACGGTCTCCGCGAGATCCAGCAGGAAGCCGAGCTCCACGGCCTCGAGCAGGTCGAGGTTGTAGCGCAGGCCCTTGTCCTGGACGGCGACGGTCTCGTAGCGCTTCTTGAGCGCCTCGATGTCCGCGAGCGCCTTCCGGCAGGTCTCCTCGGTGCGGAACACCTGGACGTTGGCGTCCATGGTCTCCTGCAGGTCGCGGCGGATGTCCGCGACGCGGTCCTCGGTGGCCGGGCGGTCGCGGAGACGCTGCAGCAGCTCGACCGTCGGGATCTCGACGCCCTCGGGCAGCTCGGGGGACTCGACCGTCGCCGCGTGCTCCGCGGCGGCGATGCCGGCGCGGCGACCGAAGACGTTGATGTCCAGCAGCGAGTTCGTGCCCAGGCGGTTGCCGCCGTGCACGGACACGCAGGCCACCTCGCCCGCGGCGTACATGCCGGGGATGACGTCCTCCGCGTTGCGGAGCACCTCGCCGCGGATGTTCGTGGGGATGCCGCCCATGGCGTAGTGCGCGGTGGGGAACACCGGCACCGGCTCCGTGTACGGCTCCACACCCAGGTAGGTGCGGGCGAACTCGGTGATGTCCGGGAGCTTCGCGTCGATGTGCGCGGGCTCGAGGTGGGTGAGGTCCAGCAGCACGTAGTCCTTGTTCGGACCGCAGCCGCGGCCCTCGCGCACCTCGTTGGCCATCGCGCGGGCGACGACGTCGCGCGGGGCGAGGTCCTTCAGCGTCGGCGCGTAGCGCTCCATGAAGCGCTCCATGTTGCTGTTGCGCAGGATCGCGCCCTCGCCGCGGGCCGCCTCGGAGAGCAGGATGCCCAGGCCCGCGAGGCCCGTCGGATGGAACTGGAAGAACTCCATGTCCTCGAGCGGGATGCCGCGGCGCAGCACCATGGCGGGGCCGTCGCCGGTCAGCGTGTGCGCGTTCGAGGTGGTCTTGAAGACCTTGCCGAAGCCGCCGGAGGCGAAGACCACGGACTTCGCACGGAAGACGTGGATCTCGCCGGTCGCGAGCTCGTAGGTGACCACGCCGGAGGCGCGGACGCCCTCGTCGGTGCGAGGGTCGCCGGTCATGAGGACGTCGAGCACGTAGTACTCGTTGAAGAACTCCACCTGCTGCTTCACGCAGTTCTGGTAGAGGGTCTGGAGGATCATGTGGCCGGTGCGGTCCGCGGCGTAGCAGGCGCGGCGCACGGGCGCCTCGCCGTGCTCACGCGTGTGGCCGCCGAACCGGCGCTGGTCGATCTTGCCCTCGGGCGTGCGGTTGAACGGCAGGCCCATCTTCTCGAGGTCGAGCACCGCGTCGATGGCCTCCTTGGCCATGACCTCGGCGGCGTCCTGGTCCACCAGGTAGTCGCCGCCCTTGACGGTGTCGTAGGTGTGCCACTCCCAGTTGTCCTCCTCGACGTTGGCGAGGGCGGCGCACATGCCGCCCTGCGCCGCGCCGGTGTGGGAGCGGGTGGGGTAGAGCTTGGTGACGACGGCGGTGCGGGCGCGCTTGGAGGCCTCGAGGGCGGCGCGCATGCCGGCGCCGCCGGCGCCCACGATCACCACGTCGTAGTCATGAGTCTGCATGGTCGGTGAGTGCTCCGTTTCGATCGCGATATGCGGGACGGCCGAGCCGTCAGCCCTGGCAGACGGCGGGCAGGAGGCTGGGCTCCGCGCCGGCCGGGCAGGGGTTGAAGGTGAAGATCACGAGGGTGCCGAGCACGATCGTGACGACCACGGCGACGAGCAGCAGGCCCTTGAGGACCAGGCGCGGCGTCGAGGAGCGGGCGTAGTCGTTGATGATCGTGCGCACGCCGTTGCCGCCGTGGATGAGGCCGAGCCACAGCATGAGCAGGTCCCAGACCTGCCAGAAGGGGTTGGCCCACTTGCCGGCGACGAAGGCGAAGTCGATGCCCTTGACGCCGAGGCCCAGCCAGAGGTTCACGAAGAGGTGGCCGAAGATGAGGATCACGAGCAGGGCGCCCGAGGCGCGCATGAACATCCACGAGAGCATCTCGGTGTTCACGCCGCGCTGGCCGGTGCGGCGGTAGCGCGTGGTGGGATCGGGGATCCGCGTGGGGGAGGTCTGTGCGCTCATGGTCAGGCTCCGAACATGTGCATGAGGTGGCGGGGGAGGAAGCCGGCCATGAGGACCACCCACAGCACGACGACGCCCCAGAACAGGCCGCGCTGGTGCTTGGTGCCCTTCGACCAGAAGTCCACCAGGATGATGCGGAGGCCGTTCAGCGCGTGGAACACCACGGCGCCCACCAGGCCGATCTCGCCGAGGCCGAACACCACCGTCTTGTAGTGCCCGATCACCTCGTTGTACGCCTCGGGGGAGACACGCACGAGGGCGGTGTCGAGGACGTGGACGAGCAGGAACAGGAAGATGAGCATCCCTGAGATGCGGTGAGCGACCCAGGACCACATGCCCTCGCGTCCGCGATACAGCGTCCCGGATTGGGCGGAAGCCACGGAGTTCCTCCAGAAGCGTCGGTTGAGTCGTCGGCGGACGGGATGACGGGCGGGCCCGCAGGGACCTGTCGCGCCGCACCCGGCCCGACGGCTGCAGGGCCCGCACTGGGGACCCGCAGAGGGCCGGTTCACGACACGGCGACATCATCATCGCCCCCGACAGGGGCCCGGCCAGCGTAACACCATGACGTGCGCTTTCTGTCCCGCTCGCGGCGGTGTCGGGTCGGTCCCCGGCGCCTCCACGGAGGGGTTGCAGAACGCCGCTACCCTGGCCGCATGCCCGAGGCCCCCTTCGTCCCTGTCATCCCCGCGGGCGGCTCCGGCACCAGACTGTGGCCGCTCTCACGGCGTGAGCGCCCCAAGTTCCTGCTCGATCTGACCGGCACCGGATCCTCCCTGCTCGAGCAGACCCTCGAGCGCCTGCTCCCGCTGGCCGACGCTCCTCCCGTGGTCGTCACCGGCGCCGTGCACCGGGCCGCGGTCGAGGAGCAGGCCGACGGGCGCGCGCGCGTGATCGCGGAGCCCTCGCCGCGCAACTCGATGCCCGCGATCGCGCTCGCCGCCGCCGTCGTCGAGCGGGAGATGCCGGACGCCGTCATCGGCTCCTTCGCCGCGGACCATCTGGTCGCCGACACCGCCGCCTTCGCCGAGGACGTCCGCGCCGCGCGCGCCGCCGCGGAGGACGGCCACCTCGTCACCCTCGGCATCGTCCCCACGCACCCGGCGACGGGCTTCGGCTACATCGAGCGCTCCACCGCGCCGGTGGCGTCCGTCCTCGAGCGCGCGGGGGCGCTGCCCGTCTCACGGTTCGTCGAGAAGCCGACCCGGGAGGTCGCGGAGGAGTTCCTCGCCTCGGGCCGGTTCCTGTGGAACGCCGGCATGTTCGTGGTCCGCGCGCGGGTCCTGCTCGACGAGCTGGCCGTGCAGATCCCGCCGCTCGCCGAGGGTGTGCGCAGGATCGCCGCGGCCCGCGGCACGGAGAAGGAGCAGGAGGTGCTCGAGGAGGTCTGGCCCTCGCTGCTCTCGATCGCGATCGACCACGCGCTCGCGGAGCCGCTCGCCGCGCGCGGCCGCGTGGCCGTGGTGCCGGCCCGCTTCGACTGGGACGACGTCGGCGACTTCGCCGCGCTGGCGCGGCAGCTGCGCTCGCCGGCGGCCGGCGGCGGCGTCCGGACGGTCGGTGCCGCCGACGGCACCGTCCGCGCGGAAGGTGTCGACGGGGCCGGTGACGGCGCCGGAGGTGGGGGAGATGTCCGGGTGCTGGGCACCGCCACCGTGGATGCCGTCGGCTCCCGGGCCACGGTGTACGGTGCCACGCATCGTCACGTGGCCCTCGTCGGCCTCGACGGGATCACCGTGGTCGATGCCGAGGACGCCCTCCTCGTGCTCGACGAGGACCACGCCCAGGAGCTCACGCGGATCGTCTCCGCCCTGTCCGGCGCCGGGAGGGACGACCTGCGCTGAGGTCCGCGCGGGGACGGGGAGCAGGAGCAGGGCCGGGCGGGGGGAGACCCGGCAGTCGCCGCCCGCGACCGCGGGCGGCCAGGATCGAGGGACGGGCCCCAGGGACCGCCCGGAAGGCAGGACGCACGTGCAGGCGCAGCAGGTTCAGCAGGAGCAGCACCCGGGCGGACCGGAGCAGGCGATGTTCGGCCCCGACGGGCTCATCATGCGCACCGTCCACGAGCGCTCCGACCACCTGCGGGGGATCCGCCGCCACCTCCACCGCCACCCCGAGCTCTCCCACGAGGAGCACGGCACCACCGACTACATCGCCGAGCAGCTCGAGGCGCTCGGGCTGAGCCCCGTGCGCATGCCCCGCACCGGGCTCATCTGCGACGTGCCCGGCAGCGACCCCACCCTGAAGCCCGTCGCCCTGCGCGCGGACATGGACGCGCTGGGGATCCCCGAGCTCTCCACCGTCTCCTTCCGCTCGAGCGTCGAGGGCGTCTCCCACTCGTGCGGCCACGACGTGCACATGAGCGCCGTGCTCGGCGCGGCCATGGCCCTCGTGCGGGTCGCCGAGGAGGGGCACCTGCGCCGCGGCGTGCGCCTGATCTTCCAGCCCTCCGAGGAGCGCCACCCCTGCGGCGCGCTCGAGCTGATCGGCGAGGGTGTGCTCGACGGCGTCGACTCGATCTTCGCCCTGCACTGCGACCCGGGCGTCGACGTGGGTCACGTGGGACTCAAGGTCGGCCCGATCACCTCCGCGACCGACCCGGTCAAGGTGCAGGTGCGCGGTGCGGGCGGCCATACCTCCCGACCCCACCTCACGCAGGACCTCGTCTTCGCGCTGAGCTCGATCGCGACCGGCCTGCCCGCGGCCCTCACCCGTCGCATGGACCCCCGCTCGGGCGTGAACCTCACCTGGGGCTCGATCCACGCGGGATCCGCCTTCAACGCGATCCCCAGCGCGGGCACGCTCGAGGGGACGCTGCGCTGCCTGGACCACGACGCCTGGGACCGCGCGGAGGAGCTGCTCGAGGAGCTCCTCGCCGATCTCGTGCGGCCGTGGGGCGTCGAGGCCCGCGTGACCCATGACCGCGGCGTGCCGCCGGTCTCGAACTCCGCCTCCTCGACCGCGGTGCTCGAGGCCGCCGCCTCCTCCGTGCTGGGCCGCGAGAACGTGGACCCCACCGCGCAGTCCCTGGGCGGCGAGGACTTCGCGTGGTACCTCGAGAAGGTGCCCGGCGCGCTCGCCCGGCTCGGGACGCGCACGCCCGGCGGCCGCAGCTACGACCTCCACATGGGGGACCTCATGATCGACGAGCGCGCGATCGGCAACGGCGCCGCGGTGCTCGCCACGGCGTGCCTGCAGCGCGACCTCGTCGCGCAGCGCGGCTGAGGCGCCGCGCCCCCGGGCGAGCACGACGGTCGCCTGCCGGCCATCTGCCCGTCGCCCGCGCGACGATTTCATAACGGTTCGAGACCGGGACCGCGACGGCGTCTCACGGAGTGTGCGGCGCGGCTAGTCTCCGGAGGACTGCGACGTGGTGACGCCCGACACCGGGCGCGTCCGGCATCCCTTTCCTCGGAGGAACTTCATGAAGAGCATCTCGCGCGCGATCGCCCTCACGGGCGCCGGCATCCTGACCCTGGCGGCCTGCGGCGCCCCGCCCGAGGAGTCCGCCTCCTCCGGTGGCAGCGACGGCGGCTCCGGGGCGACCTCGGACTTCAAGGCCTGCATGGTCTCCGACTCCGGCGGCTTCGACGACAAGTCGTTCAACGAGTCCGGCTTCACCGGGCTGACCGCCGCGAAGGAGAAGCTCGGCATCGAGACCACCACCGCCGAGTCCACCGACCCGGCCCAGTTCGCGACGAACATCGACAACCTGGTCTCCCAGGACTGCAACCTCATCTTCACCGTGGGCTTCCTCCTCGCCCCGGCCACGGGCACCGCCGCCCAGGCCAACGAGGACGTCGAGTTCGCGATCATCGACTCCACCGCGCAGGACGCCGACGGCAACGCGATCGAGGTCGGCAACGTCAAGCCGCTCTCCTTCGACACCGCGCAGGCTGCTTATCTCGCCGGCTACGTCGCCGCGGGCACCTCGAAGACCGGCAAGGTCGCCACCTACGGCGGCATGCAGATCCCGACCGTCACCATCTTCATGGACGGCTTCGCGGACGGCGTCGCCAAGTACAACGAGGTCCACCAGGCCGACGTGCAGCTCATGGGCTGGGACAAGGACACCCAGAAGGGCTCCTTCACCGGCGACTTCGAGGACCAGTCCAAGGGCAAGGCGCTCTCCGACACCTTCTACTCCCAGGGTGCGGACATCGTCATGCCGGTCGCCGGCCCCGTCGGCTCCGGGACCCTCGCCTCCGCGAAGGAGGCCGACGGCCGCTACGTCGTGTGGGTGGACTCCGACGGCTACGAGTCCGTGGACGACGACGCCGCGAAGCCGCTCATCCTCACCTCGGTCATGAAGGGCATCGCCCCCGCCGTCGAGGACGTCGCCACCGCCGCCTCCTCCGACGACTTCTCCAACGAGCCCTACGTGGGCACGCTCGAGAACGAGGGCGTGGGCCTCGCCCCGTACCACGACCTCGACGCCCAGGTCCCCGACGAGCTCAAGTCCGAGGTGGACCAGCTCAAGGCCGACATCATCTCCGGGACGATCACCGTCGAGTCCGACGCCTCCCCGCAGAACCTCGGCTGAGACCGAACACCTAGGTGGCCGCCGCCCCCGTCGGGACCCTCGACGGAGGCGGCGGCCACGCCCCTGCGGCGCCGACCCGGCACCGCCCACCCCGACGGAGAGAGCAGGCGTGAAGCTCGAGCTCAGAGGGATCACGAAGGTCTTCGGCACCTTCGTGGCCAACGACGCGATCGACCTCGTGGTCGAGCCCGGAGAGATCCACTCCCTGCTGGGGGAGAACGGTGCGGGCAAATCCACCCTCATGAACGTGCTGTACGGGCTCTACCGGCCCGACGGCGGCGAGATCCTCCTGGATGACGAGCCCGTCCGCTTCAGCGGCCCCGGCGACGCGATGCGCGCCGGCATCGGCATGGTGCACCAGCACTTCATGCTCGTGCCGCCCTTCACCGTCGCCGAGAACGTCATGCTCGGCAACGAGCCCGGCACCTTCGGGTTCCTCGACCTCGCCTCCGCCCGCCGCACCGTGCGCGAGCTCTCCGCCCGCTTCGGCTTCGACATCGACCCCGACGCCGTGGTCGAGGACCTGCCCGTCGGCGCCCAGCAGCGCGTGGAGATCATCAAGGCCCTCTCGCGCCAGGCGAAGGTCCTCGTGCTCGACGAGCCCACCGCCGTGCTCACCCCGCACGAGACCGACGAGCTCATGGGCATCATGCGCCAGCTGCGCGACGAGGGCACCTCGATCGTCTTCATCACGCACAAGCTCCGCGAGGTCAAGGCCGTCGCGGACCGCATCACCGTGATCCGCCGCGGCCGGATCGTCGGCACCGCCGATCCCTCCGCGGACCAGACCGAGCTCGCCTCCCTCATGGTGGGCCGCTCCGTCGCCCTCGACCTCGACAAGGCCCCCGCCGCCCCCGGCGAGGTGGCCCTCGAGGTGCGCGGCCTCGGCGTGACCGACGCCGACGGCGTCGTGCTCCTGGACGACGTGGACCTCGACGTGCACCGCGGCGAGGTGCTCGGCGTCGCGGGCGTGCAGGGCAACGGCCAGACCGAGCTCACCGAGGCCCTGCTGGGCCTGCAGAAGGGCGCCCGCGGCTCGATCCGCCTCGACGGCGCCGAGCTCGTGGGCCGCAGCACCCGCCAGATCCTCGACGCGGGCGTGGGCTTCGTGCCCGAGGACCGCACCCACGACGCGCTCGTCCCGGACTTCTCCGTCGCGGAGAACCTCGTCCTGGACCAGCACCACCGCGCGCCCTATGCGACCGGCGTGCTCCTGCACCCCGAGGCCGTGCGCCGCCGCGCGACGGCGGAGGTCGAGGAGTTCGACGTCCGCACCGGATCGATCGACGACGCCGTCTCGACCCTCTCCGGCGGCAACCAGCAGAAGGTCGTCATGGCCCGCGCCCTGGGCCGCGACCTCTCCCTGTTCATCGCCTCCCAGCCCACCCGCGGCGTGGACGTGGGCTCGATCGAGTTCCTCCACCGCCGCATCGTCGCCGAGCGCGACAAGGGCACCCCGGTCATCATCGTCTCGACCGAGCTCGACGAGGTCATCCAGCTCTCCGACCGGATCGCCGTGATGTACCGCGGCGGGATCCTCGGCATCGTCCCCGCGGACGAGGACCGTGACGTGCTGGGCCTCATGATGGCCGGCTACACCGCGGAGGCCGCGCGCGAGGCGGTCGCCGCGGGCGCCCGCACCAGCGACACCACGCTCGCCGACGAAGGAGACATCGTATGAGCGCCCCCACCGAGGGCCAGGCGCCCGCGGTCGCCCCCGGCACCGCCACGCAGCCCGGCGACCCCGGCACCCCCGGAGCCGAGGCCGCCGAGCGCTCCGCCGGCTCGGTGCTGCAGTCGATCGCGCGCAGCAACGTGCTCGTCGTCGTGCTCGCCTTCGTCTTCGCCTTCGTCGTCGGCTCCGTGCTGATCCTCGTCTCCGACGTGGACGTGCGCGCCGCGGCGGGCTACTTCCTCTCTCGTCCGGGCGACCTCATCGGCGCCTCGTGGACGGCGATCACCGAGGCCTACGCGGCGATGTTCCGCGGGGCCGTCTTCGATCTCCCCGGCGCGCGCAAGGTCGCCGGCGACATCGCCGAGCGCGGCGGCAGCGGGCTGTACCTGCTGATCCCCGCCTTCCTGCGCGGGATCAAGCCGCTGCTGGAGACCCTCACCGTCGCGACCCCGTTGATCATCGCCTCCGTCGGCATGGCGGTCTCCTTCCGCTCGGGCCTGTTCAACATCGGCGGCACCGGCCAGCTGATCGTCGGCGCGACCGCCGCGGGCTACGTCGGCTTCGCGGTGGACCTCCCTGTCGTGGTCCACCTGCTCGTCTGCATCCTCGCGGCGATCGTCGCGGGCGGCCTCTACGGCGGCGTCGCCGGCTTCCTCAAGGCCCGCTTCGGCGCGAGCGAGGTCATCACGACGATCATGCTGAACTGGATCGCGACCTACGCCCTCGCGTTCGCGCTGACCACCTCCGCCTTCACGGGCGCGAACAAGGCCCAGCCCACCTCTCCCGCGATCGCGGGGACCGCGCGCCTCCCGCTCCTCGCGGGCGACCAGTACCGCCTCCACCTGGGCCTGGTCGTCGCGCTCCTCGCGGTGATCTTCCTGTGGTGGCTCATGAGCCGCTCCACGCTGGGCTTCCGCTTCCGGGCCGTGGGCTCGAACCCGCGCGCCGCGGAGGTCGCCGGCATCGACGTGGGTCGCAGCGCGATCGGCGTCATGGTCGTCGCGGGCGCCCTCGTGGGCCTCGCGGGCGGTGTGCACGTGCTCGGCACGGAGCAGCGGCTGACCGGCTCGATCGCCGGGTCCATCGGCTTCGACGCGATCACCGTCGCCCTGCTGGGCCGCTCCGGCCCCGTCGGGATCCTGCTCGCGGGCGTGCTCTTCGCGGGGCTCTCCACGGGCGGGCGGTTCATGGAGTCCGCGCAGGGCGTCCCGATCGACCTCGTGCAGGTCATCCAGGCGCTCGTGGTGCTCTTCATCGCCGCCCCGCCGCTCGTGCGCTTCCTCGTGGGCCTCGGCGGCGTGGACCGCCCCCGCGCCCCGCGCCGACGCACCGCGACCGGCGCGCACGCCGCCCCGGTCCTCGCGGCCGACGCCGCCGCGGTCGCCTCCGCGGAGGGGCCCGCCGCCCCGCGCGAGGGCGCCCATCGCGCCCCGGTCGAGCCCGCGGCAGGCGACGCCGGTGACGGCGGCGCGCAGCCGCCGGGCCCGCCCGGCGATCCTGCGGAACCCGTCGGCCCTGTCGACTCGGCCGATCCCGCCGACACCGTCGGCACCGACAGCACCGTGGACCCCAGCGGCCCCGACGCCCCGAAGGGGGAGGACGCATGAGCACCCTCGTCCAGGACCCGGGCCCCGCGACCGCGGACGCCCCCGTCGTTCCCGTGCGCACCTCCGAGCGTCTGCGCTCCTGGTGGCACCTGCCCACCGCGCTGACGGTGCTCGCCCTCGCGGCGCTGCTCGTCTTCGGCCTCGGCTCGCCCGCGGCGGACTCCACCACCTTCCGCCTCGCCGCCGAGGGCGACCTCAACCCCGGTGGCATCGTCCCCGGGGACGTCGCGATCCCGGCGCGCGTGCTCGCGATCGTCCTCGCGGCGCTCTGCCTCGTCATCGCGGGCGTGCTCTGGTGGGCCTCGGCGACGGTGACCGCGCTGGGTCGTTGGCGCACCGCGCTCGTGGTCGTCTTCGGCCTGCTGTGGGTGATCGCCTTCCTCGACTGGGCCTTCCACGGCGCGACCGTGGACGTCGGCGCCATGCTGCAGACCATGATGGTGCTCGCCGTGCCGCTCGCCTTCGGCGCCCTCTCCGGCGTGCTCTCCGAGCGCTCCGGCGTCATCAACATCGCGATCGAGGGCCAGCTGCTCATGGGCGCCTTCGGCGCCGTGCTCGTGGGCTCGATGGTGGGCAGCCCCTGGGCGGGCCTGGTCGCCGCGCCCGTCATGTCCCTCCTGATCGGCGTGCTGCTCGCCCTGTTCGCCGTCGGCTACCGGGTCCAGCAGATCATCGTCGGCGTCGTGCTCAACGTCTTCGCGATCGGCCTGACGAGCTTCTTCTTCGGCACCGTCATGAAGCAGAACCCGCAGATGTTCAACCAGCCGCTGCGGCTGCCGACCCTGCGCATCCCGCTGCTCGCCGACCTCCCCGTGATCGGCCGGGTGCTGTTCGAGCAGAACATCCTCGTCTACCTCATGTGGATCATCGTCGCGGTGCTCACCGTCGCCCTGTTCCGCACCCGCTGGGGCCTGCGCGTGCGCGCCGTCGGCGAGCACCCCCGCGCCGCGGACACCGTCGGCATCAACGTCAACGGCACCCGCTGGGGGAACGTGCTGCTGGGCTCCGCCGTCGCGGGCCTCGGCGGGGCGACCCTCACCATCGGCACCGGCGTCGCCTTCGGCGAGGAGATGAGCGCCGGCAAGGGCTACATCGCCCTCGCCGCGATGATCCTGGGCCGCTACCACCCGGTGGGCGCGCTCGCCGCGGCGCTGCTGTTCGCCTTCACCGACGCCCTCCAGCTGCGGCTGGGCACCCTGCCCACCGGGAGCGGCGCCGGCATCCCGAGCCAGTTCCTGCTCATGCTCCCGTACATCGTCACCCTCTTCGCCGTCGCCGGCGTCGTGGGCCGCGTGCGCGTCCCGGCCGCCGACGGCGTGCCCTACGTGAAGCAGTGACCATGGGGGAGCGGCCGATGACGGCGAACGGCACCGGAGACGGCGCCGGCACGGCCGACGGTCGGGCCGGCGAGGAGTTCGCGGAGCTGCTCGCCGCGGCCCGCGAGATCGCCGAGCGCGCCTACACCCCGTACTCGCACTTCCGGGTGGGCGCCGCCGCGCTCACCGAGGACGGCCGCCTCGTGCGCGGCTGCAACGTGGAGAACGCCGGCTACGGGGTGACCCTGTGCGCCGAGTGCGGGCTCATCAGCGAGCTCGTCGCCGGAGGCGGCGGCCGGCTCTCCCGCTTCGTGTGCGTGGGCGGGGACGAGCACCTGGGCCGGGACGAGCGGCAGGTCGTCATGCCCTGCGGGCGCTGCCGGCAGCTGCTCTCCGAGCACGCGGGGGAGAGCCTGGTGGTGCTCACCCCCGCGGGACCGTGCACCATGGACGAGGTGCTCCCGCAGGCCTTCGGGCCCGCGGACCTCGAGCTCCCCTGACCCCGACACCGACGCCGGTACCGCCACCGACACCGCTCCTGAGGAGACCGATGAACCAGCCCGCCCCCGCCGTCGAGCCCTTCGACGCGGTCGACGTCATCCGCACCAAGCGGGACGGCCGCACCCTCGAGCCCGCCCAGATCGACTGGGTCATCGACGCCTACACCCGCGGCGTCGTCGCCGAGGAGCAGATGGCCGCGCTCGCCATGGCCGTCTTCCTCAACGGCATGGACCGCTCCGAGATCGCCCGCTGGACCGCCGCGATGATCGCGAGCGGCGAGCGCATGGACTTCTCCGCGCTCGCGAAGCCCACCACGGACAAGCACTCCACCGGCGGCGTGGGGGACAAGATCACCCTCCCGCTCGCCCCGCTCGTCGCCTCCTTCGGCGTCGCCGTCCCGCAGCTCTCCGGCCGCGGCCTCGGCCATACGGGCGGCACGCTCGACAAGCTCGAGGCGATCCCCGGCTGGCGCGCCGCGCTCAGCAACGACGAGATGATGCGCCAGCTCGACGAGGTGGGCGCCGTGATCTGCGCGGCCGGCTCCGGCCTCGCCCCGGCGGACAAGAAGCTCTACGCCCTGCGCGACGTCACCGGCACCGTCGAGGCGATCCCGCTCATCGCGAGCTCGATCATGTCCAAGAAGATCGCCGAGGGCACCGCCGCGCTCACGCTCGACGTGAAGACCGGCGCCGGGGCGTTCATGACCGACGAGGCCGACGCCCGCGAGCTCGCCCGCACCATGGTGGACCTCGGCACCGACGCGGGCGTGCGCACCGTCGCCCTGCTCACCGACATGTCCGCGCCGCTCGGCCGCACCGCCGGCAACGGCCTCGAGGTGCGCGAGTCCCTCGAGGTGCTCGCGGGCGGCGGCCCGGCCGACGTCGTCGAGCTCACCGTCGCCCTCGCCCGCGAGATGCTCGAGGCCGCGGGCGTGCACGACGCGGACGTCGAGGCGGCGCTGCGCGACGGCCGCGCGATGGACTCCTGGCGCGCGATGATCGCCGCCCAGGGCGGGGACGTGGACGCCCCGCTGCCCACGGCGAAGCACGTCGAGGAGCTGCGCGCGACCGAGGACGGCGTGGTGACGGGGCTCGACGCGATGGGCGTGGGCGTCGCCGCCTGGCGGCTCGGAGCGGGCCGCTCCCGCCCGGGCGAGGCCGTGCAGGCCGCCGCGGGCGTCGAGATCGAGAAGCACCTCGGCGACGAGGTGCGCGCCGGGGACGTCCTCGCCCGCCTGCACACGGACACCCCCGAGCGGGTGGCCCGCGCGCTCGAGGCGATCGAGGGCTCCTGGACCCTCGCCGCTCCCGGCACCGCCCTGCCCGAGCGCCGCATCGTCATGGACCGCATCGCCTGACGTCTGGCAGCGGCTGCACCACGGCCCCTGTCCCGCAGGCGCGGGGCAGGGGCCGTGTCACGTGCAGAGGCGGTGCGTCCGCGACGCCGCGGCCCTCAGGCCCGTCGCAGCGCCGGCAGGATGTGCTCGGTCATGAGCGGGGCGAGGCGGGGACCGGGAGCCGGGTCGTCGACGCTGATCCAGCGGTGGTCCGCGAGCTCGGCGCGCACCGCGAGCGGCTCCGGCAGGGCCGTGCGGCAGCGGAACACGGTCGAGCGCACGCGCGTGCCGGGCTCGTTCGCGGCGACCGCCTCGAACTCGCCGAGCACCTCGAGGTCCTCCGCGCGCAGCCGCACGCCGATCTCCTCCTCGACCTCCCGCAGGGCAGCCGCGAGCGGGCTCTCCCCGGGCTCGAGCTTCCCGCCCACCTGCATGTAGGAGCCGGTGCCGCGCTTGCGGACCGTCAGCAGCTCCACGCCGCCCTCACCCTCGCGGAGGAAGGCGACGGCCGTGATCTCCAGGACCGTGGGTGCCCCGGCGGTCCAGCGCTGGCGGCGCTCCGCCTCGGCGAGCTGGGTGAGGCGGCGCAGCAGGGCCGTCCCCTCGTGGAGCCCCACCGGCCGCATCCCCGCACCGCGCCAGCGCTCGAGGTCACCCCGCTGCTCCCGGGCGAGGGCCCAGCCGCGGCGCAGCAGCGTGAGCGGCGGCTTGCGGCCCTCGCGGAGGTCACGGGTGAGGCGCAGGGCGAACACCACGGGCACCGGCCGGTGCAGCACGATCGCATCCGCGAGCAGGCCCAGCGCCCGCAGCGGGGCGATGAGCTCCGCCGCGAAGATCCCCTCGGCGATGACGAGCTCCGCGCCGCCCACGTCGAGCGTGGTGGTGCCCGTGCGGCGGGAGCGGGGGATCGAGTAGACGGGCACCTGGGCGCTGCCCTCGTGGGCGAGGGAGACGAGCGCCTCGAGCGCGGCCCCGGCGTCCCAGGAGGCCGGGTCGTCCCAGTCCACGATGCCGAAGCGGCGGGGGAGGGAGGGATCGTCGTGGTCCCGGTAGAACTCGTCCAGCGGCACCGTGGGGAGCCCGGCGCGGCGGGACATCTCGCCCTTCCCGCTGCCCGAGGGCCCGGCCACGATGACGATCCGGCGCGGCGGGCTGGAGGCGGCAGCGGGAGCGGTCATGGACGTCGATTCTAGGCGCGGCGCCGGGCCTCGCTGTCCCGACACGGGACTGATGCACGTCGAGGTGACCGTCAAGGAACCCTCCGGGCGCGGGGAGGCGAGCAGCGGATCGAGGACGTGGAGCCCCGTCCCCGGCTCCCGTCGTCCCCGCCGAGCCGGCTGCAGTCGGGATCGACGTCGGACCCGCCCACGCGAGGACGGGGACACCGATCCGCATACGTGCCGGTCCCGGGGCGGGCACCACGTTCCCGGGATCGCTCAGGCGATCGTGAGCACGACCTTGCTGGAGCCGCGGCCCGCCGCCGCCTCGAAGGCGGCCTCCGCCTGGTCGAGGGGGAACTCGTCGCTGATCACCTGCTCGGCCTCGGGCGTGGTCGCGAGCAGCTCCACGGCGCGCTCGATCTCGTCGACGAAGCGGAAGGTGCCGCGGTAGTCGATCTCGCGGGTGACGAGGGTCGCGAGGGTCACCTGGACGGGGGTCGTGGGCAGATTGCCCACCTGCACGACCACGGAGGCTCGGGCGGCGTTGCGCAGGATCCCCTCGAGGGACGGGGCGACGCCGGCGGCCTCGAAGGCGACGGTGAACTCCTCGTCGAGGTCGTCGGGGGACTCGGCGGCGACGTCGGCCCCGAGGGCGAGCGCACGATCGCGGGCCACCTCGGAGAGGTCCACCGCGGTGATGCGGCGGGCTCCGGCGGCGCGGGCCGCGAGCACGACGAGCAGGCCCACGGGGCCGCAGCCGCTCACGAGCACGTGCTGGCCGGTGACGTCCCCGGCGCGGGAGACGGCGTGCATGGCGACGCCGAGCGGCTCGGCGAGCACGGCCCGTCGGGTCGAGAGGCCCTCGGGGAGCGGCACGACCTGGTCCGCGTCGACGGTGACCGACTCGGCGAAGGCGCCGTCGGTGTGCGGCTCGTGCTGGGCGGAGCCGAAGTAGGTCAGCTGCGGATGGAGGTTCTCGCGGCCGGCGAGGCGCTCGGGGAGCTCGCCGTGCGTGCGTGCCGGGTGGACGGTGACGCCCTGGCCCACGGCGAGGCCGGTGACGCCCTCGCCGAGCTCCGCCACGCGGCCGGAGATCTCGTGGCCGAGCACGAAGGGGTGGCGCATGAGGGCGGTGCCGGTGCCGCCGTGCTTCCAGTAGCCGAGGTCCGATCCGCAGATGCCGCCGTACTCGACGGCGATGCGGACCTGGCCGGGGCCGGGCGGGACGATCTCTCGCTCGGCGAGGCGGAGGTCGCGGACGGCGTGGATCTCGAGGCTGCGCATGAGGGTGGTCCTTCCAGGATCGGGATGGGTCGTTCGGTGGGTGGGGTGGTCAGCGGCGGACGGCGAAGTCGGCGGCGGCGGTCATGTGCGCGTCCATCGCGGCGGCCGCGGCGGCGGCGTCCCCGGCGAGGATCGCGGTGACGACGGCGCTGTGCTCGTCGTGCTCGGCGCCGACGAGGCCGCGCTGCTCACGGGTCACGCGCAGCTCGCGCATGGCCCGGAACAGCGGCCCGCTCACGGCGTCGAGCACGCCCTGCAGGGCGAGGTTGCCGGAGAGGTGGGCGATGAGCGCATGGAGCTCGAGGTCCAGCCGCGGGTACTCCTCGGCGTCGCCGAGCGCTTCCCCCATCCGGGCGAGCAGCTCCTCGAGCTGCTCGCGCCCGTCGGGATCGGCGGCGAGGCGATCCGCCGCGAGGGAGGCCGCGCGCACCTCGAGCGGAGCACGGAGGTCCATGAGCACGAGGAAGCCGTCCCCGGGGGTGTCGCGGATCGCGCGGGAGAGGTAGAAGCGCACGATCGAGCTGTCCGGGGGCCGGACGCGGGCGGCACGGCCGTTGCTGATCTCGACGATGCCGAGGGCCGCGAGGGCGGAGAGCGCCTCGCGCACCACGGCCTTGGAGACCCCGAACTGCTCCGCGAGGGTTCCCGCGGAGGGGAGGGCGTCCCCGGCGCCGAGGTGCTCGTCGTCGATGAGCGCGAGCACCGCGTCCCGGGCCCGGTCCACCAGGGTCTCGCGGGACAGGCCGTCGGAGCCGTCGGCCGTCGACGGCGCCGCGAGATGGCGGCGGGCGGCGTCGCCGAGCGGGAAGCCCGCGCCCTCGACGGCGGTCTCAGAAGGCATTGACCAGTCCGATCACGCCCACCGCGATGATCGCCGCGGCGGAGATCCACAGCATGACCTCCGTGGGTCGGCCGTCGCGGATCCGCGGGTCCGTCTGGGTGCGCGCGAGGTGGACCGTCGCGATGGCGGCACCGATCAGGTACACCGCGTTGAGGATGCCGGCGATGATCACGAGCAGCAGCGGTGAGGAGGCGATGGTGCCCAGCAGGCCCCAGCCGATCGGCAGGATGATCATGATGATCCGCTGCCAGCGGTTCCGGGCGGTCTGGTCGCGCCAGTCGTAGGCGCCTAAGACGGCGAGGGTCTGGCCCACGATCCGGCTGAGGCTCGGGACGTTCGCGAGGATCGTCTTGAACAGCGCGAGCCCGGCGCCCACGAGGAAGAGCACGCCGCCCCAGGTGCCGACGGCGGAGTCGAAGATCGAGGAAATCGTCACCATGACCTCGTTGCCCTCGGGGACGAGCCCCTGCGGGTGCAGCACGGCCGCGCCGAGCATGTAGAAGGCGGCGGTGGAGGCGGTGTAGACGACCCAGCTGACCCAGGCGTCGACCTTCATGACGGAGATCCAGCCGCGGGCGCGGGTGACCCAGCCGGGGGTGCCGTCGTTCGGGCCGGTCCAGGCGGCGTAGCCCTTCTCGACGACCCAGTAGGTGTAGGCGGTGGTCTCGCCGGCGCCCACGCCGGTCATGCCGAACATGGCGATGGCGACGCCGATCGCGCCCGCCGCGACCTGGAAGCGCAGGCCGCCGCCGAGGTCGCCGAGCGTCCAGGCGAACTGCGTGCCCTGGAGCAGGAAGACCATGGCGATCGCGAAGAGCGTCACGGCCAGGACGAGCACGGTGGAGATGCGCTCGACGACCGCGTAGCGGTTCAGGGAGTGGATGGCGATCGCGACGACGACGAGGATCGCGACCCAGCTGCCGATCGAGAGCAGCGAGTACGGCTCGGGGCCGATCGGCAGGAGCGAGGAGAAGGCGAAGGCCGAGGCGCTGATGACGCCCGCCTGGCCGATGAAGAACTGCAGGAGCATGAGCAGCTGGAGCCAGGCGATCCAGCCGCGCCTCCCGATCCTGGGCGGGACGTCGTCGTAGCCGTCCACGGCGGTGCGGCCGGTGGAGATGGACCAGCGGGCGAGCTCGATCTGCACCCAGACCTTGAGGAAGGTGGAGACGAGCACGAGCCACAGGAGCATGAAGCCGACGGTCGCGCCGAGGGCGGTGGCGGTCAGCAGCTCGCCGGAGCCGACGACGGCGGCGGAGGTGATCATGCCGGGGCCGAGGAACTTCAGCTTGCCCCGCAGGGTGGAGGGCGGCTCGGCGATCTGCGAGCCGTCCACGACGTAGGGGTCCACCTCCTTGGACAGGATGGTGGTGCTGGGGGCGTCCGCGGGGGCGGGGCCGGGGGACGTCGCCATCGACGCTTCTCCTTCGTGGGGCGGGGCGCTCGCGGAGGACCGACGGCGCCGTACGCGCGCAACCTATCAGATAGCTCGACAGGTGCGATGCTGCGGTCCGTCAGTGCTCGATCGTGGGAGGATTCGGGACATGACGAACCCCGCTGCCGGCACCGATCTCGCCGCCCTCATCGACCACACCCTGCTCAAGCCCGAGGCCACCCGCGAGGACGCCCTCGCCCTCGCCCGCGAGGCGGAGGAGCTCGGCACCTACTCCATCTGCGTCTCCCCGTCGATGCTGCCGATCGAGACGACCGTGAAGGTCGCGACCGTCTGCGGCTTCCCCTCGGGTCAGCACGCCCCCGCCATCAAGGCCGCCGAGGCCGCCGACTCCGTGGCCAAGGGCGCCGACGAGGTCGACATGGTCATCAACGTGGGCCTCGCCCGCGCCGGTGAGGACCAGGCGCTCGAGGCGGAGATCCGCGCCGTGCGCGAGGCCGCCCCGGCCCCCGTGGTGCTCAAGGTGATCATCGAGTCCGCCGCGCTCACCGACGAGCAGATCGTCGCCGCCTGCGAGGCCTCCGAGCGCGCCGGCGCCGACTTCGTGAAGACCTCCACCGGCTTCCACCCCGCGGGCGGCGCGAGCGAGCATGCCGTCCAGCTCATGCGAGCGACCGTGGGCGACCGCCTCGGCGTGAAGGCCTCCGGCGGCATCCGCACCCGCGAGGCCGCAGAGGCGATGGTCGCCGCCGGCGCGAACCGACTGGGCCTGTCCTCCTCGCGCGCGATCCTCGAGGGCGGGACCGGCACCGGCTACTGAGCAGCAGCCCGCACACTCGCGACGGAGGGCGGCCGGGACCACGTGGTCCCGGCCGCCCTCCCGTGTCGGTGCGCTCCTCGATGCCCCGTGCTCAGGCGCCCGTGAGCGCCGTGCGCATGTCCTCCGTGATCGCGGCGAGATGCTCCGCGGCGGCGACGCGGACCGTCCCGAGGGCGGCGTCGTCGGCCCCCGCGGCGACCTCCTCGTGGACCTCGATGTAGCACTTGAGCTTCGGCTCGGTGCCCGAGGGGCGCACGATCACGCGGGCGTCGTCCGCCGTCGCGAGCAGCACGCCGTCGGTCGCGGGGAGGCCCGTGGTCTCCACGGAGCCCTCGGCGAGGTCCTGCACCTCGGTCACCTCGGAGCCCGCGAGGGCGACGGGCGGCCGCTCGCGCAGGCGCGCCATCATGACGTCGCGGTCCGAGAGGTCCGTGACGCGCAGGGACAGCTGCGAGGTCGCGAAGAGCCCGTGCTCGCGGGCGAGCGCGTCGAGCCGCCCCACGAGCGTGGTGCCCTCCGCCTTCGCGTACGCGGCCATCTCCGCGACCATGAGGGCTGCGGAGAGCCCGTCCTTGTCCTTGACGACCTGCGGCAGCACGCAGTATCCGATCGCCTCCTCGTAGCCGAAGACGATGCCGGCGGCGCGGGCGATCCACTTGAAGCCCGTGAGGGTCGTCGCGGCCCTCGCGCCGGCCGCCGCGGCGATCCGGCCCAGCCAGCGGCTCGAGACGACCGAGTTCGCGACCGTGCCCCGGTAGCCGTGGCGGCGCAGCAGGTGGTCGCCCAGCAGCACGCCCAGCTCGTCCCCGGTGAGCATTCGCCAGTCCCCGAGGTGCGGGTCGAGGACCGCCGCGGCGCAGCGGTCCGCGTCCGGGTCGTTCGCGACGACGACGTCCGCCTCGACGGTGCGGGCGAGCTCGAGGGCCAGGTCGATCGCACCGGGCTCCTCCGGGTTCGGGAAGGCGACCGTGGGGAAGTCCGGATCCGGGTCCGCCTGCTTGCCGACGGTGTGCACGTCCGTGAAGCCCGTGCGGTGCAGGGCCGCGACGGCCGTCTCGGTGCCCACGCCGTGCATGGCCGTGTGGACGATCCGCACGGACCGCCCGCCGCCCACCTCGGCGAGCGCGGGCAGATCCACGAGGGCGCAGATCGCCTCGAGGTAGTCCTCGACCAGACCGTCGCCGATCATCTCCGGCTCGGCGTCGTGCGGGATCTCCAGCACGGGGCCGACGGCCTCGATGCTCGCGGCGATCTGCGCGTCCGACGGCGGCACGATCTGCACGCCGTTCCCGTCGGCGTCCGCGGCACGGCCGCCGAGGTAGACCTTGTAGCCGTTGTCCGCCGGCGGATTGTGGGATGCGGTGACGACGATCCCGGCGTCGGCACCCAGGTGCCGCACGCCGAAGGCGACGAGCGGGGTGGGCAGCGCCCGGTCCAGCAGCTGCACACGGCAGCCCGCCGCGGCCATGATCGCCGCGGAGCGGTGCGCGAAGTCGCGTGAGCGGTGACGGGCGTCGTGCCCGATCACCACGAGCGGCTCCTCGAGCCCGAGCGTGCCCACGAGGTGGTCGGCGAGCCCGCGGGCGGCGCGGGAGACCACCGCGAGGTTCATGCGCAGCGGGCCGGGTCCCATGTGGCCCCGCAGGCCCGCCGTGCCGAACTCGAGGGTGCCGGAGAAGGCGTCGGCGATCTCGGCGGCGGCCGACTCGTCGCCGCCCTCCGCCTGCTCCAGAAGGCTGCCGAGGACCGCGCGGGTCTCGGCGTCGGGGTCGTCGGCGATCCAGGCGCGCGCCCGCTCCTGCAGCTCGGGCGTGAGGACGGCGGCGCTCATGCCGGTGCGTCCTCCGTGCTCGCCCCGGTGATCCGTCGCACGGTCTCGGCGAGCAGGCGCGAGATGCGGAGACCGGCCTCGCGGCCCGCCTGCAGCACCTCCTCGTGGGAGAGCGGCACGGGGGAGATGCCCGCGGCGAGGTTCGTGACGAGCGAGATGCCGAGCACGTCCAGCCCCGCCTCGCGGGCGGCGATCGCCTCGAGCGCGGTGGACATGCCGACCAGGGTCGCGCCGAGGGTGCGCGCCATGCGGACCTCCGCCGGGGTCTCGTAGGCCGGCCCGTGGAACTGCATGTAGACGCCCTCGGGGAGGTCCGGGTCCACCTCGCGGGCGATGTCGCGCAGGGCGGGGGTGTAGACGTCGGTCATGTCCACGAAGGTCGCGCCGCGCAGCGGGGTCGCGCCCGTGTGGTTGATCTGGTCGGCGATGAGCACGGGGGTGCCGGGCTCCCACGACGGGTCGATGCCGCCGCAGCCGTTGGTCAGCACGATCGTGCGGCAGCCGGAGGCCGCCGCGGTGCGCACGCCGTGCACGACCGGGTCCACGCCGGCGCCCTCGTAGTAGTGGGTGCGCGCACCGAGCACGAGGGCGTGGGCGCCGCTGCCCTCCACCTCCACGGAGCGCAGGGTGCCCACGTGGCCGGCGACGGCGGGGGCGCGGAAGCCGGGGATCGTGGTCGCGGGGGCCTGCCAGACGGTCTCGCCGAGGAGGTCCGCGGCGCCGGCCCAGCCGGAGCCGAGCACGAGGGCGACGTCGTGCGAGCCGACGCCGCTGGCCTCGGCGATCGCGGCCGCCGCATCACGGGCGAGGAGGTACGGATCAGGGGTCGAATCGCTCATGGGAGAAACCTAGCGCGGGCCGTGCCCGCCGGGGGACGCCCCCGGTCCCTCCGTCGCCGCCCGCGCGGTGCGGGGCCTGGGCGAGAATGGCACCGTGAGCGATTCCACGACCGCGATCCCCGCCGGAGCACCTCGGATCACCGCCGACGACGGCGGCACCCGCCTGGCGGTGATCGGCGGCGGGCCCGGTGGCTACGAGGCAGCGCTCACCGCCGCCCGACTCGGCGCGGAGGTCGTGCTCGTGACCGCCGGACCCCTCGGCGGGGCCGCGGTGCTCACGGACGTGGTCCCCTCGAAGACCCTCATCGCGACGGCGGACGTCCTCGACCTCGTCGCCGGCTCCGGGGCGCTCGGCATCCGCGACGCCGACACCGCCGGGAGTCCCGGCGCCGGAGCGCTCACCGTGGACCTCGCGGCCGTCAACGCCCGCGTGCGCCGGCTCGCCCGGGCGCAGTCCGCGGACGTCACCGCCGCGCTCGCCGAGGCCGGGGTGCGGACGGTCCTCGGGCGCGGGCACCTCCTCGCGCCGGGGCTCGTCGCCGTGCACGCCCTGGACGGGGCGGGAGCGGAGATCGAGCGGATCCAGGCGGACGCCGTGCTGCTGGCCACGGGCGCCCGTCCCCGCGAGCTGCCCGGATCCCCGCCGGACGGCGAGCGGATCCTCTCCTGGACCCAGCTCTACGACCTCGATGAGCTGCCCTCGCACCTGGTCGTCGTCGGCTCCGGCGTGACCGGCGCCGAGTTCGCGAGCGCCTACCGGGCGCTCGGCTGCGAGGTCACGCTCGTCTCCTCGAGGGACCAGGTCCTCCCCGGCAGCGACCGCGACGCCGCGGCGGTGCTCGAGGAGTCCTTCCGGCGCCGCGGCATCACCGTGCGCTCCCGCTCCCGCGCCGCCTCCGCCCGGGTCGAGGGTGACGGGGTGCGGGTCGCCCTCACGTCGGGGGAGGAGATCCGCGGCAGCCACCTGCTGCTCGCCCTCGGTGCGATCCCCGCGACAGCGGGCATGGGACTCGAGGAGGCCGGGGTGCGGCTGCGGGAGAGCGGCCACATCGAGACCGACCGGGTCTCCCGCACCTCGGTGCGCGGGGTGTACGCGGCGGGGGACTGCACCGGCGTGCTCCCGCTCGCCTCGGTCGCCGCGATCCAGGGCCGCACCGCCGTGCACCATGCGCTCGGCGAGGCGGTCGCCCCGCTGATCCGGGCCCATGTCGCCTCCGCGGTGTTCACGAGCCCCGAGATCGCGACCGTCGGCGCGAGCGAGCAGGACGTCGCTGACGGCCTCGTCGTCGCCGGCGTCCGCTCCTACCCGCTCGGCACGAACGCCCGCGCGAAGATGCAGGGCGTGCGCGAGGGTTTCGTGAAGCTCGTGGTGCGCCACGACTCCGGGACGGTGCTGGGCGGCGTGGTCGTCGCCCCGCGGGCGAGCGAGCTCATCCACCCGATCACCCTCGCCGTCGCCCAGCGGCTCACCGTGGAGCAGCTCGCCAACACCTCGATCGTCTACCCGTCGATGACCGGCTCGCTCGCCGAGGCCGCCCGGCAGATCGCGATGACGCTGGGGGAGTGAGCCGGCCCGGAGTCCTCGCCCCGTCGGGGACGGCGCATGAACGTGGCCTCTCGATGGGCGCTCGGCCGATCGGCGGCAGGCCGCCGGGCCTCGACCGTCGGCAGGAGGCCGTCACCGGCGGACCGTCGACCGACAGCCTTCGCCAAGAACCGTCAGCAGGGGCTGCCGACCGCAGTCCGTCGTCGATCGCGGACCGCACTCGGGTCGGGGCGCCCTGCAGAAGAACGCGGACATCATGTACATGATGTCCGGGCTTTCCGGAACAGACGGTGCTCGGGAGCCGGCTCGCCCTCGGTGGGGCCGACCTGTCCGCGGACGACCGGCTCGGCCGACGCGTCCGCGGATCAGCGAGGGAGTGGTGGCCCGGCGGTGCCGGTCACCAGCTCGGTCTCAGTCGTCGATGGTGCAGAGCGCGGCGCCGGCGGAGACGGTCGCGCCGACCTCCGCGCTGAGCCCCGTGACGACACCGGAGCGGTGCGCCGTGATGGGCTGCTCCATCTTCATCGCCTCGAGCACGAGCAGCAGGTCGCCGTCGGCCACCGTCTGCCCCTCCTCGACCTGGACCTTCACGATCGTGCCCTGCATCGGCGCGGTGACCGTGCCGCCGGAGACCGCCGCCTCGCCCGAGGCGCGGTGCTGGCGCTTGCGGCGCTGGCGCACCGTCTGCTGCGGGGCACGCAGGGACGCGGGCAGGGAGATCTCGACGCGGCGACCGTCCACCTCGACGACGACCGCCTCGCGATCCTCGGGCTCCTCCGGCTGCGCGGGCAGGGAGGCCGGCGGGATCTCCCCGGTGAACTCGGTCTCGATCCAGCGGGTGTGGACCGAGAACGGCGCCTCGGGATCCTCCGGGGCGAAGGCCGGGTCCTCGACGACCACGCGGTGGAAGGGCAGCACCGTGGGCAGACCCTCGATGCGGAACTCGGCGAGCGCCCGGCGGGAGCGCTCGAGCGCCTCCTGCCGGGTCGCGCCGGTGACGACGAGCTTGGCGAGCATCGAGTCGAACGCGCCGGAGACGACGTCGCCCGAGCGCACCCCGGTCTCCACGCGCACGCCCGGGCCGCTCGGCGCGTCGAAGCGGTGCACGGGCCCCGGGGAGGGCATGAAGCCGCGGCCCGGGTCCTCGCCGTTGATGCGGAACTCGAAGGAGTGCCCGCGGGCGACGGGGTCCTCCTCGGAGATGCGCTCGCCGGCGGCGATCCGCAGCTGCTCGCGCACGAGGTCGACCCCGGCGACCTCCTCGGTCACCGGGTGCTCGACCTGGAGGCGCGTGTTCACCTCGAGGAAGGAGATGGTGCCGTCCTTGCCGACGAGGAACTCGCAGGTCCCCGCGCCGACGTAGCCGGCCTCGCGGAGGATCGCCTTCGAGGAGGAGATCAGCTGCGCGTTCTGCTGCGGCGTGAGGAACGGCGCCGGCGCCTCCTCGACGAGCTTCTGGTGGCGGCGCTGCAGCGAGCAGTCACGGGTGGAGACCACCTGGACGTTGCCGTGCTGGTCCGCGAGGCACTGCGTCTCCACGTGGCGCGGGGAGTCGAGGTAGCGCTCGACGAAGCACTCGCCGCGGCCGAAGGCGGCCGTCGCCTCGCGCACCGCGGAGTCGAACAGCTCGCGGACCTCGCCCTCCTCGCAGGCGACCTTGAGGCCGCGGCCGCCGCCGCCGAAGGCCGCCTTGATGGCGATCGGCAGTCCGTGCTCGCGCGCGAAGGCGACGACCTCGTCGGAGTTCTGGACGGGGTCCTTGGTGCCCGCGACGAGCGGGGCGCCGGCCTTCTGCGCGATGTGCCGCGCGGAGACCTTGTCGCCGAGCTTCTCGATCGCGTCGGGGCTCGGGCCGATCCAGGTCAGCCCGGCGTCGATGACCGCCTGGGCGAAATCGGCGCGCTCGGAGAGGAACCCGTAGCCCGGGTGGACGGCGTCCGCGCCGGAGCGCTTGGCGACGTCCAGGAGCTTGTCGATGACGAGGTAGGAGCTCGCGGCGGTGGTGCCGCCGAGGGCGTAGGCCTCGTCCGCGATGACGGTGTGCAGGGCGTCGCGGTCCGGGTCCGCGTACACGGCGATCGACCGCAGGCCCGCGTCCTTGCAGGCCCGGGCCACGCGCACCGCGATCTCCCCACGATTGGCGATGAGCACCGTGGTCAGGGGGCGGGGCTTGGGCTGGCGTGAAGCCATGGGGCGAGGGTCCTTCCGGGAGGCGACGACGATCGAGTCTAACGGGGCGGGCGCGCCGATCGGCGCAGGCGGCTCAGCCGGAGACGGCGTCGCCGTCGGCCTCGGGGAGGTCCCACAGATCCATGACGGTCAGCCCGATCCCCGCGAGCAGCTCCCGCAGCAGCGGCAGGGACAGCCCCACCACGGCGTGCGGATCACCGTCGACGCCGGTGACGAAGGGGCCGGCGATCCCGTCGATCGTGAACGCACCGGCGACGCCGAGCGGCTCCCCGGTCTCCACATAGGCCTCGATCTCCTCGTCGGTGACCGCGGCGAAGGTCACCTCGCAGCTGGCCGTCGCGCCGACGGTCGCGCCGGTCCCGCCGTCCTCCTCGTCGCGGTCGTCCACGAGCCAGTGGCCCGAGTGCAGCACGGCGGTGCGGCCGCGCAGCCGGTGCCAGCGCTCGACGGCGACCTCCGCCGTGTGCGGCTTGCCGATCGCCTCGCCGTCCAGCTCGAGCATCGAGTCGCAGCCGAGCACCACGTAGCCGCCCTCGCTGCGGACGGTCGCCGCCTGCGCCTTCTCCCGGGCGAGCAGCAGCACCTCCTCCGCGGCGGTGAGCGGCTCCTCGCCGGCGGCCTCGCGCGCCGCGGCGAGGATCGCCGCCTCGTCGAGGTCCACGGGCAGGGTCGAGTGCGCGATGCGGGCGCCCTCGAGGACGTGGCGGCGGCCCTGCGAGGCGGAGGCGAGCAGCAGCAGCGGCTCGAACCCGTCCTCGGTCGCGGCGGCGGACACGGGGGCGGTGCTCATCAGAGGGCTCCTTCGAGGACGGAGAGGGGGAGGCTGCCGAGCTCGAGGGCGCGGCGGTGGAAGTCGCGGACAGCGCCGGGGGAGGAGTCCGCGGCCGTCGCCCGGTCCCGGATCTGCTCCCAGGTGCGCTGACCGATCTTGTACGACGGCGCCTGCCCCGGCCAGCCGAGGTAGCGGTGCAGCTCGAAGCGGCGCTCGGCCTCCTCGATGCCCCAGTTCTCCGTCATGAAGTCCCAGGCGGTGCGCTCGTCCCACGCACCGCCGTCGGAGCCCGGCACGCCCGTCGGCATGGGCAGTCCCAGGTGCAGGCCGATGTCGAGGACCACGCGCCCGGCGCGCAGGCGCTGCGCGTCGAGCATGCCGAGGCGGTCGCCGTCGTCGTCGAGGTAGCCCAGCTGCTCCATGAGCCGCTCGGCGTACAGGGCCCAGCCCTCGCCGTGCCCGGAGACCCAGCAGAGCATCGCGCGCCAGCGGTTCAGGGAGCCCGCCTGCAGGGTCTGCGTGCCCACCTGCAGGTGATGGCCGGGGACGCCCTCGTGGTAGACGGTCGTGGTCTCCGCCCAGGTGCGGAACTCCTCGGTGCCCGCGGGCACGTCCCACCACATGCGGCCGGGACGGGTGAGGTCCTCGCTGGGGCCCGTGTAGTAGATGCCGCCGGAGCCGGTGCGGGCGATCCGGCACTCGAGCCGGTGCAGCGGCTCGGGGATGTCGAAGTGGGTGCCGGCGAGGTCCGCGATCGCCGTGTCGGAGAGCTGCTGCATCCAGGCCTGGAGCGCGTCGCTGCCGTGGAGGATGCGGGCGGGATCGGCGTTCAGCGCCTCCTTCGCGGCGGCGACGCTGCTGCCGCCGCCGGTGCCGTAGCGCTCGTTGAGGCGCGCGGCGACCTGCTCCTGCTCGGCGATGATCGCGCGCAGCTCCTCGACGCCCCAGGCGTAGGTCTCGTCGAGGTCGATCTCGGTGCCGAGGTAGGTGCGGGAGGCGAGCTGGTAGGCCTCGCGGCCGACGGCGTCCGCCTCGGGCGCCTGCGGCAGCAGCTCCTCGAGGACGTCCGCGATCCCGCGATAGGCGGCGCGGGCCCGATCCGCCGCCTCCCGCACGTGCGCCTTCTGCGCGTCGTCGCCGACGGCCTCGCCCGCGAAGGTGTCGAAGAAGCCGCCGTCGGCCGCGTAGCCGCGGGCCTGCTCGGCGCCCAGGCGCAGCTGCCGCTGGGCGGAGACGGTGCCCGCGGCGGCGGCCTCGCGCAGCGACTCGGCCCAGGAGCCGAGGGCGCGCGGGAAGCCGGCCATGCGCTCGGCGAGCACCTCCCAGTTTGCGGCGGTCTCGGTCGCCATGAGGTCGAGCACGTCCCGGGACTGCAGCACGGAGGCGAGGTTGTTCACGGCGGCCACGTCGAGGTGCTGTTCGGCCCGCTCCAGCTCGAGCCCGAGCCGCTCCTGCAGGGCCGCGCGGGTCACGGCGTCGACGCCGTCGGCGTCGGGCACCTCGGCGATCGCGGTGAGGAGCTCGCGGGAGAGGTCGTGGCGCGCCTGCTCGGCGGCGGGGGAGTAGTCGGTCACCTCCGCGTCGTGGCCGACGATCCCGAGCTGGGTGGAGAGGAACGGGTCCGCAGCGGCGAGGCGGTCGACGTAGGAGTCGGCCAGGGCGTCCAGGGCGGAGGGGGTGCGGCCGGTGGCCGGGGAGTCGCTCGACATGGGTCGCAGTCTAGGTCTCCTGCTGCCGCCGCACGCCCCTCCGATCGAGGTCAGGCCCTCCCGCCGCGGCGGGTGCCGAGATCGATGAGGATCATCTCGGTGTCGTCCGGGGTGCCCGGGTAGCGGGCGTCGTTGCTCGGGTAGTTGTTGTCGTTCGCGATGAGCAGGCGGCCGTCCTCGAGCATCACGACCGTCTCCACGGACTGCATGGGGAAGGAGAAGGTCTCGCCGACGCCGTAGGCGCCGGGATCCGCCGCGAGGCCGATGCCGTCCGGGTTGGGGATCGCGAGCAGGTCGATGACGAGGGTCTTCTCGAGCGTCCCGTCGGCGTCGGTGCGGCGCAGGTCCACCCGGTAGACCTTCTTCGTCACCGCGTCCGGCCCCCACATGTCGTCCCGCTCGAGGATCAGCAGGCGGTGGGGATCCAGGGCGAAGGCGTCGCCCACGAGGTTCCCGGGAAGGTCCGTGCGGTAGGTCCAGCGGCGATCGGTGTACGCGCGGCGGCGCACGTCGAACTCGAGCACCTCGACGCGGTGCTGGTCCTCCTCGCCGGGGAGGTACCCCTCGAGGATCGGGTGCAGGATCTTCCCGTTCGGGGAGGCGGCGAGGGCCTCGAAGCCCTTGCTCGCGCGGACGCTCGGCGTCTCGCCCTCCTCGAGGTACGGGCTCTGCGGGGAGCGCAGGCCGCCCGGGAGCGGGACCGGCGCCTCGAGCAGCGCGCCGTCGGCGTCCGCGTGGAGCAGGAACGGGCCGAACTCCTCGCCGATCCAGAAGCTGCCGTCCTTCGCGAGGACGAGCGACTCGACGTCGAGGTCCGCACCGGTGAGCAGCCGCTCCTCGGTGTCCTCGTGGACGATCGGGAAGTCGAGCACGCGCCGGGGATCCTTCAGGGACACGAAGGAGTCCAGGGAGATCGTGCCCGCCCCGCCGCGGGAGGTCTCCCAGCGCGGGGTCGCCCGGTAGATCCGCAGCAGGAAGTCCGCCGAGTTGCCCTTCGCGCCGAAGCCGTTGTCCGGCATCGCCCAGTAGCTCCCGTCACCGATCTCGGCGACCGCCGAGAACCCCGGGACGACCTGCCCGTCGAACGGACCGGACACCCCGTTCTCGGGGCTCACGGCCGCGCCCGAGACCGGGCCCTCCTCGAGGTGGTCGGAGGGGAGGGTCGCGCGGGCCACGAGCCGCGGGCCGCGGTCATGGCCGCGGGAGGGTGCGGCCAGCGCAGGGGAGGCGACGGCGAGCGGGGACACGGCGAGCGCGGCGAGGACGCCGCGGCGGGGGAGGGAGGTCATGGGCCGATCCCATCGGTCCCCGGCGACCACGGCATGGCGGCCGCGCGACGTCCGGATGAACGCCGTGCGACGCCCGCGGCGGGGCCGGGCGCGACGGGCGGTGCCCGGCGCGCCGGCGCGCTCAGCGGTCCGCGAAGACCCAGGCCGAGGCGGAGGGGTGGTGGCGCTCGCGGTGCCCGCGGGCGTGCGTGTGCACGGGGGAGGTCCAGGCGCTCTCCTGCACGGGACCGCCGTCGAGCGAGCGCTCCTCCGCCTCGAGGCGGCTCGTGACGCTCATCGCGGAGACGACGACGGCGATCGCCGCGAGCTCGTCGGCCTCGAGGCGGCCGGAGACGAGCCGGACGTCGGACCGCCCGTCGGGACCGCCCTCGGCGGCCGGGGACTCCGTGCTCACAGCGGGATGTTCCCGTGCTTCTTGGTGGGCAGGGAGTCGCGCTTGGTGCGCAGGGCGCGCAGCGCGCGGGCCACCTGGACGCGGGTCTCCGAGGGCTCGATGACCCCGTCGATCCAGCCGCGCTCGGCCGCCGCGTAGGGCGTCGCGAACTGGTCCTCGAACTCGGTCTGCAGGCGCAGCCGCTCCGCCTCGACGTCCCCGCCCTCCTCGGCGACCTGCTTGAGGCCCTGCCGGTGGAGGATGTTCACCGCGCCCTGGGCGCCCATGACCGCGATCTGCGCGGTGGGCCAGGCGAGGTTGACGTCCGCGCCGAGGTCCTTGGACCCCATGACGATGTAGGCGCCGCCGTAGGCCTTGCGGGTGATGACGGTGACCAGGGGGACCGTCGCCTCCGCGTAGGCGTACAGGAGCTTCGCGCCGCGGCGGATGATGCCGCTGTACTCCTGGTCCGTGCCGGGCAGGAACCCGGGGGTGTCCACGAGCGTGAGCACGGGGATGTTGTTCGCGTCGCACAGGCGCACGAAGCGCGCCGCCTTCTCCGAGGCGTCGATGTCGAGCGTGCCGGCGAAGTGCGAGGGCTGGTTCGCGACGATGCCGACGCTGCTGCCCTCGACCCGGCCGAAGCCGACGACGATGTTCTGCGCGTAGCCCGGCTGCACCTCGAGGAACTCGCCGTCGTCGAGGATCGCCCGCCACACCTCGCCCATGTCGTAGGGCTGGTTGGGGGAGTCGGGGATCAGCACGTCCATCGCGCGGTCCTCCGCGGTGGGCTGCTCCTCGAGCGGCGTGGGGAACACGGGCGCAGGGCTCAGCGTGTTCGAGGGGAGGTAGGAGAGCAGGTCCTTGACGTACTCGATCGCCTCGGACTCGTCCGGCGCCATGTAGTGGGCGACGCCCGAGCGGGTGGAGTGGGTGCGCGCCCCGCCGAGCTCCTCGAAGCCGACGTCCTCACCGGTCACGGTGCGGATGACGTCCGGTCCCGTGATGAACATGTGGGAGGTCTTCTCAACCATGACGATGACGTCGGTGAGGGCCGGGGAGTACACGGCACCGCCCGCGGCCGGTCCCATGATCAGCGAGATCTGCGGGATGACGCCCGAGGCGCGCGTGTTGCGCCGCATGATCCCGGCGAACATGGCGAGCGAGGCCACGCCCTCCTGGATGCGCGCGCCGCCGCCGTCGAGGATGCCGATGATCGGCACGCCGGTGGACAGCGCGAGGTCCTGGATCTTCTGGATCTTGCGGCCGTGGGCCTCGCCCAGGGAGCCGCCCATGACGGTGAAGTCCTGTGAGTACACGCACACCTGGCGGCCGTCGATCGTGCCGTAGCCGGTGACGATGCCGTCACCCGCGGGGCGCTTGCGCTCGAGGCCGAAGGAGTGGGACTGGTGCGCCACGAAGCGGTCGGTCTCGACGAAGGAGCCGTCGTCCAGCAGGTCGTGGATGCGCTCGCGAGCGGTGCCCTTGCCCCGGGCGTGCTGCTTCTGGACGGCGAGACCGTCGGCGTCGGAGACCGCGGCCGCCGAGCGGGCGCGCAGGTCCTCGAGTCGCTGAGCGGTGGTGAGCGGCCGTGGGGCGTCGGACACGGAGCCTCCAACTGCGACCCTGGGGCCGCCTGATCGGGGTGCAGGGGCGCGGGCGGGGTCCGGCGGCAGGCGCGGGTCCACGGCCCGAAACACAGGGATACTACGCTACCCCTCGGCTCCCGTCGGGGAGCCCGGCAGTGAGCCGCGGCATGCGAGGAGACCCCGGATGAACACGTCAGTCGTCCGCGGAGGGGCTCCCGGCGGGGCCGAGCCGCCCGCGGTCCCCGTCGAGCTCGTCGACCTGACGCCCTCGACGCAGGACCTCGCCGCGCGCCGGCGCGCGGAGGGGCGGGCGGCCCCCTTCGCCGTGCTCGCCGCGCAGCAGTCCGCCGCACGCGGCCGGCTCGGGCGCCGCTTCTCCTCTCCCGCCGGGGGCGCCCTCGCGCTCACCGTCGTCCACGAGTCCGCGCTCGCCCTCGGGGACCGCTCCTGGTTCCCGCTCGCCCTCGGCGTCGCCGCCCTGGACGCCCTGCACGCGCTGCCCGGGGTCGCCGCGGGTCTCGAGGCGGCCGGGCTCGGCCTGAAGTGGCCCAACGACCTGCACACGGCCGCGGGCGGGAAGCTCGGCGGGATCCTCGTCGAGGGCCGCGGCGCCGGGACCGTGCTGCTGGGCATCGGCCTGAACCTGCACGGCCCGATCCACGGCGAGGACGGCACGGAGGTGCCCGGTGCGGTGTGGCTCCATGGGCCCGGAGGGCTGCTGGACGACGAGGGCGGCGAGGGGCTGACCGCGGCGGAGGTGCCCGCGCTGCGGGACGCGCTCGCCGCCGGTATCGCCTCCCGTCTGGTCCTGGAGCTCGAGGCGCTCGAGGCGAGCGGCGGCGACGCCTCGGCCACCGGACTCGACGAGCGCTTCGCTATGACCTGTGTCACACTCGGGCGGGACGTGCGCGTCGAGCCCCTCGGGCACGACGGTCCCCGCGGGGCAGCGCCCCTCACCGGGAGGGCCGTCGGCATCGACGATCGCGGACGGCTCCTGGTCGACCCCGGCCCGGAGCAGGGCGGGGTCGTGGCGGTGGACGTCGGCGACGTCCGGCATCTCAGGGCCGTCCGAGGAAGCGGGGGCACCATGGCAGGTCCGGTTCGGAACGGTCACGACGGCGAGGAGGCAGGGACGCGGTGAGCAGCGACATCCACGGGACGGAGAGCGCGCCCGGGACCCCGGACGCCACGACGGCGCACGGGCCCACGACGCCCGAGGAGGCGGCGGGACAGGCCGCGCCGAGCGCGACGGACACCAGCCCGGACCTCGAGCAGACCTCGATCGACGGCGAGGAGGTGCTCGGGCTGAACCGACGCTTCGCACAGGTGCGCCGCAGCGTCGGCGCCCTCGAGAAGGTCCTCCTCCAGGGTCCCCGCAAGTACTCCCGGCGCGACCTCGCCGAGGAGCAGGGGATCCCCGAGCGCCTCACCTCCGTGTACTGGCGCTCCCTGGGCTTCAGCCCCGTGGACGAGGACACCGTCGTCTACACCGAGGAGGACGCCCACGCGATCGGCGACCTCGCCGCGATCGTCGAGGACGACGCCCTCTCCGAGCGCGCCTTCTCCTCCATCACCCGCGGCCTCGGCTTCCACATGGGACGCCTGGCCATGTGGATCACGGAGGCGATGGTCGACGAGGCGAAGGTGGTCGACGGCCTCGGGGACGCCGACGCCCGGCTCCAGATGCTCGACCGGATGCCCGAGCTGCTCGAGACCCTCGAGTCCCAGGTCGTCTTCACCTTCCGGCGCCAGCTCGCCGCCTACGCCGCCCGGGCGGGATCCGAGGTGCTCCACCGGGGCACCGACGAGCTGTTCCCGCTCCAGCGCGCCGTGGGCTTCGCCGACCTCGTCCAGTTCACCCGGCTCTCCCGCGACCTCTCCGGCTCCGAGCTGGCCGACGTCGTCGCCCGCTTCGAGGCCGTGGGCCGCGACGTCATCTCCGTGGGCGGCGGCCGCGTCGTCAAGACCGTCGGCGACGAGATCATGTTCCTCGCCGACACGCCCGAGGACGGCGCCCAGATCGCCGTCTCCCTCGCCGAGACCATCACCGCGGACCCGGACCTCCCCCCGCTCCGCGTGGGCCTCGCCTGGGGATCGATGTTCTCCCGCTACGGCGACGTCTTCGGCCCCACCGTGAACCTCGCCGCCCGCATGGAGTCCGTCGCGAGGCCCGGGACGGTCATGATCGACCCGGACACGGCGGACGCCGTCGAGAAGGCCGTCCCCGGCGGCTTCGAGGTCGCCGAGGGCGAGGACGTGGACCTCCACGGCATCGGCACGGTGCACCTGGCGGAGCTCCGGCGGGGCCGCTCGGCGGCCCTGGACCTGGGGCTGTGAGCGCGGGACGTACTATGGCTGACGTGACACGACTGCTTCTCGTCGAGGACGACTCGGCCATCGCTGAACCGCTGTCCCGCGCCCTGGACCGCGAGGGCTACACCGTCACCCGGGCCTCCCGGGGGATGGACGCGCTCGCGATCGCCGCGGGGGAGGACCCGATCGACGTGGTCATCCTGGACCTCGGGCTGCCCGACCTGGACGGCCTCGAGGTCGCCCGGCGCCTGCGCAAGGGCGGTCTGGAGTCACCGATCCTCATCCTCACCGCCCGCGCCGACGAGGTCGACGCCGTGGTGGGGCTGGACGCCGGCGCGGACGACTACGTCACCAAGCCCTTCCGGCTCGGCGAGCTCCAGGCGCGCATCCGTGCGCTGCTGCGGCGCGCCCAGGCTGTCGAGGAGACGGGCGACAGCTTCGACGTCAACGGCGTGAGCCTCGACGTCTCCGCCCGCCGCGCCTACGCCGACGGCGAGGAGCTCAGCCTCTCCGCCAAGGAGTACGACCTGCTCACCGTGCTCGTGCGCGAGTCCGGCAGCGTCGTCACCCGCGACGACCTCATGCGCGAGGTGTGGGGCGCCGAATGGTGGGGCTCCACGAAGACGCTCGACATGCACATCTCCTGGCTGCGCCGGAAGCTCGGCGACGACGCCTCCGATCCGCGACGCATCACCACGGTGCGCGGGGTGGGCTTCCGGTTCGAGACCGGCGACGGGAGCTGACCTTTGCGGCAGCGCGTGCTGCAGGCGACCATGATCACGGTGCTCCTGGTCGTCCTCATCCTCGGCATCCCGCTCGGCTACTCGTGGCTGACGCTGTCCCAGCAGAGCCTCACCACCCAGGCGACCAGCATCCTCGACGAGGTCCGCGTCGACACCGACTCCCGGCTCGCGAGCAAGCGCGATCTCGACCAGGCGCTGCTCCAGCGGCACGTCGACGCCCAGACCGACCTCCACGTCGCGATCGAGGTCACCCACGACGGCCAGGTGATCTCCGTCGGCGAGGACCCCGGCGACTCGCCGCTGCAGGTCTCGACCAACGGGGCGAACGGCCAGTCGATCCGTGTGCTCATCCCGCAGTCCGACGTGCGCGCCCACACCGCGAGCGCGATCGTGCTGCTCGTGGTCGCGGGCCTCGCGGCGCTCTCGATCGGCGTCTCGGTCGCGCTGTGGCAGGCGCAGCGGATCTCCATGCCGCTCTCACGGCTCGCCCGCCGTGCCGAGGAGATGGGCAGCGGGCGCGCCCGCGGCCCCTGGACCGACGCCGGCATCGTCGAGGTCGACGAGGTCGCCGAGGAGCTCATCCGCTCCGGCGCCCAGCTCACCGAGCGGCTCGAGGCGGAGTCCCGCCTCGCCTCCGACGCCTCCCACCAGCTGCGCACCCCGCTCACGGCGCTGTCCATGCGGCTGGACGAGATCCTCGCGACGAGCTCCGAGGAGTGGGTGCGCGAGGAGGCCCGCATCTCCCTCGAGCAGATCGACCGCCTCACCGAGGTGGTCCACGACCTCATCAACGCCCCCCGCTCCTCCCAGCGGCGCACGCCCGGCGTGGTCGAGCTGCGCACCGTGCTCACCCAGCAGAGCGAGGAGTGGGCGCCCGCGTACCGCCGCGCCGGCCGGGAGCTGCGCATCCAGGTGCCGCGCAGCGCCGCCGTGTGGGGATCGACGGGCCCCCTCACCCAGGTCGTCGCGACGCTCATCGAGAACGCCCTCATGCACGGCGGCGGCCGCACGAGCGTCAAGGTGCGCCGCAACGACCACTCGACCGTCGTCGAGGTCATGGACGAGGGCGGCGGCATCGACCCCGCGCTCGGGCACCGCATCTTCGAGCGCTCCGTCTCCGGGCGCAGCTCCAAGGGCACCGGCGTCGGCCTCGCCCTCGCGCGGACCCTCGTGGAGGACGACGGCGGCCGGCTCGAGCTGCTGACGGAGAGCCCCGCGACCTTCGGCGTCTTCCTCATCTCCGCGCCCGGCGAGGAGGAGCCGGCGGGGACCGAGCGCACCGACGACCTCTCCTCGCTGCCGCAGGGCTCCGTGGTGCGCCGGCGCCACCGCTCCCGCGGCTGAGGCTCGAGCTCGGACGCCGGCAGGGGCGGACGGCCGGGGACGGCGCCCACGGCCCCGCCTACACTGATCCGGTGCCTGATGCCCCCACCCCCCTGACCTCCGCCCGCAGCGCCCACAGCGCCCACCGCATCGGCGTCGTCGGCGCCGGGCAGCTGGCCCGCATGATGCTGGGCCCCGCGATCGAGCTCGGCCTGGACCTCACCGTCCTCGCGACCGACCCGGCCGAGAGCGCCGCCGCGGTCGCCGGGGACGTCACCCTCGGCGCCCATGACGACGAGCGCGCCGTGCGCGAGCTCGCCGGCGCCGTCGAGGTCGTCACCTTCGACCACGAGCACGTGCCGCCGCGGATCCTCGAGGGGATCGGCCGCGACGGCCTCGCCGCCGTCCGGCCCGGCCCGGACGCCCTCCTGCACGCCCAGGACAAGCTGCACATGCGCGAGCGGCTCTCCGCGCTCGGCCACCCCTGCCCGCGCTGGTGGCGCCTGCCCGACGCGGACGCCCTCGAGGCGGCGCTCGCCGAGGCGGGCGGCCGGATCGTCGTGAAGACCCCGCGCGGCGGCTACGACGGCCACGGCGTGCGGATCGTCGAGCGCGCCGAGGACGTCGCGGACTGGTTCGCCCAGGGCGGCGACCTCCTCGGCGAGGAGCTCGTGCCCTTCGCCCGTGAGCTCTCCGCCCAGGTGGCCCGCCGGCCCGGGGGAGAGGCCGTCGCCTACCCCGTCGTCGCCTCCCGTCAGAAGGACGGGGTCTGCTACGAGGTGATCGCCCCCGCGCCGGACCTCGACCCCGAGGCCGAGCGTCGGATCCGCGAGCTGGCCCTCGCGATCGCCGAGGACCTCGACGTGGTCGGCATGCTCGCCGTCGAGCTCTTCGAGACGGCCGACGGCGTGGTGAGCGTCAACGAGCTCGCCATGCGCCCCCACAACACGGGCCACTGGTCCATGGACGGCGCGGTCACCGGTCAGTTCGAGCAGCACCTGCGCGCCGTCGCGGACCTCCCGCTCGGCGCGACCACCCCGCTCGCCCCGTGCGCGGTCATGGTGAACCTGCTCGGCGGCGCCGCCGAGGACCTCCGCCCCGGCCTCGAGGCCGCGCTCGCCGCGGATCCCGAGCTCACGGTGCACCTGTACGGCAAGTCCGTGCGGCCAGGCCGGAAGATCGGCCACGTCACCCTGCTCGGCGAGGAGCCGGGCGCCCTCCTCGAGCGCGCCCATCGTGCCGAGCGCCTGATCGTCGACGGCCCGGAGGACGGCGACGCCGTCCCCGCCCCGTGACCCGCCACCGCGACCCGACCCGTCCCCGTCCTACCCCCGTCATCGCAGGAGAGACCGCATGAGCACCCCCGCGCCGCTGGTCGGCATCGTCATGGGATCCGATTCCGACTACCCCGTCATGAAGGCCGCCGAGGAGGCGCTCGCCGAGTTCGGGGTCCCCGTCGAGGTCGACGTCGTCTCCGCGCACCGCATGCCCGAGGACATGGTCGACTACGGCCGCGGCGCCGCGGGCCGCGGGCTGCGGGCGATCATCGCGGGCGCCGGCGGGGCCGCGCACCTGCCCGGCATGCTCGCCGCCCTCACCCCGCTGCCCGTGATCGGCGTGCCGGTGCCGCTCAAGCACCTCGACGGCATGGACTCCCTGCTCTCGATCGTGCAGATGCCCGCCGGCGTCCCGGTCGCGACCGTCTCGATCGGTGGGGCCCGCAACGCCGGGCTGCTCGCCGCGCGGATCCTCGCCGCCGGCGGGGACGAGCGCGCCGCGGAGCTCCGCGCGCGCATGGAGGCCTTCCAGGCGGAGCTGCGACAGGTCGCGCTGCGCAAGGGCGAGGCGCTGCGCTCCTCCCGCTGATCCCCCCAGCCCCCGCGGGCCCGCGTGAAGGGCCTGTGGAGGGCCGGGGCGAGATGTGCAACAGCTGCCGGGCCCGCGCCGTGGTTCCTGGGAAGCGGCTGGTCCGCGCGGTATCGTCGAGGCCATGACGAACACCCCCGCGTACCGGGTGGCCCCGGGCGCCGACATCGCCGAGGACGCCGTGATCGGCGCGGGCAGCGCGATCTGGCACCTCGCCCAGATCCGTGAGGGCGCCGTCCTCGGCGCCGACTGCATCGTGGGTCGCGGCGCCTACATCGGCTCCGGCGTCGAGATGGGCGCCGGCTGCAAGGTCCAGAACCACGCCCTCGTCTACGAGCCCGCCCGGCTCGCCGAGGGCGTCTTCGTGGGTCCCGCCGTCGTCTTCACGAACGACCACTTCCCCCGCGCCGTGAACCCGGACCTCAGCCCGAAGTCCGCGAGCGACTGGGAGCCCGTGGGCGTGACCTGCGAGCAGGGCGCCTCGATCGGCGCCCGTGCCGTGTGCGTCGCCCCCCTGACGATCGGCGCCTGGGCGATGGTCGCCGCGGGCGCCACCGTCGTGAAGGACGTCCCGCCGCACGCGCTCGTCGCCGGGGTGCCCGCCCGCCGCCTGGCCTGGGTGGGCCGCGCCGGGGAGAAGCTCGTCCCCGCCTCCGACGGCACCGACGCGTGGGTGTGCCCGGTGACCGGCGAGTGGTACATCCCCGACGAGTCCACGGGCGGCCTCCAGCTCGCCTCGACCCCCGTGGTCGACGCCCCCCGCCCCGCCCCGCTCGAGGCCGACGACGCCGACGACTCCACCGACGCCCCGGCCGCCGTGGGAGCCGACAGCAGCTCCAGCACCGACAGCACCGATGAACAGGACGGATCCGCACGATGACGACCGATCTCCCCATGATCCCCGCGGCCAAGCCGCTGATCGGCCAGGAGGAGCGGGACGCGGTGGATCGCGTGCTCGCCTCCGGCATGGTCGCCCAGGGCCCCGAGGTCGCGGCTTTCGAGGAGGAGTTCGGCGCGGCCCTCGTCGCCGGCCGCGAGTGCGTCGCCGTGAACTCCGGCACCTCGGGCCAGCACCTCGGCATGCTCGCGCTGGGCCTCGGCCCGGGCGATGAGGTCATCGTGCCCTCCTTCACCTTCGCCGCCACGGCGAACTCCGTCGCCGTCTCCGGGGCGACCCCGGTCTTCGTCGACGTGGACCCCGAGACCTTCACGCTCGACCCCGCCGCCGTCGAGGCCGCGATCACCGAGCGCACCGTCGGCATCCAGCCCGTGCACCTGTACGGCCACCCCGCGCCGATGGACGAGCTCCTCCGGATCGCGGACGCCCACGGCCTGTGGATCTTCGAGGACGCCGCCCAGGCGCACGGCGCCACCTGGCAGGGCGCGCCCGTCGGCAGCTTCGGCCGCGGCGCGATGTTCTCGCTGTACCCCACGAAGAACATGACCTCCGGCGAGGGCGGCATGGTCGCGACCGACGGCCCGGAGCTCGCCCGCCAGGTGCGGCTGCTGCGCAACCAGGGCATGGAGAAGCAGTACGCGAACGAGGTCGCCGGCTTCAACAACCGCATGACCGACATCCACGCCGCGATCGGCCGCGTCCAGCTGGGGAAGCTCCCCGCCTGGACCGCCCGCCGCCAGGAGCTCGCCGCCCATTTCGACGCGCACCTCGAGGGCGTCGTGACGCCCGTGGTCCGCGAGGGCGCCGTGCACGTCTACCACCAGTACACCGTCCGCATCGAGGGAGCGAGCGCCGCCGAGCGCGACGCCTTCGCGACCGCCCTGCGCGAGGAGCACGCCGTGGGCTGCGGGGTCTACTACCCGACCCCCGTGCACCGCCTGGACACCTTCCGCGTGGACCTCGACCTGCCCGTCACCGAGATGCTCGCGCGCGAGGTGCTCTCGATCCCCGTGCACCCGAGCGTGAGCGATGAGGACCGCGACCGCATCGTCGAGGCCGTCAACGCCGTCGCGAAGGCGGGGGCGTGAGCATGACGGACCAGACGCGCACCCCGCTCCGGGCCGGGCTGATCGGCCTCGGCATGATGGGGCGCCACCACGCCCGCAACCTCCGCGCCCTCGAGGGCGTGGACCTCGTCGCCGTGGCCGACGCCTACGGCGACCCGCACGGCGCCGCCCCCGGCCACGAGGTGCTGCCGGACGTCGACGCGCTCATCGCCGCCGGGATCGACTACGCGGTCGTCGCGGTCCCCACCCAGTTCCACAAGGACGTCGCCCTGCGCCTCGCCGAGGCCGGCGTGCACACCCTCGTCGAGAAGCCCCTCGCCTTCGACATCTCCGAGGCGGAGGAGATCACCGCCGCCTACGAGGAGGCCGGGCTCGTGGGCGCCGTGGGCTACATCGAGCGCTACAACCCCGCCCTGCAGGAGATGCGTCGGCGCATCGCCGAGGGCCAGCTGGGGGAGATCTACCAGATCATCACCCGCCGCCAGGGCGGCTTCCCCGCCCGCATCGCCGACGTCGGCGTCGTCAAGGACCTCGCGACCCACGACCTCGACCTCACCGCCTGGGTCGCCCAGTCCTCGTACGCGCAGGTCGCCGCGACCTCGACCCGCCGCTCGGGCCGCGAGGACGAGGACATGGTCTCGATCGCCGGGCGCCTCGCCTCCGGCACGATCACCAACCACCTCGTGAACTGGCTGTCCCCCTTCAAGGAGCGCGTGACCGTCGTGACCGGCGAGAACGGCGCGCTCATCGGGGACACCGTCAACGCGGACCTCACCTTCATCGCGAACGCCGAGGCGGACACGAACCACTGGGACCACATGGCGTCCTTCCGCGGGGTCAGTGAGGGCGACGCGATCCGCTACGCGCTCCAGCGCACCGAGCCGCTCGCGACCGAGCACGAGGCCTTCCGCGACGCCGTCCTCGGCCAGGGCTCGAACATCGTCACCATGCGCGAGGGCCTGCACACCGTGCGCACCGTCGAGGCGGTGCTCGAGTCCGCGCGCGAGGGGACCGTCGTCGTCCCCGATCCGGGCCCGGGGGCATGAGCAGGCAGGCCGCCGTCCGCGCCGCGCGCACCCATGCCCTGCGGTGGGCGGCGCGCGGCGCGCGCGTGCTCCCCGGTGCGCCCGGGGACCGCGCGCGCTACATGGACACCATGGACCGGATGGACCGCGGCGAGCTCCCCGCCGACGGCGCCGACGTGCAGGACGCCCTGCTCACCCGCTCCGACGCCCTCGTCGCCGCCGGGAGGCACGAGGAGGCGCTCGGCTGGTTCGACAAGGCGCTGCGCCTCGCCCACCACCCCGCGCAGCACTACGACGCGACCCCGTCGCCGCTCGCCACGGACCCCGCCGCCTTCCTCGCCCCGTTCCGGGCGGCGCGGCTGGGCCCGCTGCTGCTCGACCTCCCCGCGCACGACCCCGGCCCGAGGCGCCCCGCCCCGCGCACCGCGGAGGACGGCGCGCCCGTGCGGCTGCTCGTCGTCGCCCAGCGCAACTGGACCTTCGTCGACCCGGTCATCGAGTCGCTCGGCGCGCGCGGCGTGGAGATCCGCCGCTTCGAGGTGGACTCCCTGCCGGTCGCCGAGCGCCCCTCCCGGGAGCGGGTGCTCCGGGCCCGGCTCGACCTCGCCCTGCACGGTCGGCGCCTGCCCACCCCGGCGCCGCTCGCCGAGCAGATCGAGTGGGCCGACGTCGTCCTCGTCGAATGGGGCCACCACGTCCTGACCTGGATGTCGCTGCTCGAGCTGATGCCCCGCCGCACGGTCGCGCGCTTCCACCGCTTCGAGGTCTACACGCCGTTCCCGCTGCTGACGGTGTACCCGGTGATCGACCGGGTGCTCTTCGTCTCCGGGCACGTGCGCATCCTGCTCGACCACCTCACCCCGCACCTCTCCCGGGCCGGCTCCGTGCTCGAGGTGGAGAACTTCCTCGCCCACGGGCTCGGGCCCGAGCCGGGCGCCGGCCACGACCCGCACCTGCTCGCACAGGTGGGCTGGGTGCGCCCGGTCAAGGACGTGCTCTTCACGCTCGACCTGCTCGAGCACCTGCGGGAGACGGATCCGCGGTTCCGTCTGCTCCTCGTGGGGCCCGGCCTGCCGGACTCCTCCGCGGACGACTCCGCCCATGAGCGGAAGGTCCGCGCCCGCCTCGCGGCGCTGCCCGCCGGATCCGTGCAGATCCTCGGCCCGCGCGACGACGTCCCCGACGTGCTCGCCGGCGCCGGATGGATCGTCTCCTCCTCCCTCGTGGAGGGGGTGCACGAGGCCGTCATGGAGGGCCTCGCCGCCGGCTGCCTGCCCCTCGTGCGCGACTGGCCCGGCGCCCGCGCGTACGGCGGCGCCCGCACGATCTACCGCGAGGACTGGGTCGTGGCGGACGTCGACGCCGCCGCGGAGCGCGTGCGCAGCGTGCTCGAGGGCGGCGACCTCGCCGCGCTGTCCCGGGACGCCCGGCGCTGGGTCGTGGCCCGCCGCTCCCCGGAGTACGTGGTGCAGCGGTACGAGGACGCGATCGTCCCCGGCCGCCGTCCATGAGCACCGACTGGATCCTGCCGACCCTGCTGGCCGCGGCGCTGCTGAGCGCGCCCGGGCTGCTCCTGCTGCGCGCGGGCGGGGCGCGGATCGCCGTGGGCCTCGGCGCCGCGCCGCCCGTGACCGTGCTGCTGACGGTCCTCGCCGGGGCCGCCCTGAAGCTCGTGGGCCTCCCGTGGTCCCCGGTGACGGCGACCGGCTCCCTCGTGCTCGCCGTGCTCGTGGTGCTGCTCGTGCGCGCCCTCCTGCGCCGCCGCCGTGCGAGCACCGCGGCGGACGGGGCGGGGGAGCGGGAGCGGCGCCCGCTCCGGGCGCGGGTGCTCGACGGCCTCCCGGTGCTCGTCGCGGCCGTCACGGGCCTCGCGACCGCGGCCGGTGCGCGCGCCGGCATGGGCACGATCGACACGCTCAACGGCAGCTACGACTCCTTCTTCCACCTCGCCGCGATCGAGTTCGTGCGCGAGGACGGCGACGCCTTCCTGCTCACCGCGCTGCAGGGGATCTACCAGGAGCCCACCTTCTATCCGGCCGCCTGGGACGTGATCACGGCCCTCCTGCCCTTCGGGCCGGTGACCTCGGCGAACGCGATGGCGCTCGCGATGCTCGCCCTGCTCCCCGCCGCGCTCGCCGCGATGACCGGGCTGCTCCTGGGACCGGCGACCCCGCCGCTCGAGCGGCGCGTGCTCACCGCCGCCTCCGCCCTGTGCGCGCCCCTGTTCCTCTCGCTCCCGGTGATCACCCTCGTCATGGGGCTGTGGCCCTTCGTGCTCGGCTCGCTGTGCCTGCCCGTCGCGCTCGGCGCGCTGTGGCGGATCGCGGCGGTCCTGCCCGCGCCGGGCCGGCTGCGGGCGGAGCTCCCGCAGGCCGCGGGGACGCTGCTGCTCGGGACGGTGCTGCTCGTCGGCGCCGTCCTCGCCCACCCCTCGAACGTGTTCTCGCTCGGGGCGGCGGTCCTCGCCGCGCTGCTCGCGCGCGCCGTGGTCGACGTGCTCGGCACCGCCCACCGCCGGCGCGGGGTGCGACTGCTCGTGGCCCTCGCGGCGCTCGCCGTTCTCTACGCGGCGGGATCCGGGGTGCTGCTCGCCTCGATGGACCTCACGACGACCTCCCCCTGGGGCTGGCCCGCGCTGCTCGTCTCCGTGCTCATCGACCGTCCCCGGCTCACGGTGCTCCCGGTGCAGCCGTGGCCCGTGCTCGTGCCCTGGCTGCTCGCGGCCCTCGGCCTGCTCGCCGGCCTCCGCTCCCGGCGCACGGACCCCGCCGCCGTGGCCCTCGCGGCGAGCGCGACCGCGCTGCTCGGCGTCGTGCTCGCCCTCAGCATCCTCACCAACGTCCCCTCGCCGCTCGCCCGTGCCTGGGTGAACCCCTGGTACGGGGCCCGCGAGCGGATCGCCCCGCTGCTGCTGTGCGGCGTCACCCTGCTCGCGATGCTCGGAATGCGCGCCCTGCTGCGCCGCGACCGCAGCGGGCAGGGCCGGCGCTGGCGCACCCCGGTCGCGGCGGCCCTGCTGGGCGCGACGGCCGTCGGCGCCGTCGCCGTCCCGGACCGGCTGCCCTTCGTCGGCTCCCTCGCCTACACGGCGTACGGCGTGCAGCTCGCACCCTACGTCACCCCGCGCGAGCGGGCCTTCATCGAGCGCTCCGCCGCGGAGCTGCCCGAGGGCGCCGTCGTCATCGGCAACCCGCGCGACGGCGAGGCGCTCTACTGGTCGCTCGGGGGAGTGGAGACGGTGTTCCCCACCCTCGCCGAGCCGCAGACCCTCGACTCCCGCCGCGCGGCCCGCTACCTCGACGAGGCGGCGACCAATCCCGACGTGTGCGAGTCCTGGAAGAAGGTGGGTGCGGACCACCTCTACGTCGACACCTCCGCCGAGTCCGGCGAAGCGATCGCCCCGGGCCCCTCCGAGCTGTGGGAGGGACTGCAGGAGATCCCGCAGGACCGCCTCGTGCTCGTGGACCGCGACGGTCCCTATGCCCTCTACCGCATCGAGCCGCTGTGCTGAGCCCCGCCGGCTCGCCCCGCGATAGCGTGCACCCACCGAGCGCGGGGACGCCCCGTCCCCGCCGAGAGGAAGCCCACCCGTGAAACAGACCGTCCAGACCGTGCTGCGCACGATGTCCGTGCTGCCCCGCGACGCCAAGACGTTCCTGTGGACCTTCGCGGTCGTCATGAGCCTGCTCGCGCTGCTGGACGTCATCGCCCTCGGCGCCGTCGCGATCGCCCTGCCCGGGCTCACGGGCGGCGCCCCCGAGGTGACCGTCCCCGTCGTCGGCTGGAAGCTCGTGGGCTTCGGCCAGGTGACGAGCCTCGTCGGCGTGTTCGTGGTGCTCACGATCGTCAAGTCGGTGCTGAACCTCATCACGATCCGCGTCGCGACCCGGCGCTTCGCGAAGCACGAGGTCGCGATCGGCCAGATGCTCTTCCGCTCGTACATGTCCGCCCCGTGGGTGGACCGCACCTCGCGCTCGAGCCAGGAGATCATCCGCATGGTCGACTCCGGCGTCGCCGCGGTCGTCGCGAACGTGCTCATGCCCTCGATGACCGTGATCAGCGAGTTCGCCACGATCTCCGTCATCACCGCGGGCCTGTTCATCGCGGACTGGAAGATGGCGCTCGCCACGATGATCTACCTGGGCATCGTCGCGATCGTGCTGTCGCGGGTCATCTCCCCGCTCGCCGTGCGCAACGGCGCCGTGAACCGCGACAACTCGATCCAGGTGGTGCAGCTGCTCGGCGAGGTGCTCTCCTCCCTCAAGGAGATCACCCTCAAGGGCAACGAGAAGGAGGTCGAGGCGATCGTCGAGGACCGCCGCGGCACCGCCTCGGAGACCCGCGCCTTCGCGCAGTACTACAACCAGATGCCGCGCTTCGTGCTCGAGGCGGGGCTCGTGGGCGGCTTCGTCGTCGTCGGCGGGGTCGGCTACCTCGGCTCGGGCCCCACGGGCGCGCTCGCGTCCGTCGCACTCTTCGCCGTCGCGGGCTTCCGCCTGCTGCCCTCGCTCACCCGCTTCCAGTCCACCCAGAACCGGATCCTCACGAACGCCGCGTTCTCCGAGTACATCATCGACGACATCGAGCACGCCCGGGAGGCGGTCTCCCGCACGGAGCGCCCGGACAGCGGCGTGCTGCCCGCGGGCCCGCGCGACATCGTGCTCGACGACGTCACCTACGTGTACCCCAGCCGTGAGGAGCCCGCCGTGCGCCGCGTGTCGCTGCGGATCCCGGCCGGCTCGTCGGTCGCCTTCGTGGGCTCCTCGGGCGCGGGCAAGTCCACGATGGTGGACCTCCTGCTGGGCCTGCTCACCCCCACCGACGGGCAGATCCGCGTGGGAGGCGAGGACGTGACGACCGTGCTGCGGCAGTGGCGCTCCTCGGTGGGCTACGTCCCCCAGGAGGTCGCCCTGTTCGACGTGTCCGTCGGCGAGAACATCGCGCTCACCTGGGACCCCTCGGGAGTCGACGAGGAGCGGGTGCGGGCCGCCCTCGCACGGGCCCAGCTGCTCGACGTCATCGAGGCCCGCCCCGGCGGGATCCACGGCAAGGTCGGGGAGCGGGGCACGACGCTCTCCGGCGGCCAGCGCCAGCGCCTCGGCATCGCCCGCGGCCTCTACGCCGATCCCCAGGTGCTCGTCCTCGACGAGGCCACCAGCGCCCTGGACACCAAGACCGAGGCCGCCGTGACCTCCGCGATCCGCGACCTCGGCGAAGACGTCACCACGATCACGATCGCCCACCGGCTCGCGACGATCCAGCACTGCGACGTCGTCTTCTACATGCAGGAGGGCGAGGTCCTCGCCCAGGGCAGCTTCGAGGAGGTCGTCGACGCCGTCCCCGCCTTCGCGGAGCAGGCCGCGCTCGCCGGCCTCGCCCACGCCGCCGCCGACGGCGCCCCGTCCGAGTCCGCCGAGGAGCCCGCATGAGCAGCCTGCTGATCCTGTCCTTCTCCACCCTCACCTCCGACCCGCGCGTGCAGCGGCAGATCTCCCTGCTCGCCGAGCAGCACGAGGTGACCACCGTGGGCTTCGGGGAGCGGCCGCACCCCGGCGTGGAGCACGTGGAGATCCCCGACGGCACCCGCGCCTGGCCCAGCTCCAAGCAGCACCTGCTCACCGGCCGCTACCGCGGCGCCTACTGGTCGATGAGCGCGGTCGCCGCGGCCCGAGAGCTGCTCGCGGACCGGGTGGGGACGATGGACGCGGTCCTCGCCAACGACACGAACACGCTGCCGCTCGCGCTGTGGCTCGCCCCGCGCCGCGGCGTGCACGCGGACCTCCACGAGTACGCCCCGCGGGAGAAGGAGCACCAGCTCGCCTGGCGGACCTTCGTCGCCCCCTACCAGCGGTGGCTCTGCCGCACGTGCCTGCCCGAGGTCGCCTCGGTCACGACGGTCTCCCCGGGGCTCGCGCGCGAGTACGCGGCCCGGTTCGGCGTCGAGGTCGAGGTCGTCACGAACGCCTCCGCCCACCGCGACCTGCCCGTGCGCCCCACCTCCGCGCCGATCCGGCTGCTGCACACGGGCGTGGCCCGCGCGAACCGGCACCTCGAGGCGATGATCGAAGCCGTGCGCGGGCTCGAGGGCGCCGTCACCCTCGATCTCATGCTCATGCCCAGCGAGCCCGGGTACATCGAGCAGCTCGGCGCGCTCGCGGCCGAGGTCCCCGGCGCGGCCTTCCGCGACCCGGTGCCCTACGCGCAGCTCGTGGACACCGTCGCCGAGTACGACGTGTCCCTCGTCGTCTTCCCGAACTCGACCTTCAACCTCGAGCACTCCCTGCCCAACAAGCTCTACGAGGCGGTGCAGGGGCGCACCGGCGTGATCGTCGGCCCCTCCCCGGACATGGCAGACCTGGTGCGCGAGCACTCCCTCGGGGCGGTGCTGCCCGCCGCGACCGCCGAGGCCATGCATGCGGAGCTCGCCGCGCTCACGCCGTCGACCGTGGATGCCTGGAAGCGCGCGGCCGACGCCTCCGCCGAGGTGCTCTCCGCCGAGCGGCAGGTGCTCACATGGCAGCGCGCGATCGAGCGGATCCTGTCGGGACGATGAGGCTCTACCTGTCCTCGTACCAGCTCGGGGATCACCCCGAGGAGCTGGTGAGGATGGCGGGCGAGGGCGCCCGCGGCTGGGTCGTCGCCAATGCCCTCGACGGCGGCGACCCCGGGCGCCGCGCCCGCGACACCGCCCGTCAGATCGCGGCCCTCGCCCGGATCGGCCTGCGGGCGCGGGACCTCGACCTGCGCGAGCACGACCCCTCGACGATCGCCCGCGCCGTCGGGGAGCCGGACTTCGTCTGGCTCCGCGGCGGCAACGTGTTCACCCTGCGCGGGGCCCTCGCCCGCTCCGGGCTCGACGCGCTGCTCGTCGCGGGGATCCGTGAGGACGCCTTCGTCCACGCGGGGTTCAGCGCCGGGGCCTGCGTGCTCGCTCCCTCCCTCGCCGGGCTCGAGCACTGCGACGGCGTGGACGAGGCCCTCCGCCTGCACGGGGAGGTCCGATGGGACGGACTGGGCGTGCTCGATCGTCCCGTCGTCCCGCACCTGGACTCCCCGGGGCATCCGGAGACGGCGCTGCTCGGCGAGGTCGCCGCCCGCTACGCCCGTGGGGGCCAGGCCTTCTGGGCGCTCCGCGACGGCGAGGCGCTCGTGGTCGACGGCGACCGCACCGCCGTGGTGTGAGGCGCCGGGCCGTCGGGCGCCCCGCGCTCAGCCGCGGCGCAGGCGCGGCAGCTGCTGGACCGCGAGCGAGGCGGCCATGAAGCGCAGGGGCGCCTCACGGTGCAGGGCGGCGCCGAGCTCGCGCGGCAGCAGCGTGTCCGGGCGGCCGTGGCGGCGCCGGTCCCGCGCTGCGGCCATGAGCTCCGCCGCGGGGATCACCGGGTCCAGGCAGGCGTCGAGCAGGCGCCGGTCCGCTCTGGACAGGGGCCGCTCGCAGCCGGGGGAGCGCTCGAGCACGTCCGCGGTGATCGCGGCGAGGGACGCGCGCTCCTGCGCCGTCCAGATCTCCTCCTCCTGGCGGTAGAAGACCGCGCCGAACACGTGGATGCGCAGGATCTTCGTGCCGATCGCGGCGCGCGCCGCACGGGGGAGGCGCGCGTACCAGGGGGCCTGCAGGAGGTCGGGGAAGAAGCCCAGCTGCTCGGTCATCGGCCGGACGACGTAGGTGACGCGGTCGCCCGCGTCCTCCCCGATCACGTAGGGCGGGCCCAGCCGGTCGTAGGCCGTCGGGACCGTCGCCATGAGCTGCGTGACCATGCCGACGTCGCCGCCGACGGTCGCGCCCTCCACGAGGGCGGCGCCGGTGCGGGCGAGCATGTCGCGGCTCATGAGGCCCAGCGGCGCGGAGCGGTAGGAGAGTCGGTCCCGGACGAGGTCCGCGAGGCCCGCGCGGTGCATGCGCGCGGCGGGCGTCGGCACACCGCGGCCGGCCGAGCCGAGCGCGAGGCGGGTGATCACGAACTCGGCGCCGGTGCGCTCCTGCACGGCGAGCCAGGAGGCGACGGCGCCCGGGGCGAGCGTGTCGTCGGATCCCATGATCCCCACGAACGGCGTGGTCGCCGCGCGCATGCCGGCGTTGAACGGGCCGGAGGCGGAGCGGAAGGCGTCGCGGTGCTCGATGATCCGCGTTGCCTGCCGGTGCTCGGGGCGCAGCGCCCCGCGGATCTCCTCGGCGGGCCGGTTGTGGGCGACCACGAGCACCTCGGCGCTCTCGCCGTTGCCCTCGAGGATCGAGGCGACGGCCCGGCCCACGGGCCGCTCCGGGGTGTGGCAGGCGATGACGACGGTGAGCGGCCTCAACGGACGCTCCCCGCGCCGGCGAGCTCGGCCAGCAGCTGCGTGTAGGTGGCGCCCACCACGGGGGTCGAGAAGCGGTCGCCGATGGTCGCGGCGATCTCCTCGCTGGTCAGGTCACGGGTGCGGGCGTCGACATCGAGGATCGCCTCGGCATAGGCCTCCGGGTCCTGCACGTCGACGAGCGCCCCGACCTCGGGGCGCGTGTACTCGCCCTGGCCGCCGGTCGCGCCGAGCACGACGGGCCGGCCGGCGACGAGCGCCTCCGCCGCGGAGACGAAGAAGTTGTCCGCCTTCGTGGGACCGAAGAAGAGATCCGCCGCGCCGAGCGCCTCCCGCACCCCGGACGGGTCCGCGGTGCCGGCGAGATCCAGGCGGTCCTCGACGCCGAGCTCCCGGGCGAGCGCTGCGGTCGCCTCGCGCAGCGGGCCCTCGCCGAGCCACGTGAGGTGCGCGTCGACGCCGCGGCGCTCGAGCGCGGCGAGGGTGCGCACGGCGACGAGCGGGTCCTTGCGGTCGATGAGACCGCCCGTGGAGACCAGGCGCAGGGCGCCGTCGGCCCGGTCACGGCGGGGGACCAGCGGCCCCGGGTCCACGATGCAGGGCACGACGTCCGTCGGCCGGGCGCCGCGCACGGCGCGCAGCGGCGCGGCGAGGTACTCGCACACGGCGGTCGCGCGGTCCGGGAGGGCCAGCAGACGGGAGAGCACGGGCAGCGCCGCACGGGCCGCGGCGGGGAGCGTCGCGGGTGTGGTCAGCGCGGACCAGTGCTCGGTGTGCAGCCACGGGGCGCGCGGCCGGCGCAGCGCGAAGGGCAGCAGCGTGGAGAAGGCCATCGTGTGCACGGCCTCGGAGCCCTCGAGGGCGGGCCCCAGGGCACGGGTGGCCCGCAGCACCGAGAGCGGGCTGCGGGGGTCCATGGGGATCCGCAGCACCTCGATGCCCTCGTGGACGAGGCGGCGGGTGCCGTCGTCGTCCGCGGGCGGGACGAGGTGCACGAGCCGGATCGGCAGGTGCTCCGCGATCGAGAGCGCGTCCCGGACCACGAAGGCGCCGCGGGACGGCGCGGTCGCGGTCGGGAACCAGGTGGTGACGAGGGTCGTGGTCACCGGGCCTCCTCGGAGAGTCGGGCGTAGGCCTCGAGCAGGGGAGCGGCCTCCGCCTCCCAGGTCAGCTGCGGGGCGACGGCGCGGGCGCGCTCGCGGTAGGCGGCGGGGTCCTCGAGGATCCGCAGCAGCGCCGCGGCGAGGTCCGCGGGCTCCTCGCCGGAGAACACCTCGCCCACGCCGAGCTCCTCGACGACTGCGCGCATGTCCGGGAGGTCCGCGGCGGCGATCGGGAGCCCCGCGCGGATCGACTCGAAGAGCTTGTTGGGCAGCGCGTAGCGGTAGGAGAGGCAGACGGGCCGCACGTGGACCACGGCGACGTCGCCGTCGGCGAGGGCGGAGGAGACCTCCGCGGGGGCGACCGCGCCGACGAGGTGCACACGGCCGGCGACGCCGAGCTCGGCGGCGCGGGCCCGCACCTGGTCGAGGTAGTCCTCCTCGCCGTAGCCGAGCAGCACGAGGTGGACGTCGGCGGGCAGGTGGGGGAGCGCGGCGAGGGTCTCCTCGATGCCGCGGGCGGTCGTGATCCGCCCGCCGTAGGCGATGACCCGGTCGCTCGCGGAGAGACCGGCCCGCTCGCGCAGCACCCCGGTGCCCCGATCGGGCAGGGGACCGGCGACGGGCACGTTGCGCACCACGAGCGGGAGGCGGTCCAGGCGGTAGGTGCTTTTCAGCCACTCGGCGATCGAGGGGGAGACGGTGATCACGACGTCGGCCCGGGGGATCGCCACGTGCTCGATCGCGGCGTCCAGCAGCGGCGCGAGCAGGCGGCGGCCCTCGACGTTGCGGTGGCGCCACAGCTCGTGGGAGTCGTAGACGAGGCGCACCCGGCGGCCCTCGCGGCGGCCGAGCGCCTGGATCGCGAGCGCGGGGACCAGGGCGTTGGTGTCGTTCGCGTGGACGATCTCGGGGGCGAAGGCGTTCGCGGCGCGCGCGGAGCGCCACCACCAGGTGCCCAGCTCGATGGTCCGGTACGCGCGGCGGCCCAGGTCCCCTGCGGCGCGGGTGCCGAGCCGGCGCGCCAGGGCGAGGGGCGACGGCCGGCCGGCCTGCGGCGGGGCCGGGGCGGCCGACGAGACCGTCGTCGTCGCGGTGGCACTCCGGGCCGACGTGGTGGGCGAGTCCGCCGTGCCCGTCGCGGCGGGACGCCGGGTGAGGCGGGTCAGCGCGGGCGCGATCCGCTCGAGCGCGAACTCGGGGACCCGGTGCAGGTCGAGGCCGGGGGCGAGCTCGGAGGTCCCGGCGGCGCGGCCCTTGAGCCGCCGCTCGACGGCGACGATCCTCACGCGGGCGCCCTGCTCGCGCAGGGAGGCGGACTCCTTCAGCACCCGGGAGTCGTTCGTCGCGTCGTTGTGCACGAGGACCGCGACGCGCGGGGCGTTCCCTGACGAGGGCATGGTGCTCCTGGGACGAATATCGTGGGTCCGGCACACTGTAACGCGCGCACCGCACCCGAGCCGTGCAGGAACCGAGCCGTGCAGAAGCCGAGCCGTCCAGACCCCGAGCCGTCCAGGAGGACCCGCCCGATGAAGATCCTGTCCGTGGTGGGAGCCCGGCCCCAGTTCGTGAAGCTCGCCGCCGTGGCGGACGCCGCCGCGGCGGCGGAGGGCGTCGAGCACGTCATCGTCCACACCGGCCAGCACTACGACGCCGCGATGAGCGACGTCTTCTTCGCGGACCTCCGGATCCCCGCCCCCGACGTCAACCTCGGCAGCGGCTCCGGCACGCACGGCCGCCAGACCGGCTCCATGCTCGCCGCGATGGACGAGGTGCTCGAGGAGCATCGCCCGGACTGGGTGCTCGTCTACGGCGACACCAACTCGACCCTCGCGGGCACGCTCTCCGCGGTGAAGATGCACCTCAGGGTCGCCCACCTCGAGGCGGGCCTGCGCTCCTTCAACCGGCGCATGCCCGAGGAGCACAACCGGGTCCTCACCGACCACGCCGCCGACCTCCTCCTCGCCCCCACCGAGGTCGCCCGCGAGCACCTCGCCGCGGAGGGTCTCGCGGAGCGCACGGTCGTCGTCGGCGACGTCATGACCGACGTCTGCCTGCGCGTCGCCGCCGCCGTCCGGGACGAGCCGCTGCGGCTCCCCGAGGGGATCGACCCCGCCGCGGACTTCGCCGTCGCGACGATCCACCGGGCCGACAACACCGACGACCCCGAGCGGCTGCGCGCGATCGTCCGCGGTCTGCAGTCCCTCGACATCCCGCTCGCGCTCTTCGCGCACCCGCGGCTCGTGGCGAAGGCCGAGGCGGCGGGCATCGACCTCGCCGGCGGCGCCGTCCGCGTGGGGGAGCCGCTCGCCTACCCGGACCTCGTGGCCGCCGTGCAGCGTGCCCGCGCCGTCGTCACCGACTCCGGCGGTCTGCAGAAGGAGGCGTACCTGCTGGGCACGCCCTGCACGACCGTCCGCACCGAGACCGAATGGGTCGAGACCCTCGAGAACGGCTGGAACCAGCTCGTCGCGGATCTCGCCGGCCTCCCCGCGGCCGTCGGCCGGCCCCGCCCCACCGCGGACCGCCCGGACCACTACGGCGACGGGCAGGCCGCCCGGCGCGTCGTCGCGCTGCTGCAGGAGCGCGCCCGATGAGCCGCCGCCCCACCGACCCGCCGCGCGTCGTCGTCGCGACCCGCGTGTTCACGCCCGAGCCGGTCGCCGCCGCGTTCCGCCAGGAGGCGCTCGTGCGGGCCCTCGAGGAGGCCGGCTGCGAGGTGTCCGTGCTCACCACGCGCCCGCCGCGCGGCACCGTCGGCAAGGACCGCGTGCACGGCGTCTCCCGCTTCCCCGTCAAGCGCGACCATCAGCAGCAGGTGCGCGGCTACGTCTCCTACATGAGCTTCGACGTGCCCCTCGCGCTGCGCCTGCTGCTGCGGCGTCGGCCGGACGTCATCGTCGCGGAGCCGCCGCCCACCACCGGCATCGTCGCGACCGTGCTCGGCGTGCTCCGGCGCGTGCCCACCGTGTTCTACGCGGCGGACATCTGGTCCGACGCCTCCGAGAGCGTCGACAGCGTGCCCCGCGCGGTCGTCGCCGGCGTGCGGCTCATGGAGACCACCACCTGGCGCCGCGCCGCGAAGGTCCTCACGATCTCGACGGGCGTCGACGACCGGGTCGCCGCGCTGATCGGCCGGCGCCCCTCGCTGACCATGGTCGGCAACGGCATCGACACGGACACCTTCACGGCCGACGGCCCCGCCTCCGAGGAGCCCGGCCCCTACTTCGTCTACGGCGGCACCGTCTCGGAGTGGCAGGGGGCGGACATCTTCGTCGAGGCCTTCGCCCGGCTCCGCGCCGAGCGCCCCGAGGCGCGGCTGCTGTTCTTCTCGGAGGGCAGCGGCAAGGAGGAGCTCGCCGCGATGGTCGAGCGGCAGGGGATCGAGGGCATCGAGTTCCGGGGCCGGCTCGCCCCTGCGGAGATGTCCCGCATGCTCCGCGGCGCCGTCGCCGGGCTCAGCTCGATCACCCCGGGGCTGGGCTACGAGTTCGCGCTGCCCACGAAGATCTACGCGGCCACCGCCTCCGGCACCCCCGTCGTCCACGCGGGCGAGGGCGCGGCCTTCGAACGGATCCGCGGCGGCGGGCTCGGCTGGGCGAGCGCGTACGACCCCGCGCAGGTCGCGGACGCGATGCGCGCCGCCCTCGACGGGGAGGACCGCCCCACGACGGAGCACCTGCGGGAGTGGACCCTCGAGCACGCCTCGCTGCAGGGGGCGGCCGCCCGGGCCGCCGCCGCGGTCATCGAGGCCGCGGGCCGCTGAGCGCCCCGCGCGGCGGGGTCGGGGCGGCGCCCGGCACGGGCGCCGGGCTCAGATGATGAGCCGCAGCCCCGGCACCCGCTGCGCGACCAGCGCGATCACGAAGGAGACCGGCACGGTGACGAGCCACACCGTCGCCATCTGCCACAGGTCGTAGCCCTCGAGCGCGGGGATCTGCCGCAGCAGCACGAGCACCGCGAAGTGCACGAGGAACACCCCGAACGTCGCGTTGCCGAGCACCCGCAGCCAGGCCTGGGCGCGCGGCCCCACCCGCCATGACCCGGTGAGCGAGGCGAGCGCCAGGAACAGCAGCAGCGCGTAGACCATGACGCTCGGCGAGGAGTAGTCCGGCCGGAGCGTGCGCACGAGCAGCGATCCGCCGTCGTCCCGGCCCGCCTCGTACAGCCAGGTCAGCACCGCGATCGCGACGGGCGTCGTCGCGAGGGCCGCGAGCGTCCAGCGCCGCGCGACGGGCGCCACGATCGCCGCCCTGCCGATCACGAAGTACCCCGCGAAGGCCATCCAGTAGGTGAGCGAGCCCGGCTCGATCGGCCGATGGGAGTCCAGCCCCTCGATGCTCGGCTGCCGGGTCAGGTACGGCACCGCGAAGGCGAGCGCCGTCCACGCGCACGCGAGCAGCCCCAGCCCCCACGCGCGCCGACCCTCCTGCTCCGGCACCGCGTGCAGGAAGGAGCCGATCACCGGCGCGATCACGTACAGCCCGGCGATCGCCCACAGGAAGTACAGGTGGGTGAAGGTCTTGCCGGTGATGACCTGGTCGATCGCGGTGCCGACACTCATCTCCGCCCCCGCGAGGGGACCGATGACGAGCATGTAGAACGCGGACCACACCACGAGCGCGGGCAGGATCCGCACCGCCCGCTGCCGCCAGAAGGCGCCCGGGCCGCGGCGCAGCGCCGAAGGATGCAGGTTCAGGGCCCCCGCCATCATGAGGAACACCGGCACGGCCGCGGAGGCCGCCATGTCCACCGCCGTGACCCCGAGCGGCACCGAGCCCTCCTCGACGCCGCCGCCCACCACGTGCACCGCCACGACGCCGAGGATCGCGACGATCCGGATGACGTCGAGCGCGGGCACGTACTCCCGTCGCCGAGGCGCTGTGGGAGCCGGCGGTCCTGCCGCGGGCTGAGCGGGGTCCGGAGAGGTCACGTGGTCCCTTCGCAGTCGACGGCGATGAGGCGGGAGTGGTCGGTCTCGAACACGACGGTGCCGATCGCGGGATCGGCCCGGTTCACGAGGTCGAACGTCGAGGACCACTGGTAGGTGATCTGCTCCTGGTAGACGTAGCCCACGCCGGCCTCGTGCAGCAGATCGCACACCTGGGCGGCGGGCACCTCGCCGTTCGAGCCGGAGAGGGCGTAGAGCAGGGCCCGGTCCTGGTTCTCGAGCGCCATGCCCGCGACCGGGAAGTACACCTGCTGCCCGTGGATCGCGTACATGTGCGAGGCACCGGAGAAGGGGCTCGCGAGCACTTTGAGGGAATGGTCCATCGTGGGATCCGCGGCGGCCCAGGCCTCGAGCTCGTCCTGCTGGAGGAAGCGGCCACGGCCCGGGTACTCCGCGGAGAGGTTCTTCGCCGCGTTGTCGAGGCGGGTCGGGATCGAGCTCGCCCCCGCCGCGAGGGCGAGCACCACGAGCAGGGCGATCACCGGGCGGGAGGGGCGCGGGCGACGGCCGTCGGCATCGAGAGGGCCGCGCAGCCGGCCCCAGACCTGCAGGCCCGGCACGATCAGCAGCACGGAGAGCATGGCGAGCGGCATCGAGAGGCGGTCCTGCCCGCGGTACCAGAGGGTCGACAGGCCCAGCGGGGAGTCCACCGCGGAGTCGAGGTACAGCACGGCCACGACGATCCAGGCGGCCCCCACCCAGCGGGCCGGTCCGCGCCACAGCGTGCGCACGAGCCCCGGCCACCACAGGGCCGCGAGGATCATGCCGAGCGCCATCGGCCACACGGTCAGCAGGCCCAGCAGGATCTCGCCGAGCGCGGACCACCACGGCACCTGCAGTCCGCCCTGGAAGCCGGTGACGGCCGCGGCGAGCGGGGTCAGGGCCAGCAGCAGCACGGGGATCGCGCAGATCACGGGGACCAGCCACAGCAGGCGCCGGCGACGCCGTTCGCGGAGCGCGGTCGCCGCGGTGAGCACGGTCGTCAGCAGCAGCGCCATGACGGCGACGTTCGGGTGCAGCAGTCCCAGGCCCAGCGCTGCGAGGCCCGCGATCGCGAGGGCCGCGAGGGCCGGCCGCCACCCGGAGGCCGTGGGGGCGGCGTCGACCGCCGGCCCTTCCTGCAGCGCCGACGTCGGCCCCGTCGGGGTCGGCCCGGGGAGCAGCGCCTGCCAGAGCGCGAGGACTGCGGCGAGGGCGCCCGGGAGCGCCGCGAAGCCCACGAGGTTCGGGATCGCGGAGAGATGGATCCACTCGTCGAGCGGGGCGGCGGGCACGATCGCCGCGCCGATCGCGACGGCGAACGGCGCCCAGGCCACCTCGGGGAACACGGCCCGTGCGAGCAGCGCCGAGCCCAGCACCCAGGGCACGAGCGCGAGGGCCAGCACCGCGCCGTTCAGCACGATCGGCACCGGCACCCCCGGCACGAGGGAGGCCAGCGCATGGAACGCCGCCGGGTACGCGGTCGCCTCGCCCACCGTGCTCGAGACCGAGCCGACGTCGAGGCTCGATGCCGTGCCGGTCTCCCGGATCCGCTGCAGCGCGGAGAGGTGGTAGAGCGTGTCCCAGCGCTCGAGGACCACCCCGGGGGTCCGCGCCTGCACCGCGATCGGCACCACGGCGAGCGCCGCCGCGAGGGTGACCCATACCGGGGCGAGCAGCACCGTGCGCGGAGGCATCAGACGGCCCTCGAGGGCCGCGCCCGGCAGGCGCACGCCCCACCGGCGCAGCAGCACCGCGAGGCCCAGGAGCACGAGGGCGAGCCCCAGGTGCGGCAGCAGCGACCAGCCGACCCCGACGAACGGGGCGATCAGGGCGGCGGTGCCCGCGATCCCGGCGGCGACCGCCGGGGCGATCGCGAGGGACAGCAGGCGCGAGCCGCCGAGGGCGCGCGGCACCGCGTAGCCGGGCAGATAGGTCGCCGCGAGGACCAGCAGGACGCTCAGCAGCAGGAGCAGGACGTCGGTCATCCGCGATCGGTGCCGAGCATCCGCTCGCGGTAGGCGAGGGGCTGCTCCGACTCGTCCAGCGCCAGACGGCGGGCGAGCACGGTGGTGCGCTTCTCCGCGTTCTTCGTGCGGGCCTCCGCGAGCGCGAGCGAGCCCAGCAGCACGATCACCGTCGCGTAGAGGAGCAGGTCCGCGCCGCGGCCCACCCCGACGACGTGCGCGACCGAGGTCAGCACGCGCGGGAACATCACCGTGAGCACCGCGAACACGGCGAAGCCGAGGATCAGCAGGCGGCGCACGGCCAGCTGCTTCGCCCCGCGGGTGATGAACAGCCAGGCGATGATCCCGAGGATCCCCAGGACCAGCAGGATCTGGATGATCAGGGTGCGGCTCCCGGCGGGGATCGTGGGCCCCAGCGCGAGGATCAGCTCGTGGGCGCCCACCGGCTCAGGCCTCCTCGGCCTGCTGGTGGGTGGAGGCGGAGCCGTCGCCGAGCACCAGGCGCGGCGTGCCGGCCCAGTTCTCGGCGGTCGTGATGTTGCGGCCGTCGACCACGAGCTTCACCCCGGGGACCTCCGCGGCGGAGAGCTCCGCGTACTCCGGGTGGTTGGTCTGCACGATCACGAGATCCGCGGCCTCCCCCAGGTGGTACGGCGCCCAGCCGAAGCCCGCGATCTCCTCGTCGTCGTAGTAGGTGTCGTGCACCGCGACCTCGGCGCCCTGGGCACGGAGGGCCTCGACCACCGGGAACACGCCGGAGAACGCGGTCTCCTTCACCCCGGTGCGGTACGAGGCGCCGAGCACGACGGCCTTCAGACCCTGCAGTGAGCCGAGCAGGCCCGCGGCGCGCTCCACGAGGAGCGCGGGGACGGAGGCGTTGAGCTGGCGGGCGGTGCGGACCGTCGTCGCGCTCGGGTCGCCCGAGAGGTACAGGCGCGGGTAGACCGGGATGCAGTGGCCGCCCACCGCGATGCCCGGCTGGTGGATGTGGGAGTAGGGCTGGGAGTTGCTGGCCTCGATGACCTTGTACACGTCGATGCCGTGGTCCTGCGCGAAGAGGGCGAACTCGTTGGCGAGCGCGATGTTCACGTCGCGGTAGGTGGTCTCGGCGAGCTTCGCGAGCTCGGAGGCCTCGGGGGAGCCGAGGTCCCACACGCCGTTGGGGCGGGGCAGGTCAGGGCGCTCGTCGAAGGTCAGCGCGGACTCGTAGAAGGCGCGCGCCCGCGCGGTGCCCTCCTCGGAGATCGCACCGATGAGCTTGGGGTACTTGCGCAGGTCCGCGAACACGCGGCCGGTGAGCACGCGTTCGGGGGAGAAGACGGCGAAGAAGTCCTGCGACTCCTTCAGCCCGGAGATCTCCTCGATCATCGGCACGAAGCGGGTGCGCAGGGTCCCCACGGGGAGCGTCGTCTCGTAGGAGACGAGGGTGCCGGGGGTGAGGTGCTCGGCCAGCGAGCGGGTCGCCTCGTCCATCCAGCCGAAGTCCGGCTCCCAGCTCGCGTCGTCCACGAACAGGGGGACGACGATGACGACGGCGTCCGCGCCGGGGATCGCCTCGGCGTAGTCGGTGGTCGCACGGAGGCGGCCGGCGGGGACGAGCTCGGCGAGCTTCTCGGCGAGCTGGGCCTCGCCCGGGAACGGCTCCTTCGCCTGGTTGATCAGCTCGACCTGGCGGGCGTTGACGTCGACTCCCACGACCTCGTGGCCGGCATCGGCGAACTGGACGGCGAGCGGGAGCCCGATCTTGCCGAGGGCGACGACAGCTGTCTTCACGTGAGATCTTCCTTCCGGCGCACTGCGCCACTTCTGCGAGGGACGGTCGCCCGGGGGCGATCCACCGTGACAGGGTATCGTCCGTCGTTGTCCCGGGCCTGGACCCGGATGCCCTGCCTCGTCGTCCCGGACGTCCCGCGTCCCCAGGAGCCCTGCATGACCTCTACCGAGCATCCGGAGCCGGCGCCCGAGGCCGACAGCCCCGGCGCGGAGCGCACCTGGTTCGTGGTGCCCCTGTTCAACGAGGGTGAGGTCATCGGCGACGTCATCCGCGCCCTGCGCACCCGCTACCCGCTCGTGGTCTGCGTCGACGACGGCAGCGCGGACGCCTCCGCGCGGATCGCCGAGGAGGCCGGTGCGGCCGTCGTGCGCCATCCCTTCAACCTCGGCCAGGGCGCCGCGCTGAAGACCGGCATCGACTACGCGCTGCGGGACCCGGGGATGCGCCAGGTCGTCACCTTCGACGCCGACGGTCAGCACCAGGTCGACGACGCCGCCGCCATGATCGCCCTGCGCGAGGAGGAGGGCGTGGACGTGGTCCTCGGCTCCCGCTTCCTCGACGGGCGCACGCGCCCCGGCCTCATCAAGCGCATCGTGCTGCGCGGCGCGGTCTGGTACTCGAACATCACCAGCGGCGTGCGGCTCACGGACGCCCACAACGGGCTGCGGGTCCTGGGCCGCGAGGCGTGCGAGAAGATCGCGATCGAGCAGAACCGCATGGCGCACGCCTCGGAGATCGTCGAGGAGATCGGCCGCCACGAGCTGACCGTGCGCGAGCACCCCGTGCACATCCTCTACACGGACTACTCCCGCTCGAAGGGCCAGTCGGTGCTCAACTCCGTGAACATCGTCATCGACATGCTCTTCCGCTGATCCGATCCGTCCTCTCGCGACGGGACGGATCAGCGGGGAGCGCCGGCTCTGGCGGTCGTCAGGAGGCGGCCTTCGGCTCCGCGCTGCCGTCGGCGATCGAGCCGAAGAACGCGGCCGTGTCGGCGTCGTCCGTGAGGATCGCCTGGCCGGAGTGCTTCGTCCGGTAGGCCGGGTCCTCGATCGGCATGGTCACCGTGCCGGCCTTCATCGCGCTGCGCGCCGTGAGCGCCATCCGGCCCAGGTCCACGATCCCCGTGCCCTCGCTCGTCGCGAGGGCGTCCGTGCCGGCGCCCGCGAGGCGCACCTGGGCGAGCGGGTTCAGGAGCACGCCGGGGGAGGCGACGCGGGACATGAGGGCGCCCACGAACTGCTGCTGGCGGGCCTGGCGGCCGATGTCCGCGGTGGGGTCGAAGTAGCGGGCGCGCACGAAGGCGAGCGCCTGCTCACCGCCCACGTCGTGGCAGCCCTCGGTCATCTTCAGCCCGGACTTCTCGTCGTCCACGTCCTGGTCGATGCAGAGGTTCACGGAGCCGACGGCGTCGACCATGCCCTCGACACCGTCGAAGCCGATCTCGACGTAGTGGTCGATCGTCATGCCGGTGAACTGCTCCACGGTCTTCACGAGCAGCGGGGCGCCGCCGAAGGCGAAGGCGGCGTTGAGCTTGTACCTCCCGTGCCCGGGGATGTCCACGAGGGTGTCGCGGGGAAGGGAGACGAGGTAGCTGCGGCCGTTCGGGGCCTTGTGCAGCAGCATGATCGTGTCGGTGCGCTGGCCGGTCGTGCCGTCGTCGGCCACGGCGTCGCCGCCGCGGGCGTCGGATCCGGCGATGAGGTAGGTCTGCCCCTCGGTGGCCTCCGCCCCGGAGAGCGCGTCGACGTGCTCGATCCGGGAGTTCGTCCACAGCGCGAGGCCGGCGCCCCAGGCGAGGAGCACCATGAGGACCAGGGCGACGAGCGTCATCCCGAACCGCAGGGGGCGGGGCACGCGCGAGCTGCGGCCGGGTCGGCGCCCTTGGCGGCGGGGAGCGCCGTCCGGCACGTCCCCGACGGGCGCGCCGGCCAGGAGCGGATCGGAGGTGTCGCGGGCGGGCGCCGCATGGCGCTCCGGAGCCCGGTCGCGGGCGGGGGCCGTGCGGGGGTCGACGGCCGGGAAGGCGCGGGTCGGGGTCTCCTCGCGCTCGCCGCGTCCCGGCGCGGGGACGGGGCGGGCGCTGCCGCCGGCGCGGGCGCGATGGCCCCGGGGGCGGCGCGGTCCTCCGTGTCGCGGGGAGCGCGGGGGCTGCCGATCGCTCATGTGCCGTCTCCTCTCGCTCGCGTGGCGCGGGTCTGTTCGGGGGTCCGTCGCGGCGCGGGCCGGCGGGTGCTGACGGGTGATGGCGCCCGACAGGCTAGCCCCAACCCTCCCGCGTGACCGCACCGGGTCCATGACGTCGCGGAACCTCCTGCGAACCTTCACACGCCGTGCGCGGGGCTCCCGGGATCGGCCCGGGACCTCTCCGTACACTGGTCCGAGGCGCCCGCCGGCGCCGCCGGGGGACCCCGGCGCCACGACGAAGCACCAGCAGGAGGCCTTGTGGACAGCACCGCAGCACGGGGGCAGGAGAGCGCCCCGCGCGTGGTCGCGGTGGTGGTCACCTACAACCGCGAGCAGCTGCTCGAGCAGTGCCTGGACGGCCTCGCCGCCCAGGAGCGCCGCCCGGATGCCGTGGTCGTGGTGGACAACGCCTCCTCGGACGGCTCCGGTCGCGTCGCCGACGCCCACCCCCTGGGCGCCGACGTCCTGCACCTGCGCCGCAACGTGGGCGGGGCGGGCGGCTTCGCGGCCGGCATGGCCCGCGCGCTCGTGCGCCACGACGCCGACTGGCTGTGGCTCATGGACGACGACACGGTCCCCACGCCCTCCGCCCTCGCGGAGCTGCTGCGCTCGATCGAGGCGTCGCCGGTGCGGCTGAGCGTGCTCAGCTCCCGCGCCGTCTGGACCGACGGCCGCGACCACCCGATGAACACCCAGCGCACCCGCTTCCGGGCGAGCGCGGGGGAGAAGCGGGACGCCGCCGCCGCGGGCGGCCGGCCGATCCGCACCGCGAGCTACGTCTCCGCGCTGCTGCGCGGCGAGGACGTGCGCCGCCTGGGCCTCCCGTATGCCGACTACTTCATCTGGTCCGACGACTTCGAGCACACCGGCCGCCTGCTGCGCCGGGGCCGTGGCCTGCAGGTCCCCGCCTCCGTGGTCGAGCACCGCACCGTGCTCTTCGGCGACGCCCAGTCCAACCCGGGCTCGCGCTTCTACTACGACGTGCGCAACCGCACCTGGGCGCTGCTGCGCACCACCTCCTTCACCCCGTCCGAGAAGGTGCTCTACGGCGGCAGCACCGTGCTGGGCTGGCTGCGCCGGCTCGCCCGTCACCGCGGCGAGCTCACGGGCGTCGGTGCGCGCGGGCTGCTCGCCGCGCTGCGCCGCGGTCCGCGACCGTCGGCCGCGGTCCTCGCGACGGACCCGGAGGCCGCGGCGGACGTCCGCCGCATCGAGCGGGCGGCCGGGCGATGAGCGCCGTCCCCCCGTTCGCGGTGCTCATGCCCCTCTGGGGCCGCGACGAGCCCGCGCGCGTCGAGGCGGCGATCGCCTCCGCGACGACCGGCCAGACCCTGCGCCCGGACCTGTTCCTGCTCGCCGTCGACGGCCCGCTCCCGAGCGCGCTCGAGGAGCTCGTGGCGCGGGTCGGGGCCGGGGAGTTCGGTCCCGCCCGCGTGCTGCGCCACCCCCAGCACCGGGGCATCGCCCTCACCCTCCAGGACGGCCTCGAGGCCTCCCCGCACGAGATCGTCGCGCGGGCCGACGCCGACGACCTCTGCCGGCCCGAGCGCTTCGCCGTCCAGATCCCGCGGATGGCGCGCACGGAGGGCGGCGAGGGCGCCGATCTGCTGGGCGGGTCCATGCAGGAGTTCAGCGACCGGGTCGCCCCGGGGGAGGGGCCGCTGCGCACCCGCCCCCTCGAGCACGAGCAGATCGTGGGCTACCTGGGCCGCCACTCGCCCTTCCACCACCCCACGATCGTGCTGCGCCGCTCGGTCGCGCTCGCCGTGGGCGGCTACCGCGACCTCCCGCTGCTCGAGGACTACTGGCTGTGGGAGCGGATGATGCTCGGCGGGGCGCGCATGGGCAACGTCGAGGAGGTCGTCGTCGACTACCGCGTCGACGAGCACCTCTTCGAGCGCCGCGGCGGCTGGACGCTCTTCACGAGCGACCTGCGCCTCCAGCGCACGCTCCTGCTGGACCGTGTGATCGGTCCCCGCGCGTTCCTGACCAACATCGTGCTGCGCGGCGGGTACCGTCTCGCCCCGTGGCGGCTGCGTCGCTTCGGCTACCGCCGCTTCGTGGAGCCCATGCGCTGAGCCCGCACGGGCGGGCGCATGACAGGGCGCACATCGCCCGACGCGCCGTCCCCGGGGGCACCGCCCCCGCCACCTGCCTCCGCTACTGTGAGCTGGTCCGCCGAGGACCGTCCGACCGCTTCGAAAGGAACCCCCGTGGCCACTCCTGATCTGCTGATCGTCGGCTCCGGCCTGTTCGGCCTGACCATCGCCGAACGCGCCGCGACCGAGCACGGCGCCAAGGTCACCATCATCGACAAGCGGCCGCACCTGGGCGGCAACGCGTACTCCGAGGCCGACGAGGCCACCGGGATCGAGGTCCACAAGTACGGGGCCCACCTGTTCCACACCTCGAACGAGCGGGTGTGGGAGTACGTGAACCGCTTCACCGCGTTCACGGGCTACGTGCACAAGGTGTACACGAACCACCAGGGCATCGTGTACCCCATGCCGATCAACCTCGGCACCATCAACCAGTTCTTCTCCTCCGCGTACACGCCGGACGAGGCGCGCGCGCTCGTGCAGGAGCAGGCCGGGGAGCTCGCCGGGACCGATCCCGAGAACCTCAACGACAAGGGCATCTCCCTGATCGGCCGCCCGCTCTACGAGGCGTTCATCAAGCACTACACGGGCAAGCAGTGGCAGACGGATCCCAAGGACCTGCCCGCCGGGATCATCTCCCGCCTCCCCGTGCGCTACACGTACGACAACCGCTACTTCAACGACACCCACGAGGGGCTGCCCCAGCAGGGCTACACCGCGTGGCTCGAGCGCATGGCGGACCACCCCAACATCGAGGTGCAGCTGGGGGTGGACTACTTCGACGAGTCCCAGCCCTTCAACAAGAAGGCCGTGCGCGGCCAGCTCCCGGTCGTCTACACGGGCCCCGTGGACCGCTACTTCGACTACGAGCTCGGCGACCTCAAGTGGCGCACGATCGATCTCGAGACCGAGCACCTCGACACCACCGGCGACTTCCAGGGCACCTCGGTCATGAACTACGCGGACGAGTCGGTGCCCTTCACGCGCATCATCGAGCCCCGCCACTTCCACCCCGAGCGGGAGTACCCCAAGGACCGCACCGTCATCCAGCGCGAGTACTCGCGCTTCGCGGAGCGCGAGGACGAGCCGTACTACCCCGTGAACTCGTCGACGGACCGCGACTCGCTGCTGCGGTACCGCGAGATGGCCGACGCCGAGCCCCGCACCCTGTTCGGCGGCCGCCTGGGCACCTACCAGTACCTCGACATGCACATGGCGATCGGCGCCGCGCTGTCGATGGCCGACAACAAGCTCGCCGACCTGCTGCGCCGCTGAGCGCGTCCCCGAGGAGGAGACACCGATCGTGAGCACGACCCGTCCCCAGAGCACCGAGTCCGCCGAGTCCGCGGAGTCGGCTGAGAGCGCCCCGCAGCGGATCCTGCAGCGGCTCATCATGCCGCTCGCGCCGACGCCCGACGTGATCCCGCTGTACATCGAGTCGCAGGCCGCCCGCTCGGGCGCCCAGACCGGCTCCTTCGGGCTGGGCACCGCCACCGCGGAGAGCGCGGAACCCGCCGCCGGGGCCACCGGCACGACCGGGGCGTCGCAGCTCGACCTCGAGGAGCTCAGCGCCCGCCACGGCGTCGAGGTGCCGCCGCAGTCGCTGCGCTCCTTCGGCACCTACTTCAACGCCTTCCCGGCGAGCTACTGGCGCCGCTGGACCCCGGTGCGCGAGGTGACGCTCACGATCGCGACGAGCGGCCGCGGGCAGATCATCGTCTACCGCTCGAACGCGCGCGGTGCGATCCAGCGCCACGACATGGCCATCGTCTCCCGCCCCGGCGAGACCCGCTTCGACCTGCCGCTGACGGCCTTCGGCGACGGCGGCTGGTACTGGTTCGACGTCATCTCCGGCCCGGACCCGCTGACGATCCACGGTGCCCAGTGGACGGCCGACGCCTCCGCGGCCCGCACCGAGGGCACCTTCTCGATCGCCATGACGACGATGAACAAGGTCTCCTACTGCCTCGACAACATCGAGCTGATCAGCAAGGACACGGACCTCCGCGAGAAGCTCGACGTCATGTACGTCGTGGACCAGGGCACCGACCGCCTGAACGACCACGACGAGATCGAGCCCCTGCAGGCCGCGATGGGCGAGCAGCTGCAGATCATCGAGCAGGGCAACATCGGCGGTTCCGGCGGCTTCTCGCGCGGCATGTACGAGGCGTCGACCAACGGCTCCTCGACCTACGTCATCAACTGCGACGACGACATCGACATCGAGCCCGAGTCGCTCCTGCGCATGCTCACCTTCGCGGACTTCGCGCGCACGCCGATGCTCGTGGGCGCGCACATGTTCGACCTCAACAACCGCTCGGTGCTGCACGCCTTCGGCGAGAGCGTGGACCCGTGGGCGATCCAGCCCAAGGTGACGATCCCCGAGGGGCGCCTGGGCCACGACTTCGCGGTCGAGCCGCTGCGCTCCACCCCGTGGCTGCACCGTCGCGCCGACGTCGACTACAACGGCTGGTGGACCTGCCTCATCCCCACCGAGACCGTCCGGGCGATCGGCCTGAGCCTGCCCGTCTTCATCAAGTGGGACGACGCCGAGTACGGCCTCCGCGCGAAGAAGGCCGGCTACCCGACCGTCTCGATGCCCGGCGCTGCCGTCTGGCACATCACGTGGACGGACAAGAACGACGCGCTGGACTGGCAGATCTACTTCCACGAGCGCAACCGCATCATCACGGCGCTGCTGCACTCGGTCTACGAGCGCGGCGGCAAGGTGCTCACCGAGTCCCAGGGCATCGATGTCAAGCACCTCATGTCCATGCAGTACTACACCGAGGCGGCGCGCCTGATCGCCCAGGAGGACGTGCTGCGCGGTCCGGGCGTGCTGCACGACGAGATCGGCACCAAGCTGCCCGAGCTGCGGGCGATGGCGCAGACCTACGACGACTCCCTCACCAGGGCGGACGCCGACCAGTTCCCCGAGGTGCGGATGCACAAGCCGCCGCGCAAGGGCCGGGCGTTCTCCGCTCCGCGCCGCTCGATGCTCCCGCTGTGGACCGCGAAGACGATGGCGCGTCAGCTGATCGCCGCGCCGCCGGAGAGCTCGGCCGCGCACCCACAGGCTGCGATCGCCCACCAGGACGCGAAGTGGTGGACGCTGAGCCACTACGACAGCGCCGTGGTCTCCAACGCGGAGGGCACGAAGCTCGCCTGGTACCGCCGCCGTCCGGAGCAGGTCCGCTCGATGCTCGTCCGCACGGCGCGCACCCACCTGGACCTGTATCGCCAGTGGAACCGGCTGCGGGACGAGTACCGCGCCGCCGCGGAGGGCCTGACCTCCTTCGCCGCTTGGGAGCGCACCTTCAGCGAGAACCCGGCCCCGGTGCGCCCGGGCATCGACGACGTCGACACCGCCGCGCCGTCCACCCCGGAGGGGGCCTCCGCGTGACGGCGACCGCCCCGGCGCGTCGCACCCCCTCGGCCGCGGAGCGCGCCGAGGGGTGGAAGGCCCCCGGCCAGGACGCCGGGTGGCTGAACCCGCTCAAGGAGCGGTTCCTGCTGCGCCTGTTGGTGAAGAAGGAGCTGCGGGTCCGCTACCGCGGCAGCGTGCTCGGCATGGTGTGGAGCTACGTCAAGCCCGCCGTGCAGTTCCTCGTGTTCTACATCGCGATGGGCGTGTTCCTCGAGCTGAACAAGGGCACCCCCGCGTACGCGGTCTACCTCTTCAGCGGCATCGTCGTGGTGAACCTGTTCGGCGAGGTCTTCGGCAACGCGACCCGGTCGATCACGGGCAACGGCGCGCTCGTGTCGAAGATCTACATCCCCAGCCAGCTGTTCCCGTGGGCGAGCATGATGGTCGCCCTCGTGCACTTCCTGCCGCAGCTGCTCGTGCTCGTGGTGGGCGCCGTGCTCAACGGCTGGCTGCCCTCGCCCACGGCGGCGGTGGCCTTCCTGCTGGGGATGCTGATCCTGCTCGTGTTCACGATGGGTCTGGGCATGCTCACCGCGGCGCTGAACGCGGCGTTCCGCGACGTGGAGAACTTCGTGGACCTCATCGTCATGGTCGCGACCTGGCTGTCCCCGGTGCTGTACCGGATCGACATGGTGCAGAAGTCGCTCGACGGCACGATCTGGTGGTGGCTGTACCAGCTGAACCCGCTGACGATCGTGGTGCAGCTGTTCCACGTCGCCTTCTGGCGGTACTCGAAGCCGGTCGTCGACGAGCTCGCCACGGACCACCCGTTCGCCTACACCCTCGCCCAGCCGGGGGAGCCCTACGGGCTGTGGTGGGCCGGGCTGCTCATCGCCGTCGTCGTGTTCGCCCTGGGCACCGTGGTCTTCGAGCGCTCGAAGCGCCGCTTCGCGCAGGAACTGTGAGAGGAGGGCACCGATGACCCCGAACATCGCGGACGTCCCCACCTCCGCCGCGGTCCCCACGGATCGCGAGATGGTGCGCGTGGAGCATGTCTCCAAGCGCTTCTCCCTCCGCCACGACCGCTCCCTCAAGGAGCTCGTCTTCTCGGCCCTGCAGCGCAAGAAGCTCGCGGACACCTTCATGGCCCTCGACGACGTTGACCTCACGGTGCACGCCGGCGAGACGGTAGGCCTGATCGGGTTCAACGGCTCGGGCAAGTCCACCCTCCTGAAGACGATCTCCGGGGTGCTCTTCCCGGACGCCGGCCGGGTGATGCTGCGCGGACGCGTGGCGGGCCTGATCGAGGTCGGCGCGGGCTTCCACCCGGATCTCTCGGGTCGCGAGAACGTCTTCCTCAACGGCGCGATCCTCGGCATGAGCCGCGAGCAGCTCGAGGAGCGCTTCGACGACATCGTCGCGTTCAGCGAGATCGAGGAGTTCATCGACACGGAGGTGAAGTACTACAGCTCGGGCATGTTCCTGCGGCTCGCGTTCTCGGTCGCGGTGCACACGGACCCGGACATCTTCCTCGTGGACGAGATCCTCTCCGTGGGCGACGAGCCGTTCCAGAAGAAGTGCCTCGAGCGGATCCGTGAGCTGCAGGCCGCGGGCCGCACGATGGTCGTCGTCTCCCACGAGCTCGAGATGCTGCAGAAGCTCTGCACGCGGATCGTCGTGCTCCGCAAGGGCACGATCATCTTCGACGGCGACCCCACCGAGGCCGTCGCGGTGCTCCGCGCGAGCTGAGCGCTCCGCGCCCCCTGCGGGAGCGCAGGTGCGGACCGGGCAGGGCCCGTCCGGGGATCTCCCCGGGCGGGCCCGACCCCGTCATGGGTCATGGGCGGCCGGTGACCGCCTCGTCGGCCACGGCCCGCTCGTCGAGCTCCTCGGCGGGGCCGACGATCCCGCCCCCGGCGAGCCATGCCCCGAGGGCGGCCTCGACGTGGCCGAGGCCGTCGCCGGGGACGAGCAGCCGCGGGACTCCCTCGTGGTCGCCCCCGGGCTGCGGGCCGGACCAGGCGGGCAGGGCGGCGGCGAGGCGGTCGGGGTGCGCGCGCACCTCCTGCACCCAGTCGTGCGCGAGCGGCGGCAGCTCGCCGGCGAAGCGCGGGGCGAGGGAGACGGCGGCGAGGGCGAGCACGTCCTCGGCGTCGTCGGCGAGATCCGAGCCGGGACGGTCGGTGGCGAGCACGCGGATCCCGTCCTCGTGCACGTCGTCGGCCCCTGTCGCGAGGATCTCGACCCGGGCGCCGAGCGACCAGCCGGCGAGGGCGAGCACGAGCCGCTTCCAGTGCGGCGGGAGGTCGAGCACGAGCAGGTCACCGCTCTGCAGGGCGACCTCCGCGTCGAGGTGGCCGATCGCCTTGGTCACCCAGTTCGCGAGGACGTGGCCGGACAGCTCGATGCGGCCGCCCTCCTCGTGCCAGGCGAGCGCGGGGCGGGGGCCGAGGGACTCGAGGGCGGCGAGCAGCTCGGTGCCGCGGTGGAGGGAGGGGGCGGTGGTCATGCGGTCTCCTCGTGGATTCTCACGTGCAGCGGGGGGAGCGGGACGGCGATCTCCTCGGCGGCCAGGGCCGTGCGCACCCGCTCGCCGAGGGTCGCGGCGTCGAGGAGCCCCGCGGTCCCGGGTGCGGTGGGGTGCACGTCGATGCGGTCGGCGGCCGTGCGCTCGGCGCGGGCGGTGAGCGGGGCGGCTCCGCGGCGGGGGAGGGCGGCGACGGCGAGGGCGCGGTCGATGCGCTCGTCGTCGGGCTCGGGGGACATGCGGGCCACGGGCTCGTCCTCGAGGGCGAGGCCGAGGGCCTGCCAGACGGACTCGAGGCTCGGCCGGCGGAACCAGTCGTCGCCGCCGGTGCGGGCGAGGCGTGCGGCGGGCACCTCGTCGCGGGGATCCGCGACGACCGCGCCGGCGACCCCGCGCACGATCGCGACGGGCACGCGGCTCGCCTTGCCCTTGACGAGGTCCGCGGCGGCGGCGAGCTCGTCGGCCAGGTCGCGGACGGTCACGTGGAGCGTGCGGCCGGTGTCGTCGGACTCCCCCCGGAGGTCCTGGAGGGAGGCGACGCCCGCGGCGCCGAGGGCGACGTCCCCCACGCCCACCCGCCAGACCCGGGAGGAGGTGTCGGTCAGCAGCACGCCGAGCTCGACGCCGAGGGCGGCGACGAGGCCCTCCCGCAGCGTGCGGGCGCAGCCGTCGGGATCCTCGGGCAGCAGCAGCGGGCCCCCGGGGGCGTTGGAGCCGTCCACCCCCGCGGCGGCCATGACCGGACCGGAGGGGATCTCGACGATCGAGGTGACGCGCAGGGTGTGCAGGCGACGGGCGACGGTGCGCACGGCGACCCGCTCGATCGCGGCGTCGCGGTCGGCGGGATCGACGGTGAGGCCGAGGGACTTGGAGACGATCTTCGTGGACACGCAGACGACGTCGCCGTCGCGGAGCCCGGCCGTGCGCAGGGCGGGGGCGAGCAGGGTCACGAGGTCGTCCCCGGCCGTGACCTCGGGCAGGTGGGGGACGGGGACGATCTCGACGTGGCCGGGCTCGACGGGGCGGGTCGTGGGACGGGGCTGGGTCATCGGCGGGGTCTCCGATCGGGGCCGGCGGGTGGCCGACGGGCGGTCGGCGGGTGGTCGGCGGGAGGTGGGCACGAGGTGCTCCCCGCCGGGGTGACGGCGACCTCGGCGGGCGCCGCCCGCTTGACGGGGGAGAGTTACACGGGTGTATTTTAGGGGCGGACCAGGCCACTGGGGTGACCCTCGAGAGGAAGGAGCGGCCGGTGATGGACGATCAGGTCGAACCCGACGGGCGTGTCGAGCTGACCCTGCTGGATCATGCGCCGACCGAGGCCGAGGAGGAGCTGTCGTGGCACGAGCGCGCCCTGTGCGCGCAGACGGATCCCGAGGCCTTCTTCCCGGAGAAGGGCGGGTCCACCCGCGAGGCGAAGAAGGTGTGCGTCTCGTGCGAGGTGCGCTCCGAGTGCCTCGAGTACGCGCTGGAGAACGACGAGCGCTTCGGCATCTGGGGCGGACTGTCCGAGCGTGAGCGGCGCAAGCTCAAGCGCCGGGCGGTCTGACATCCTGTCCAGGTGACCTCGCGCCGCATCACCGCCGTCGTCCTGCTGTCCGGGACGTCGTCCGTCGACTCCTCCCGCGCCGCCGTGCAGGCTGTGCGCGATCAGACGACCCCCGCCGATCTCCTCGTCGCGGTCGCGCCCGCCGCGCTGGACCCCGAGGTGATCACCGCCCTCGAGGGCGCCGCCGGCGCCGACCACCTGCTCACCACCTCCGCCGGGGTGGGACGCGCGGGGGCCCTGCGCGAGGCGCTCGACATCCTCGACACGCTCACCCCCACAGGCCCCGATGACGCCGCGGGCGGCGCCCGGGACACCGACGGCGCCCACCCGCCCGAGGGGCAGGACGCCGACGGCCGGGGCACCGCGTCGGCCGGCCGCCGGGCGGCCGACGTCGACGTCGACGAGCTCGAGCGACGTCGCACCCAGGAGGCGGAGGACCTCGCCCGCGTCCCCGAGCGGCTCCGCCGACGCCGACGACGCGGCGGCCGCCGTGCCGCCGCCGCCGACCGCGACGACTGGCTGTGGATCGTCGAGGACGGCTCCCTGCCCTCCGCCGACGCGCTCGAGCAGCAGCTCGCGCTGCTCACCCGCTCCCCGACCACCGCGGTCGTGGGCACCAAGCGCGTGCGCCACGAGGACGCCCCCGGGGAGGGCCGCTTCGCCCGTGCGGCGACCCTCGTGGACGTCGGCCTCAGCCTCTCCCGCACCGGCCGCATCGTCACGGGCGTCGACCCGGGCGAGATCGACCAGGGGCAGTCGGACTGGCGCCACGACGTCCTCGCGGTCGCCCTCTCCGGCATGCTCGTGCGCGAGCGGACCCTGCGCGAGCTCGGCGGCCTCGATCCTTTGCTGCCCGCCCCCTGGGCGGAGATCGACCTGTGCCAGCGGGTCTGGCGCGCGGGGGAGCGGGTCGTCGTCCAGCCCACCGCCCGCACCGAGGTCCCCGCGCCGAGCACCCCCTTCCGCGAGCGCCTCCAGGAGCAGCGGACGGGCCGGATCCTGGTCCAGCTCAAGCACCGCCCGCTCCCGGCGGCCGTGCTGCTCCTCGTCCTCCTCCCGCTGATCACGCTGCTGCGGATGGCGGGGCACGTCGCCGCCGTCCAGCCGCGCCGGATCCCGGTGGAGCTGCTGGCCTGGGCATCGGCGATGCGCCGCGCCCCTGGCGTCATCCGTCGCGGGATGCGGGCCCGGCGCCGGGCCCGGGTGCCCCGTGGCCGCCTCGCCCCGCTCTACCTGCCGCTCGGCGAGAGCCTGCGCCGCACGGCCGCCGACGTCTGGAACCGGCTCTTCGCGGACGACGACCGCACCCGCCGCATCCGCCGCACCACCTGGGGGATCGCCGGCACGCGTCACGGGATCGACGACGCCGACTACGGCCGGCACGTCGTCTGGACCGCTGTCGTGGCGCTGTCCTCCGTGGTGCTCGGGCTCGTCTCGCTGCGAGCGCTGTTCGGGCGCGGCGAGCTGCGCGGTCCCGGGCTGCTCGCCCTCCCCGCGGACTGGCACGCGACCTGGGAGGCGGCCTGGTCCAGCTGGATCCCCGGCGGTCTCGGCACCCGCGGTCCCGCCGATCCGCTGATCCGGCTCCTCGGCCACCTCCGCGTGGACGGCGACCTGCTCGTCGAGGCCATCGTCTTCGCCTCCGTGCCCGTCGCCGCGCTCGCCGCCTGGTGGGCCGCCGGGGCGATCACCCGGGCGATCGGCGCCCGTCTCGCCCTGACCGTCGCCTGGGCGCTCGCCCCGGTCCTGCTCACGGGGCTCGTGGCGGGCGCCTGGCCGCTGCTGCTCGTGCACGCCCTGCTCCCGCTGCTCGCCCTTGCCGTGGGACGGGCGATCGGGCTGCCCCACAAGATCTCGCAGGCGAGCGTCTCCGCGGCGGCGGCCGCGGGCCTGCTGCTGCTCGCCATCGGCGCGGTCCAGCCGGTGCTGGTGCTCGTCGCGGCGCTCGGGCTCGCCCTGCTGGCCCCCGCGGTGCGCGGTCGCCGCTGGCGGCTGCTGTGGGTGCTCGTGCCGTCCCTCGCCCTGCACCTGCCCTACCTGGGCGTGTACGCGGATGCGCCGCGCACGCTGCTCGCCGTGGGCGGCATGCCCGCGACCGGCCCCGGGCTGCCGGACGTCGACGCCGTGCGCAGCGCCCTCGCGCCGCTCGCCGGCCTCACGGGGCCCGCGGCGGCGGCCTTCCTCCCGCTGCTGCCCCTGCTGCCGCTCGTGCCCGTGGTGCTCGGCGCGCTCGTCGCCCCGTTCCTCGCAGGGCCCGCCGGCCGCGTCGGCCGATTCTCCCTGCTGCTGGCCGCCGCGGTGCTCGCGGCGGCCCAGATCGCCCGCTCCGTCGCGGTCGCCGTGGACGGAGACCGGGTCGTGACGGCGGAGCTCCTGCCGCTGCTCTCGGTGCTCCTGCTCGCGCTGTCCGTGGGCGCGGCCGCCTCCTTCGACGCCCTCGCGCGCCGCGACGCGACGGTCTCCGGGGCGCGCCGCACGCTCACCACCGTGCTCGCCGCGGGCGTCGCCGCCGCATGCCTCGTCACCGTCGTCGGCTGGACGGTCCTGCTGCCGGGCCTGCTCGAGGTCGAGCGCACGGAGGCCGCCGAGGTCCCCGCCGCCGCCGCGGACCAGGGCCTCACCGACGCCCGCACCCGGGTGCTGACCCTCACGCAGGACGAGGACGGTGCCGTGAGCGCCGGTCTGGTCGTGCACGGCGGGGACAGCGCGCTGCAGCGGGCGGGCGTAGCGGACGCGCGCGACGTCGCGACCGTGGCCGCCGGGGAGCAGCTCGGGGCGGATCCCGGCTCGAATGCCCTGCGGACCTGGGTCTCCGGCCTGGTCTCGGGGGAGGCCGGCGCGACCGACGAGGCCGCCACCTCCCCGGCCGTCTCCTACGTGCTGGTCCCCGGGGACCCCGCCGCGCAGGCGGATCTCGTCGCCGCCCTCGACTCCTCTCCCGCTCTCGAGAAGGTGACCGTCTCCGCGACCGGCGGGCTCTGGCGCGTGGTCGACGCCCCGGCCCGCGCCGTCGTGCGCTCCGCGGACGACGCGACCCCCCTCGCGAGCACGGTCGTCGACGCGCGGGGCACGGTCGCCGCCGCCCCCGCCGAGCGCACGGTCGTCCTCGCCGAGCGCTACGACACCGGCTGGACGGCGACCCTCGACGGGGAGCGTCTCGAGCCGACCCTCGTCGACGGCTGGTCCCAGGGCTTCGTCCTCCCCGCGGGCGCCGAGGGCGACCTCGAGGTGGGACGCTCGACGCCCTGGCGGCCGCTCTGGCAGGTGCTGCTGTACGCCGGCACGGGCCTGACCGCCCTCATCGCGATCCCCTGGCGCGCCCGGACCCGCAGTGCGGAGGAGCTCCATGCCTGACAGCCGTGACCGCGACGAGCTCGCCGACGTCTTCGCCGAGGACGGGGCGCCCCGCCCCGGGGAGGCCGCCGACGCCGCCGACGACGGCGGGGCCGGGACCCCGCGCACCGGCGCAGGGCAGGACGCCTCCGGCGGGACCCGCCGCCGCCCCCTGCTCGCGCTCGGCGCGCTGCTCCCGCTCGCGGCCGCCGCGGCCGCCGTCGTCGAGCTGCCCCCGCGCGGCGGCCCGGAGGCGGAGCGCGCCGCGACGACCGCCCGCCCCGGGCCGCTGACCCTCCTGGTCCCCGGACCGGTGCAGGTGCCCCAGGAGGTGCTCGACACCGCGACCGACGCCGACCTCGCCGTCACACCGCCCTCGACGGCCGTCGCCGTGGGCGCGATCGCCCTCGAGACGGACTCGTCCCTGCTGTTCGGCCGGGTGAGCGGCTCCGAGACCCGGCGCGACGAGCAGGGGGAGGCGAGCGCCCCCGCGCTCACGCTCGAGGACACTGGGGGGAGCGCCCTCGACGCCACGGTGACCGCCGGGGAGGTCGGGAACACCGTGCTCGGCGCCTCCGCGGTCGAGGGGGCCGCACGGCTCGGCGCGGCGACCGCCGAGGACGACAGGCCCGTGGCCGACGCCGTCCAGTCGACCCTCACCCCGAGCGGCGACTACCGCTCGCTCGCGCTCACCCGCGCGCTCCCGCCGAGCGCCGAGGGGATCTTCCTCGGTCTCACGACGACCGCCGGCTCGAGCGCCCAGCTCGTGCTCCGCAACCCCTCCTCGCGCGCCGCGACCGCCGCGCTCCAGGTCTGGACGCCCGACGGCCCCGCCGCCATGTCCGGGCGCAGCCAGGTGGTCGTCGCCCCCGGCGAGGAGCAGTCCGTGCTCCTCGAGTCGATCGTCCCGGACCAGGAGGCCCTCGCCCTCGAGGTCGCCGTGCAGGGCTCGCCCCTGGCCATGCACCTCCAGCTCTCCGAGCGCAGCGGCCTCACCCCGGGCGGCGTCGAGATCCTGACGCCGATCGCCGCGCCGGACCGCGATCTCGTCATCCCCGGCGTCGAGGTGGCGGGCACGGCCCCCACGCTCGTGCTCGCGAACCTCCGCGCCCAGGACACGACCGCGCAGGTCGAGGTGCTCGGACCCGACGGCGTGATCGACGAGGGCTCCCCGGGCGAGGTCCCGGTGACGGGGGAGTCCGTGACCACGCTCGCCCTCGAGTCCCTCCCCGACGGCGCCGTCACGGTGCGGGTGCGCGCGGACGCCGCGATCTGCGCCGCCGTCCGCTCCCCGATCGCGGGGGCGGATCTCGCCGGCAGCACCCTCGGCGCCCCTGTCGACCTCGCCGTGCTCGTGCCGGCACCTTCGCTCACGAGCAGCGGGATCGTCGCGCTCCCGCCCGGCGGAGGCCACGGCTGGCTCACCCTCGCGGCGGAGGCGGACACCACCTGCACGCTCATCACGGTCGCGGCGGACGCCACCACCTCCGAGCCGATCGTGCGGGAGCTCGCCGCCGACACCTCGACCGTGGTCGCCGACCCGTCCCTGCGCGCGGGCGGGGCCCAGCCGGTGGCCGTGGTGGTCGTGCCGGACCAGCCCGGGGCGGTCCGCGCCGCCTGGATGCAGCGGGAGCAGGACGGCGCGGGCGGCGTGCTGCACTCCGCGGTGACCGTCGTGCCGAGCGCCGCGACCGGCGAGGGCACGAGCATCCGGGTCGAGGACTGACCCCACCTCGCGGGGGGGGTCCCCGGAGCTCGTCGGACCCTCAGTCCTCCCAGGCCTCCGGGTCGACGTCCTCCGCGGCCATGCCCAGCAGCGAGCCGATCTGCTCGGAGACCACCTGGCGCACGAGCGCCTCGAGCTCCTCGTCACCCGTGCAACGGGTCGCGACGGGCCGACGGTAGAGCACGACCCGCGGCGGGTGCTCCCGGGTCGCGGGCAGTGCACGACCCAGCACGACAGGGGCGTCCTCCCACGGCGCCGGGTCCTCGGGCGGGACCTCCTCGACCATGACCTGGAGGTGCGCGAGGCGGCGCGGGAACCGCTCGGCGATCGTGGCGACGGAGTCCGCGACGAGGTCGTCGAAGCGCTCGCGGCGGCTGCGGTGACCGGGCAGGTGCGCGGGGATCAGGTCCCGGCGGAACCCCCGCCCGTGGCGGTCCCGCCGCCGGGGCGCGGAGCGCGGATCGGGCACGGCGCGTGCGGCGAGGTCCCTGTCCATGGGCGGCACTCTAGCCCTCCCTCCTGCGCGCCCCGGATCCGGACGGGGTGCCGCACGACACCCCGGACCGGGCGGGCGATGCGGCCTGCGACCCCGCGGGCCTGCGTAGAATCCGGGGCGTGCCTGCACGTGAATGCTCCCGGACCGCCTGCTCGCGACCAGCGGTGAGCACGCTCACCTTCGTCTACGCGGACTCCACGGCCGTGCTCGGACCGCTCTCGCGGCACAGCGAGCCGCACACCTACGACCTCTGCGCCGAGCACGCCTCCCGCACGACCGCCCCGCGCGGCTGGGAGCTGCTGCGGGTCGAGGGCGGGCACGAGGTGCCCGACGAACTCGTCGCCCTCGCCGACGCCCTCCGCCCCGCGCGCGAGGTCCCGGGCGTCCCCGGTCCCGCGGACCGCACCGATCCCACCGCCCGCCCCGACCGCGCCGGTCGGGCAGGACGCGTCGCCGACCGCCCCGCCGCCGAGGCCGGGCGCCATCTCCATGTCGTGAGGAGCGCCGATGACTGAGCAGAAGACCGTGGATCTCCGCGGCATCGTCAAGAAGTACGACGTCCGCGGGGTGGCCGGGACCGAGCTCACCGAGGAGATCGCGCGCGCCCTCGGGGCGGCCTTCGCGGACCTCCTCGACGGGGCGCCGATCATCGTCGCCCACGACATGCGCGTCTCCTCGCCGGCCCTCGCCGCCGCCGTCGCCGAGGGCGCCGCGCACCGCGGGTCGACGGTCGCCGAGGCCGGCCTGTCCTCGACGGACCAGCTGTACTGCGCCTCCGGACAGCACGACGCCGCGGGCGTGATGATCACCGCGAGCCACAACCCCGCCCCGGACAACGGGCTCAAGCTCACCCGGGCCGGCGCGCGCGCGATCAGCCGCGAGACCGGTCTCGAGGACGTGCGCAGCGGCGCCGAGGCCTACCTCGCCGCCGGCGTGATCCCCGAGCGTGAGGGCGGCCGTCGCGCGCAGCTCGACACGCTCGAGGACTACACCGCGCTGCTGCACCGCCTGGTCCCGCTCGGCGGCCGCCGGCGCCTGCGCGTGGTCGTCGACGCGGCGGACGCCATGGCCTCCCTCACCGTCCCGGCCGTGCTCGGGAGCCTCGAGCACCTGGACGTCGTGCCGCTGCACTTCGGGCTCGACGGCACCTTCCCGCACCATCCCGCCAACCCGCTGGACCCCGCGAACCTCGTGGACCTCCACGACGCCGTCCTCGCCGAGGGGGCGGATCTGGGCCTCGCCTTCGACGGCGACGCGGACCGCTGCGTCGTCCTCGACGAGCAGGGGCGCCCGGTGGACCCCTCCGCCGTGACCGCGCTCATCGCCGGCCGCGAGATCGCCCGCGCCCGCGCCGCGGGGGAGGAGCGGCCCGTGGTCGTCGCGAACCTCGTCTCCTCGCGCCACGTGGACGAGGTGATCTCCGCCGCAGGCGGCGAGGCCGTGCGCTCGCCCGTCGGTCATTCGCTGATCAAGGCGATCATGGCGGAGCGGAGCGCCGTCTTCGGCGGGGAGCACTCGGCGCACTACTACTTCCGGGACTTCTTCTTCGCCGACTCGGGCCTGCTCGCCGCGATGCACGTGCTCGCGGCGCTCGAGGAGTCCGACGGCCCCCTCTCCGCGCTCGTCGCGGAGCATCAGCCCTACGCCGCGAGCGGGGAGCTCAACACGACCGTCGCCGACCCCTCGGCGGCGCGCGAGCGCGTGCGAGCGGCGCTCGGCGCGCGTCCCGGCGTGGAGGCCGACGACCTCGACGGGCTCACCCTCACCCACTGGAACGAGGACGTGCCCGCCGCGGAGCGCTGGTGGCTGTCCCTGCGCTCCTCGAACACCGAGCCGCTGCTGCGTCTGAACGTCGAGGCCGAGGAGGCCACCCTGATGGAGTCCGTCCGCGACGAGGTCCTCGCGATCGTCACCGATGCCGATGCCGATGCGGGTGCCGCTGCTGCTGCCGGCGCCGGGGCGGGCGGCTCGCTGCCCGCCGGGGCGAGCGGTGTCGACGTGCCCTCCTGGGTGCGTGCCGTGCTCCGCTGCCCGGACTGCGGCGGCACGCTGCAGGACGCGACCGCGGGGCTGCGCTGCGAGGCCTGCGGCCGTGTGCACGCGGTCGAGGGCGGGATCCCCGTCCTCATCGCCGGTCGCGCCGAGGCCCCCGACGGCGCCTGACCCCCGCGCCGCCGTCAGCGGCTGAAGGGCAGCGCCCGCATCTCCGCGCCGAGCTCGCGCCGGCGCGCGTCCGAGCGGCGCAGCCGGGTCTCGTCCCGGAAGGCGCGCTCGGCGACGACCGCGGCGAGGAACGCCTCCTGGTCCGTCCCCGGGGGAGGCGCCGGCGCGACGTGCGGCAGCGTCCGCTGGACGAGGTCGCGCGCCAGGGCGCGCCGGGACTCCGGATGGATCCTCTCCGCCCGCGGGAGGAAGGACCGGATCTCCTGGACGAGCGGCGCGGGCAGACGCCCCAGGTCCGCGGCGCGCGCCCACGGCTCGAGCGCCGCCGGCAGGGGCAGCGGCTCCGCGCTCCGGTGGCGCATGCGCTCCTGGAGGACGAGGGTGCCCGCCATCATGTCCCCGAGCCGGCGGGAACGACGATCGATGACCGAGCAGGTCAGGGCCAGGGCCCCCGCCGTCGCCCAGATCTCGAGCATCGCGCACACCGCGCGCAGGAGGCTCTGGCGCACGTGCAGCGGGCCGCCGTCGTCCCGCACCACCCGGGTGCCCACCACGAGCCGCCCCAGGGAGCGGCCGCGGCCCAGCGTCTCGCACAGCAGCGGATAGCCCACGTAGGCGCTCACCGCGGTGACCAGCAGGGCGGCGGTCGCGAGTCCCGTGTCCAGGGACAGCGCCGTGGCCGCCCAGGCCACGGCGACCGACCCGCCGATGAGCAGCAGCAGCTGGACGGCGCCGTCGATCGCTCCCGAGAGCATGCGCACCGCGAAGGAGGCGGGCCGCAGGTCCAGCAGCACCGCCTCACCCGTGATGAGCGCATCGCGCGTGCTCGCCGCCGCCGGGGCGGCCCCCGAGGAGACCATGCGCCCCATCCTGGCAGGCGGGGCGGCGCCGGGCACGCATCGAGCGTCGGCCTCCGGCCGGGGCGCATGCGACTTTCGTCGGCCTCGGCGACGGCGGCGCGGTCCTAGTCTGGGCCGGTGGACATCGACGCCGTCATCGCCGTGCACCGCCCGCAGTGGGAGCGGCTGCGCGAGCTGACCTCCCTCCGCCGCCTCGACGCGGAGGAGATCGACGAGCTCGTCGCCCTCTACCAGGAGACCGCGACCCACCTCTCGGTGGTGCGCTCGACGACGCCGGACCCGTCCCTCACCGCGGAGCTGTCGCTGCTGCTGCACCGGGCCCGGCTGCGGATCACCGGTGTGCGGATCGGCACCTGGGCGCAGCTGCGCGGCTTCGTGCTCGTGGACCTCCCGGCCGCCCTGTACTCCTCCCGACGCGCTGCGGCGCTCGCGACGGGAATCTTCCTCCTCGCGACCGTGGTCACCGGGCTGTGGTTCGGCCTCGACGCCTCGGCCCGTGACCTCGTGCTCCCGCAGGAGGCGCAGGAGGAGCTCGTCGAGCACGACTTCGTCGCGTACTACTTCCAGGGCCAGGCCTCGGGATTCGCCGCCCAGGTGTGGACCAACAACGCGTGGATCACCGTGCAGGCCGTCGTCCTCGGGGTGACCGGGGTGTGGCCGGTGCTCATGCTGCTCCAGAACGGGCTGAACGTCGGCCTCTCCGCCGGGGTGATGGGGGCCTACGGCGGGCTGCCCACCTTCTTCGTCTACCTGCTCCCGCACGGGCTGCTCGAGATCACGGCGCTCATGGTCGGAGCGGGCGCCGGCCTGCGCACCTTCTGGGCGTGGGTGCGCCCGGGGGTGCTTCCGCGGGGCTGGGCGCTCGCACGCACCTCGCGGGCGCTCGTGACGGTCGCGATCGGGCTCGTGCCGGTGCTGCTGGTCTCGGGGCTCGTCGAGGGCTTCGTGACGCCGAGCGCGCTGCCCGCGCCGGTGCGCCTCGGGATCGGGGCGCTCGTGTGGATCGCCTTCCTCGCCTACATGCTGGTGCTGGGCCGTCGCGCCCACCGCGCCGGTGCCCGCGGCGACCTCTCCGAGGAGCTCGTGGGCGCCCGCGTCGCGGTCGCCGGCTGAGCAGCGACCTGCGGCGGGTCGAGGCCGGCCCACGGATCGGTGACGGCCGACGGCGCTGTGCCGACCTTCCGCCCGGAGCCGGCCGGCGGCTCAGAGCCGGCCGGCGGCCTTGAGAGCGAGATAGGCGTCCGCGAGGGCCTGCGGCGCGCGCTCCGGCGGGGCGTCCACGACGTGCACGCCCGTGCGCTCGAGGGCCCGCGCGGTGCCCGCCGCCCGGGCGCGGGCGGTCTCCGCGGAGGCCGCGGCGTACAGCGCGGGGACGTCCTCGCGGCCCGCGGCGAGCTCGTCGAGGGCGGGATCGGAGACGGAGCCGATCACCACCGGATGATCGGCGGCGAGCCGCGCCGCGACCGGGAGCAGGGCCCCGTGGACGGTCGTCGCGTCCACCGGGGTGAGCAGGACGACGAGGGAGCCGCGGCGGGTGCGCTCGCGGATCCGCGCCGCGGCGAGCTCCCAGTCGGTCTCCACGAGCGCGGGGTGCACGGGCGCGGTCGCGGAGACCATGTCGTGCAGGGCGGTGCCGCGCCGCGAGCCGATCACCGAGAGGTGCTCCACGCGGTCCACGCACAGCAGGTCCACGCGGTCACCGGCCTGGCCCGCGAGCGCGGTGAGCAGGAGGGCGGCGTCGAAGGCCGCGTCCAGGCGCGTCCCCTCGCCGAGGCGCACGGCTCCGGTGCGCGAGGTGTCGACGACGACCAGCACGTGCCGATCGCGCTCGGGGCGCCAGGTGCGCACCACGACGCTGCGCCGCCGGGCGGTGGCGCGCCAGTCGATCGAGCGCACGTCGTCGCCGTCCACGAAGTCCCGCAGGGAGTCGAACTCGGTGCCCTGCCCGCGCTGGTGGACCGCGGCGAGCCCCTCGATCTCCCGCAGGCGCCGCACGCGCGAGGGCAGGTGGCGGCGGGCGCCGAAGGGGTGCAGGGCGAGCATCCTGCCCGGGGCGTCGATCCGTGCACTGCGCCGCGCGAGGCCGAGCGGTCCGCGGGAGTCGATCACGAGCGCGCGCGAGGAGTGCTCGCCGCGGCGGGTGGGCGAGAAGCGCTGGGGGATCTCCCGGCGCTCGTGCGCCGGGACGTCGATCCCGGCGCGCGGGGAGTCGAGGCCGGCGGTCGGGTTCCAGGCGTCGCGCACCTGCAGGCGCGCGCGTCGCGGGCCGGGGTTCGTCAGCAGCAGGCGGCCCGTGCCGGTCCCGCCCAGCACCACCTGGGCGGGGGAGCGGCGCACCACCTGCAGCCGGCGCGGGGAGGGGGCCGCGAGCGCGTCGCCGAGGACCACGAGCAGCCACACCGCGGCGCAGGCGAGCACGGTGCCCCAGGACGGCCACAGCACGAGCACGGGCAGGGCGAGCAGCCCGGCCGGTGCGGCGCGCAGGGTGGGCGAGATCCTCACCGCGGCACCGGGACCGAGGCGAGGGTCGCCGCGAGCACCGAGTCCACCTGGGTCCCCTCGAGCTCGGCCTCGGTGGTCAGGCGCACCCGGTGCCCGAGGGTCGCGGGCGCGAGCGTCTTGACGTCGTCCGGGGTGATGAAGTCGCGTCCGGCGAGGTAGGCCCAGGCGCGCGAGGTGCGTAGCAGCGCGATCGCCCCGCGCGGCGACACCCCGAGGGCGAGGCTCGGGGAGCGGCGGGTCGCCCGGCAGACGTCGACGATGTACTGCACGACCGGCTCCTCCGCGGCGACGGTCGCGACGTCGGCCTGCGCCCGGTGGAGCGCCTCCGCGTCGACCACGGCCCGCAGCCCCGTGGCGGCGAGGTCGGTCGTGTCGAAGCCGTCCGCGTGGCGGCGCAGCACGTCGATCTCGTCGTCCCGCTCGGGCAGGGGCATGACGGCCTTGAGCAGGAAGCGGTCCAGCTGCGCCTCGGGCAGGGCGTACGTGCCGTCGAACTCGATCGGGTTCTGTGTCGCGACGACGAGGAACGGGTCCGGGAGCGGCCGCGGCACGCCGTCGACCGTCACCTGCCGCTCCTCCATCGCCTCGAGCAGCGCGGACTGCGTCTTCGGGGGCGTGCGGTTGATCTCGTCGGCCAGCAGGAGGTTCGTGAAGACCGGGCCCTCGCGGAAGACGAGGTCGCTCGTCGCGTTGTCGTAGACCAGGGAGCCGGTGATGTCGCCCGGCATCATGTCCGGGGTGAACTGGACGCGCCGCATGCGCACGTCCAGCGCCGCGGCGAGGGAGCGCACGAGCAGGGTCTTGGCGACGCCGGGGACGCCCTCGAGCAGCACGTGGCCGCGGCACAGGAGCGCCACGACGAGGCTGGTCACGGCGGCGTCCTGGCCGACGACCCCCTTGTGGATCTCGGCGGCGAGGCCCTGCAGCGCATCGCGCGCGGGAGCGGATCCGGCGGTCCGGTCGAGGGGAGGCTCGGGGGAGGGGGCGGGGGTGGTCATCGGTCGATCTCCTTCTCGAGGACGTCGAGGTCGTGGGCGAGGCGGAGCAGCTGCTGGTCGTCCGTCACCGGACGGTGCTCGAGCAGCGCCCGCAGGCGGTCGGGGGACAGGGAGGTGTGCGGGGCGAGCGCGGCGAGCAGCGCATCGAGGGAGGTCTCGTGCCGCTGCCCGAGGCGGGCCGCGAGACGGCCTGCGGCGGCGGCGCGCAGCGCGGAGGCGGCGGCCGTCCGCTCCGAGGCCCTCTCGAGCAGACGCGCCCGGCCGAGCACGAGCTCCTCGCCGCGCGCCGTGACCGGCAGCGGCTCGACGACGACCGGTCCCTGGCGTCGGCCGGCCGCGACCAGGGCGACGACGACCAGCGCCATCAGCCACAGCGCGACGGGGCCGATCCAGCGCGGCAGGTGCGTGAGCAGGGACGGCGCGGTGAGGGCGAGGGGATCGGTCGCGGAGGGCACGTACCAGGTGAGCGTGTCCTCCGCGCCGAGCAGGTTCAGGGCGAGCGCGGCGTCGTCGGCCCCGGTGATGCCCTCGTTGGTGAGGACGTCCGCCGCGCCGAGCACCGTGATCGACCCGTCGGAGACGAGGAGGGAGCCGCCGCCGGCGTCGAAGCAGCCCTCGGCGTCCCCGCGCACCGCATAGGTGCGGGCGGCGCCGAGCCGGCCCTGGTCGGCGAGCGCGCCGTCCTCGCCGCGCACGGCGAGGGCGCGGGCCCCGTGGGCGAGGCCCCCGCAGTCGCCCGCGGGGACGGCCGCCTCCCCGGCGATCGAGCCCGCGGGCTCCACGTCGTCGGTGAGCGCGGCGAGGGTGAGGGCGTCCGGTGCCACGAGGACCAGGTGCCCGGCCCCCGGTGCGTCGAGGGACGAGGCCAGCAGGTCGAGCTGGGCGGGGGAGAGGCCCTCGGCGTCCGTGAGGAGCACCGTGCCTCCGCCGCGCAGGTCCCGGGCGGCGTCGCTCGTATGGCGGGCGGTGCCGACCTCGGTCCCGGTGTCCTCGAGGACGCGCACGACCGCCCGGCTGCCCTGGGGCGTGGGGGCGTCCGGCTCGAGCGCGCCGTCGCGGTAGGAGCCGCGCAGCACGGTCACGGCGACCGTCGCGATCAGCGCGATCGCGATCGCCGCCGTGAGGAGGACGCGGGAGCGCGGGATCGCGCGCACGCCGGTGGGGGTCGGCGCGGTCACGGGGCGGTCACCGCGGTCGAGGGCGCGGGGGCCGCGTCGAGGTCCGGCGCGGACTGCGCGACGTACTCGGCGAGCCGCAACAGGTCCTCCCCGTCCTTGAGCTGCGCGCTGCGTGAGGAGTAGGCGGCGGTGTCGAAGGAGGTCGCCCCGCGCTCGAGGCGGTGGCGGAGGTCGGGGAAGAAGCGCGCGGCGACCGCGGCGGCCTCGTGCGCGGTGAGGCCCTCGTCGGCCTCGAGCAGGGTGCGCTCGTCGAGGTCGCGGACGAGGGCGCGCAGGGCGAGCACCGTGGCGTCGTCGGCGCGCCGCTCGTTGAGGGCCTGGGCGGCGGCCTCCCGGAGCTCGGCCCCGGTGAGGGCGGACTCGGCGACGAGCGAGGAGGAGACGGCGAGGCCCGCGCTGCGGCGCAGCAGTCCCGTGCGGCGCAGGACGAGCACGACGACCGCGACGAGGACGAGCGCCGAGAGCACGGCGAGCGAGCCCTGGACCACGGAGCTCGCGCGGACGCCGTCCATGAGCGCGGTGAACCACAGCTCGAGGCGGTGCAGCACCCAGGCCACGAAACCCTCGGAGTCGGCGTACTCGCGCTTGGCGAGCTCCTCGTGCAGGCGCCGCCGCGCCTCCTCCGGGGTCACCGGTGCCCGCCGAGCGGGCCCGTGCCGCCGCGCTCGCCGAGCCCGGCGCGCTCACGGGCCGTGCGGGCGAGCTCGACGTCCCAGGCCTCGTCGCGCATCCGGACGTCGGCGTAGAGCGCGGCGAAGGCCGCGGCGCCGAAGGGGGCCAGGAGCGCCTGGGCGACGAAGGAGCCGAGCATCGTCGCGATCGTGAGCAGCGTGATGCCGAGGACGATCGCCTCGAAGGAGCTCGCGAGCAGCACCGCCAGGTAGGCGATGGTGCCGATCGTCCCGAAGACCCCGGAGACGACCTGGATCGCGATCGTGAACAGCACGGTGACGAGCACCGAGATGCCGAGCACGCGCCACTGGCGGCGACCCGAGGTCAGGCGCAGGGAGCGTCGCAGCGCGGCGACGGGTCCGAGCCCCTCCACGGCGAGGGCGGGCACCGAGAGCACGGTCCTCGCCCAGACGTACACCGTGGCCAGCAGGCCGATGACGAGACCGACGACCAGCAGGGACACGGTCGCGGCGTCCGCGCTCCCCGTGAGGATCAGCGGGAGCGCGCCGAGCACCGCGGGGACGAGCATCGCGAGGACCAGGAGCACGTTCGTCAGCAGCGCGGTGAGCACGGCGGTCGGGGCGAGGCGCCGGGCTGCGGCCCACACGTCGACGGGGGCGTCGGGGGAGGGATCCGTCGCGGCGTCGATCGCGATCCGGCTGAGCGGGGCGAGCACCACGGCGGTCGCGACGAGCATGATGAGGGAGGTGGCCACGGAGCTGACCGCCGTGAGGACCATGTCCCCGACGGAGCCGAAGACGTCGGTGGAGCTGCCCGTGGCGGAGGTCGAGGACTCCTGCATGATCGCTCGGAGGTCGCCGACCATCGGCGCGAGCCCCACCCCGGTGAGCAGGCCGGTGAGGATCGTCGCGACGCCGAACACGGCCGCGGAGAGCACGAGCACGGGACGCGCGCGGAGGCGGTAGATCCGGACGGCGGCGCCGAGGATCTCGCCCACGCCCAGCGGTCGCAGCGGGAAGAGGGGGAGGTGCAGGGCGAGCTCGCGGGCGGGCCCCGTGGGCAGGCCCCCCGGTCGCGGGGCCCCCGCGGGCACGGCGCCGAGAGGGTCCTGGTCGTCGGGGGCGCCCTGGCCCTCCTGCGGTCCCTCTGCTCCTGCGGCGCCGGGGGCGGTCCAGCCGGTGCTCATGGGATGGTGCCTCCTCGGCAGCTGCTGCGGGTCGGGGTCGGTGTCGTGTCCGGGGCGGCGCGGATGTGGGCGGGCGCCGGCACGGCGACGGTCGTGCCGCTCCAACGTACGGCCTCGGCGGGCGCGGGCCCTCCGACGAACGTCGATCGGGCCCTGCCCCGAGGGCGAGGGCGCGCGAGCTCCCCACCTGAACGGGGTGGGGGCGTGACGGTGGCACAATGACCCTCATGACGACGCCTTCACGGATCCTCGTTGTCGACGACGACCAGGCGATCGCCGAGATGGTCGGCATCGTGCTGCGCGGAAAGGGCTTCGAGGTCGCCACCTCGCCCGACGGCGCCTCGGCGCTGGAGACCTTCCCGCGGCTGAAGCCCGACCTGGTCCTGCTCGACCTCATGCTCCCGGGCATGGACGGCATCGAGGTGTGCCGCCGCCTGCGGCGCGAGTCCGGCGTGCCCATCATCATGCTCACTGCGCGCTCCGACACGGCCGATGTCGTCGAGGGGCTCGAGGCCGGGGCCGACGACTACCTCACCAAGCCCTTCGAGCCCGACGAGCTCGTCGCCCGCATCAAGGCGCGCGTGCGCCGCGCGGACGCGCCCACCACCGAGTCCCTCGCGATCGGCGACCTCGAGATCGACGTCGACGGCCACGAGGTGCGCCGCGCCGGCGAGGTCATCCCGCTGACCCCGCTCGAGTTCGACCTCCTCACGCAGCTCGCCCGGAAGCCCTGGCAGGTGTTCACCCGCGACGTGCTGCTGCGGGACGTCTGGGGCTACCGCCACAGCGCGGACACCCGTCTCGTCAACGTGCACGTGCAGCGGCTCCGCTCGAAGATCGAGCACGATCCCGAGAACCCGCGCATCGTCGTGACCGTGCGCGGCGTGGGCTACCGCGCGGGCGGCGCGGTCTGAGCGAGCAGCGGAGCCCCTCCGAGCCCGCCCCGGAGCGCGGTGCGGGACGCCCCGCGGTGATCCGGGAGCGGCTGCGGCGCGGCGTGGACGTGCGCACCTGGCCGCTCGCGCTGCGCGTCGTGACCGTGACGACGCTGCTCGCCCTGCTCGCGATCCTCGCCGTCGGCGTCTACCTCTCGACCGTCATCGCGGACGGCCTGTACGAGCAGCGGCGCGACCGCGTGCTCGAGGAGACGGTCGACGTGCGCGGCGCGCTCACCGACACCCTCACCCAGCTCCCCGGTGCCACGACCACCCAGCAGCAGGACGCCGCCTTCGCCTTCGTGCAGGACACCGGCGGCCAGGGCGACGCGACCCGCCGGGAGGTGGCGCTCGTGCCGGCGGACCCGTCCGGGACCGTCCTCTCCGTGGCCTCGGACCAGGACCTCCTCTCCCTCGTGGACCCCGATCTCGAGGACGAGGTCGCCGCGCACCCGGACTCCCTCGCCTGGCGCTCCGTGGGCCTGCCCGACGGCGCCCACGGCACCACGCCCGCCCTGCTCGTGGGCTCGCGGGTGACGGTGGCCGGGGTGGGCACCTACGACCTCTACGTGCTCTACCCCCTGCAGGAGGAGCAGCAGACCCTCTCCTTCGTGCAGCGGGTGATGCTCGGCGGCGGCGCGGTGCTCCTCGCCCTCGTGGTGGGCATCGCGATCGTCGTCGCCCGGCTCGTGACGGTGCCGCTGCGCCGGGCGGCCCAGGCGGCGGAGCGGATGGCCGCGGGCGACCTGCGCACGCGGGTGCAGGTCTCGGGCGGCGACGAGCTCGCTCAGGTGGGCCGGTCCTTCAACGATCTCGCCCTGAGCCTCGAGCAGAAGATCGACGACCTCACGGAGCTCTCCCGGGTCCAGCACCGCTTCGTCTCCGACGTGTCCCACGAGCTGCGCACACCGCTGACCACGATCCGGATGGCCGCCGCCGTGCTCGACGGGCGCCGTGAGGAGCTGCCAGGCGACCTGCACCGCACCGCCGAGCTGCTCTCCACCCAGGTCGAGCGGTTCGACTCGCTGCTCGCGGACCTCCTGGAGATCTCCCGCTTCGACGCCGGCGCGGCCGAGCTCGAGGCGCACCGCGAGGAGATCGACGACCTCGTGCGGCACGCGGCGGAGAACGCCGCCCCGCTCGCCGAGGCCCGCGGCTGCTCCCTGGACCTCCGGCTCGCGGGCCGCGGCACCTCCGCCGTCGTGGACTCCCGGCGGATCGACCGGATCCTGCGGAACCTGCTCACCAACGCGATCGAGCACGGCGCCGGGGGACCGGTGCTCGTGCAGACGGCGGCGGACGCCGACTCCGTCGCGGTCGTCGTCCAGGACTTCGGCCGGGGGATCTCGCCCGAGGACGCCCGGCGCGTCTTCGACCGCTTCTGGCGGGCGGACCCCTCGCGCGCCCGCACCCTCGGCGGGACGGGCCTGGGCCTGTCGATCTCCGTCGAGGACGCGCGCCTGCACGGCGGGTGGCTGCAGGCCTGGGGGCAGGAGGGGCGCGGCGCCGTCTTCCGCCTGACCCTCCCGCGCCGGCCGGGCACCTCCCCGACCCGCTCCCCGCTGCGCCTGGAGCGCTCCTTCGACCGGGAGGCGCCGGAGTTCGAGCCCTCGACCCTCACGGGGGAGATCCCCATCGGCCCCGACCGTCTGCCGGACCTGGGCCCCGGGACGGCCCCGTCCCCGACCGAGAAGGAGGGCCGATGACCGCGCCCCGTCCCCGCCCGGCGCCCCGACCCCGCCGGCGGCAGGTGCTCGGCGCGCTCGGTGCCGCTGGCCTCGTCGGGATCGGTGCGGCCTGCGCCCGGATCCCCTCCTCGTCCACCGTCTCCGTGCGCCCGCTGGGCGACCAGGCCCAGGGCGGCGCCCCGTACGTCCAGGCGGTGCCCCCGGCGGACGGCGCGACCCCGGCGCAGATCGTGCTCGGCTTCGTCCAGGCCGGGGTGGGGCCCGAGGACGACTACGCCGTGGCCCGCGAGTTCCTGACCTCCGAGGCCTCGTCCTCGTGGGACCCGGGCGCCGGCGTCACGATCTACTCGGGCAGCCAGGACCTGCGGGCGGAGCCCGTGGACGACACCCACGTCCGCCTCATCGCCGAGGCGGTGGACACGGTGGACGTGGACGGGGTGCGCACGACGCTCGCGGTCCCCGCGATGCGGGAGATCACCGTCGAGCTCTCGCAGGAGGGGGACAGCTGGCGGATCGTCGACCCGCCGGACGGCATCTTCCTCTCGGAGGCGGTGTTCGAGTCGCTCTTCGCCCCGGGCCGGCTGTACTTCGTGGACGCCCGGGCCCGTCACCTCGTGCCCGATCACCGCTGGTTCTCCCTGTTCGACGGGGCGAGCGGCGTGCTCGCCCGGCTCGCCGACGGCCCCTCGGACTTCCTCGCGGGGGCGGTGAGCTCCGAGGTGCCGGATGCGGAGGGGATCGCGGACGCCCGCGTCACGACGGGGGCCGACGGCGGCGTCCAGGTGACCGTGCCCTCCGCCGTGGGTGACCTGTCCGACGAGCGTCGCGCCCTCGCCCTGGCGCAGCTCGAGGCGTCCCTCCGCTCGCTGCGCACCCTCTCCGGGGTCCAGCTCGTGTGGGACGGCGCCGATCTGAGCGCGACCCAGGAGGCGCGGATCGAGCGGGCGCTGCCCGGGCACCGGCCCATCGCCGCGGGGGACACCGGCGTCGTCTCCCTCGCCGAGGCGAGCGCCACGACGGCCCTCCCGCAGCTGGTGCCCTCGCTCTCGGACCGCACCGTGCACGCCCCCGTCATCGCGCAGGACGGCCTGCTCGTCGCGGCGCTCTCCCCGGAGGAGAAGGTCGTGCTGGTGACCGCGACGGACGGCTCGGTGCCGCTGCGCGAGGCCGCGACGGGCGCGGGCTTCGTCGCCCCGCGGATCGACGACGCCGGATACGTGTGGACCGCGAGCCGGGACAGCGGCGGCGTGCTGCTGGCCCTCTCGGGGCGCGCCGCCGAGGAGGACGTGAAGATCGACGCGCCGTGGCTCGAGGGGCGCGAGGTGCGGGCCCTCGACGTCGCGGCGGACGCGACGCGCCTGATCGTGCTTTCCGCCGACGCGACCGGCACCAGGCTCGACCTGTGCGCGATCGTCCGCGACGCCTCGGGCGCGCCGAGCGGGCTCACGGATCCCCGGCAGGTCCCCGCCCCGCTGCTCGGGGACCTCACGCGGGCGACCTGGTACGACGAGATCGCCGTCATCGTGCTGGGCACCGATACCAGCGCCGAGCAGGTGCGCGGCGCCGTCCTGGACCTCGCGACGGGCCGGGACCTGCTCCCGGTGTTCGAGACCGCGGTGAAGAGCCTCGCCGGCACGGCCGTCGCCGAGGCCTTCTGGGCGGGCACGGTGGAGGGGACCCTGCTGCGCAGCGACGGGGAGGGATGGACCGACATCGGCGTGCGGTCCACCGACCCGGCCTTCTACTGATCCCGGGGCGGTGGTGTGGTCCCTCCCCAGCGCAGCGCCGTCCACCGCGGGGGAGCGGGGGAGGCGGGTGGGACGCCGTCCGGCTGGGATGGGCGCATGACCGCACATGCCGGAGCGACTGCTCCGCTCCCGTCCCCTGACCCGCTCCCGTCCGGCATCCTCCGCGCCGCGCTCGCCGTTCGCGCCGCTCTCCTGGAGCTGCTGCGGCGCACCGCGGATCTCGTCGCGCCCCGCGACTGCCCCTGCGGTGCGGAGGGGGACTGGCTGTGCCCGGACTGCGCCGCGCTGCTGCACGGGGTGCCCGCGCGGGTCGAGGACGGCTGCGACGCCCTGCAGGTGCTCGCCGCCGCCCGCATCCGCGCCGGGACCACGGCGGAGGGCGTCGAGCTCCCCGCAGGCGTCGACCACCGGCCGGTGATGCCGGTGCTCGCGCTGGGGGAGTACACGGCCGGTCTGCAGTCGCTCGTCCTCGCCTGGAAGAACGGGGGCCGAGCCCACCTGACGGCCCCGATCGCGGCGGCCCTCGCACCGGCCGTCGCGCTGCTCGCGGGTGCCGCCGGAGAGGGACCGGGAGAGGACGGACGGCACGGGCGCCGGCGATCGGACGTCCCGGCGGATCCGCCGCCGGTCGAGCTGGTCCCCGTGCCCTCCCGCCGCGCGGCGCGGCTGCGACGCGGGGAGGACCACACCGCGGAGCTCGCCCGCGCCCTCGAGCGCGAGGGCGCCGGGACCGTGCTCCTGCTCCGCTCGCGTCCCACGACGGCGCAGGAGGGACGCGGGCGCCGCGGCCGGCGCGAGCGGCGGATCGAGCTCGCCCTCTCCCGGCGCCGCGGCCGGCCCGATCTTCTGACCGGTCGTCGCCTCGTGATCGTCGACGACGTCGTCACGACCGGCGCGACGCTCCGGGCGATGCACGACGCGCTCGTCGCGGAGGGCGCGGAGGTGCTCGGCGCGGTCGTCGTGGCGGCCTCACGGCTGCCGTCCCCGCCCGTCGTGCGGTGATCCCCGCCGGTCCCGGAGGCGCCGGCGGCACGCGCCGCGCGGTGTCCCCGGAACCGAGGGAGGAGACCTCCGGGAGGCCCAGGACACACGCAGGGAATCCGTGGCACACTGGTGCGACTCGTCACACCGACGACCCCTCTGAACCGGAGGAGGTGCGCACACCCAGCCCACGAGCCACTGCGGCCGGGCTCCGAGCGGCCGCCCACCGAACCTGAGGAGTACTCATGGAGATCAATGTCGTCGGACGCCACATGGACGTCCCGGATCGATTCCGCCGCCACCTCGCCGAGAAGCTCGACAAGGTCACGCAGCTCGCCCCCGCGGCGCTGCGGGTCGACGTCGAGGTCTCGCAGGAGAAGAACCCCCGGCAGGCCGAGCTCAGCGATCGCGTGGAGCTGACCGTGTTCGAGAACGGATCCGTCATCCGCTCCGAGGCCCGCGCGGACGACCTCTACGGCGCGCTCGACGTCGCCTACGGCAAGCTCCTGGAGCGCCTGCGCCGCGCCCGGGACCGTCGCAAGGACCGCCACCGCGGCCGCGACCGCGCGCACAGCCCCGGTGCGGCCTCGGTGCGCACCATGCCGGCGGACGCCGAGCTGCCCGCCTCCCTCCAGGAGACGGAGCCCGAGGGCACCGTGGAGGACGCCCCCACCGGCCTCGAGGGCACCGGTGCCGACGATCCCGCCAGCCCGGTGGTGATCCGCGAGAAGAAGCACCCCGCCACCCCCATGAGCATCGACGACGCCCTTTACCAGATGGAGCTCGTCGGCCATGACTTCTACCTCTTCGTGGATGCCGGGACCGGGCACCCGAAGGTGGTCTACCGCCGCAAGGGATGGCACTACGGCGTCATCGAGCTGGACGGCGAGCTGACGCCCTCCTGATCCCGCCCCGCACCATCTGAAGCCACCGACCGCCCCGGGCGGGAGGCGCCCCGCGCGCCTCCCGCCCGTCCCACGCCGAGGACGCCCCATCCCATGACGACCACCCTGAGCTGGGCCGAGGCCCGTCGCATCGCCCTGCGCTCGCAGGGCATCGGCGGCACCCGCCGCACCGCCGTCCCCTCGCCGGCCGTGAGCCGGGAGGCGCTGCGACGGACGGTCGCCGTGACGCACCTGCTCCAGATCGACTCCGTGAGCGTCTTCGCCCGCGCCCACCACCTGCCCGTCTTCACCCGCAGCGGCAGCTGGGACGTGAGCGCGCTGGACCAGCTCTCGATGCCCGGCACCCGGCACGAGCGGCTGCTGCGCGAGGCGCTCGCCCACGAGGCGACGTTCACGACGGAGGAGGTCCACGCCCTGCTGCGCTTCCGCCGCCGCGCGGCCGGGACCCGCGACTGGGGCGCGGTGCGGGAGGCCGCGGCGCGCTCGCCGCACCTCGTCGAGCACGTCCGCGGCCTGCTCGAGGAGCACGGTCCGCTCAGCGCCGCCGCGATCTCCCGGCTGCTCGGTGACGAGGAGCGCGGCGAGGGATGGGGATGGCGACGCACCTCGAGCCAATGGGTCGTCGAGTACCTCTTCCGGACCGGGGCGCTGGACTGCGTGGGCCGCAGCGTGCAGTTCGAGCGGCTCTACCTCCCCGCCGAGGACGACGAGGCCTGGGCCCGCGCCGCCGGGGCGGAGCGGGACGGTCCCGCGCCCGGCCCGGGCGACCACCACGCCGAGGTCCTCGCGCTCACCCGCCTCGCCTCCCGCGCGCTCGGCGTCGCCGATCCCGCCGCGATCGCGGACTACTTCCGCCTGCGCGCCGCCGACGCCCGACCGGCGATCGCGGAGCTGCGGCGGCGGGGCGAGGTCACCGAGGTCGAGGTCCGGCGACCCGACGGCCCCGTGACGATGCTCCTGCACCGCGACGCGCCGCAGCCCGCGCCGCTGCGCACCGCCGCCCTGGTCAGCCCCTTCGACCCGATCGTCTTCTTCCGGCCCCGGCTGCAGGGGCTCTTCGACGTCGAGTACCGGATCGGGATCTACACCCCCGCCGCGAAGCGCACCACCGGCTACTACGCGCTGCCCTTCCTCCACGGCGACCGCTTCCCGCTGCGGGTGGACCTGCGGGCCGATCGCGCCCGCGGCGTCCTCGAGGTGCGCGGGGTGCACGCGGAGCCCCTGCCGCGCCTGGGGCGCTACCTGCGCACGGGCCCCGACGAGCTCGCCGCCGCGCTCGCCGGTGAGCTCGCGCGCGCCGCCCGCTGGCAGGACCTCGACGGGATCGAGGTGAGCACCGGCAGCGGGACGGGGGAGCTGTCGGGGGTGCTCGCGGAGGCCGTCCGCGACGACGGCCCGGGGGAGCAGTCGGCGGGGACCACGGGGAGAGCGGGGACCGCGGGCCCCGTCTGAGGGGCGGGCACGGGGCGCCGCGCGGAGTGATCCGCGACGGCCAGGACGCCCGTCCGGGACCGCGCAGGCGCCGTCCAGGGGCGCGGCGCTTACGATGGGTCCGGCACGACGCGCCCACCCGGGCGCAGACGACAGCAACGGGAGCACGTGTGGCAAACCTCTTCGATACGATCCTGCGCGCCGGCGAGGGCCGCGAGCGGCGTCGGCTCGAGTCCATCGCCCAGCGGGTGACGGCCGCCGGTGACGTCTTCACCGAGCTGAGCGACGAGGAGCTGAGGGAGGAGACCTCCCGCTTCCGTGAGCGCCTGGCCGACGGCGAGACCCTCGACGACATCCAGGTCGAGGCCTTCGCGGCCGTCCGCGAGGCCGCCGAGCGCACGCTGGGCCAGCGCCCCTACGACGTCCAGGTGATGGGCGGCGCGGCCCTGCACCGCGGCCGGATCGCGGAGATGAAGACCGGTGAGGGCAAGACCCTCGTGGCGACGCTGCCGGCCTATCTCAACGCGCTCGCCGGCAAGGGCGTCCACGTCGTGACCGTCAACGACTACCTCGCGACCTACCAGAGCGACATCATGGGCCGCGTCTTCCGTGCCCTGGGCCTGACCACGGGCGTGATCACCGCGGGCCTGACCCCGGCGGAGCGCCGCGAGCAGTACGCCGCGGACATCACCTACGGCACGAACAACGAGTTCGGCTTCGACTACCTGCGCGACAACATGGCGCTCACCCCGGAGGACCGCGTGCAGCGCGGCCACTTCTTCTCGATCGTGGACGAGGTCGACTCGATCCTCATCGACGAGGCCCGCACGCCGCTGATCATCTCCGGCCCCGCCTCGGGCGACGCGAACAAGTGGTACTCCGAGTTCGCGAAGGTCGTGCAGAAGCTGCGCCGCGACCGCGACTACGAGGTCGACGAGAAGAAGCGCACCGTCGGCGTGCTCGAGGCCGGCATCGACAAGGTGGAGGACCACCTCGGCATCGAGAACCTCTACGAGTCGCTGAACACCCCGCTGATCGGCTTCCTCAACAACGCCATCAAGGCCAAGGAGCTGTTCAAGAAGGACAAGGACTACGTCGTCCTCAACGGCGAGGTCATGATCGTCGACGAGCACACCGGCCGCATCCTCGCCGGTCGCCGCTACAACGAGGGCATGCACCAGGCCATCGAGGCCAAGGAGGGGGTGAAGATCAAGGCGGAGAACCAGACCCTCGCCACGATCACCCTCCAGAACTACTTCAAGCTCTACGAGAAGCTCTCGGGCATGACCGGCACGGCGGAGACCGAGGCCGCCGAGTTCATGAACACCTACGGCCTCGGCGTGGTGCCCATCCCGACGCATCGCGAGATGCAGCGCGTGGACCAGGCCGATCGGATCTACCGCACCGAGCGGGCCAAGTTCGACGCGGTCGTCGAGGACATCGTCGCCCGTCACGAGAAGGGCCAGCCCGTGCTCGTGGGCACCACGAGCGTCGAGAAGTCGGAGTACCTCTCGAAGCTGCTGACCGCACAGGGCGTCACCCACGAGGTCCTCAACGCGAAGAACCACGCCGGTGAGGCCGCGATCGTCGCGATGGCGGGCGCGAAGGGCGCCGTCACCGTCGCGACCAACATGGCCGGCCGCGGCACCGACATCATGCTCGGCGGCAACGTCGAGTTCATGGCGCACGCCGAGGTCCAGGAGTCGGGGCTGGACCCCGAGGAGCAGGCCGAGGAGTACGAGGCCGCCTGGGACGAGGCGCTCGAGCGCGCGAAGGCGGCCGTCGAGGAGCAGCACGACGAGGTCACCGAGCTCGGTGGTCTGTACGTGCTCGGCACGGAGCGCCACGAGTCCCGGCGCATCGACAACCAGCTGCGCGGCCGCTCCGGGCGTCAGGGCGACCCGGGCGAGTCCCGGTTCTACCTCTCGCTGCAGGACGACCTCATGCGCCTGTTCAACGCGGGAGCGGCCGAGGCGCTGCTCGCTCGCGGCGGCGTGGACGAGGCGATCCCGCTCACGGGCCGCATGGTCTCCGGCGCGATCCAGCGCGCGCAGAACTCGATCGAGTCGCGCAACGCCGAGATCCGCAAGAACGTCCTGAAGTACGACGACGTCCTGACCAAGCAGCGCAAGAAGTTCTACGAGGAGCGCTCGCGGATCCTCGAGGGCGAGGACCTCGACGAGCACGTGGACCGCTTCATCGAGGAGGTGATCGGCGGGATCGTCACCGAGCACACCAAGGGATCGAACCCCGAGGACTTCGAGCTCGAGGAGCTGTGGGGGGCGCTGCGCAGCGCCTACCCGATCTCGGTCACCGCGGAGGAGCTCATCGAGGAGGCCGGCGGCAAGGAGGACCTCACCGCGGCGATGCTGCGCGAGGAGATCCTCTCCGACGCGCGGCTGGCCTACGACCGTCGAGCCGACGAGCTCGGCGAGGCGGCCGTCCACCAGCTGCAGCGGCGCGTGCTGCTCTCCGTCATGGATCGTCGCTGGCGCGAGCACCTCTACGAGATGGACTACCTCAAGGAGGGCATCGGGCTGCGGGCGATGGCCCAGCGCGACCCGCTCGTCGAGTACGAGCGCGAGGGCCACCTGATGTTCAACGAGATGATGGAGGGCATCAAGGAGGACGCCGTCGGCTACCTCTTCAACCTCGAGGTGCAGGTGCAGCAGGCCTCGCCCGTGGTGCCGCAGGCCGTCTCCGAGCTCCTGCGCACGACCTCCGCCGCCGCCCAGGCGGCGACCGCCTCGGCCGCGCGGGAGGACGAGAAGACCGAGGAGGCCGGGGGATCGGCCGACGAGGCCGTCGTCGATCGCGAGAGCGCCGAGGCCGTTGACCGGACCGCCGACGACGGGACCGCCGAGGACGAGGGCGAGCTCGAGAGCCTCCTGGACGACCGGGAGGGCGAGGACTCAGAAGCCGGCTCGGAGGAGGCGGAGCTCGAGGACGCCGACGAGCTCGCCGCCGAGCGGAGCGTCGTGGTGACCGCGAAGGGCCTCGGTGACGGGCCCGATCCGCGCCGGCTCAGCTACAGCTCCGCGGAGGGCTCGGGCCGGACGGATCCCGGGACCATGTCCCGTGCGCAGCGTCGTCGCCAGGCGCGCCATGACGCCAAGCACGGTGCGGACCACACCGAGGCGGATCACGGTCCGAAGGACCGCGACAAGCCCAACCGTGCGGAGCGCCGACGCCGCCGCAAGGCCTGAGCAGGGCGCGGGGTCGGTCCCGCCGCTGACGACGAGGCCCGTCCTCCCCTCGGGGAGGACGGGCCTCGTCCTCGTGTGCGCCGCTCGGTCAGCCGATCTCGAGGACGGTCACCCGCCAGCCCGTGTGCCGCAGCTCCCAGCGCATGGCGAGGAAGCGGGCGCGGTCGAGGTCGCGGATCACGCAGCTGGCCTCGACGGTGGTCTCGTTGACGATGCAGGTGTGGACGCCGGTGACCTGCATCCGGCGCGAGGGCGTGTGCCCGGTGGAGTCGCGGAGACGCCGGGTGAGCCGGGCACGCCGCGCGAGCATGGTCGCGACCTCCGGGGTGACCACCCGCGCGAGCGCGTTCTCGGGCCGCATGTCCCGCACGATCTCGACGGCGAACCGGGCGACGGGCTCGACCATCCGCTCGACGCTGCGGGGGTCCTCCGGGGCGAGCGCCGCGCCGTCCGTGAGCGTGGCGGCGGGCAGGGGTCGCTGGTCGGTGGTGGTCATGACGACTCCTCGTCGGTCAGGGCGGAGGGCACGGTGAGGACCTGCCCGGGGGTGAGCTGATCGGGATCGGACCCGATCTCGTGTCGATTGGCCTCGTAGAGCCGGGGCCAGGAGCTGGCGATGTCCTGAGGAGAATCCGCTCCCGGGCCGAGGGCCTCGTCGGTGAGGGTCCACAGCGAGTCCCCGGCGCCGACGACGATCGTGTGCGGCGGGGTCGTGGCATCGGTGGCGCCGGGGGAATCCGTGGCGTCGGTGGCGTCGGTGGAGTCGGCGCCGTCCGCAGGGTCGCTCGCACCCTCCGCCGGTGCGGTGGGGTCGGCGGGGACAGGGGCGTCGGAGGGCTCCGGGTCGGCATCGGACGTGTCGTCGCCTTCGTGCGCCTCGTGCTGGACGGGCGCCTCGTCCTCGGTGGTGCCCGGATCCTGCGAGCTCGGAGCGCTCTCCCAGCCGAGCGGGGGCAGCTCGCCCTCCTCGGTGGGTGCTGCGCCCCCGGCCTCGCCTCCGCCGTCGGAGGGGGCAGGGTCCACCGGAGCGGTGAGCTCCTGCGCGGCGCCGGCCCCGACGCCCGAGAGGTCGAGGAACCCCGTCCCCTGGTCCGCGGCGCTCGCGGGACCCAGCACCATCGCGGTCGCGGCGGTGCCGAGAGCGGCGGCGACGGTGATCCGACGCGCCAGCTGGGGAGCGATCAGACGGAGCGCGCCGAGCAGGGTGCGGCCCAGGGCGGTGGCCGGCCCGGCGACGAGGACGAGCGTGGCGAGGGCCCACACGACCGTGAGGTAGAGGCACAGCAGGGCGCCGGCGGCCGCGAGCACCAGCAGCACACCGTTCAGGAGCGCCTGCTCCCCGCTGCCGGTGAGGGCCGGCTCGACCAGGGTGCGTGCCGCCGCCGCCATGGCGAGGGTGCCGGCCGCGGCGAGCACCGCCGTCAGCCCGGTGCGGACGGCTCCCGTCCGTCCCGGTGCGGCCTCGGCGACCTGCGATTCCCCCATGGTTCTTCTCCTCTGATGGCCGGTGCCCCTCGACCCGTGCGTTTGATGCCGTTTGGTGTCGATGACGTCGTAGTCCAGGAATCTACGGACGGGTGACACGGCGCACAATCGGTCATCGGTACGAAAATCCGGCCCCATCACCGCAGGTCAACAGCACCAAAGGACGAGGGGCGCTTGATCGTTCGTCCCTAGGTACGACCGGAATGGGTGATGCCTCACGCTCTGAGGGGAACGTCCGTATCGGGTGTCATGGGTGCAGCAGCGGGGACGGTCGCCGTCAGGGACGGACCCGTTCCCGCCGGGGCGCCGCCTCCGTACAGTGAGCCCATGCGGTTCGAGCGGATCTTCGAGGACATCGAGGGCCGTCATGCCCACGAGCAGAGGGAGGAGATGCGCGCCCTCGCCGAGGACCTCACCCGTGCCGAGCGCTCGCAGCTGCTGCTCGCGGACAGGATGCGCGCGGCGATCGGGGCGCAGCTCGTGCTCCATCTGCGCGGCGGCCGGAGGATCGGCGGCCGCCTCACCGAGGCCACCGACGGATGGGTCCTCCTCGCCGAGGGAGGTGCGCGACGGCTCGTCCCGCTGCCCGCCGTGGGCATGGTCGAGGGGCTCGGCGCGCGAGCTCGTCCCCGTGCCGAGGGAGCGGCGCCGGAGCAGTCCCTCACCTCGGTGCTGCGCGCGCTCGCGCGGGACCGCGGAGTGGTCCGGGTGACCACGATCGCGGGAGAGGTGACCGGACGCATCTCGACCGTCGGCGCCGACGCCCTGGACCTGAGGACGGTGCCGACGGGGGAGGCCGGGGCCGCGTCCGGGCCCGGGTCGATCACCGTCGCGCTCGGCGGCCTGCTCCTGGTCTCCTCGAGCTGAGTGACCCGGCGTCCTTCGGCGTCGCGCGCCTGAGCTCCGCTCGGATCAGGCCCGCGCCGATGGGCTCGGCACCGCTCAGCGGTGCGTGCGCTCCCGCTCCTCCTCGAGCACCCGCTCGGTGGCGGCGTAGCTGCGCTCGATGTAGGACTCGATCTCGGTCATCTCGACACGCCACTGACCGCGGCCCCCCACCTTGATGGCGCGCAGCTCTCCCGTGCGCACGAGCGCGTAGGCCTGCGATGCCGAGATCGAGAGCATCTCGGCGACGTCGGTCAGCGGCACGAAACGGGGCTGCATCGGCGCTCCTTCCGGCAACGGGGCCTGGCGGGTCGGACGGTCCGGGACAGTCTCACACCTCCGGCGCCCGGGCGTGGGGGTGTTGTGGACGAACGGCCGACGACCCCTCCTCCGCGGCGGGCTGTCCACAATCCGCCGCCCTCCCGGGTAGGCGAGGCGCCGTCTCCCGTACTCTCCCGGCCAGGACCCGGTCGGGACGCGATCGGGCGGAGCGCAGGAGGGGACCGTGGGGGCCAGCACAGGAATGATGAGGCTGCGGCGGCCGCGGTGGAAGGACCCGCGGCTGATCGTCGGCGTGGTGCTCGTCCTCGGCAGCGTGCTCATGGGCGCCCTGCTGGTCTCCCGTCTCGCCGAGACCACGCCCGTGCTGGTCGCACGCTCCGTGATCGTCCCCGGGCAGGCGCTCGCCCCGGAGGACCTCACCGTCGTCGAGCTGCGCCTCGGCGAGCAGGACGGCATGTACGTCGGCTCGCTCGAGGCGATCCCCGAGGGCGCGGTCGCCACGCAACCGGTCCGTGCCGGGGAGCTGCTGCCCGCCGCCGCCGTCGGCCAGAGCGCCGACGTCGACCTGCGGCCCGTGGTGATCCCGGTGGACTCCTCCGTCGCGCAGTCGGTCCAGGCCGGCAGCACCGTCGAGCTCTGGCACACGGGCGAGGTGGACGAGGGCACCGGCCAGGCCGAGCTGCTCGTCGAGGACGCCGTCGTGAGGACGATCGACGAGGGCAGCACCCTGGGCATGCGGTCGATGGCCGTCGAGGTGCTCGTGCCGCGGGACGATCTCGCCGGGGTCCTCGAGGTGCTCTCCCGGGAGGAGCGGCTCGACGTCATCGGGGTGCCGGGTGCCTACGGGGTCGGCACATGATCGACCTGGTGCTGTGCGCCTCGGGCGCCGACGAGGTCCGCATCGTCCACGATCTCGCCCAGGACGGCGATCACGACGTCCGGGTGGTGCGCCGCTGCGCCGATCTCGCCGAGACCGCCGCCGTGGTCGGCGCCGGGATCGGGCAGGCGGTCCTGCTGGACCTCTCGGTGCGCGGGCTCGGCCGGGACGTGGCCGCCGGTCTGCTCGAGCACGTCGCCGTCATCGGGCTGCGTGCGGAGACCGCCCCCGAGCAGACCTCCCTCGGCCTGCGCCAGGTGGTGGATGCCGGGGCGCCGATCGACGAGATCCTCGCCGCGATCTCCGCCGCGATCGACGGCGAGGAGACCGCGGAGCCCTGGACGCAGGACCCGGTCCTGGACGACGCCCCCGAGGGCGGCCGCGTGGTCGTGGTCTGGGGGCCGGCGGGCGCCCCGGGACGCTCGACCCTCGCCCTGAACCTCGCCGCGGAGGCCGCCCGCGCGGGACGCGACACCGTCCTCGTCGACGCGGACACCTACGGTCCGGCGCTCGGCCAGCTGCTCGGCGTGCTCGACGAGGCCCCGGGGATCGTCGCGGCCTGCCGCGCCTTCGACCGGGACACCCTGGATTCGCGCACGCTCGACGCGCTGCTGCCCGTCGTCCAGCCCCGCCTGCGGCTCCTCAGCGGGATCGGGGTCCCCTCACGATGGGCGGAGCTGGGACGCAGCTCCCTCGACGGACTCTGGCGGGCGCTGTCCCGCCGGGGTGAGCTCGTGATCGTGGACGTCGCCGCCCCGCTCGAGGAGGACGAGGAGCTCAGCTACGACACGGCCGCCCCGCAGCGCAACTGGGCGTCGCTCACCGCGATCCAGCGGGCCGACGCCGTCATCGCGACCGCGACCGCGGATCCGGTGAGCCTGACCCGGCTGCTGCGTGAGAACGACCGGCTCCGCGACCTGGGCGTGCGAGAGCTCCACGTGGTCGTGAACCGCATGGGCTCACCGGTGCCGGGGGATCGGGTGAAGGAGCTCCTCGGCACCCGGATGCCGATGACGAGCCTGCACCTGCTCCCGGACGATCCGGGCGCGTGCCGCACCGCCGTGTGGGACGGTGCGCTGCTCGCCGAGAGCTCACCGCGCTCACCGCTGCGCCGCGCGCTGCGGGACCTCGCCGCCTCGCCCGCCCTCCAGGGGGAGGCCCCGAGCACGGGGCCGGCGGAGGAGGCCGCACCGGAGCCCGCCCGGGCCGGATGAGAGGATGTCCGCATGAGGATCTTCCTTCCCCTGACCGCCGAGGACCGCTCCCTGCTGAGCGCCGCGGGCACCCGGATCGAGATCGCCGCGGGTCGCCCGGCCTGGGCGGTCACCGCGCCCGCCCGCGCCGATCGGCCCGGGGAGGACGAGGAGGATCTCGAGTACGACGCGCTGCAGGACGCGGTGCACGTCGCGCTGTCCGAGGCCGGTCCCACCTCGCGCGGGCTCGTCCTCGCGCTCGACGTGCCGGACCGTGCGCTCGGCCTCGCCGAGGAGACCGGCGGCGCCTATGGCGCCGTGCTCCTCGAGACGGTCACGTCGTCGCTCGCCGCGGTGCACGTCACCGAGCTCACGGCGCAGGCCGCTGCCGAGGACGATACCGACCCCGCCCTGCTCTGGTTCGACCCGAGCGAGGGGCGCGAGGCGATCGCCTATCTCGACGGGAACGGCTGACCCCTCCGACGACGCCCCGGCCGGGGCCCCGCCCCGGACCGGACACGACGGCGCCCTCCCCCGTGCAGGGGGAGGGCGCCGTCATGATCCGGTGAGCGGGATCAGCGGGTGCGCGAGTCCTGGTACGTGCGCGCGGCGCGCTCCTCGGCCCGCAGGACCTTGGAGACGTACGGGACGGCCGTCTTCTCGAGCTTGCCGCCGAGCAGCGGTACCTTGACGGTCAGGTCGCCGTCGATGACCACCTGGCTCGTGGCCTCGCCCTGCGGGGTCAGCGCCAGCGCCGCGGTGAAGGTCGCGGGGGTGCCGGCGACGTCGATCGACATCGTGCCCGTGCGGGCGCCGTCGGCCGCCGGGGCCGACCACACCTGCTCCTCGCGGATCGTGACCGTCGCACCCACGAAACGGCGGGCCACGTCCGGCACCTTCTCGGTCGTCATGGCGATCTCGGTGCGCACGGTGAAGGCGCCCGCCGGGTCGCCCTCCACCCGGGACGAGGCCGAGCTCGCGCGGAGCGTCGCGCGCCGCACCTCGGCGTAGGACTCGTCGGCGTACATCGCGGCGGCATCGGCCGCCGAGGCGGGGATCGTCAGGTTCTCGGAGAGCTTCACAGGCGTCCTTCCAGCGGGAACGGGCAACGGCGCCAGCCTACGGCAGGCGTCGCGGTCGATTCCCAGGAGCACGGGCCGCGGCGCCTATCCTGTGCTCATGCCGAGCCTGTCCAAGTACCTCTCCGACATCAGCTCCTTCTCCGAGAAGGGCGCCGATTGGCTGCAGCACCTCGTCGGCGACTGGAACCTCGTCTCGGACCTCCTGCGGGCGGATCTCGTGCTCTGGGTCCGCGCCGAGGACGGCCCCATGGCCGTCGCCCACTGCCGTCCCGCGACCGGCTCGACCGTGTACTTCGAGGATCCCGTCGGCGACCGCCTCCCGCGCGGCGCCGATGCGGACCTCGACGCCCTGCTCGACGGGGAGCGCAGTCAGCGCGGCGTCGTCGTCCTCGAGCGGGAGGGCCGGGAGGCCCGCGGTCTGCTCACCCCGGTCCGCAAGGACGGCCGGACCCTCGCGGTCCTCGCCGTCGAGTCGCCCGCGCCGACCTCGAACCCCTCCTCGAGCGAGACGCACCAGCAGGAGCTCGGCACCCGCCTGCTGCGGATGATCGAGCACGGCGCCTTCCCGATCGACGGCGCGCCCATCCCGCCGCGCCGCGGAGCGCCCCGTGTGGGCGACGGCGTCGTGCAGCTCGACGAGAACGGCGTGGTCCAGTGGGCGTCCCCCAACGCGCTCTCCGCCTTCCACCGCTTTGGTATCGCGGGGGACATGCTCGGCGGCACGCTCGCCGAGACCGCGACGGAGGTGCTCCAGAGCCGCGCACCGGTGGACGAGTCGCTGCCGCTCGTGCTCATGGGGCGCGCGGCCTGGCGCTCCGACATGCAGGCCCGCGGCGGCACGCTCTCCCTGCGCGCCGTCCCGATCACCGAGCAGGGCGCCCGCACGGGGGCGATCGTGCTGGTGCGCGACGTGACCGAGCTGCGCCGTCGGGAGCGGGAGCTCATGACGAAGGACGCGACGATCCGCGAGGTCCACCACCGGGTGAAGAACAACCTCCAGACCGTCGCCGCGCTGCTGCGCATGCAGTCGCGCCGCATGAAGACCGACGAGGCCCGGGACGCGCTCGCCGAGGCGATGCGCCGCGTGTCCACGATCGCCCTGGTCCACGAGTCGCTCCTCCAGGGCTCGCAGGAGGCCGTGGTCTTCGACGACGTCATCGACCGCTGCCTGCGGCTCGCGGTCGACGCGGCGAGCGCGACCGTGCACCGCGAGGGCTCGCCGCGGATCGCGGACAGCCAGGTCGAGGTGCGCACCGAGAAGGTGGGGCGCGTGGGGCAGATCCGCGCCGACGAGGCGACCCCGCTCGCGCTCGTCGTCACCGAGCTCGCGACCAACGCCGTCGAGCACGGTCTCTCCGAGACCGGCGGGACGCTCACGATCCGCAGCGAGCGCACGGGCGCCCACCTCGTGATCTCCATCGAGGACGACGGTGCGGGGATGGGGACGGCGAAGCCCTCGGGCCTCGGCACGAACATCGCCCAGACCCTCGTCCAGGGCCAGCTCGGCGGCACGCTCACCTGGCAGAACCTGCCCGACGGCGGCACGAGCGCGGTCATCGACGTGTACCTCGAGCCGATCGGGCTCTGAGGGAGGGGCCCCGAGCCGCCGGCCCCCGCGGGGCGGGCGGCGAGGGGACGGGTGCTCCGACGACGACGGCGCGGCCGACGGAGGGTCGGCCGCGCCGTGGCGGAGCAGGGGTCCCGCGGCGGGCGGGACGAGGCCCTGATCAGGTCAGGGGTGCCGCAGGCGGTGCGGCGGTGCGATCAGCTCGCGCGACGGGCGCGGGCGTTGCGACGCTTGAGGGAGCGGCGCTCGTCCTCGGACAGGCCGCCCCAGACGCCCGAGTCCTGGCCGGACTCGAGGGCGAACTTCAGGCAGGCGGTCATGACCTCGCACTTCTGGCACACCGCCTTCGCCTCCTGGATCTGCGTGATCGCCGGTCCGGTGTTCCCGATCGGGAAGAACAGCTCGGGATCATGGTTGAGGCACTCGGCACGGTGGCGCCAGTCCATCGTCACTCTCACTTTCCGGAATCGCCCCGTCCCACCGCTGCGGTGGCGCGAGGCGAGGATTGCCCCCGCAAGGGGCGTGCTCGGGGTCGGCGGCCCCGCCGGAGCGTCCCCGTGACGGAGGGACTCCGCCGCGGTTCTCCTCGCCGTGGAGGGGCCTCATCCATTCTCAGCACCGCTCCCGGCGGCGACAAGGGCCTGGCCGCAAAGCCTGGGTGGCACTTCCCACACGGTCCTGCGGGTCCTGTGATGCCGCTCCCGGAGCGCTGGACAGGAGCCCGTGGGAGGGGCATAGGGGCGGATACAGTGCCTCCATGCCCCGCGCCTCCCGTCCCGGCTCCGAGAGCCCTGCCGCCCCCGCCACCGCGAGCGAGCGCGACCCGCGGATCCGCCCTGTGGCCGCCGCGCTGCTCGCCCTCGAGGCGGTCCTGCTCGTCGCCGTGGCGACCTTCTGCTTCGTCGGCGTCTCCGGCGGGCAGCTCGACGGCCGCTTCGGCACCGGGCTCGGCGTGTTCCTCCTGCTGTTCGCGGCGGGCGCCGCGGTGGCCGCGCGCTCGATCCTCGTGCGGGGCCGCTTCGGCCTCGGCTACGGCATCACCTGGCAGCTGTTCCAGGCCCTCGTCGGGGCGAGCATGCTGAGCGGCGGCCTCGTCTGGCAGGGCGCGCTCGCCCTCGTCGTCGCGATCGCCGCGTTCCTGCTGCTGCTCTCCCTGGTGCGCTCGACCCCGCTGCCCACCGGTGAGGGGCGCTGAGCGGGCCCCGACCCGCAGGAGACCGAGAAGAAGGGCCCGGAGGAGCGATCCTCCGGGCCCTTCCGCGTCAGCGGCGGTGACGGCCCCCGCCGCGGGGCCTCACTCCGCGGCGGCGAGCGCCGCGGCCGGGGCCGTGCGGGCCGCGGAGCGACCCGGCAGCACGGAGGCCAGGAAGCCGGCGAGCACGGCGGCCACGACCACCAGGACCACCTGGCCCCAGGGGATCGTCACGGTCACCGCGACGGCGGAGCCCAGCAGCGCGATGACGCCGAGCCCTCCGTAGACCGCGCCGAGGACGATCCCCAGCGCGGCGCCGATGAGCGCGAGCAGCACGCCCTCCCAGCCGAGCATCGCGCGCATCTGGCGGCGCGTGGTTCCCAGCGCCCGCAGCAGCGCGTTCTCCCCGCGCCGCTCGACCACGCCGAGGCTCAGGGTGTTCGCCACGCCGACCAGCGCGACGAGCACGGCGACGGCGAGCAGGCCCACCGTGATGCCGAGCAGGACCCGCAGGACCTGGCCGTACATCTCGCGCTCGGCGCCGCCGGCGACGACGTCGGCCTCCGAGTACCCGTCCCCGGAGGTCACCAGGTACACGGCGTCGACGATGCCGTAGGCGTCGGTGTCGCCGCGGGCGGCGGTGCCCTCGTCCTCGAAGTCGGCGACGACCACGGGGCGGGTGCCGCCCTGGGCGACGGCCTCGAGCGTGCCGGGCGTGAGCATCGGCATCTTGAGGTTCGCGTCGTAGCGGACGGTGAGCTCGCGGGTGCCGCCGTCGGCGGTGGGGACGGTGATCCTCTCGCCGTCCTGCAGGCCTGTCTCCTCGGCGCGCTCCCAACCCACGAGCAGGGTGTCGTCCGCGAGCTCGTCGGCCACGGCCGGTCGGTGCGAGGTCTCGCGCACGGTCTCGGGGTCCAGGCCGTAGACGAGCAGGGGCTCGTCGGCTCCGACGTCGATCCTGCCGACGGTGCCGGACTCGGCGACGCGCACGCCGTCCACGGCGCCGATCTGCGCCGCGGCGTCCTCCGGCATGGCGGCGGCGGAGACCACGAGGTCGATGGGCCGGTTGGAGTCGAGCTCCGCGGTCAGTGACGCCTCGGTGGTGCGGGCGCCGACGGCCATCATCGTCATGAGCGTGGTGCCGATGAGCAGGGCGGCGACGGTCGCGGCGCTGCGGCCCGGGCTGCGGGCGATGTTCGCCCCGGCGATCCGCGCGGGGAGACCGCCGATCCGGCCGGCGACGCGGCCCAGCAGCAGGGCCAGCGGCCGGGTGAGCACCACGAGCGCGAGCAGCATGCCGCCGAAGCTCAGCAGCCCGCCGAGCACCGCCAGGAGGATGCCCGGCAGGGGGTGGGAGCCGGCGAGCACGGCGCCGCCGATCATGAGGGCGAGACCCACCCCGGCGCCGATCACGCCGAGCACGCCTCGCACCCCGAAGCCGCCGCGGGGCGGGGCGGCGACGGAGCGCAGCGCCTGCAGCGGGGCGACCCGTGTCGCCGCCCGCACCGGGGCGAGGCCCGCGAGGACGGTGAGGAGGAGACCCGCGAGGATCGGCACGAGGACGGACGTGGGCGAGACGGGCACGGCCATGACCGCGTCGAGCCAGCCGGCGGCGGCGGCCCCCGCGAGCGCGGCCTGCACCAGCAGGTGCCCGCCGATCACGCCGAGCACCGCGCCGACCACGCCCACCAGGGCGGAGTCGCGCAGCACGATGCGGCCCACGCGGCCGCGGGTCGCGCCGAGGGTGCGCAGCAGGGCGAGCGATCGGGTGCGCTGGGCGACGGTCACCGTGAACGTGTTCGCGATGACGACGGCGCTCGTGAACAGCGCGATGACGACGAAGACGCCGAGGATGACGCCGAGGGCGGCGAAGCCCGTCATGAGCTGGTCGACGGCCTCCTGCTCGGCGTCCTCGACGGTGGTGACGGTCGTGCCGCCGGTGCTCGCCGCGGCGGCGACGTCGGCGGGATCGGTGCCGGCGGGGACGGTCGCGAGCCAGGTGTCCGTCGTCGTGCCGCGGGTGGGGCCGAGCAGGAGCGCGGAGTTCGCGTCGTCCGCGAGGATCCGCGGGGTCGCGCCGAGGGCCGCGCCCTCGGCGGCCGGGGCGATGCCGGAGACGGTGAGCGTGTGATCGGTCGTGTCCTCGGGGACGATCGTGCCCGCGGGCAGGGTGACGGTGTCGCCGACCCCCACCTCGAGGGCGTCGGCGGCGGTCCGGTCGAGCACCACCTGGGAGTCGTCCGCGGCGGGGGAGCCCTCCTCGAGGGTGTCCTCGCCGGGCGGGGTGAGGACCACCTGCAGGTAGGGACCGTCGGCCACGGCCGAGGAGGTCAGCTGCGCGAAGCCCTGGGTGAGGGGCCAGACGTCCTCGGTGCCGGCGACCTCGGGGGCGGGCAGCGGCGTCGTGCTCTCCCAGGCGTCGTCCGGGATCTCTTTCTCGACGACGAGGTCGGCGCCGGAGTAGGTCTGGGCGGTGGAGGCGCGCAGGGACTCCTGCACGAGGTTGCCGGCGAGCACCATCACCGCGACGAACGCGCAGGAGAGGGCCACCGTGAGGATCGCCGCGAGGTGGCGGCGCATCGGGGTCAGGCGGATCGGGACGCGGCGTGCGGAGGCGCTCATCGGCGGGCCCCGCGGAGGTCCTCGTCGGAGGCCAGGCGGCCGTCGGCCAGGGTGATGATGCGGTCCGCGCGCTCGGCGGCGTCCCGCTCATGGGTGACCATGACGACGGTCTGGTCGAACTCGTCGACGCTCAGGCGCAGGAAGTCCAGGACCTCCTCCGTGGTGCGGGAGTCGAGGTTGCCGGTGGGCTCGTCCGCGAAGACGACGGCGGGGGAGGTGACCAGGGCGCGGGCGATCGCGACGCGCTGGATCTGCCCGCCGGACATCTGCGAGGGGAGGTGGCCCAGCCGGTCGGTGAGGCCGAAGGCGGAGGTGATCGTGTCGAGCCAGGCGCGGTCCGCACGGCGGCCGGCGAGCTCGAGCGGGAGCAGGATGTTCTGCTCCGCGGTGAGCATGGGCAGCAGGTTGAAGGACTGGAAGACGAAGCCGATGCGGTCGCGGCGCAGTCGGGTCAGCGCATCGTCCCGCAGGCCCGTGATCTCGGTGCCGTCCAGGAGGATCGAGCCGGAGTCCACGGTGTCGAGCCCGGCGAGCACGTGCAGCAGGGTCGACTTGCCGGAGCCGGAGGGGCCCATGACGGCGGTGAAGGCGCCGCGCTCGATGTCCACGTCGACGTGGTCGAGGGCCGTGACGACGCCCTCGCCCCTGCCGTAGGTGCGCACGAGATCGCGGGCGACGAGGGCGGGGCCCGTGCCCGCGCTCGTGGCGGGGGCGAGGGCGGACGGGGACGGCTGGCTCATTGCTCTCCTCGGGACGGGGTCGGGATCCTCGTCGATCCTCGCCCGCGCCGGGCACCCCGGGCATCCGTCCACGGGCCCCGCGCCCTCCACCGCGGGAGGGGGAAGGACGCCCCCGATGTCATACCGAGGGCGGAGCCCCGCCCTCCCCGGGCGTCACGAGCCCCGTCTCGAAGGCTATGATGACGGCCTGCACGCGGTCCCGTGCGCCGATCTTCGCGAGGACGCGCCCCACATGGGTCTTGACGGTGGCCTCGGCGACGAAGAGCTGGGCGCCGATCTCCTGGTTCGAGCAGCCGCGGCCCATGAGCACGAGCACCTCCCGCTCACGCTCCGTGAGCGCGTCGAGCACGGAGGTGTCGCGCTGCTGGGGCTCGGGGGTGCTCACGACCCGCTCGAGCAGGCGGCGCGTCGCCGAGGGGGCGATGACGGCGTCGCCGCGGTGGACGGTGCGGATCGCGGCGAGGAGGTCCTCGGGCTGGGCGTCCTTGAGCAGGAAGCCGCTCGCCCCGGCGCGGATCGCGGAGACGACGTACTCGTCGAGGTCGAAGGTGGTCAGGACGATGACCTTGGGGGCGCGGTCCGGCGGGGACTGCTCGAGGATGCGCGCGGTGGCCTCGATGCCGTCCATCCGCGGCATGCGCACGTCCATGAGCACCACGTCGACCCGGTGGGCGCGCAGCTGCTCGACCGCCTCGGCGCCGTCGGAGGCCTGGACGGTGACCTCGAGGTCGTCCTGCGTGCCGATCACCATCGCGAAGCCCGCCCGGACGAGGGGCTGGTCGTCGACGAGGGCGACGCGCAGGGGGCGGCCGCCGGTGGCGTCGGGGGAGGAGGCGGGAGTGCTCACGGGAGTGTCCTCTCGGGATGGGGCGGGACGTTCGGTGACGGCGGGGCCGACGGGGCCGCGGGAGCCGACGAGGAGCTCGAGGGCGGCGAGGACGTCGGGGCCGATGGCGAGGTCGATGCGGGGGCGCCGAGGGGGATCCGGGCGAGCACCCGGAAGCCGTGCCCGGGCAGCGGGCCCGCCTGCAGCGTCCCGCCGAGCACGCTCATGCGCTCGCGCATGCCGGTGATGCCGTGGCCCTGCCCGTCGGAGGCCGGATCGGTGCCCTGGCCGTCGTCGATCACCTCGACCTCGAGGCCCCCGGCGGAGCGCCGCACGCGCACGGCCGCCGTCGCCCGCGGGCCCGCGTGCTTGAGCGTGTTCGTCAGCGCCTCCTGCACGAGACGGAACAGGGAGGTGCCGACGGACCGGGGGAGGTCGTCGAGGCGCCCGTCCACGTGCAGGTCGACGTCGAGTCCTGCCGTGCGCACCCGGGCCACGAGCTCCTGCAGCATCTCGGGACCCGGCTGGGGGCCGTAGCTCGTCTCGTCGTCCTGGCGCAGCACGCCGAGCAGCGAGCGCATGTCCGCGAGGGCGGAGCGGCCCGTGTCGGCGATCGTCGCGAGGACGTCCGCCGCCTGCTCCGGGCGCACCGAGGCGACGTAGCGGCCGCCGTCGGCCTGCGCGATGATCACGGAGAGGGAATGGGCGACGACGTCGTGCATCTCCCGGGCGATGCGGCTGCGCTCGCCGGCGACCGCGAGGGCGGTGCGCTGCTCCCGCTCCCGCTCCGCCTGCTCCGCGCGCTCGGCGACGAGCCGCATCTGCTGGACGCGGGCGCGCTGGAGGTTCGCGAGCGCCCAGACGGCGACGAGCGCCACGGTCCCCGCGAGAAGCAGCCCTATGAGGGTCACGAGCGCCTCGAGCGGGGAGGACGAGCCGCTCAGCAGCGCGTGGAGCGCCCAGTACGCCGATTGGACGAGCGCGCCGACGACGCCCGCGACGATGCCGAGGGCGTGGACGAGCGGGCGGCCGTAGGCGATCGCGCAGAACATCGCGTAGAAGGTCAGGGCGTCGCCGAGGACCACGGGCACGAGCGGCATGTGGAGCAGCGCGAACGCGGCCATGAGCGCGACGCCGAGGCCCGGGCGGCTGCGGCACACGGCGGCCGCGCCGAGCATGGGCAGGGTCGCCGGCAGCCACCAGCCCCAGGCGCCGGTGAGCAGCGTGAAGCCCAGGAGGGCGACGGCCGCCGCACCGAAGACGGCGGCGTCCACCGTGCCCGGATGGTCGATGACCCAGCGGAAGGGGTCCCGGCGGCCGCGCTCGGGGCGCGCCGGTGCCGGGTGGCTCGAAGGGGTCATGTCCGGAAGCGTAGGGGCCGGCGCCGCCCGCGGTCGTCATCCTGCGGGCGGAGGGCGCCTCCGCCCGGGGTCGGGCGGGTCAGAGCAGCCGCTCCTCGGGCTCGATCAGCTCGGGGCCGTCGTTGCCGACCTTCCCGACGGCGGGGCCGACCTCGCGCAGCTCGAGCGTCGCATCGTCCAGGAGGTGGGCGTCGTCGCGGATCCAGGCGGCCGCGTCGTGCCGGTCGTCCATCGACGTGTCCAGCCAGGCGTCCACCGCGTCGCGGCGCAGCATGACGGGGGTGCGGTCGTGGATGCGGGCGAGCTCCCCGGTCGCCTCGCGGGTGATGATCGTGGCGCTGAGCAGGAAGGTGCCGTCCGTGCTCGCCGCAGGGCCCTCGTGATGGCCCGGGCCCTTCCACCAGGAGACGAGCGCGGCCATGTACAGGCGCGAGCCGTCCTGCGGGGTGATGAAGTACGGCTGCTTCCTGGAGCGCCCGCCCTCGCCGCGCACCCACTCGAAGTAGCCGTCCATCGGGACGATCGCCCGGTAGCGGCCCAGGCTCCCGCGGAAGCTCGGCTTCTCCTCGATCGTCTCCCGCCGCGCGTTGAAGGTGCGCGAGGAGAACGCCTCGTCCTTCGCGAAGGGCGGCAGCAGGCCCCAGCGGGCGACCCGGAGGGCGCGCACCACCTCACCGGACTCCTTGTCCACCGACTCCGTGACCACGTGGATGGGGGCGTTGGGCGGCACGTTCCAGCGCCGGCGCAGCTCGCCGTCCGTGAGGTCCACGGCGTCGAGGTCGTCGAGCAGCGGATCGATCTCCTGGTAGAAGGCGAAGCGACCGCACATGTCAGGAGTCCTTGGACCCGGTCTCGTCCGTCCCGGCGCCCTCGCCGCCGGCGGCGCCTTCCCCGCTCGTCTCGCGCGGGGTCAGGCGGTACTCCTCGGATGTGTAGGAGTCGGCGTCACGGTGGAGGTTCCGCAGGCGGATGTCCCGGCCCTCGTCCACGAGCTTCTCGTGCTTGGACTCCGCCTTCTGCGCGCCCTTCTCGCCGCGCAGCGGGAGGGCGAGGCCGTCCTCCGCGGGACGCCCGGCCTCGAGCTCGCGGGCGCGCTCGAACTCGGCGTCGACCTCCGCGCCGATCAGCACCACGATGTTCATGATCCACAGGGCGAACAGCACGGCCATGATGCCGCCGATCGCGCCGTAGCTCGAGTAGCTCGCGAAGGTGGTCATGTAGATCGAGACGGCGACCGCGGCGACGGCCACGCCGATGATCGCGACGACGCCGCCGGGGGAGATGAGGCGGAACGGCTTGTCGACGTTCGGGGCGCCCCAGTAGAGCAGGGAGATGAGCGCGAAGGCGAGCAGCAGGATGACGGGCCACTTCACCCACGCCCAGATCGGCAGGAAGGAGTCCATGAGGAAGGTGAGCACGCCGCCCGCGCCGATCGAGTCCGCGATCGGGCCCAGCACGCCCTGCACGATCGTCTCGTTGAGCAGGATCGAGACGAGCACGAGCAGGATCCCGAGGACGAGCGCGGCGGTGAGGGCGAGCATGCCGCCGTTGAGACGGATCGGGCCACGGCCCTCGGGCACCTCGTAGATGTCGTTGGCGACGCGGCCGAAGGCCTTCACGTACGCGGAGGCGGACCACAGCGCGGTCGCGATACCGATGATGAGCGCGATCGTGCCGCCGCTCGCGGAGCCCATGAGCGAGTCGACCGTGGACTTCACGGCGCCCTCGGCGCCCAGTCCGCTGCCGCCGGCCGCGCTGTTGATCGCGTCGACGAGGAGCTGGGAGATCTGGTCCTTGATGCTCGAGAGCAGCAGGGTCGCGAGGGAGAAGACGGCCAGCAGGGTCGGCGCGATGGACAGCACCATGAAGTAGGTCAGCTTCGCGGCCTGATCGGTGCCGCCGTCCCGGGAGAACTCCGAGAGGACCCGCTTGGCCATGTACTTCAGCGTGGGCCGGCTGAGCCGGGGGGAGGAGTCGAGCTCGCCGTTCGAGCCGGGCGATGCGGAGGACAGTGCCATGAACGTGCTCCTGACGGGACGGGGCGCGCGGCGGCGCCACGGTGTGTCACCTGCACCGACATCCTTGCACGAAAGGAGTCTGGGAGAGTTGTCCACATTCTCGGGGAGCGGCGAGCGGGCGGGGTGCCGCGCTTCCTACAGTGACCGGCGAGGAACGACGCGGGACCGACCGAGGGGTCGGCGCCGCCCGCGATCGTCAACCGCCGAGGGGAGTGGGATGGACGCCGCCACCATCATCGAGGCCGAGTCGCGGGAGCTGATCCGCCGCCGCGGCCTCGATGCGCGCGCCGACGGGCTCGAGCCGCTCATCCGTGAGGTCGTCACCGACTACGACCGCCGCGCCGCGGGCGGCGCCGTGCCCACCATGCGCGACACGGACCTCGTGGTCGCGGAGGTCGCGGCGAGGATCGGCGGCTTCGGCCCCCTCCAGGACCTGCTCGACGACCCGGGCGTCGAGGAGATCTGGGTCAACTCGCCCACTCAGATCTTCTGCGCCCGCAACGGGCGCAGCGAGCTCACCACGATCGTCATGACGGACGACGAGGTGCGCGGGGTCGTCGAGCGGATGCTCGTGAGCTCCGGGCGCCGGCTCGACCTCAGCACCCCCTTCGTGGACGCTCTCCTGCCGGACGGCTCCCGCCTCCACGTGGTCATCCCCTCGGTCACCCGGCGCCACGCCTCCGTCAACATCCGCAAGTTCGTCGCCAAGGCCCACGACCTCGAGGGCATGGTGCAGCTCGGCTCGCTCACCCCGCAGGCCGCGGCCTTACTCGACGCCGCCGTCGCCGCCGGCCTCAACGTCATCGTCAGCGGCGCGACCGGTGCCGGGAAGACGACCTTCCTGCGCTGCCTCGCCCAGTCCGTCGGGCCCCGCGAGCGCGTCGTCACCATCGAGGAGGTCTTCGAGCTCGCGCTGCCGCTGCGGGACGTGGTCGCCCTCCAGACCCGCCAGGCGAACCTCGAGGGCACCGGCGAGATCTCCATGCGGCGCCTCGTGAAGGAGGCGCTGCGCATGCGCCCCAGCCGCATCGTCGTGGGGGAGGTGCGCGAGGCGGAGGCGCTGGACATGCTCATCGCCCTCAACAGCGGGCTGCCCGGACTCTGCACCCTGCACGCGAACTCCGCGCGGGACGCGGTCGCGAAGCTCTGCACGCTGCCGCTGCTCGCCGGGGAGAACGTCGCGAGCCGCTTCGTCGTCCCCACCGTCGCGAGCGCTATCGACATCGTCGTCCACCTCGACATGTTCGCCGACGGCCGCCGGCGGGTCCGCGAGATCGTGGGCCTCTCCGGGCGCGTCGAGGACGAGGTCATCGAGGTCTCCGACCTCTTCAGCGTCCAGGGCGACCGCCTCGTCCGCGGCGACGGGCACCCGCCGCACCCGGACCGCTTCGCCCGTGCCGGCGTCGACCTCCGCAGGATCCTCGCGCCCGGGGAGGCGGCATGATCGACGGCGCCTTCGTCGGCCTCGTGCTGGGCCTCGGGCTGCTCGCGATCTGGTGGTCGCTCTGGGAGCAGGAAGGATCCACCGCGCGCCGCGGCCGGATCGGCGAGGTCCTCGACCGGCTCCGCGACGACCTCGTCGTCGTCGGTCTCGGGACGGTCCCGCCGATCGCGGTCCCCCTGCTGAGCGCCGGCCTCGGGCTGGTGGTCGCCGCGGCGCTGTGGGCGGTCTCCGGCGCGGTGGTCCCCTCGGTCACCATCGGCACCGCCTCGAGCGGCCTCCCGGTCCTGCTGCTGCGCTCCGCCGCGCGGCGTCGCGCCACCGCCCTGCGCGAGGTGTGGCCGGAGGCCGTCGACCACATCAACTCCGCGATCCGGGCGGGGCTCTCGCTGCCCGAGGCCCTCGTCCAACTCAGCCGCAAGGGCCCCGAGCAGCTGCGTCCCGCGTTCACCGAGTTCGGGCGGGACTACCAGGCCAGCGGTGACTTCGCCTCGAGCCTGGACCGGCTCAAGGTGCGCCTCGCGGATCCCGTCGGCGACCGCATCGTCGAGGCCCTGCGCATCACCCGCGACGTGGGAGGCACCGACCTGGGCGCACTGCTGCGCACGCTCTCGGCGTTCCTGCGCGAGGACGCCCGGACCCGCGCGGAGATCGAGGCCCGCCAGTCCTGGACCGTGAACGCCGCCCGCCTCGCCCTCGTCGCCCCGTGGCTCGTGCTGGCCCTCATGGCGACGCGGCCCGAGGCCGCGCAGGCCTACGACTCGAGCGCGGGGCTCGTGATGATCCTCGGCGGCGCCGTCGTCTCCGTGATCGCCTACCGCGTCATGCTCGTCATCGCGCGGCTCCCTCAGGACGAGCGGGTGCTGCGATGACCGGGCCGAGCACCGTCGTCGCGGGAGCCCTGCTGGGCCTCATGCTCGGCGTCGGGCTGGTCCTGATCAGCGGGTTCCTGCCCTGGCTGCGACGCCGCGACCTCGCCGCGCGCGTCGACCCGTACCTGCGTCGCGCCGCGGACAGCGCCCTGCTCGACGCCTCGCCCTCCTCCGGCCGCGCCCGCCTCGTGGTCGAGAACCTCCTGGGCCCCGTCGCCCAGCACGCGCTCGGCCTGCTCGAGCGGCTCACGGGAGGCGCGGAGCAGCTCGAGAAGCGGCTGCGCCTCGCGGGCCGGCGCAGCAGCGTGGACTCCTTCCGCATCGAGCAGGTGGTTCTCGGTGCGATCGGCCTCGTGGTCGGCCTCGGCGTCGCGCTCGCCGCGATCGGCCTGCGCGGGACGAGCCCCCTCATGGGTCTGCTCATCGTCGCGATCGGCGTGATCCTCGGGGTCCTCCTGCGCGACTACCTGCTGACCATGGAGATCAAGCGCCGCGCCTCGCGCATGGCCCGGGAGTTCCCCACCGTCGCCGATCTCCTCGCGCTCGCCGTCGCGGCCGGCGAGAGCCCCATCGGGGCGATGGAGCGGGTCGCCCGCTCCTCGACCGGTGCGCTGCCGGACGAGTTCGCGGCGACCGTCGCGGACATCCACGCCGGGACCGGCGTCGCCCCGGCGCTCGCGGCGCTCGGCACGCGCACCCCGCTCACGGCACTCGCCCGGTTCGGTGAGGGCGTCTCCGTCGCCATCGAGCGCGGCACCCCGCTCGCGGACGTGCTCCGCGCCCAGGCGCAGGACGCGCGGGAGTCCGCCAAGCGGGACCTCATGGAGACCGCCGGCCGCCGTGAGGTGGTCATGCTCGTCCCCGTCGTGTTCCTGGTCCTGCCGCTCGTCATCGTCTTCGCGATCTTCCCCGGCCTCGCCGTCCTGGAGATCGCGCTGTGAGGCGCTCCGCGCCGACCTGTCCCACCCCGCCCATCCGTCCCTGCATCGCACGCACACCGAACCGTCCGAGGAGGACACCATGACCGTGCACCGCACCCACCTCGCCCGCCCGAAGCCGCCGGTCCACCGCCGGCTGCTCGCCGCCCTCGCCTCCCGCCTCTGCTCCGAGCGCGGGGACGTCCCCGGCTGGGTCCTCATCACCCTGATGACCGCCGGGATCGTCATCGCCCTGTGGGCCGTGGCGAGCGACCAGATCGTGCAGATCTTCGAGAACGCGATGGCGCCGTTCCTCGGCGGCTCGCTCTGAGCGTTCCCGTCCCGTCCTGACATCCCGCACGACCAGCCCGGAGAGGAGGTCCTCGTCGATGACGCGTCCATCAGACCTGTCCCCGACGTCTCGTCCGGCATCGCGCCCAACGGCGGTGGCGACGGCGACCGGAGCCTTCTCACGCGCACGGCCGATCCGCCTCGACCGACTGCGGGACCAGCTCGCCTCGGAACGGGGCTCCGCCGTCGCAGAGTTCCCGATGGTCGCGGCGCTGATCATCGTCATCGCCCTCACGATCGTGCAGGCGGCGCTGCTCCTGCACACGCGCAACACGCTCACCGACGCGGCCGTCCAGGGCGCGCACCGGGCGGCACTCGTGGGCGCCACCCCGGAGGACGGCGCGCTCCGGGCGGAGCGGCTGATCGCCGAGCGCTTCGGCTCCGGATACGACGCGCATGCCGTGGCCTCCCAGGACGCCGACGGCCTCGTGACCGTCGAGGTCGAGGCGACGCTCCCGCTCGTGGGACTGCTGGGTCCCGAGGCCTCCCTGCACGTCGAGGGGCGCGCCCTGGACGAGGAGTCCTGGTGAGCGGGCGGCCGGTCCCGCGACGGCGTCGGGGACCCGGCGCCGAGCTCCGCCTCGCCACTGGCCGCCACCTCCCGGCGGGCGCGCGGCGCGGCGTCCGGACCGCCGGGCCCGCGGGGGAGGACGGCAACGCCCTCGTGGAGTTCGTCGTGCTCGGCGTCGCGCTCCTGATCCCGACCCTGTACCTCGTGCTGACCCTCGGCTCGGTGCAGTCCGCGGTCTTCGCGGCGGACGTCGTCGCCCGCGACGCCGCCCGCATCCACGCCGTCGAGGAGGATCCGGGCACGGCCCGGGACCGCGCCGCCCGGCACACCCGGCTCGTGCTCGAGGACTTCGGCCTCGAGGCCCAGGACGTCGTGACGATCTCCTGCACCGAGGATCCCTGCTCGACCCCCGGCGGCCTCGTCACCGCGCAGGTGCGGATCCCCGTGCCGGTGCCGGGCCTCGGACCCGTCCTCGGCGGTGGGGGACCGGTCGCCGTGAGCGCGACCCACGCCGTGCCCGTGGACCGCTATCGGGCGCCGAACGGATGAGCGCCGTGCCCCGTCCCGTGCATCGCGCCCGCCCCCACGGTCCCGGACCGCGCTCCCTGCGCGCGGCGATCCGCGCGAGCGAGGGATCGATGACCGTCCTCACCACCGGGGTGCTCGTCGTGATCCTGCTGGTGATGGCCGTGGGCGCCGCGATCACCGGGGTGCACCTCGAGCGCAACGAGCTGCAGTCCGCGGCCGACTCGATCGCGCTCGCCGCTGCCCAGGGAGTGGACATGGAGGAGATCTACACGGCCGGCGACTCCTCCCCGATCACGGAGTCCTCGGCCCGGGCCGCCGCGGAGGAGCAGCTCTCCCGCTACCCGCTGGACACCACCCGCACCCACGACATCGGGCTCGACGAGGTGAGCGTGGAGGCGGACGGCACCGTGCGCATCGTCCTCTCCGCGCGCACGGACCCGCCGCTGGCCGGATGGTTCACGCGCCGGAGCGGCACCTCGATCCCGCTCCATGTCGAGGGCGAGTCGCGCGCCCGCTGATCGGGACGGGCGCACCCGCCCGCCGACCCCGGCACCGACCGATGGGCAGGATGCGCGCGCCCGGCTCACGCCCCTCCCGACCCGTGGCCGCACGTCGACCCCGGTGAGCGCCGTCGACTAGCGTGCGTGCAGCACGCGCCGCAGAGCCGCCGCCCGCAGCGCCCGTCCCGCCCGCACCACCCGGAGACCCGCCGATGACGCCGTCGCACCCGAGAACCGCTCCTTCCCCGCACCCGGGAGCCTCGGCATGACGGCCGTCCTGCTCGCCCCGGACAAGTTCAAGGGCTCCCTCACCGCCGCGCAGGTCGCGGCCGCCCTCGCCCGCGGGATCACGGCGACATCTCCCGGAGCCTCGCTCGCGAGCTGCCCGATCGCGGACGGCGGCGACGGCACGGTCGACGCCGCGATCGCCGCCGGCGCCGAGGAGCGCACGACGTGGATCACCGGGCCCACGGGCGAGCCGCGCGAGGGGACCTGGGCCCTCGACGGGGACGTCGCCGTGCTCGAGCTCGCGAGCGCCGTGGGCCTCGCGGCGCTCCCGGGCGGGCACCTCGCCCCGCGCGCTGTCTCGACCCGCGGGCTCGGGGAGCTGATCCACGCGGCCGTCGGCGCCGGAGCCCGCACGATCGTCGTGGGTCTCGGAGGGAGCGCCTCGACCGACGCCGGCGCGGGACTGCTCCAGGCCCTCGGCGCGGGACTGCTCGCCGCCGGCGGCGAGCCGATCGCCCCGGGTCTCGCCGGGCTCGAGCAGCTCGCGCAGGCGGACGTCGCCCCGGCCCTCGCCGCCCTCAACGGCGTGACCCTGATCGCCGCGAACGACGTCGCGAACCCCCTGCTCGGCCCCGAGGGCGCGGCCGCGGTGTACGGCCCGCAGAAGGGCCTGGACGAGGACGGCGTGCGCGAGGCGGAGGCGATCCTCACGAGCGCGGCCGCGCTCCTGGACCCCGACGGTGGGCACGCGCGCGCCGCCGGCGCCGGGGCTGCCGGGGGGACCGGCTTCGCCCTGCTGCTGCTCGGGGCGACCCAGCGCTCCGGGGCGGACGTCGTCCTCGAGCTCGCCGGCTTCGACGAGCGTCTCGCCGGCGCCGATCTCGTGGTGACGGGGGAGGGGAAGCTCGATGAGCAGACCCTGCACGGCAAGGGCCCGGCGGAGGTCGCCCGCCGCGCCGTCGCCGCCGGGATCCCGGTGTGGGCGGTCGCGGGAGCCGTCACCCTCGGCCCCGAGCAGCTCGAGCAGACCGGGATCCGCCGCGCCCTGGACCTGGTCTCCCGCGCGGACGGCGTCGAGGACGCGATCGCCCGCGGCGAGGAGCTGCTGGAGGCGATCGGCGAGGAGATCGGGCAGGCGATCGAGGCGGGTCACGTCCGTGAGATGGGACGCCCCGCGACCGTCGCACCCGGCGATCCCGCAGGCCCCCGGCCGCCCCTGCCGTAGACTCCCCCCTCGTGGCTGCCATCGACTTCTCCGAAGAGATCCCCCATCTGCGCTCGACGCTCTCGTCGATCGAGCAGGTGACGGACATCGACGCCCTCGACGAGAAGATCGCCGGGCTCGAGCAGCAGGCCTCCGCGCCCGATCTCTGGGACGACGTCGAGAACGCCCAGAAGGTCTCCGCCGCCCTCTCGCACGCCCAGGCCGAGCGCCGCCGCATCTCCGAGCTCTCCAGCCGCATCGAGGACCTCGAGGTCATGGTCGAGCTCGCCGCGGAGGAGGACGACGAGGACACCCTCGCCGAGGCGGAGTCCGAGTACCGCTCGATCAAGAAGTCCCTCGACGAGCTCGAGGTGCGCACCCTGCTCGCCGGCGAGTACGACGAGCGCAATGCGGTCGTGACGATCCGCGCGGGCGCCGGCGGCGTCGACGCGGCGGACTTCGCCGAGATGCTCCTGCGCATGTACGTGCGCTGGGCGGAGCGCCACGGCTACCCGACCAAGATCATGGACACCTCCTACGCGGAGGAGGCGGGCCTGAAGTCCGTCACCTTCGAGGTCTCCGCGCCCTTCGCCTACGGCACCCTCTCCGTCGAGGGCGGCACCCACCGCCTCGTGCGCATCAGCCCCTTCGACAACCAGGGGCGCCGCCAGACCTCCTTCGCGGCGGTCGAGGTGATCCCGCTGATCGAGTCCACGGACTCCGTGGAGATCCCGGAGAACGAGCTCAAGGTCGACGTGTTCCGCTCCTCGGGCCCCGGCGGCCAGAGCGTGAACACGACCGACTCGGCCGTGCGCATGACCCACATCCCCACCGGCATCGTGGTCTCGATGCAGGACGAGAAGTCGCAGATCCAGAACCGCGCTGCGGCGCTGCGGGTCATGCAGTCCCGGCTGCTGCTGCTGAAGAAGGCCGAGGAGGCCGCGGAGCGCAAGGAGCTCGCGGGTGACGTGAAGGCCAGCTGGGGCGACCAGATGCGCTCCTACGTGCTGAACCCGTACCAGATGGTCAAGGACCTCCGCACCGAGTACCAGGAGGGCAACCCCTCCTCGGTGTTCGACGGAGAGATCGACGCGTTCATCGACGCGGGCATCCGCTGGCGCGCCGGCCAGAACCGCTCCGAGGACTGATCCACGGGGCAGGACCACCCCGCCGCCGCCCGCTGTATCGCCGCTCCTGCGGGCCGCCGCGTCTCCGCCCCGGTCAGGTTTGACCAGGTCTTGACCTCGATCCGGGCGGGCCGTACGGCGCGCCGCCCCGCGCGCCTTCTACCCTGGAACGGCACGACGCCCCCGATGTGACAGGCACCGATCCCCTCCCGTGATCCGTTTCGACAACGTCACCAAGACGTACCTGCGCGGTCAGAGCCCCGCGGTGGAGAACCTCGACATCGAGTTCGCCCGCGGGGAGTTCGTGTTCCTCGTCGGCGCCTCCGGCTCCGGGAAGTCCACCCTCATGCGGATGGTTCTCAAGGAGGTCGCGCCCACGCGCGGCTCCGTCCACGTGGCCGGCAAGGACCTCGCCCGGATCCCCTCGTGGCGCGTGCCTGCGCTGCGCCGCGACATCGGCATGGTGTTCCAGGACTTCCGCCTCCTGCCCTCGAAGACGGCCTACCAGAACATCGAGTTCGCGCTCGCGGTGATCGGCACGCCCCGCAAGGTGGTGCGGCGCCTGGTCCCCGAGATGCTCGAGATGGTGGGCCTGGAGGACAAGGGCCGCCGCCTCCCGCACGAGCTCTCCGGCGGTGAGCAGCAGCGCGTCGCGATCGCCCGCGCCTATGTCAACCGGCCCTCGATCCTGCTGGCCGACGAGCCCACCGGCAACCTCGACCCGGCCACCGCGGAGGGCATCCTGGACCTGCTCGCCGAGATCAACGAGCGCGGGACGACGGTCGTCATGGCCACCCACGACCGCGCCGCCGTGAACCGGATGCGCCGCCGCGTCGTCGAGATGGTGGGCGGCGAGGTCGTGCGCGACGAGGAGGGCGGCGGCTACGAGTCCGCCGTCGAGGACAGCGTCATCTCGGGCCATGCGGAGGACGGCGAGTCGGTGACCGTCGCCGGCGCCGCCGACCCTGCCGATCCCACTCGGCCGTCGGACCCGACGCCCGCTCCCGACGGCGCCGAGAGCGCCGATCGCGCCGGCCGTGATCACGTCGACGAGGTCCGCGCCTCCGAGGACGTCCTCGAGGAGGACCTCATCGACGAGCGCGAGGCCCACCACCTGGACGCGGACGACGCCGCCTTCGCCGAGGACGAGGAGGACCACCGATGAGGGCCCGCTACATCCTCGGGGAGATCCTCACCGGCCTCTGGCGCAACGTCGCGATGGTGATCTCCGTGGTCATCGTGACCGCCGTGTCCCTCTCCTTCGTGGGCGCCGGTCTGCTGATGCAGAAGCAGATCATGGACATGAAGTCCACGCTCGTCGAGCAGTCGCAGGTGACGATCTACCTGTGCTCCCCGCACTCGACCGCCGCCTCGTGCGCCGGGGGAGCGGCGAGCGACGCCCAGATCGAGGAGGTGCGCACCGCCCTCGAGGGCGACGTGCTCTCCCCGTACGTCGAGTCCTACGAGGAGCGCTCGCAGGAGGAGGCGCTGACGATCTACCAGGACCAGTTCTCCGGCGAGGGGTTCGTCTCGAACTTCACCGCCGAGGACATGCCCGTCTCCTTCCACCTCACGCTCAAGGACGCGGAGCAGTCCGCCGCGGTCGTGGAGTTCTTCCAGGGCAGGGACGGCGTCGACGAGGTCACCGATCTCCTGAGCGCCTTCGCCCCGTTCATCGACGTGCTGAACCAGTCCACGCTCTTCGCCCTCGGGCTCGCGGTGCTCATGCTCATCGCGGCCGCGCTGCTGGTCGCCACCACGATCCGCATGTCCGTCGCGGGCAGGCGGCGGGAGATCGCGATCATGCGCCTCGTGGGCGCGTCCAACGTCTTCATCCGTGCCCCGTTCCTGCTCGAGGGGGCGGTCGCCGCGATCATCGGCGGCGTCATCGCCTCGGGGATGCTGTGGCTGGGCCTGCACTACATCGTCGAGGACTGGCTCACGCCGACCCTCGGCGCGGAGCTCATCACCATCACGACCGGGGACCTGCTGTGGGCCGCGCCGATCCTCGTGGTGCTCGGCGCCGTGCTCGCGATCGGCGCCTCCGTGGTGTCCCTGAACCGCTACCTGAAGGTGTGAGCATGAGGCCCTCCGCGCTGCGCCGCCCGCTGACCGTGCTCGCCGCGGCGGCCCTGCTCATGGGGCCGCTGCTCACCGCGCCCGCGGCCCTCGCCGAGGGCTCCAAGGACGACAAGGTCGCCGAGCGCGCCTCGGTGGACCAGCAGCTCGAGGACCTCCGCATCGAGCTGAGCGACGTCGACGACGACCTCGCCCAGACCTACCTCGACCTCGCGGAGACCGAGCTGCTGATCCCGCAGGCGCAGCAGGACCTCGACGACGCCCAGGCGGAGCTCGAGGCGGCCCGCCAGGAGGACCAGCAGACGGGTGACCGGCTCGAGGCGGCGCAGGAGGAGGAGCGGCAGCTCTCCGGCGAGGTCGACACCGGGCAGCAGGAGGTCGACTCCTCCGACGAGGAGCTCAAGCAGGTCGCGATCGAGGCGTACAAGGGCGGCGGGCTGCCCAGCCCGGCGAGCGTGTACCTCGACAGCGCGACGCCGCAGGACGCGGTGGACCGCTCGATGAACTACCGCCTCACCCTGGCCTTCCAGGGCAGCCGCCTGGACTCGCTGCGCACCGATCAGGCGCTCACCGAGAACTCCGCGGACCGCCTCACCGCCGTGCGCGAGGAGATCGACGACCTCAAGCAGCAGTCCGAGGACGCCGTCCAGCGCACCGAGGACGCGGAGCAGAAGGCCTCCGACGCGAAGTCCTCCCTCGACGACCTCTACGCCCAGCAGACCCAGCAGCGGGACGACCTCGAGGCGAAGAAGAAGCAGTACCAGGACCAGGAGGGCGACCTCGAGGACCGCGGCAGCACGCTCGACGACGAGATCGCCGAGCTCGCTCGCCAGGAGAAGGAGCGCGAGCAGGCGGCGGCCGCGTCCACCCCGGCGCCCTCGGGCGGGGACAGCGGCGGCTCGAGCTCCGCGAAGGGCGGCTGGATCCGGCCCGTGGACTCGCGCATGAACTCGAACTTCGGTTGGCGCTACCACCCGATCTACCACACGCGGAAGCTGCACGCGGGCGTCGACTTCCCGGTCGCCTGCGGCACCCCCGTGAAGGCCGCGCACGACGGGCGCGTGCTCTCCACGACCTCCAACCACAACGCGGGCAACAAGCTGATCCTCAGCCACGGCATGTCCGGCGGCAAGGTCATCACGACCTCGTACCACCACCTGCAGAGCTTCGCGGTGAGCACGGGACAGTCGGTCAAGGCCGGCCAGACCGTCGCCTACGTCGGCACGACCGGCTCCTCGACCGGCTGCCACCTGCACTTCGAGGTGCACGAGGACGGCAACGCCGTGGACCCCGCCGGCTACGTGTGACCGTCCGCCCCGCACGCGGCGGCCCGAGGACGGCCGACGGCGGCAGGTGACGTCCGCCCAGGGCGCAGGAAAACGGCTCGTCGCACGGCGCGTCGCCGCGTAGGCTGGGGTGTCCGTCCGCCGCACGAAGGGTGCGGCCCACCGCGGGCGAGCGACAGGAGGACTCCATGGCGAAGAAGACCGACAAGGGCCGGGCGGCGACCGACGACGGCCCCGTCAAGAAGCTCATCGCCTCCAACAAGCGCGCCCGTCACGACTACTTCATCGACGACACCTGGGAAGCGGGCATCGTGCTGACCGGCACCGAGGTGAAGTCGCTGCGCGACCGCGGCGCCTCGCTGATCGACGGCTACTGCTTCATCGAGGGCGGCGAGGTGTGGATGGAGGCCGTCCACATCGCCCCGTACGTCAAGGGCACGTGGACCAACCATGCCGCGCGCCGCAAGCGCAAGCTCCTCCTGCACAAGCGGGAAATCCTCAAGCTCGCCGGCAAGTCCAGCGAGAAGGGCTACACGATCGTGCCGCTCGAGATCTACTTCCTCGGCTCCCACGCGAAGGTCAGCATCGGCCTCGCTCGCGGCAAGAAGGAATGGGACAAGCGGCAGACCCTCCGCGAGCAGCAGGACATGCGCGAGGCGCAGCGCGCCATGCGCCAGCGCGAGCTGGTCTGACGCCGCTCAGAGGCCGCGCTCGAGGCGACGCACCGCACGGCGGCTCGCGCCCACGAGGTCCTTGTCGTCCGCGGCGAGGTGCTCCCGCATCATGAGCGCGCGCCGGGCATCCTCGAGCGCGCTCGTGCGCAGCCGCTCCGCCGCTCGGGGTCGCTCCGCGCCGAGCTCCGCGCGCGCATGCTCGAAGCGGCTCAGCGCCCGCTGGTGGAACACCGCGGCGAGCACGGAGAGCGAGGAGGGCGTCGTCGGGTCCTCGAGGCCGGTCTCCTCGGCGGCGAGGTCGAACTGCTCGTCCGCCGGGAGGAAGGCGCCCTGCCACTGCAGCACCTGCGCGTAGCGGGCGCGGCGCACGGCCCGCACGAGCGGGGGCAGGGCCGGGTCCTCGAGGCCGCGCCGGCCGGCGGCGGCCGCCTCGTCGAGCCGGCGCAGCATCCGCAGGTAGGCGACGGTCCGCGGATCCTCGGGGTGCGCGTCGCACCAGGCGGCGAGGGTGGCGGGATCCTCGACCACCTCGCGCAGGGTGGACTCGTCGATGGTCACCGGTACGCCCTCGGCGAGGAATCCGCTCATCGCCGCATCATCCCGCCGCGGGCGCCGCGAGGTCCAGGGTGAGCCGCTTCGCCGTGAGCTGACGGATATCCGCTGGGCAGTGCGGCCGAGGAGGAGTAGACTCGTCCTCGCTCCCGGGGACCGCGTGCGGCTGCCGGGGACGGGTTGCTTGACAACAGAAGAGTGAGTGCAGGGACGGCCCGAGGGCCGTCACCTACGTGCTGCAACCCACGCAAGGGGACGATCGGTTTCGACGGTAGTTGTCCTGCGAGGGGAAGCGGGCCGAGAACCCGGAGTCAACTCGTTAATGTCCTCCGGAAACCCATAAGTGCCGAAACCAAGCGCACTGACTTCGCTCTCGCTGCCTGATTCAGCGTGAGCAGTCTGGAACCCCGGGCTTGCTCCTGACCCGGATCGTTCCATCATCAAAGGAGCCACTGCTGCCGACCTTCGTCATCGAGGTCGGGTGAACACCTCAGAGTGACTGAGTCCGTCGACGACGTGTCCGTGTGATCGTCGGGACTGAGAAAACGCCTTCACGGACTGCGCCCGGAGAAGCCCTGGCTTCGCACTATCGGACGCGGGTTCGATTCCCGCCGTCTCCACGACTGCACTCACCGACGAAGGCCCCTCACCTGCGCAGCCGCGCGGGGGAGGGGCCTTTCTCGTGCCCGCAGGTCGTCGAGGAGAGGCCTTCGCAGGCGCTCCGAGGGCCCGCCCGAGTTGCCGGGAGTTGCCCCTGGCAAGGGTTGGCAACGGATGCCGGGAGGACTGCAACGAGCCCCAGGATCGGCGCCGGGGCCGTACCGCAGAGGCCTCGTTCTCCCGCGCAGCAGTCGGACCCGCGGCCACCGCGGCCCGTCGCCGGCGCTCCCCGCGGTCCATGAAAGGAGACATCGATGTCTCAGCTCCACGACACCGCCGAGCTCACCGGCTCCGGCGCCCCGACCCCCAGCCGCGGTGCGCCCGGCGCGGTCCCGCACGGGCGTGGTCGCACGGTCGCCGCGCTCGGCTTCTCGCAGGCCGTCGACAACTCCGAGTCCGGCCTCATCAACGTCTTCTTCCCGCTGATCCGCACGGCCTTCGGCCTCGACTACGGCGCGCTCGGCATGCTCACCGCGATCCCGCGCCTCGCGCGCATGCTCTTCGGGCCGTTCTGGGCGATGATGGCGGACCGCTTCGGCCGCAAGAAGATCCTCTTCCTCGTCACGGGCGTCTGGGGCCTGTGGACAGTGCTCGCGGGCTTCGCCCCGAACTACACCGTGCTCGTGGTGCTCTTCGCGATCTCCGCGATCGGCACCGTCGCCTCGGAGCCGATCCTCAACGGCCTGCTGCCGGACATCTTCGCGAAGTCGGAGCGCGGGAAGGCCTACGGGCTCGTGCGCGGGATCGGCGGCGGCGTCGGCATCGTCATGGGTCCCGCGATCGGCATGTTCGGCGCGAACCCCGACGGCTGGCGCTACGCCATGTGGGCCATGGGCGGCGTCTCCATCCTCTCCGGCATCCTGATCCTGCTGTGGGTGCCGAGCACCCGCGGCGTCTCCTCCTCGCTCATCAGCGCGGACCCCGATTCCGGCACCTTCTCCTTCAGCGACGCGCTGAAGCTGTTCCGGATCCCGACCATCGCGCTCACGGTCGCGATGATCCCCCTCGTCACCTCGGTGGCCGTGCTCCCGTTCTTCTCGACCTTCCTGGTCGACGTGCGCCACTACTCGGTGCCCGAGTCGACGGTCATCATGGCCGTGTACTCGGTGGGCACGATGTTCTCCGCGTTCCTGGGCGGCTACCTCGGAGACCTCTTCGACAAGCGCTTCGGGGCGAAAGGGCGGGTCATGCTCATGCAGATCTACCTCGTGACCTTCGCGATCACCGTCGCGCTCACCACCCAGCTGCCCTTCGAGAACCGCCCGTTCGTGTACGGCTCGGCGCTCGTGCTGGGGCTCGTGTTCTCGATCGGCTTCTCCGGCTGCGTGCTGCCGATGATCTCCACCGTCGTCCCGCTGCAGCTGAGCGCCACCGCCTTCGCGTTCCTCTTCTCCTTCGTCCAGGGCGGCATCGCGGCGCTGTTCTCGATGTTCGCCGGCAACATCGCCGACGCGATCGGCCTGGGCGGCACCTTCCTGTGGTTCATGACGGTGCCCTACCTGCTGAACGCCGTCCTGTGGTTCGGCTTCTACAAGGTGTACCCGCGGGACCGCGCCAAGCAGGACGCCCGCACCGCCGCGGTGCTCGACGGCGCGATCTGATTCCTCCCCCGTCGGCGGGACCAGGGGCGCGGCCGCCTATCGTGGCCCGGTGACCTCGGATCCCGTCCCTCCGCCTCCGTCGGCCCCGCTGCCTGTCAGTCCGTCGACCGTCAGCCCGCCGCCCGCCGACCTCCCCGTCGACGAGCGGCGGGTCCGGCGTCTGCTGGAGGAGCTGGACCTCGAGCCCGGCGTCGAGCACACGTCACTGCAGCTGCGCATCGGGCCCGCGCCGCTCGGTGAGGGATGGGACAACGTGCTCTGGCCCGTGGGGGAGCACCGGCCAGTGGGGGAGGTGCGGCCTGAGCGGGGGCATCGGCAGGAGGCCGGGGTCGACGGCCGATCGGTCGTGCTGCGGGTCGTCCGACGGGAGGCGGCGCGGCCGCTGCTCATGCGCGAGGCGATCGTGCTGCGCCTGCTGAACGGTGCCGGGCCGCTGCCGATGCGCATCCCTGATCTGCTCGGAACGCACCCCGAAGCGCTGCTGGTGACCTGGACGTCCGGGGACGTCGCCGCCTCGGCCCCGGCCGCGCAGCAGGAGCGGGCCGCCGTGGCGCTCGCGGAGATGCTCGGCGCGGTGCACTCCCTCCCGATCGCTGCCTCCCTCGAGCGGAACCCCGTGCGGGGTGTGCCGCTCGTGACCCGGGCCGCGGCCTTCGCGCACGATCTCGACCGGGCGGAGCTCCCCTGCCGGGCCCGCGAGGAAGCCCGCCGTCGCTGGGAGCGCGGGCTCGGCGCCGCGACCTGGGCGGGCCCGGACCTGCTGCTCCACGGGGACCCGCACCCGGGGAACCTCGTGGTCCCGGAGGCCGGCGCCGAGCCGCCCGTGCTCATCGACTGGGGTGACGCGACCCCCGGGGACCCGGCGAGCGACCTGGGCGCCCTGCTGCTCCATCACCCGGATGCGACGATCCTCGCGGGCTACCGCGAGGCGGCCAGCTGGCGCGGCGTCGCGGACGAGGCCGTCTGGGCGGCGCTCGTCGACCGTGCGGGCGCGTGGTCGGTGCGGCTCGCCCTCGCCCTGGTCATCGCCTATCCGGCGGAGCACCCGCTGGGACGGGCGGGGCGTCGCCTGCTCGACGCCTGAACAGCGTCCCGCCCCGGCCCCAGCGGCGAGCCCCGGCCCCGCCCCGGAGGTGCCGAGGCGGGGGAGGTCGGACCGTCAGCCGTGCACGGCGGCGCGGGCGGCGACGAAGGCGCGCACCGCGGCCTCGACGTCCTGTTCGGTGTGCGCGGCGGAGAGCTGCACACGGATCCGCGCCTTCCCCTGCGGGACGACCGGGTAGGAGAAGGCGGTGACGAAGACGCCCTGCTCGAGCATGGCGTCGGCCATGCGCCCGGCGAGCGCCGCGTCGCCCAGCATGACGGGCACGATCGCGTGCTCGCCGGGGAGCAGGTCGAAGTTCTCCTCCGTCATCCGGGCCCGGAACAGCTCCGCGTTGCGGAAGAGGGTCGCCCGCAGCTCGGCGCTGCCCTCGACGAGCTCGAGCGCCTGCAGGGTCGCCGCGGTGATCGAGGGGGCGAGGGAGTTGGAGAACAGGTAGGGGCGGCCCTTCTGCCGCAGCAGCGCGACGATCTCGCCGCGGCCGGAGACGTATCCGCCGCTCGCCCCGCCGAGCGCCTTGCCGAAGGTGCCGGTGTAGAGGTCCACGCGGTCGGAGACGCCGAAGTGCTCGGGGGTGCCCGCGCCGGTGGCGCCCATGAAGCCCACGGCGTGGGAGTCGTCGACCATGACCAGTGCCCCGAACTCCTCGGCGAGGTCGCAGATCCCGGGGAGCGGGGCGAGGTAGCCGTCCATCGAGAACACGCCGTCGGTGACGATCACGGTGCGGCGGGCGGGCGCGCCGTCGTTCTGGGTGCGGGTCGCCTCGAGCTGGGTGCGGAGGTCCTCGAGGTCCGCGTTCGCGTAGCGGTAGCGCACGGCCTTGGACAGCCGGATCCCGTCGATGAGGGAGGCATGGTTCAGGGCGTCGGAGACGATCGCGTCCTCCCGGCCGAACAGCGGCTCGAAGACCGCGCCGTTCGCGTCGAAGCACGAGGAGAACAGGATCGTGTCCTCGGTGCCGAGGAAGGCGCTGAGCGCCCGCTCGAGCTCGAGGTGGAGGTCCTGGGTGCCGCAGATGAAGCGCACGGAGGCCATGCCGAAGCCGCGCTCGTCGAGCGCCCGCTTCGCCGCGTCGACGAGACGCGGGTCGTCGGCCAGGCCGAGGTAGTTGTTGGCGCAGAAGTTCAGCACCTCGGCGCCGTCGCGGCCGGCGGGCCCGGCGGTGATCCGGCCGGCCTGGGGCGTGGTGATGACGCGCTCGCGCTTGAAGGTGCCGGCCTCCTCGATCGCGGTGAGCTCGGCGGTCAGCTGGTCCTTGAGATCGGTGTACACGGGGGTCCTTCCGGGACGGGGCAGGAGGGGGCGAGGGGTGGCGGTGCCGGGGTGGGCGCGGGCCGACGGGTCAGTCCGAGTGCTCCCAGCCCAGGAGCACCTTCCCGCCGCTGCCGGAGCGGGCGACGTCGTACGCCTCCTCCCAGCGGGCGGCGGGGAGGACGTGGGAGACGGTCGCGAGGACCCGCTCGCGCAGCACGGGCGAGGTGGAGATCATGGCGCTCATCGCGTTCCAGGTCTCGTACATCTCGCGGCCGTAGATGCCCTGCAGCGTGAGCATGTGGGTGATGACGGTGGTCCAGTCGAGCTCGAAGTGCCGGGCCGGCAGTCCGAGCAGGGCGATCTTCCCGCCGTGGTTCATCGTCGCGATCATGCCCTGGAGGGCGGAGGGCTGGCCGGAGATCTCCAGGCCCACGTCGAAGCCCTCCTTGAGGCCCAGGTCCAGCTTCGCCCGGTCGACGGTGGTCGTCGCGACGTTCAGAGCGAGGTCCACCCCGGCGGCGCGCGCCATCTCGAGGCGGTGCTCGTGGACGTCGGTGACGGCGATGAAGCGGGCCCCGGCGTGGCGGGCGACGGCGGCGGCCATGAGGCCGATGGGTCCGGCGCCGGTGATGAGCACGTCCTCGCCGACGAGCGGGAACTTCAGCGCCGTGTGCACGGCGTTGCCGAAGGGGTCGAAGAGGGCGCCGAGCTCGGGGGAGATGAGGTCGGTGCGGCCCTCGTGCTCGTGGACCCAGACGTTGAGGTAGGGGATCGCGACGTACTCGGCGAAGGCGCCGTCGCGCTGCACGCCCACGCTGCGGGTGCGGATGCACATCTGCCTGCGGCCGGCGCGGCAGTTGCGGCAGGTCCCGCAGACGACGTGGCCCTCGCCGGAGACGCGGTCGCCCACGCGCACGTCGCCGGCCTCGGCGCCGACCTCGACCACCTCGCCGTAGAACTCGTGGCCGGGGGTGAAGGGCACCGTGTCGCACATGGCGCGGGCGGAGTCGTCCCAGTCATGGACGTGGAGGTCGGTGCCGCAGATCCCGGCGCGCAGCACCCGGATGAGGACGTCGTGGGGGCCGCATGCGGGCCGGGGCAGCTCGACGAGCTCGAGGCCGGCGGCGGGAGAGGTCTTGCGCAGTGCGCGCATGGGGGGCTGGGACATGGGTGGTCTCCGTGGCTCCATCGCTCGGGGTGCGCCGGGGTCTCCGGACGCAGGGCACGAGTCTAGGGGCCGGGCCGCAGGAGCGCGGGGCTTCGCACCGTCCTGCGGGGCGGAGGGAATCCCCGTGACCGTCCAGGTCGTCGGCCCGTAGAATCGATCCGCCATGACCACGCCCGCCCTGCGCATCCAGTACCCAGCGGACCTCCCCGTCTCCCAGCGTCGCGACGACATCGTCGAGGCGCTGCGCGAGCACCAGGTCGTCGTCGTCGCCGGCGAGACCGGCTCCGGCAAGACCACGCAGATCCCCAAGATGCTGCTCGAGATGGGGCTGGGAGCGGAGGGCCGGCTCGTCGGCCACACCCAGCCGCGACGGATCGCGGCGCGCTCCGTCGCGAGCCGGATCGCGAGCGAGCTCGGTGAGACCCTCGGCGAGGGGACCGTCGGCTACCAGGTCCGCTTCACGAAGCAGACCGCCGAGGGCGCGCGGCTGAAGCTCATGACGGACGGCATCCTGCTCGCGGAGATCGGCCGCGACCGCCTGCTGCGCCGCTACGACGCGATCATCATCGACGAGGCGCACGAGCGCTCGCTGAACATCGACGTCATCCTCGGCTACCTCCGCCAGATCCTCCCCGAGCGGCCCGACCTCAAGGTCGTCATCACCTCCGCGACCATCGACCCGGAGCGCTTCGCCGAGCACTTCGCCGCGACCCTTCCCTCCGGCGAGCGGGTCCCCGCACCGATCATCGAGGTCTCCGGGCGCACCTTCCCCGTCGAGGTCCGCTACCGCCCGCTCGTGCTCGAGCCCGACCTCGAGGAGGACGACGAGCTCGAGGACGTCCACTCCGTCGAGCGTGACCTCACCCAGGCCGTCCTCGACGCGGTCGACGAGCTCGCCGCGGAGGGACCCGGGGACATGCTCGTCTTCCTCCCCGGGGAGCGGGAGATCCGAGAGATCTCCGACGCCCTCACCGCGCACCTCGCCCGCGGCACCCGCGGCCGCGCCGCCCTGCCCGTCGAGGTGCTGCCGCTGTTCGGCCGGCTCTCCGCCCAGGACCAGCAGAAGATCTTCTCGCCGCCCGCCGCGGGCACCTACCGCCGCGTCATCCTCTCCACGAACGTCGCCGAGACCTCGCTGACGGTCCCCGGCATCACCTACGTCATCGACTCGGGCCTCGCCCGCATCTCCCGCTACTCCCAGCGCACCAAGGTCCAGCGCCTGCCCATCGAGCCCGTCTCGCAGGCGAGCGCGAACCAGCGCTCGGGCCGCTCCGGCCGCACCCACGCCGGCATCGCCGTGCGCCTGTACTCCGAGGAGGACTTCGAGGGCCGCCCCGAGTTCACCGAGCCGGAGATCCTGCGCACCTCCCTCGCCTCGGTCGTGCTGCTCATGACCTCGCTGGGCCTCGGCGACGTCGAGTCCTTCCCCTTCGTCGAGCCGCCCGCGAGCCGCGCGATCATCGACGGCGTGCGCCTGCTCGAGGAGCTCGGCGCGATCGAGGACGATCCGCGCTCGCCGGGCGGCCGCCGCCTCACCCGCGTGGGCCGCACCCTTGCCCGCTTCCCGCTGGACCCGCGGATGGCGCGCATGCTCATCGAGGCGGACCGCCTGGGCGCCCTGCGCGAGGCCCTCGTCATCGTCGCCGCCCTCTCCATCCAGGACCCCCGCGAGCGGCCGCTCGGCCAGGAGCAGCAGGCCCGGGAGAAGCACAAGCGCTTCGAGGACGAGACGAGCGACTTCCTCGCCCTGCTGAACCTCTGGAACCACCTCAAGGAGCGCCGCGACGAGCTCTCCTCCTCCGCTTTCCGGCGCGAGGTGCGCCAGGAGTTCCTCCACTACCTGCGGATCCGCGAGTGGTGGGACCTGCACGCCCAGCTGCGGGACATGGCCAAGGACGCCGGGCTCTCCGCGAACGACACCCCGGCCTCCCCGGCCGCGATCCACCAGTCGCTGCTCGCCGGGCTGCTCAGCCACGTCGGCCTCTACGACGACCGCACCCGCGAGTACTCCGGCGCTCGCGGCGCCCGCTTCGCCCTGTGGCCCGGCTCCGCCCTCGCCAAGAAGCGGCCCGAGCTGGTCATGGTCGCCGAGCTCGTGGAGACCTCCCGGCTGTGGGGGCGCACGGCCGCCCGCATCGACGCCGCCTGGGCGGAGGAGGTCGGCGCGCACGTGCTCAAGCGCTCCTACTCCGCCCCGCACTGGTCCTCGAAGCAGGCGAGCGCCATGGCCCACGAGAAGGTCACGCTCTACGGCGTGCCGCTCGTCGCGGACAGGGTCGTCGGCTACGGCCGCGTGGACCCCGAGGCCGCGCGCGACATCTTCCTGCAGAACGCCCTGGTCGAGGGGGACTGGCGCACCCGCCACCACTTCTTCCGCGACAACCGGGCGCTCGTCGCCGAGCTCGAGGAGCTCGAGGCGAAGACCCGCCGGCGGGACCTGCTGGTCTCCGACGAGCAGGTGTTCGGCTTCTACGACGCCCGGATCCCTCGCGAGGTCGTCTCCGGCCGGCACTTCGACTCCTGGTGGAAGAAGCAGCGCCACGAGACGCCGGACCTGCTCACCCTCACCCAGAAGGACCTGCTCGCGGCGGAGGACGGCGTCGCCGAGACCCTGCTCGCCGAGTTCCCCGACGTCTGGGTGCAGGGGGACCTCACCCTCCCGCTGAGCTACTCCTTCGGCGAGGTCGGCGCGAAGGGCGCCGACGGCGTCACCGCGACCGTGCCGCTCGCCGTGCTCAACCGGCTCGAGCCGCGCGGCTTCGACTGGCTCGTGCCGGGCATGCGCGAGGAGCTCGTCACCGAGCTGATCCGCTCCCTGCCCAAGCCCATCCGCCGCCACCTCGTGCCCGCCCCCGAGCGGGCGAGGACGGTCGCCGCGACCCTGCACGACGACGACCCCGACGCCGGCGAGCCCTTCCTCGAGGCGGTCGCCGACGAGCTCGTGGGCCTGCCCGGCGTGCCCGACGACCTCGGCCTCTACGGCCCCGAGTTCGACACGGCGAAGCTGCCGCCGCACCTGCGCATGCACTTCCGGGTCGTGGACGCGAAGGGTCGCCAGATCGGCGCCGGGGACGACCTCGCGGCGCTCAAGACGCAGCTCAAGGCCCGGATCGACACGACCGTCTCCACCCAGGGCGACGACCTCGCCCGCACCGACCTGCCCGGCTTCCCCGAGGCCGGGGTGCCCCGCGCGCACGTCTCGCGCACGGGTGGGCTCACCGTCACCGGCTATCCGGCGCTCGTCGCCCGGCGCGGGGAGGACGGTCGCCTGCAGCGCGTGGACCTCGCCGTGCTCGCGACCGCGGACGAGCAGGCACTCGCCCACCGCGAGGGCGTCATCGCGCTCGTGGACCGGGCCGTCGGCACGGATCTCCAGGGCGTGCTGAACGCCCTCCCGAACCCCACGAAGCTCGCCGTCGCCGGCTCCCCGTACGCGAGCACCGCCGCGCTGCTCGAGGACGCCTCCCGCGCCGCGACCTCCGCGCTCGTGGGGGAGGGGGACGTGCGCGAGCGCCCCGCCTTCGACGCGCTCGTCGCCGAGGTCCGCGCCCGGCACGACGACCTCGCTGCCCAAGCGGTGAAGGACGCCGCCGCCGCGCTCGCGGTGAACGGGAAGCTCCAGAAGGAGCTCTCCCGGGTGCCCTCGCTGTCGGTGCTCGGCCAGCTCACCCGGGTGCGCGAGCACGCCGCCTCGCTGCTGGGGGACGGCTTCGTCTCCCGCACCGGGGTGGAGCGCCTGGGCGATCTGCGCCGCTACCTCGAGGCGGATCGCCTGCGGCTGCAGAAGCTCGCCGAGAACCCGCGCCGCGACGAGCAGCTCGACGGGCAGCTGCGGATGGCCGAGGAGCACTGGCACGCCGTGCGCGGCCGCCTCTCGCCGCGCCGCCGGCGCGAGGCCGACGTGCTCGAGATCGACCGGATGCTCGAGGAGTACCGGGTGAGCCTGTTCGCCCAGACCCTCGGCACCGCGATGACCGTCTCCGACAAGCGGATCCGCAGCGCCATCGCGGCGCTCTGAGGACGGCGCGGCGGCGCTCCGAGCGGTGCCGTCCGCGTGGTCGGGCGCACATCCCGGGGCCGTCGGAGCGTGCTCGCGCTCACGGGACGCGCCCGGTGGTCGAACTTTTGCCGTCGGATCCTCGGCGCGGGCGCTGCGGAGCGGCTCCGGCCCCGGTCGCGCCCGGTTCCCGGGCGGTCACCGGCGACGATGCCCTGACAGGCAGGTGTCCGAAACGCCGTCAAGGACGGTCAAGGATCGTCATGCGTCGGCAAAACGGCACTCCGGCGAGGCGGACATTCCCGGTGTGATCCGCGAAACCCCTGTTCACAGCGCTGCGAGCGGTCCGTACCGTCGATCGGACTCCCACCGGGGCGCGGTCGGCCCATCTCCTGGCCCGCAGCCCCGGTCCGCCGCCGGGTCCCCGGCCGCGGATCCGACCGCGTCCTCCGGGGCGCCCCGCCCGAAGGTGCTCTCCCGTATGACCGTCTCCCGCCGCCACCTGCTCCGCGCCGCTCCGCTGGGCCTCGCCGCCGTCTCCGTCCCCACGTTCGCCGCGACCGCGCTGGCCGCCCCGTCGGCCCCCGCCGAGGCCTCCGACGAGTGGACCGAGGAGTTCCTGACGCGCGCCGAGAACCGCGAGTACTTCGCGCTGGACGACATGGACGACTGGCAGACCGACAACGCGCGCTTCGTGATCGCGGTGTGCAAGGGCCACGGCATCAGCGCGCACGGCGCTCAGATCGTCCTCGCGACCGCGATCGTCGAGGCGTGGCTGTACAACTACGAGCCGGCCGTCGACCTCGACTCCGGCGGCATGTTCCAGCAGCGCCCCTCCATGGGCTGGGGCACCGCGGAGCAGGTCCGCCACAAGAAGCGCGCGATCGACGCCTTCCTGGGCCTCGGCGACCACTCGGAGGCGCCCGGCTTGCTCGACGTGGCCCCCGACTACGAGAGCTGGGACGTGGGCAGCGCCGCGCAGGCCGTGCAGGCCAGCGCCTTCCCCGAGCGCTACCAGGAGCAGGCCGAGGCCGCAGCGGCGATCTGGGACCGCTACCAGTCCGAGGTCGATCCGTACACCGACTGACGCACCCGCCGCCGCGGGGCGGTGCTCGCCACCGCCCCGCGCTCGTTAGGCTGTGCCTCATGTCACCGTCGCCGTCTGTCAGCTACTCCATCACGATCCGCCTCGAGTTCGAGGCCCGCTCCGCCGCGGTCAGCGACATCACCAGTCGCCTCGAGCAGGGCGGGGCCACGGTCACCGCACTGGACGTCTCCGCCTCGGGCCCCGAGCGCATGCGCGCGGACATCACCGTGCTCACCGCCGGCCACGACCATGCGATGCAGGTCGTGGAGTCCCTCAAGGACCTCTCCGGGGTGGAGCTCGGCAAGGTCTCCGATCGCACCTTCCTCGCCCACCTGGGCGGCAAGCTCACCGTCGAGTCGAAGCTGCCGATCCGCCACCGCGACGACCTCTCGATGATCTACACCCCGGGCGTGGCCCGCGTGGTCAAGGCCATCGCGGAGAACCCCGAGGACGCCCGTCGCCTCACCATCAAGCGCAACACCGTCGCGGTCGTCACCGACGGCTCCGCGATCCTGGGCCTGGGCGACCTCGGCCCGCTCGCCGCGATGCCGGTCATGGAGGGCAAGGCCGCCCTCTTCAAGCGCTTCGCGAACATCGACGCCTTCCCGATCTGCCTGGACGCCCACTCGGTGGACGAGATCGTCTCCCACGTCAAGGCGATCGCCCCGGTCTTCGCGGGCATCAACCTCGAGGACATCTCCGCCCCGCGCTGCTTCGAGATCGAGGACCGCCTGCGCGCGGAGCTCGACATCCCCGTCTTCCACGACGACCAGCACGGCACCGCGATCGTGGTCGTGGCCGCGCTGCGCAACGCGCTGCGGGTCGTCGAGAAGGACATCGCGACCGCCCGCATCGTGCTCTCCGGCGCGGGCGCCGCGGGCACCGCGATCCTGCGCCTGCTGCGCGCCGCGGGCGCCCGGGACGTCGTCGTCACGGACATCCACGGGATCGTCCACGAGCGGCGCGAGCAGCTCGAGGGCCGCCTGCCGTGGATCGCGGAGGTCACCAACCCCCGCGAACTCACGGGCACGCTCTCCGACGCGATCCGCGGCGCGGACGTCTTCATCGGGGTGAGCGCCGGCAACATCCTCTCGGCCGAGGACGTCGCGTCGATGGCGGAGCGCTCGATCGTGTTCGCGATGGCGAACCCGACCCCGGAGATCGACCCGGCGGAGGCCGCCAAGCACGCAGAGGTCGTCGCGACCGGCCGCAGCGACTTCGCCAACCAGATCAACAACGTGCTCGCCTTCCCGGGCGTGTTCCGCGGGCTGCTGGACGCGCACGCGACGAAGGTCAGCGACCGGATGCTGCTCGCCGCCGCGAAGGCCCTCGCCGACGTCGTCACCGGCGAGGAGCTCAACCCCACCTACATCGTCCCGAGCGTCTTCCACGACGGGGTGACCAAGGCGGTCGCGAGCGCGGTCGAGGAGGTCGCCCGCGAGGAGGCCGGCACGGTGGACACGATCACGGGCGCCATGCGGCCGGTCTACGCGGACGAGATCGTCCTCGAGCGCTGAGCGTGCGCGGCCGCTGGCCGCGCCCCGGGCGTGACCCGGATCAGGCCCGCGGGCCGTCGACGGCGAGCTCCGGCTCGTCCTCGGCGGCCCGTTCCCGCGCCCGTCTCCGCTCGAGGGACCAGGCCGCCACGCCCGCGCCCACGCCGATCACCCCGGCGAGGAGGTCGAGCGGATCGGCGGAGCGCTCGGGCATGAGCGCCCCCTGCAGGATCTCCACGAGCGCCGCCTCGAGGACCACGCCGATCGCGACCCAGCCGATCGGGAAGCGGCGGAGCGGGGCGAGCAGGCGGCCGATCGCCCACACCGTGATCGCCATGACGAGCAGATGCCAGAGCTTGTCCATCCCCGGCACGCCCACGCCGGGGGTGCCCTCGGGCAGCGAGGGCAGGAAGAAGCCGATGTTGAGGACGAGAGCGAGCGCCGCGACCGCGATCCGGGCGGCGGGGTAGCCGCCGGCGCGACGCACCTCGGAGGGGACACGGGAGAGGAACGCCGCCGCTCGCGCGGGGATCGTCGGGGGCAGGTCCGTCCCGGTGCTCATGCCCCGCATCGTCCCACCGCCGCTCCCTGACAGCGCGGAGGCGGGGCCGCTAGGCTCGGGGGGTCCGCCCGCGCCATCGCCCCAGGGAGCCGTCATGTCCTCCACCTCCGACCCGTCGCGCACCGACCCCTACGCCGATCAGCCCGGCTCCGGCTCGACAGCCGTCCTCGACCGCCAGAAGCAGGCCCAGGAGCAGGAGACCGACGGTGGCGACCACGACCGCTTCGCCCACTACGTGCGCAAGGACAAGATCACCCAGGCGGCCCTCGACGGCACGCCCGTGATCGCCCTCTGCGGCAAGGTGTGGGTGCCCGGCCGCGACCCGAACAAGTACCCGGTCTGCCCGGAGTGCAAGGAGATCTACGAGGGCCTGCGCGAGCCCGCCGACGGCGGCGACGGCAAGGGCGAGGGGAAGGGCGGCGGCTTCCGCGGCTTCTTCGGCGGCCGCCGCTGATCCTCGCATCGGCCCCGCGGGCCCGTGCCCGTCCCGACCGGGGAGGGTGCGGGCCCGCGTCCGTGGCGACGCGCCGGGGCGACTTCCTCACATCGTCCCTGCAGGTGGATCGTCGGCCCGCGACGGTACGGTGGACGGCGTTGTGACGACTCCTTCCCTCTTCTCCGCGAGCGACCCGCGCCACCCCTCCGAGGCGGCCGCGCGATCGCTGTCCCCGGCCTACCCCGAGCGCGCCGCGTGGGGCACCGCCACCAAGCTCCGCGCGTGGCAGGCGGAGGCCCTCGAGCTCTACCGCAGCAGGTCCCTCAAGGACTTCATGGCGGTCGCGACCCCCGGCGCCGGCAAGACGACCTTCGCCCTGCAGATCGCCGCCGGCCTGCTGCAGGAGGGGACCGTCCGCCGGATCACGGTGGTCGCCCCGACCGAGCACCTCAAGACCCAGTGGGCGGACGCCGCGGCGCGCGTGGGCATCTCGCTGGACCCGAACTTCTCGAACGCCCAGGGCCGCCACGGCGCCCACTACCAGGGCGTCGCGCTCACCTATGCGCAGGTGGGCATGCATCCGGCGCTGCACCGGGCACGCACTGAGGCCGACCGCACCCTCGTGATCCTCGACGAGATCCACCACGCGGGCGACTCCCGCACCTGGGGCGACGGCGTGCGCGACGCGTTCGACCCGGCCGTGCGGCGGCTCTCGCTCACCGGCACGCCGTTCCGCTCCGACGACTCGCAGATCCCCTTCGTCACCTACGAGGAGGACGGCGAGGGCTTCCTGCGCTCGAAGGCGGACTACACCTACGGCTACGGCGAGGCGCTCGAGGACCACGTCGTGCGTCCCGTGCTGTTCATGACCTACTCCGGGCGCATGCACTGGCGCACGAAGACGGGCGACGAGGTCTCCGCGCAGCTCGGCGCGCTCGAGACGAAGGACATCACCCAGCAGGCCTGGCGCACCGCGCTCGACCCCAAGGGCGACTGGATCCAGACGGTGCTGGCCGCCGCCGACCGCCGCCTCACCGAGGTGCGCCGGCACGTGGCCGACGCCGGCGGCCTCGTCATCGCGACGGACCAGAAGGCGGCCCGCGCGTACGCCGCGACCCTGCACGACATCACCGGCGAGCAGCCCACCGTGGTGCTCTCCGACGACGCCGGCGCGGGCGCCCGCATCGAGGCGTTCTCCGCCTCGAAGGACCGCTGGATGGTCGCCGTCCGCATGGTCTCCGAGGGCGTCGACGTGCCGCGGCTCTCCGTGGGCGTCTACGCCACCTCGACGGCGACCCCCATGTTCTTCGCCCAGGCCGTGGGGCGCTTCGTGCGCTCGCGGACCCGCGGCGAGACCGCGAGCGTCTTCCTGCCGACGGTGCCGATCCTCATGGCCCACGCCGCCGCGATGGAGGCCGAGCGGGACCACGTGCTGGACCGTCGGCCCGCGGAGGGTGACGCGGAGACCGGTCTCGACGAGTCCCTCATCGAGCAGGCGAACCGGCCCGAGCAGGCCTCCGACCAGCTCGAGATGTCCTTCGAGGCGCTCGAGTCGAAGGCGTCCTTCGACCGCGTGCTGTTCGACGGCGGCGAGTACGGCTCCGGCGGCGTCGAGGGCAGCGAGGACGAGCAGGACTTCCTGGGGATCCCCGGGCTGCTCGACGCGGACCAGATGCGCACCGTCCTCCAGCAGCACCAGGCCGATCAGCAGGAGCGGCTGCGGCGTGCTGGCGGGTCCCGCCCCGAGGAGCGGCAGGTGCCGGTCGTGGACCACCGCCGGCTCATGGAGCTGCGCAAGGAGCTCAGCTCGCTCGTGGGCGCCTGGTCGCGCAAGTCCGGCACGCCCCACGGCTCGGTGCACAGCTCGCTGCGCTCCCGCACCGGAGGCCCCGCCGTCGCCCAGGCGAGCGCGGAGCAGATCCAGGCCCGGATCGACCTGCTGCGCGGCTGGTTCGTGGGCCGGAAGTAGCCCCCGGGCGAGCCGACCCCGGCGGGGCGGGCTCGATGCCGGACCGCCGTCGGCCCCCGGGGCGTCGTCAGCCCAGGGCGCGGGCCGCCTGGCCGCCGTCGGTCAGGGTCGGGATCGCGATCGGGCCGTCGGGGCCGTCCTCCGGTCGCAGGCAGAGCTCCGCGAGCGAGGAGGCGTGCCGCTCCCGCCCGTGCTCGAGCGCCTCGACGGGGGAGAGGTCCCAGACCCGGTGCCCCCCCTGGAGCAGCGGCACCTGGAGCGGCCGCAGCCGCGTGCGCGCCCACTCCGCGGGGGCCTGCGAGGCGAGCAGCTGCGCGGTGAGCTCCCGCTCGAACTCCGCGACCTCCGCCTCGCCGGGGAGCACGAGCTCGGCTCGCGCCCGGTCGCCCACGAGGAGCCGGTAGGCGCTCTTGCCGGCGCCGAGGGTCTGCTTGTCCGCGGAGCGCTTGCCGACCGGGTGCATGGCGCCGTCGGCCCCCTCGCGCTCGACGAGCTTGAAGACGAAGCCGGGAGCGGGGTGACCGCCCCCGGTGACGAGCCGCGTGCCGATGCCGTAGCCGTCGATCGGGGCGTCGGCGAGCTCGTCGAGCCGGTGCTCGTCCAGGTCGCTCGTCGCGGTGATGCGGGTCGACGTCGCGCCGAGGGAGTCCAGCAGCGCGCGGACCTCCTGCGCCTGTGCGCCGAGGTCCCCCGAGTCCAGGCGCACGGCGCCCAGCTCCGGTCCGGCGATGTCGACGGCGGTGCGGACAGCCTGCTCGACGTCGTAGGTGTCCACGAGCACCGTCGTCCCGGCGCCCTGGGACACGATCTGCGCGCGGAAGGCCTCCTCCTCGGTGTCGAAGAGCAGGGTGAAGGCGTGCGCGGAGGTCCCCGCGACGGGGATCCGGTAGTGGGCGCCCGCGGCGAGGTTCGAGGTCGAGGCGAAGCCCACGAGGTAGGCGGCGCGGGCGGCGGCGATCGCGGCGTCCTCGTGGACGCGGCGCCCGCCCATCTCGATGCAGGGACGGCCGCGGGCGGCGGTGATCATCCGCGAGCCCGCGGAGGCGACGCCGGAGTCGTGGTTGAGGATCGAGAGCACGACGGTCTCGAGCATGACGGCGTCCGCGAAGGTGCCCTCGATGCGGAGGACGGGGGAGCCCTCGAAGAACAGCTCGCCCTCGGCGTAGCCGTGCACGTCGCCCGTGAAGCGGTAGTCGGCGAGGAAGGCGAGGGTGTCCTCGTCGAGCACGCCGGTGCGCCGCAGGTAGCGGAGGTCCGCCTCGTCGAAGCGGAAGTCGGCGATCGCGCGGAGCACCCGGTCCGTGCCCGCGAGCACGCCGTAGCGACGGCCTTCGGGGAGGGAGCGGGTGAAGACCTCGAACACGCAGGCGCGCTCCGCAGTGCCCGCCTCGCGGGCGGCGCGGAGCATCGTCAGCTCGTACAGGTCGGTGAGCAGCGAGGAGGTCACGGTCCCACCGTAATGTGTACGGCCGCCTCCGACGCAGGCGCGCCACGTAGAATCGCCCCTGCCTTCCCCCGTCCCGTCAGGAGATGTCATGCCCGCCGTGCTGTCGCAGCCCCGATCCGCGCCGGGCGCCGCGACGGACCTCACCCCGCAGGAGCGGCCGACCGCGGAGGGCCCCTGGGCGACCGCGGTTCACAACGACCCCGTGAACCTCATGAGCTACGTCGTCTACGTGTTCCGCCGCCACTTCGCCTACTCGCGCCCGGTCGCCGAGGCGCTGATGACGCAGGTGCACGAGAAGGGCCGGGCGATCGTGTCCCGCGGGTCCCGCGAGCGGATGGAGACGGACGTGCAGGCGATGCACTCCTACGGCCTGCGGGCCACGCTCGAGCGGGCGGGGGAGGACTGAATGGCCCACGCGTTCCGCCGGCGACCCGACTCGACCCTGGCCTGCCGCCTCGACGGTGAGGAGAAGGCGATCCTCGCGCAGGTCGCGCAGGAGACCGCCGAGCTCATCCGCACCGACCTCGGCATCGAGACCGGGAACGGCTCCCTCCGCCGCGCCGCGCGCAGCGAGGACCCCCTGCAACGGCTCGAGGCGGAGTTCGCGACGCGGGAGGCGCGCGAGCCCTCCGACAGCGCCGTGCGGCGCCTGTTCCCCGCCGCGAGCGAGGACCCGGAGCTGGCCGCCGAGTACCGGCGGCTCGGCCAGCAGGACCTCGCCGAGGCGAAGCTCGCGGACCTGCGCACGGTGATGTCGATCCTCGACGGCTCCGGTCCCGGGCACGGCGAGGTGGTGATCGACGAGGAGCAGGCGGTCGTCGTCCTGCGCGCCCTGAACGACGTGCGGATCGTGCTCGCGGACCGCCTCGGCCTCGAGCGGGACGGCGACTTCGACACCGTGCGGATGCTCCAGCAGATCGGGGAGCGCGTCGAGGGCGCCTCCCCGGAGGACGACGAGCACGTCGGCTCCGAGGTCGTCATCGCGGTGTACGAGCTGCTCTCCTGGCTGCAGGAGTCGCTCCTGCGCGCCCTCGACTGATCCCCGTCGGCTCCCCGGCGCCTTCGTGCTCCGACGCCTCTCGCGTGGCGGGCGCGGCGCTGTGACCCTCGCCCCACTGAGCGCGCCGTCACTGCTCGCGCGGCGCGGGCGCCCTAGCCTTCTGGGATGGACAGCGTGGCGGGGACGAGCGGTCCGGGCGAGCACGGCCCGGCCTCCGGCAGCGCGCCGATCGGCGTCTTCGACTCCGGCGTGGGCGGGCTGACCGTCGCCCGCGCCATCCTCGACCAGCTGCCCGGCGAGGAGATCCTCTACATCGGGGACACCGCCCACACGCCCTACGGGCCCCGCCCCATCGCGGAGGTCCGCGCGCTGGCCCTGGACATCATGGACTCGCTCGTGGAGCGGGACGTGAAGATGCTCGTCATCGCCTGCAACACCGCGAGCGCCGCCGTGCTCCGCGACGCCCGTGAGCGCTACGACGTGCCCGTCGTCGAGGTCATCCAGCCGGCCGTGCGCCGCGCCGTCGCCGCGACCCGCAACGGGAAGGTCGGCATCATCGGCACCCGCGCGACCATCTCCTCCCGCGCCTACGACGACGCCTTCGCCGCCGCCCCCGCCCTCGAGATCACCTCCGCCGCCTGCCCCCGCTTCGTCGAGTTCGTGGAGCGCGGCGAGATCAGCGGCGACGAGGTCGTCGAGGTCGCCGAGGAGTACCTCGCCCCGGTCAAGGCCGCCGGCGTGGACACGCTGGTGCTCGGCTGCACCCACTACCCGATGCTCGCCGGACCGATCCGGCTCGTCATGGGGCCCGAGGTCACGCTCGTCTCCTCCGCGGAGGAGACCGCGCTGGACGTGTACCGGCAGCTGCGCGCCGCCGGTATCCAGCGCACCGACGCGCGGCCCCCGCAGCACGTCTTCGCGGAGACCGCGGACGGCCTCGGCGGGCCCTCGATGTTCGCCCGCCTGTCGCGCCGCTTCCTGGGCCCGGCCGTGACGATGACGACGACCCTCCCGGTGGTGGTGCCATGAGGATCCGTGTGATCGGCTGCAGCGGCAGCTTCGCCGGCCCGGACAGCGCGGCCTCGAGCTACCTGCTCGAGGAGACCGACGCCGCCGGCCGCACCTGGCGCGTGCTCCTGGACCTCGGCTCGGGCGCTTTCGGGCCCCTGCAGTCCGCGATCGACCCCACGGAGCTCGACGCGGTGATCGTCTCCCACCTGCACCCGGACCACTTCCTCGACGTCACCGGTCTCGAGGTGTTCTGGGCGTACCACGAGCGCACGGACCTGCCCCAGCTCCCCGTGCACGGCCCCGCCGCCCTGCCGGACCGCCTCGCGGCCGTGCTCAGCCGCGACGGCCACGTCCCCGACGGCGTGGACCGCGTGCCCTTCGCCTACGGCGCGATCGAGGACGGCCAGCTCCTCGAGATCGGTCCGCTGCGCATCGAGGTGCGCGCCGTGCTGCACCCGGTGGAGGCCTACGGCTTCCGCGTCACCAGCGGCGACCAGGTGCTCGCCTACTCGGGGGACACGGACACCTGCCCGGCGCTGCTGGACCTCGCCGCCGATGCGGACCTCTTCCTCTGCGAGGCCGGCTACATCGAGGGCCGCGACGACCGCTTCACGGGCGTGCACCTCACCGGCCGCCGCGCCGGGCTGATCGCGGAGCAGGCGCGCGTGCGCTCCCTCGCGCTCACCCACGTGCCGGCCTGGACCGACCCGGCCGTGCCGCTCGCGGAGGCCCGCGAGGTCTTCGACGGCCCTGTCCGCCTCGTCGCCCCGATGGATATCCTCGACCTGTCCCGCTGAACGACCCCGAGGAGCATCACCCCGATGACCACCCCTGCCACCTCCGCCCCGCGCGTCGACGGACGCACCCCCGAGCAGCTCCGCGAGGTGCGCATCACGCGCGGCTGGCTCGACCACGCGGAGGGCAGCGCGCTCGTGGAGTTCGGCCGCACCCGGGTGCTGTGCGCCGCCTCCTTCACCGAGGGCGTGCCGCGCTGGAAGAAGGGCTCCGGCTCCGGCTGGGTCACCGCCGAGTACGCGATGCTGCCGCGCGCGACCGACTCCCGCTCGCAGCGCGAGAGCGTGAAGGGCAAGATCGGCGGGCGCACCCATGAGATCTCCCGCCTGATCGGCCGCTCGCTGCGCGCCGTCATCGATCTCGACGTGCTCGGGGAGAACACGATCCAGCTCGACTGCGACGTGCTCCAGGCCGACGGCGGCACCCGCACCGCCGCGATCACCGGCGCCTACGTCGCCCTCGCGGACGCGATCACCTGGGGACGCCGCCACACCTCGCTCTCCGCGACCGCCGAGGTCCTCACCGACTCCGTCTCCGCGATCAGCGTGGGCATCGTCGACGGCCGCCCGCTGCTGGACCTCGAGTACCGCGAGGACGTCGCCGCGGACACCGACATGAACGTCGTCGTCACCGGCAGCGGCGGTCTCGTCGAGGTGCAGGGCACCGCCGAGGGCGCCCCCTTCTCCCGCGCCGAGCTGAACCAGCTGCTGGATCTCGCCGAGGGCGGCTGCGCGGATCTCGCGCGGATCCAGCGCGAGGTGCTGGCGGAGCAGCGATGAGCGTGCACTCCGTCCTCGGCGGAGCACGCGTCGTCCTCGCCTCGCACAACACGGGCAAGCTCGAGGAGCTGCGGCGGATCCTCGCCGAGGCCGTGCCCTCGCTCGCCCCGGAGCAGGTGGTCTCCTCCGCGGGGATCGCGCTGCCGGACGTCGTCGAGGACCAGGTGACCTTTGAGGGCAACGCCCTGATCAAGGCCCGCGCCGCGGCGTCGGCGACGGGACTGCTCGCCGTGGCCGACGACTCCGGTCTCGCCGTGGACGTGCTCGGCGGGTCCCCGGGGATCTTCTCCGCCCGCTGGAGCGGCCGGCACGGGGACGACGCGGCGAACAACGCCCTGCTGCTCGCCCAGCTCTCCGACATCGCCGACGCCCACCGCTCGGCCCGCTTCGTGTGCGCCGCGGCGCTCGTCTCCCCGGACGGCTGCGAGCTGGTCCTGCGCGGGGAGATGACCGGACGCCTGCTCACCGAGGGGCGCGGGGAGGGTGGCTTCGGCTACGACCCGCTCTTCGTGCCCGACGGGGAGACCCGCACCTCCGCGGAGCTCACGGCCGCGGAGAAGGATGCGATCTCGCACCGCGGGAAGGCGTTCCGCGCGATCGCCGGGCACGTCGCGGAGCTGCTCGAGGGCTGAAGAACCTCCCGACACGATCGACCGTCGCAAGCAGCAGGCCCCCGGGGACGTCCCCGGGGGCCTGCTGCCGTCCCGTGGCGTGCGCGCGGCGGCGTGAGGGCTCAGATCACCCCGGCGTGCGCGAGGGCGCGGCGCACGACGATGTCGTGACCGCCCTCCATCTCGTCGAGGATCGTGGAGTCCAGGAGCTCCTGCACGGGCAGCCAGGCCAGCTCGAGGGCGTCCTCCTGCGGCTCGGTCTCCCCGCCGATCGGCACGAGGTAGGCGAGGGAGATCGCGTGCTGCCGCGGGTCGGTGAACAGGGACTGCCCCGGGGTGGGGAAGTACTCGGCGACGGTGAAGGGCGTCGGGGACGCGGGGATCCGCGGCATGGCCATCGGCCCGAGGTCCTTCTCGACGTGACGCGCGATCGCCTCGCGCAGGGTCTCGTGGACGAGCACGCGGCCGGAGATGATCGTGCGCACGATCCGGCCGCTGCCGGAGGCGCGCAGGAGCAGGCCCACGTCGCTGACGGTCCCGTCCACGTCGGTGCGCACGGGCACGACGTCCACGTAGGGGATGGGCAGGAGGCGGCGCAGCTCGGTGATGCGCTCCGGCTCGAACCAGGCTCCCTCGGCGTCGACGGCGGTGCGGTTCACGGTGTCTCCTCGGTGGTGATGTCGACGGATCGGTCCAGGCGGCTGCTGCCGCCGGTGGGGCGGGCCCGCGTCAGTCGCGGGCGGGCTCGAGGCCCTGCGGGCGCAGGTGGTGGTCCTCGAGGGCGAAGCGGGGGGATCGGTCGCGCGGCACGGTGACGGCCGGGAACTCGACCTCGTCACCGGCGACCATGCGCACCCGCCAGGTCTCGCCCTCGACCTCGATGAGGGAGAGGGTCCCGTTCGGGATCGAGGGCAGGTGCTCGCCGGTGACGCCGGAGAGGAGCAGGCGGATGAGCGTGCCGTGGGCGACGATCAGGACGTTCTTCCCGGGGTGCTGCTCGGCGAGGTCCTCGAGCGCCTCGGCGGCGCGGTCCACGACGGACTGGGTGGTCTCGCGGCCGGGGAAGGCGCGGCCGGGGTAGCGCTCCTCCATCTCGGCCACCGGGTTGCCCTCCGCGGCACCCCAGTCGATCTCCACGAGCCGCGGCTCGGTGCCCGCGAAGGGGATGTCGTGGTCCTCCGCGATGATCCGCGCGGTCTCCTCCGCCCGGGAGAGGGAGGAGGACATCGCGAGGTCCCAGTCGACCGGGGGGACGGTGTCGAGCGCGACGTGGGCCTGCTCGCGCCCCGTCTCGTTCAGCGGCACGTCGCTGGATCCCTGGAAGAGGCCCTGCCGGTTGTACTCCGTCTGGCCGTGGCGGACGAGACCGAACAGGGTCATCGGGGATCTCCTCGAGGTCGGTGCGTGCGGGCGGTCGCGGCGCACGCCCGCCAGCGTACCGTCGGTGGTCGGCGCGGTGATCGGCGTGCCGCCCGTGGGGCGGGGCAGGATCAGTGCGCCTCGGCCGTGCGCGAGTCGGTGAGGGTGAGCGCGCCCCATCCGGCGAGCAGCCCCACGACCACCGCGAGCGCCCCGTAGGTGATCGCCTCGCCGTGGTGGAAGAGCGTGACGAGCGCCGTGTCCCAGGTGCCGGCGGGCAGCACGGAGGCGACGAGGACGGCGATGAGCGTGCCGACGAGGGCGGTGCCGATGCTCGTCCCGAGCTCCTGGGCGGTGTCGTTCAGGGCGGCGCCGAGCGAGGTGCGGTTCTGCGGCATCGCCTCGACGAGGGCGACGGCGCAGATGGTCATCACGGTGCGCATCCCGAGGGTGAGCACCACCATGGCCGCGGCGATCGCGAGGTAGCCGTGGCTCACGGCGAGTGCCATGCCCGCGAGGCCGAGGGCCAGCAGGCCGACGCCCACGAGGCACGCCATGCGATGGCCGAGGCGGGAGAGCAGCGCCTCGGAGACGGGCGTGGCGGCGATCATCGTGAGGATCATCGGGAGGTTCGCGAGGCCGGCGACGAGCGGGCTCCAGCCGTTCGCGTACTGGAAGTGCAGGATCAGGCCGAACATCATGCCGGCCATGGCGAGGGAGGAGCCCATCTGCGCGAGGGCCGCGCCGCGGATCGTCGGCCGCCCCAGCAGGGAGAGGTCGAGCATGGGGGCGGCGGTGCGCCGCTCGTGGACGAGGAACGCCGCGAGCGCGGCGAGGGCGCCGATCGCGCAGCCGAGGGTGAGGGTGCTGGTCCAGCCGTGCTCGACGCCGCTGGTCAGGGTGAAGCAGCCGAGGCCGATCGCGAGCATGCTCAGCAGCGCGCCGGGCAGGTCGAGGCGGTCGTGGGTGAGGTCCTCGGGGCGGTCCGCCGGCACGCCGCGGAGCACGCCGAGGACGGCGAGCAGGGCGAGCGGGGCGTTGAGCAGCAGCAACCACTGCCAGGGGAGGTGAGCGAGGGCGGTGCCGCCGAGGACGGGTCCGAGGATGAAGCCGCTCATGCCCACGACGATCATGACGGTCATGGCGCGGCGTCGCAGGGCCGGGTCCTCGAAGAGCCGGAAGACGAGGGAGTTCGTGATCGGTGCGGTGAGCGCGGCGGCGAGGCCGAGGGCCGCGCGCAGGGCGATGAGCTCCCCGCCGGTGCTCACGGCGAGCACGGCGAGGCTGATGAGGCCGAAGGCGGCGAGGCCCACGAGCAGCACGCGGCGGCGGCCCAGGCGGTCCGCGACGGAGCCGGCGGTGAGCAGCAGGCCGCCGAAGGTGAGGGAGTAGGCGCCGGTGATCCACTGCAGGGTCGTGGTGCTGCCGCCGAGGTCGCGGCCGATGGTGGGCAGGGCGATGGTCAGCAGCGTGTTGTCGACCATCTCGACGAAGAACGCGAGGCAGAGGGCCGTGAGCGGCACCCAGGCCGCCCGCAGCGAGGTGTAGGTGCGCGCCGGCGAGGGCGCGAGGGTGGTGGTCATGGTATCCTCCAGAAGGATCGAACGATGTTCGAGAACCGAACACAGTTCGAGAAGATAGAACGGCGTTCGGTCCGGCGCAAGTGTGATGTGATGAGCGGATGGAAGAACGACGTCCCCCCGGCCCCGCGCCGCGCCGCGGAGGCGGCCGCCCCGAGCGTCCCGGCGGTGGTCGCGGTGCAGGGGCGCGACGTCCCGAGGGGCGCGGCGGACCGGGCCCCGGCGGGCGGCGGGATCCCCGCGCCCGGGCCTCGCTCTCGATGGAGGCGGTCGTCACGGCCGCCGTGGCCCTGCTCGACGAGGCGGGGGAGGGGGCGCTCACCTTCCGGGCCCTCGCGGTGCGACTGGGCGGCGGCGTGGGCAGCATCTACTGGTACGTCTCGAGCAAGGACGAGCTGCTGGACCGCGCGGCGGACCACGTCGTGGGGGAGATGCTCGGGCGTGCGACGGTCTCACCCGCCACCGAGGACCCGATCGCGGATCTGCGCGCCCTCGCGGTCGCCTTCTTCGAGGCGATCGTGCGCCGGCCCTGGATCTCCGCCTACTACCTGCGGGACACGGGCGTGCAGCCGAACGCCCTCGAGCTCTATGAGCGTATGGGGCAGCAGGTGCTGCGCCTGGGGCTGCCGCCCAAGGAGACCTTCCACGCGGTCTCCGCGGTGGTCGGCTTCGTCATCGGCATCGCCGCGGACCTCGGCCAGCAGATGCCTCGGGAGGTGCGCGAGGGGGAGATCGACCCGGCCGTGTACCTCGAGCGGGAGGTCGAGCGCTGGCGCGGGACCGACCCCGAGCAGTACCCCTTCATCCACTACGTCGTGGACGTGGTCGCGGTGCACGACGACACCGAGCAGTTCCTCGCGGGCCTCGACCTCCTGCTGGAAGGGCTGCGACGGAAGGCCGACGGCACGTCCTGAGGCCCCTCGACCGCCGCTGGACTCCTCCGTGCGCGAGGGGGGACTCGAACCCCCACGCCCTGGGGCACTGGAACCTAAATCCAGCGCGTCTACCGATTCCGCCACTCGCGCGCCGGACCAGGGTAGCGGCAACCGGTAGGCTTCCCCGGTCACGTCCCCGTCCCACAGGAGAAGCAATGAGCGCCCTCGCAGGCAAGACCGCCGTCGTCACCGGATCCTCCCGAGGCGTCGGCGCCTCCACCGCGAAGCAGCTCGCCGCCCAGGGCGCGAACGTCGTCGTCAACTACCGCCAGAAGGCGCCCCGCGCGAACAAGGTCGTCGCGGAGATCGAGGCCGCCGGCGGCCACGCGATCGCCGTCGGCGCGGATCTCACCGACCCCGCGGGCGTCCGCTCCCTGCTGCAGGCCGCGGTGGACACCTTCGGCGGCCTCGACCTGCTCGTCCTGAACGCCTCCGGCGGCATGGAGAGCGACCTCGGCGAGGACTACGCGATGAAGCTCAACCGCGACGCCCAGGACGACGCCCTCACCGCCGGCCTCGAGCACCTCGGCGAGGGCTCGCGCGTCGTGTTCGTGACGAGCCACCAGGCGCACTTCATCAACGAGGTGGAGACCATGGCGCAGTACGAGGCCGTCGCCCGCTCCAAGCGCGCCGGTGAGGACGCGCTCACCGCGCGCCTCCCCGAGCTCGCCGAGAAGGGCGTCTCCCTCGTCGTCGTCTCCGGCGACATGATCGAGGGCACCGTCACCGCGACCCTGCTGAACCGTGCCGAGCCGGGCGCCCTCGAGGCGCGGCGCGAGGCCGCCGGCCGGCTCTACTCGGTGGACGAGTTCGCCACCGAGGTCGTGAAGGCCGCGACCGCCGACGTCCCCTCCGGGCACGTCGAGCTCGTGGGCGGCGCGGGCGACTTCCTCGCCCGCACCCAGGGCTGATCCCCGCTCGCGATACGATTCCCGCAACCGAGACCGCAACCCCGCACGGAGGCAATGGTGGCCAAGAAGCAGAGCCTGGACGACATGCGCGACGAGGCCTACCGGCGTCAGGACAACCTCGCCGCTGACATCGACGAGCTGATCGACCGGGTCAACCCCAAGAATGCAGCGCTGCGCTGGAAGAACGAGCTCGTCGGGTCGCTGAAGGGTTTCTCCGACGCCGGTGACGGGAAGTCCCCCGCGGTGCCCCTGAAGGCCATCGCGGGCGGCGTCATCGGCGTGGCGGTGCTGGGAGCGGGCGTTGCGATCGCGGTCGCCGCCTCCCGCCGCGAGCCCACCCGCGGGCAGAAGGCCGCGAAGGCCATCAAGCAGGGCCGCAAGCAGACCGGTCGGTCCGCGAAGGACGTCCGGAAGGCCCTGAAGAAGTCCACCCTGCCGGGGACCGACGAGGCCGAGCGCTATGCCGGCGAGCTCGCGTCGCTCCTGCAGGACGCCGCGAAGCGCGCGGAGAAGAAGGCCGCGGCCGTCGGCCGCTGATCGCCCTCTCCGACCGGACGCCCCGGGCCCGCCTCAGCGCGGGCCCGGGGCGTCCGTCGTCAGTGCGAGCCGGGCGCGTTCGTCAGCTCGCCGGAGACGTACAGCCACGTGCCGTCCTCCCGCACGAAGCTCGAGCGCTCCCGCAGCTCCCGCCGACCCGCCGGGGTGCGCGCGATCGCGGTGAACTCCACGATCCCCTCGGCGTCGAAGGGGCCGCCGGCCTCGGTCGCCGTGACCTGCAGCCGCTTCCACACGAAGCCGTCGTCGAAGGAGGACTCGAGGTCCCGGTAGGAGGGGCTCGTGCGGGGGTGCCAGGTGCGCAGCAGGTGATCGGCGTCGTGGACCACGTTCGCGGTGAAGCGCGAGCGCATGAGCGCCTCCGCGGTGGCGGCGCGCTTCGTGCCCGCGAGCAGCGGACCGCAGCATCCGCCGACGGTGTCGCCGCTCCCGCAGGGGCAGCGGGCGGAGTCCTCGAGGGGCGTGGGGGAGATGCTCATCCCCCGATTATCGGGGCGGCGGGGGTCGGCGCGGTGCGGCCGTCGCCGCGAGCGTGCCGAGCGCCTCATCGTGTGCGGCGGATTCTCCGGGTGTACGCCCGTACGCTTGGCCCATGAAGCCCTTCCAGATCGATGAGAACGACCCGCGCCCCGCGATCGAGCGCATGCAGGCGGGGGACTGGTACATCGCGGACGACCCCGCGATCCAGCAGGCCTACCGCCGCGCCCTCGAGGCCGCCGCCCGCTTCGAGCGCGCCTACCCCGAGGACCCCGACGGCTCCCAGGAGATCCTCCGCGCGCTGCTCGGCGAGCTCGGCGAGGGTGCCCACGTGCGCGCCCCGCTGCGCCTGGACTACGGCACCCAGCTGCACATCGGCGCGGGCACCTTCGTGAACTACGGGCTCACCGCCCTGGACGTCGTGGACATCCGGATCGGGAAGGGTTGCCAGCTGGGCCCGAACATCCAGCTGCTGACCCCGATCCACCCGCTCGAGGCGGAGCCCCGCCGGGCCGGGTGGGAGGCCGCGGAGCCGATCACCATCGGCGACAACGTGTGGATCGGCGGCGGGGCGACGATCATCGGCGGCGTGAGCATCGGCGCGGATTCCGTGATCGGTGCCGGCTCCGTGGTGACCAGGGACGTCCCCGCGAGCTCCGTCGCGGTCGGTAGCCCCGCGAAGGTCATCCGCACGCTCTGAGCGCGAGCACAGGGGCCCCGCCGTCGTCGACGGCGGGGCCCCTCGCTCTGCTCAGGGTGCTGCTGCGCTCAGCGGCGGGACCAGCCCGGGGTGGAGGGGCCGACGGTGGGGCGCCAGCCCGTCTCCGACATGAAGCGCACCGAGGAGACGCGCAGCGAGCGCCGCTGCGTCTCGAGGCGGGTGCCGACGATCGCCTGCGTGATCTCCGGGTAGAACTTCGCCGGGGCCGAGGCGCCGGCCTCCGTCGCGAGATCCTTCGCCCAGCGGCCCTTCGTGATCGGCTCGCCGCCCACGTTGTAGAACCCGCTGCCGGCGCGGAGGGCGGCCACGAAGGCGCGGCCCGCGTCGCTGTGGTGCAGCAGGGTGATGTAGTCCTGCTGGCCGCCCAGCAGGATCGGGTCGCCCTGGCGGACGGCCTTCAGGGCATGCGTGGTGTGCTGGTCACGGCCGAACAGCTGGCCGAGGCGCAGCACGACGGCGGTGCGGCCCGCGGTCGCGAAGTCGACGGCGGCGCGCATCTCCCGCACGCGCGGGCGGAACGCCTGATTGCGCACGGAGAGCGGCTCGTCCTCCCCGATCCAGTCCGAGCCGTTGCTCGGGTAGAGGTACACCGTGGACTCCTGGACCAGGCGCGTGGCGCCCGCGCGGGCGGCGGCCTCGGCGATCGCGACGGAGGCCTCGAGGTGGAGGCGGTCGTCCTCGCGCCAGGCGAGGGGGCGCAGGCCGGACATGCCGACGGGCACGTGGGCGAGGGTGTTGATGACGACGTCGTGGCCGCGAAACGCGCGGGCGAGGTCCCCGGAGGAGAAGACGTCCGCGACGACGGCGCTGCCGCCGCGCCCCTCGATGATCTTGGCTCCGGAATCACGACGGGTGACCCCCGTGACCTCGTGGCCCGCGGCGACCAGTGCCTCGACGGCCTCCTGGCCGAGCACGCCGGTGGCTCCGGTGACGGCGATCCTCACGCAGACCTCCTGTGCGGTGGTGGCGGACCGCCCGGGGTGCGACGGTCCGGGCGGCCGAGTCTAGGAGGTCGAGTCTAGGCGATCCTCCAGGTGGAGCCGGGGAGTCGGCTGGATGGCGGGCGCGGGGCCATGGCGGGCGTGCCGGGCGGTCGTCGCTGTCAGCTCCCTCACAGAGGGCCCTCTGGAGTTGGCGCGCGGCCGGGCGGGCGGTAATGTTCTTCCTCGTCGGCGCCATTAGCTCAGTTGGTTAGAGCAGCTGACTCTTAATCAGCGGGTCCGGGGTTCGAGTCCCTGATGGCGCACCCGATGAGAAGCCCCTCGGTCGAGAGACCGGGGGGCTTCGTCGTTCCCCGGTCATGTCGGCCGACGATCCGGCCCGGTGCCCGGCGTCGCCCGGCCCGGTGACTGGCATCCCGGATCCATGTCCGTTTGCGCGGCTGAGTTCCCGTTGTGGAACCCCAGTGCGCAAACGGACATGGCCCAGGGGGTCATCGGCCCTCGGGTCGGGGTGGGCCGGTCAGGTCTGTTGCGGGGCGTGGTGGTCAGGACCCGGCGGGCCAGGTGTCGGGGACGTCGGCCCCGCCCTCGACGACGTGCTCGCGGGCGCCCGGGAGGTCCACCCAGGAGTCCTCCGGCCGGTAGCCGAGCTCGAGCGTCGTGTTGGTCATCGACCAGCGGCGGTTGGGGTTGTCGGAGATCGCGTAGTAGAGGCCGAAGGTGCTCTCCGCCTCGATCGCGCGGCGCACCACGCGCACGCAGTCCCCGGGGCTCAGCCACATCGCGCGCAGCACGTCCTCCTCCGCCTCGAGCGGGTCCTCGGTGACCCAGCCGATGCGCAGGGAGATCACGTCGAGGCCGTGCTCGTCGTGGTAGAAGCGGCCCAGCGCCTCGCCGAAGATCTTCGAGACGCCATAGAGCGAGTCGGCGCGGGGGAGGGTGTCGGGGTAGACGGGCCACTGCTCGAGGCGGTCGTACATGCCCATCGCATGGTTCGAGGAGGCGAGGACCACGCGCCGCACTCCGGCCTCGCGGGCGGCCTCGAGCACGTGGCGGGTGCCCACGATGTTCGTCTCCAGCACGTCGTCCCAGTCGGACTCCGGGGAGGCGGCGCCCGCGAGGTGGACGACGGTGTCGACGCCGTCCATGAGGGCGAGCACCTCGGGGTAGGCGGAGATGTCGGCCTTGTGCAGGGCGCCCTCCTGCTCGGGGGTGCGCGGGGTGCGGCCGTGCTGGATCAGGTCGTACTCCTCGCCCAGACCCTGGACGAGGTGGAGGCCCACGCCTCCGGTGGCTCCGGTGATGAGGACGCGGCGTCGATCGTTCATCCCCCGATGATCCCGTCCCCGGGTGACCTGGGCAACACGCATAATGATCCTCATCGAGTCGAAGGGAACCTGTCATGCCGACCGCCTACCCGTGGTATCTCCGTTTCTCGTGGATCGCCGCCCTGCTGGTGGGGGTGGTCGCCTATGTCGTGCTCTTCGTCGTCATGCTGCTCACCCAGAACTCGACGATGCTGCCGAGCGTCCTGCTGGTCGGCGCGGCGACGGTCCCGCTCACGGTGCTGCTGTTCGCTCAGTCGAGCCGGGCCGGCGCTCTCGTCCCCACCCCCATCGTGCTCGTCACGGTCGTGCTCGCCGGGCTCGTCGGCATCACGATCGCGGGGCTCGAGGAATCGATCGCGGGGGCGCTCCTGGGCCGGGAGTCGATCCTGCTCGTGGGGGTCATCGAGGAGACCGCGAAGCTCGTCGTGCCGCTGGTGGTGCTCGCGACCGCGCACCGCACCACCCGCAGCGGCGGGATCGTCGTGGGGATCGCCGCGGGAACCGGCTTCGCGGTGCTCGAGACGATGGGCTACGGCTTCAACGCGCTCCTGGAGAGGGGCGGGGGCCTCGCCCAGCTGGACGCGACGCTCATCCTGCGGGGCGTGCTCGTCCCGGCGGGCCATGTGGCGTGGACCGGGGCGATCTGCGCGGCCCTGTGGCATCTCGTGGACTCCTCGCGCAAGGTGCTCGCGGCGCTCGAGCTCGCGGCGACCTATGTCGCGGCGATCGTGCTGCACACCGCCTGGGACGCGACCTCCAGCATGGCGGTTCACGTGGTGATCGGCGTGGTGAGCGTCGGCGCGCTGCTCGTGCTCACACTGCGGGCGCACCGCGCGCACGTGCGGGCGGCGGTCGCTCGGGCGACGACGGTCGACGCGTCGTCCGCCGCACGTCCCGGCGGCGTGGCCCCGATCTGACCCACGGACATCGCGCCGGGGTCCGGGCGGGCGGGATGTCCGGATGGTCCGCACCACGATGTGACGGGTCCGACACCTGCGCACTGCATTGGCGCAGGAAGAAATAAAGCGCGCACGCAACGAGTTGGCCCGGTGGGCCCGCTCCCGAGCGGGCCGGAACATCCCCTCGTGCGAAGGAGACCCCTCCGGTGCCCTCTCAGCTGCTGTCCCCGATCGCCCTGCGCGACCTCACCGTGCGCAACCGCATCTGGGTCCCGCCCATGTGCCAGTACTCCGCCACCGGCCGCGACGGCGTCGTCACCCCCTGGCACCTCATGCACTACGGCTCCTTCGCCCGCGGCGGCGCCGGCGCCGTGATCGTCGAGGCCACCGCCGTCGTCCCCGAGGGCCGCATCTCGCCCACGGACCTCGGCCTCTGGGACGACTCGCAGCGCGACGCCCTCCGGCCCGTCGTCGAGCTCGTCCACGAGCAGGGCGCCGTCGCCGGCATCCAGCTCGCGCACGCCGGTCGCAAGGCCTCCACCGGCGCCGAGTGGGGGACCGGCCGCCCCGGCCAGTCGCTCCCGGAGCCCGAGGGCGGCTGGACCACGCTGGCGCCCTCCGCGGTGCCCTACGAGGGGCTCGCCGATCCCGTCGCCCTCGACGAGGCCGGGATCGACCGCGTCGTCGACGCCTTCGTGGCCGCCGCCGAGCGCGCCGTCGAGGCGGGCTTCGACCTCCTCGAGATCCACGGCGCCCACGGCTACCTGCTCCACGAGTTCCTGTCGCCGCTGAGCAACCGCCGGACCGACTCCTACGGGGGCGACCTCGCCGGGCGCGCGAAGCTGATGCTGCGCGTCGTCGACGCCGTCCGCGCGCGGATCCCCGAGGGCATGCCGCTGCTCGCACGGCTCTCCGGGACCGAGTGGACCGACGGCGGCTTCGACCTCGAGGAGACCACCCAGGTCGTCACCTGGCTCGGCGAGCACGGCGTGGACATGGTCGACGTCTCCTCCGGCGGCAACGTGCCCGCCACGATTCCGGTCGGCCCCGGCTACCAGACCCCGCTCGCCGCGCACCTCAGCGCGCACACGGACGTGCCGATCTCCGCGGTCGGCATGATCGACGAGCCCTTCCAGGCCGAGCACGTGCTCGTCACCGGCCAGGCCGAGGTGGTTCGTGTGGGTCGCGCCTTCCTCCGCGACCCGGCCTGGGCTCTCCATGCCGTGATCGCGCTGCACGGCGACGCCGAGATCATCCCGCCGCAGTACCGCCGCGCCTACCGGCAGCAGCTGCGTCAGGGCTGAGCGGGCCCCGGACCCACCTCGCTCGCGGAGCGACGCCCGCGCGTGCGGGCGCGGGTGCGCCGATCCGGCTCACCCGCGCCCCGCGCGCGCCTCCCGCCGATCAGGTGCATGAGCGTGCCGACGGCGACGAAGGCGGCGAGCACCACGAGGACCGTCACCAGCACCGGACCCCAGCCGGTGACCGTGGGATCCAGGAAGGCGTAGGGGTACCAGCCCGTGATCGCGCCGCGGATCCAGGTGAGCGTCAGGTAGGCGAGCGGGTAGGCCAGCCACCACAGGATCCGGGTGCGGTGCGCGGGGCCGCGGCGCGGGGTCAGCAGCCAGTCGGCGAGCGCGGCGAGCGGGGCGAGGCGGTGCAGCACGATGCCCTGCCAGCCGATGTCCCAGCGCCCCAGCTCGGAGAGCGGTGCCACGAGCAGCGCGTACACGAGCCCCGTCATCACGAGGTAGAAGGCGACCGCGCCGCGCAGGTCGTCGATGCGGCGGGGGAGCACCGCCGCCCATGCCGTCGCCACCGCGAGCACCACGAGCATGGCGTTGCTCTGGTTGGTGAAGTAGGAGACGTCCTGCGCGAGCAGCCCGTCGCGGGCCGCGTGCACCGCATCGGAGGTCAGCGCCGCGAGGACCACCGATGCGAGCGCGAGGCGCAGCATCAAGGCGTGGGTGCTCCTCCGCGGAGCCGGGGTCTGCATCGGCTCATGATCCCCGGCGCCCGCGGGGCCGACAACCCCGCGCGGGGGAGACCGGCCGACGGGGCCGCGGTGCTCAGCCCTCCGCGGGCGGTGCGGGCCGCTGGGCGAACAGACTGCCCTCGTGGACGGGCATGGGGCGGATCTCCCCGCGCAGCCGTTCCATGCGGGCGTCGAGGTCGTCGGCGACCCGGGCGGCGTCGTCGAGCTCCGCGCGCAGCTCGGGCGGCAGGTTCCGCTCGTATTTGTAGGAGAGCTTGTGCTCCACGCTCGCCCAGAAGTCCATGGCGATCGTGCGGATCTGCAGCTCCACGGGGACCTGCTCGACGTGCGTGGAGAGGTACACGGGCACCCGCACGATGAGGTGCAGGGAGCGGTAGCCGTTGGCCTTCGGGGAGGCGATGTAGTCCTTGACGGTGAGCACCTCGAGGTCGCCCTGCGCGGCGAGCATCTCCGCGACCCAGTAGGCGTCGGAGACGAAGCTGCAGGTGATGCGGATCCCCGCGATGTCGTGGATCCGCTCCCGGATCGCCCGCACGGTCATCTCGCCCTCGGTGCGCAGCGCCTTCTCGACGAGGGACTCCACGGACTTCAGCCGGGTGCGCACGTGCTCGATGGGGGAGTACTCGTGCATCTGCTCGAACTCCTTGCGGAGGATCTCCACCTTCGTCAGGACCTCGTCGATCCCGAACTGGTAGTGCATCCGCAGCTCGGTGAACTCCTCGAACACCTGGTGGAGCTGCTCCGCGAGCGCCTGCGGGTCCGCGCCGACGTTCGCGAGCTGCTGCTGGCGCGCCGCCACCATGTCCCGCACCCGGTCGGGGACGTCGGCGTCTCCAGGCGTCGCGGTCATCGCAGGGTCCTTCCGTCGGGTGCAGGAGGACCGATGGTGCCACGGGGAGCTGGCAGACGCCCGGGCGGCTCCGCGCAGTGATCAGCCGCGGTCCACGTCGCCGAGAGCGGCCAGCGTGATGCGCAGCACCCGGAGCGCCGCCTCGAGGTGCTCGTCCGGCTGAGCGCCCCGACCGTCGTGCGATCGGCGCTCTGTCCTCGCGCGCTGGGGGACCGCACGGGCGGCTCGTGCGTCGGACCCGGGCGGCAGACTCACGGGCATGAGCACGAAGGAGCAGTACGCGCTGTGGGCCCATCAGGTGCGCGAGCGGGTCGACGCCCGACAGGCGGAGCTCGAGCTCGGTCTCGTCGCGCGCGGTCCTCGTGCCTCCACGTGGTGGCGGGACGAGCTCGGCGAGGAGAGCCAGGACCCGGGCGGCTGGGACGCCGCATGAGGAAGGACCGCGGTGCCCCTCGGTGACCGCGGGGCGGGACAGGGGCGCGCAGGACATGAAAAAACGCCCTGTCGCCAGGGCGTTTCTTGGGGTGATCGACGGGATTTGAACCCGCGACCGCCTGGACCACAACCAGGAGCTCTACCAACTGAGCTACGACCACCATGTGCGGAGCGAGCTCCGCAACGAGAACCGAGCATACCGTCCTCGGAGCGGATCTCCGCACCACGGAGCGGGATTCGTGGTGTGAGACGCGCCCCATCCGGGCGGGAGCCCCGCCTGGGCGCTCTGTGGAGGAGACTGGCCGCATGATCGTCGCCTTCTCCGTCCAGCCCACCGGCACCCCCTCCGATCCGCAGCTCGAGCGCACGCTCGGCGAGGGGGCGGATGCCGCGAGCGTGCACGACGCGGTCGCCGCCGCCGTGCGCGTGGTCCGTGACTCGGGCCTGCCCACCCGCACCAGCTCGATGTTCACCGAGATCGAGGGGGAGTGGGACGAGGTGATGGCCGTGGTGAAGGCCGCCACCTTCGAGGCCGGCCGCTACGGCTCCCGGATCTCCCTCGTGCTCAAGGCGGACATCCGTCCCGGCCACGACGCCGGCGAGCTCGACGGCAAGATCGAGCGCCTCGACGCGGCCGTGGAGCGGCTCGAGGAGGGCTGAACCCCGCGCCTCCTCCCGGTGCGCGGAGGGGCCCGGGGAGCTCGCCGTGTCGGCGTCGCTCCCCGGGCCCATAGGTGTCGGGGTCGCTTCCCTCAGGCCTGGCTGTCCAGGAGCCCCTCGCGCAGCGCTTCCGCCATCGCCGGGGCGACCGGCAGGCGCGGGATGATCGTGGCCTGGAAGGCGTGGTAGATGTCCGGCTTCCCGGGCCAGGTCACGCCCTGCACCTCGTTGTCCGCGTCGAGCTCGTGGAACCATGAGCCGCCCTCGGCGTCCAGCAGGTACGTGGAGACGTACTCCCACCACTGCTCGTAGCGCTCGGCCCACACCGGGTCGCCGGTGACGCGGTACATGACGGCGGCGGCGCCCACGGCCTCCGCCGCGACCCAGTGCATGCGCTCCTGGGCGACGGGCTTCCCGTCCCAGTCCACCGTGTAGACGAAGCCCGGCGCGCCGTCGAGCCCGAAGGTCGCCGCGGACTTCTCCATGAGCGCGGTCGCCGCCTCGAGCATCCACTCGGGCGCCTCGCCGTCCGCCGCGATGAGCGCGGAGCGGGCCTGCAGCACGAGCCGCGCCCACTCGATCCAGTGACCGATCGTCGCGCCGTAGGGGCGGAACGGGTGGTTGGGCTCGTCGGCGTTGTACTCGAGAAGCGGGTTCCAGTCGGTGTCGAAGTGCTCCGGCAGCGCCCAGTCGTTGGCGCGCGCGAACTCGTCGATCGCGCGGGTCGCGATGCCCACGGCGCGGTCCAGCCAGCGGCGGTCGCCGGTGACGTCGGCCGCGGCGAGGAGCGCCTCGACGGTGTGCATGTTCGCGTTGATCCCGCGGTAGTCCTCGAGATCGGTGAAGGTGCGGTCGAAGGTGTCGACGCTGAGGCGGGCCTCGGCGTCGAAGAACTTCGCGTCGAGCACCTCGAGCGCCTCGTCCAGGAGCGCGGCGGCGCCGGGCCGGCCGGCGGCGGTCGCAGAGGCCGCGGCGAGCACCACGAAGGCGTGGGCGTAGGCCTGCTTGGTGTCGTCGACGACCTTGCCGCCCTCGACGGCGGCGAACCAGCCGCCGTGCTCGCGGTCCCGGAAGGCCCCGGTCAGGGCGGCGATCCCGTGATCGGCGAAGCGGCCGAAGTCCGGGCGCCCCAGGAGGTGGCCCAGGGAGAAGCAGTGCGTCATGCGGCAGGTGATCCACAGCTCCGAGGGACGGGAGAGATCGGGCTCGCCGTTCTCGTCGAGCCAGGCGAAGCCGCCGTCCTCGCGCACGGACTCCGAGCCGAACAGCAGGAGGTCGTCACCCTCGCCCTCGAGCCAGGTCCGATGGACCGGGGCGTCGAGCCACGGAGTGCGCGGCGGGCGCGCGGCCTCGACGGGGGCGGCGACGGAGCCGGCGGGCAGCTCGAAGGCGCGGGAGGCCTCCTGCGCCTGGGCGGTCGTCGGGCCGGGATCGGCGACGAACAGCACCTGTCGGTAGTACTTGAGCTCCTGGATGGACTCGCGGATGTCCGCGAGCGCCCGGTGGCCGCCGTGCTTCTTGGGGACGTTGTAGTAGACCCGCGGGAACCAGCGCTTGGCGAGCTCCTTGAGGCTCGAGACGTCGATCGTGCGGTAGGAGAGCCAGTTCGCGAACTCCGGCACGTCGCGGTCCAGGAACGCGCGGTCGGTGCCGACGCTGTTCCCGGCGAGCGGCGCCTTGCCCGGCTCGGGGCAGTGCTCCTTGACGTAGGCCAGGCACAGCTCCTCCGCCTCGCGCATGCTCATGCCGCCGTCGAGCTCGTCGATGAGCCCGGAGGTGGTGTGCATGGTGACGACGAAGGGGTCCATGCCGTCGAGCGCCCCGGCCGGGGGCTTCACGACGACGTCCACCCCCTCGCCGAGGATGTTGAGGTCGGCGTCGGTCACGAGGACGGCGATCTCGATCAGAGCATCGTTCTGCTTGTCGAGTCCGGTCATCTCGCAGTCGACCCAGATGATGCGGTCAGAGGCGGCGCGGGCGCTGGTGGAGGTCACGAGCGCCTACCCTACGCCGAGCACGGGCCCGCCCGCCGGGCCCTGCTCGCGGAACCGCGTGCCCCCGTCAGTGCCACGAGTAGTTACCATCGGGTCATCGTCGCGGGGGCCGCCCCGCACGGCACCGTCGCCGGGAGGACCTCACCGATGAACATGTACCTGCGCCTGCTGTGGCTGATGATCCGACTCCGCCTGCGTCGCGGCCGCACCCTGAGCATCTGGGACACCTCCCGCACGGCGTTCCGCGTCAACCCGCTCGACCTCGACGTCCAGCGGCACATGAACAACGGCCGCTACCTCTCCCTCATGGACCTGGGCCGGATGGACCTCATGATCCGCTCCGGGTTCTGGCAGCACATCTCCGCCCAGGGCTGGTACCCCGTCGTCGCCGGGCAGACCATCACCTACCGTCGCTCGCTCACGCTCGGCCAGCGCTTCCACCTCTCCACCCGCGTGCTCGGCCACGACGAGCGATGGATCTACATGGAGCAGGTGTTCCGGGTGGGGGAGACCGTCTATGCCGACGCGATCGTGCGCGCCCGCTTCCTGCGCTGGAAGGGCGGCTCGGTGGACGTCTCCGAGGTGCTCGAGGGCGCCGGCCCGATGCCGGAGCACCTGGTGGTCCCCGACTGGGTCGAGCGCTGGAACGCGGAGTCCTCGGCGCACAGCCGCGCGGTGGGGGAGAACGACCGCGGACGCTGAGCGGACCGGGTGGACGTCAGTCGGCGTCCTCGGCGCGGGTGAGCCGGAAATGGTCCTTGGGATCGAGACCCGCGACGATCGGCTCGAGGGCGTCGGCCAGCTGCTCCATCTGGGCGGGGCTGAGCTTCTCGAGAACCCCGGCGCGCACCGTCTCCAGATGCCCGGGCGTCGCGAGGATCATCGCGCGCCGGCCGTCCTGGGTGAGCGTCGCATTGGTCGCGCGGCGGTCCTCCGGGTGCGGGGTGCGGGAGACCCAGCCGCGGTGCTCGAGACGCTTGATCGCCTTGGAGAGCCGGGGGAGGGAGGAGTTCGTCGCGACGGCGAGCTCCTTCATCTGCAGCTTGTGCCGCGAGGCGAGGTTCAGCCGGCCCAGGAGCTGGAACTCGAAGTGGGTCATGCCGGCGTCCGCCTGGAGCTCGGCGTCGAGCGCCGCGGGGAGCAGCTCGCAGGTCGCGATGAGCGCCAGCCAGGCCCGTGACTCGGTGGCATCCATCCTCGGCGGCGTGAAGGTCATGGGGGCATCCTACGGAGCAGGCGTCCCCCTACTATCGATCGGACACGACATCGATGCAGGTCGCGTCCGGGATGCCGGATTCACGCGCGTCCGGGGGTGAGGGACTGTGCCGCTCCGGGGTCATCACCTGTGCTGATGACGGTATGTGGCGGAGCTTGGTGACCTCCGCGTGCACGATCCCTAGCGTGTGCCCATGACCCTCACCGACAGCACCTCCCTCGACACCGACCTCGCCGAGAGCGCCGCCGCCCGGTCCGAGCGCCTCACCGCCGCCGGGCAGGTCTGGGGCGAGCGCATCGACGCCCGTCGCGACTCCGCCCACCTCACCTACCGCGTCACCGGCACCGGCGTCGGCTCCGTCGCCTCCCGGATCACCGCCGGCAAGCATGAGTTCGCGGTCGACGAGCCCGCCGCGCTCGCCGGCGACGACCTCGCCGCGAGCCCGGTCGAGGTCGCGCTCGGCGCGCTGATCTCCTGCCAGGTCGTCGTGTACCGCCTGTACGCCCACGCGCTCGGCATCCAGGTGGACGACGTGGACGTCACCGCCGAGGGCGACCTCGACGCCGCGCGCCTCTTCGGCAAGGACGAGTCCGTGCGCGCCGGCTTCGGGGACGTGCGCCTGACCGTGCGCCTCACGGGCCCGGAGACCGCCGAGCGCTACGAGGAGCTCCGCGCCGCCGTCGACGCCCACTGCCCCGTGATGGACCTCTTCCAGAACCCGACCCCCGTCACGACGACGGTCGAGGTCACCGCCTCCTGACGGGATCACGGCCCGCGAGCCGGCGCCGCAGCTCCTGGACGCCGCTGATCACCAGCAGGACCCCCACCACGGCGAGCAGCGTCCACTGCTCGGTCGCGACGGCCGCGACCCCGGCGACGACGAGCGCCGCGAGGTAGACGAACGCCAGCACCCGCTGGGAGACGCCCAGCAGTCGGGCGCCGAGGCGGGTGCCGGCGAGGCGCAGGAGGACCAGCAGCACGATCGCCCCGAGGGTCACGAGCTTCAGCATCGGATCCCTCCTCGTCCGGGCGACAGGTCGGTGCCCCCACCCGGACTCGAACCGGGAACCGACGGATTAGAAGGCCGTTGCTCTATCCATTGAGCTATGGAGGCGCGGCGCGGCGGGCCGGAGCTGGTCCGGATCGGCGCCGCACAGAGTCTAACGACCGGTGCGACCCCGCGGTCCGCGCCCCGCGTGCGGTGACCAGGCCCGGGCCCCGGTCGACGTGCCGCGCGGGTCCTCGCCCTGGCAGCGCGGGCAGGTCCAGAACACCCGGCCCTCGGTCCCCTCGAGGCGCGGCTCGGCGATCTCGGAGCGCAGGATCCGGGCGCGGCAGCGGCGGCACTGCTGCCCGCCCCTCCCGTACACCCAGAGGTCGCCGTCCCGCCCCAGCATGCCGCCGGTGGTGACCCGCACCTCCCGCTCGGCGTTCAGCAGGAGCAGGCGGCGGGCGAGGTCCACGAGCGCGCCGAGGTCCCCGGCCTGCGCGACGGTCGCCGCGGGATGCACCCGGCGCAGGAAGCACAGCTCGCTGCGATAGATGTTGCCCACCCCTGCCAGGAGGTGCTGGTCCAGGAGGGCGAGGCCGATCGACCGGTCGGTCTCCGCGGCGAGGTTCGCGATCGCGCGCTCCCGGTGCCCCTCGGACCAACCGGGGTCCAGGAGATCCGGTCCGAGCGTTCCCACGAGCTCGGCCTCGTCGGCCGTGCGCAGGAGCCGCACCTGCTGGACCTCGTACGCGATCGCCCGCGCCTCGCGGCCGTCGTCGTCCCGTGCCGTGAGCCGGATCCGGATCGTCGCGGGGTCGCGCGGGCCGGCGCTCGTGTCGCTCGAGCGGAGGGCGCGGCCGTCCACGCGCCAGATGCCGTCCATCATCAGATGGGAGTGCAGGGTCATCGGCGGCGCCCCGGAGCCCTCCGGCGGGACGAGACGGATCAGCAGATGCTTGCCGCGTGGGCGCACCTCGCGCACCCTCCAGCCCGTGAGATCCGCGGTCGCGTGCCGGGGGACGCGCAGCTCGCTCGACGTGAGCGTCGCGCCCGCGAGCGCCTCGTGAAGGATCCGGCACTGCCGGAAGACGGTGTCCCCTTCCGGCATCAGCGTCCTCCTGCCCGCACGCGCAGCGACTTCGGCGAGCGGTAGCAGCCGGCGTCCACGAGCGCCTGCGCGATCCCCGTGACGGCCTCGGCTCCGATCGCATGGCCGTTGATCCGCTCGATCTGCAGCTGGGGGAGGCGGGAGTCCTCGACGACGGCACGCACCAGCTGCTCCGCGGCCGGGGTGATCAGCTCGCCGTCGGCCCACCACAGCAGGCTCCGGGCGCCCTTGTCGACGACCGCGAGGGGATGGCCGTCCACGAGCATCACGAGGGCGCCCGCGCGGCGGGCCGGTCGGACGGTCGCTCCCTCCGGCGGGGCAGGGGCGAGAGGCGGCCAGGGCAGCGACGCACCGTAGGGGTTCGCGGGGTCCGTCGCGGCGAGCGCCACGGCGCCCGCCTCCGGCGACGGCCCGGAGTGCTCCTCCGCCTCCCGCTCGCGGTCCCGCAGCAGGTCCACGGCCTCGACCGGCGCGAACTGGGAGGCGCCGAGGCCGTCCACGAAGTAGCCGCGGCGGCAGCTGCCGTTCTCCTCGAGCACCGACAGCACCCGGTACACGCCCGCGAAGCCGCCCGGCAGGTCCTCGACGTCCATCGCGCCGCGGGTGACGACCCCGTGCCGGTCCAGCAGCAGCGTCGCGAGCGCACCGGCCCGTGCGGCCGGGTCCACCGGCTCCACGCGCACGGCGGACCACCTGCCGGCGCCCGTCGGCCCGGTGACGAGCTCCGACGGGCTCGACGCGCCCTGCCGCATCATCGCCGCGGAGAGCCGGGCGGCGCCGCGACGGCTGGGCTGCCGGGAGCGTCCGGGCGTGCGCGAGCGGGCGGAGCGCGGGGCGCTGCCGCGGGTGAGCACGCGCAGCGCCTCGAAGGAGTCGTTCGTGACGAGGGAGGCGAACGCGAGCTCCCACAGCGCCTCCTGCAGCTCCTCCGGCGGGACCGCCGCGCCGTCCTCCGCAAGGGCGGTGAGGAGCTCCCCGGTCCGGAGCGCGCCGGGCGTGCCGCGCAGCAGGGCCAGCAGCCGCGCCGCGGTGGAGCCCTCCGGGAGCGCGGCGGCCGAGGTCTCGAGCTCCGCTGCGTCCAGGCCGAGCGGCAGGGCGTCCGCGAGGTGCAGGCGCACCCAGGCGTCGTCGGCGCCGAGCCGGCCGTGCCCGGTCCACACGAGCTCGCCGGCGGCGAAGGCGGAGTCCACGAGCGCCGGCGTGATCTCCGGCAGCCGCGCCGGGAGCACCTGCGACTCCCAGGCGGAGGCCGGCAGGGACACCCCGGTGAGCTGGTCGATCACCGAGAGCAGCCCGTCCCGGCCGTGCCAGTCGGGGCGGGCGCGGCGGCCATCGGCCCGGCGCGGCACCAGGTGCTGCCAGGTGCCGAGGAAGCGCGCGTACACGGGGCCGGGCACGGGAGCGATGTCGCGCCGGGACGCGGCGAGGCTCGCCCGACGGATCCGGCGCAGCACCTCCGCGTCCACCCACTCCTCCCCGGTGCGGCCGGGGGTGAACTCGCCGGTCTGGAGGACACGCTCGGAGGCGAGCTGCTCGAGCGCGGCCCGGGCCACGCCGGGGGCGAGACCGAGCGCCTCGACCACGTGCTCCGCGGGGAAGGGGCCGCGGGAGCGCGCCCAGCGCTGCAGAAGCTGGGGGACGGCGCGGTCCACGGGAGCGAGCAGGGACTCGGGGAGACCGGGCGGCAGAGCCACGCCGAGGGCGTCCCGCAGCAGCGCGGCGTCCTCGATCCCGGCCACGTGCTCGGCCCCCGCGAAGCGCACGGCGATCACGCGCCGCGCCCGCTCGAGCTCCTCGATCGCCGCGTCGACGTCGAGCTCGCCGGCGGCGCGATGGGCGAGCTCGGCGCGGGTGAGCGGTCCCAGCCGGCGCAGGGCGTCCGCCACGTTCTCCGCGGTGCGCAGCGCGCGCTCCTCGGTGAGACCCTGCAGGCGCTGCTCGACCTCCGCGATCACCTCCGCGTCCAGCAGCTCGCGCAGGCTCACCGATCCCAGCAGCTCCGCGAGCAGCGACTGGTCCAGGGCGAGCGCGGCCGTGCGGCGCTCCGCGAGCGGAGCGTCGGTGTCGTAGATGAACTGGGCGAGGTAGCCGAACAGCAGCGAGCGGGCGAAGGGGGACGGCGCCTCCGTCTCGACCTCGCGCACCTGCACCGTCCGCCGTGTCACCTGGGACATCAGGTCCACGAGGGAGGGGAGGTCGTAGACGTCCTGCAGGCACTCGCGCGCGGCCTCGAGCATGATCGGGAAGTCCGGGTACGGGCGCGCCACCTCGAGCAGGTGGGCGGAGCGCTGGCGCTGCTGCCACAGCGGTGCCCGCTGGTTCGGGTCACGGCGCGGCAGCAGCAGCGCCCGCGCCGCGCACTCGCGGAAGCGGGAGGCGAAGAGGGCGGAGGAGCCCACGAGCCGCCGCACCTCCTCCTCGATCTCCTCCGGGGTGAAGACGAAGAGGTCCGCGCCGGGCGGCTGCTCGCCGTGCGGGATCCGCAGGACGATGCCGTCGTCCGCGGCCATGACCTGGCCGTCGAGCCCGTAGCGCTCCTCGACGCGGGCGCCGACGGCGAGGGCCCAGGGGCCCGTGATCCGCTGGCCGAGCGCGCAGTGCAGGACCACCCGCCAGTCGCCGAGCTCGTCGAGGAAGCGCTCCACGACGAGCTGCCCCGGGCCGGGCACCGCCCCCGTGACCTGCTGCTGCTCGGCGAGCTGGTCGAGCAGCACGGTGCGGGCGTTGCCGTCGAGCCCCAGCGCTTCGAGCCGGCTCTCCGCCTCCTCGCGGGGGAGGGCGGCGAGCTCCGCTTGCGCGGCCTGCAGGGCACGGCCCAGGCTCGCGGGGCGGCCGTCGCCGTCACCGTGCCAGAAGGGGATCCGGCCCGTCAGGCCGAAGGCGGGGGAGACCGTGACCCGTGAGGCGGTGATCTCCTCGATCCGCCAGCTCGTGGTGCCCAGAGTGATGACGTCGCCGCGGCGGGACTCGTAGACCATCTCCTCGTCGAGCTCTCCCACGCGCCGCTGCTGCGTGTCGTCGTCCCCGGTGACCAGGTGCACGGGGTAGAGGCCGCGGTCCGGGATCGTGCCGCCGCTGGTCACCGCGAGGCGCTGGGCACCCGGGCGCCCGGAGAGCGTTCCCGCCTCGTGGTCGTGGACGAGCCGGGGCCGCAGCTCGGTGAAGGCGGTCGAGGGGTAGCGGCCGGCGAGCAGGTCGATCGTCTGGTCGAAGGCCGCGCGGGGCAGGGCGCGATAGGGGTGCGCGCTGCGCACGAGCTCGAACCACTCCTCGACCTGGAGGTCCTCCATCGCGGCGGCGGAGACGGTGTGCTGGGCGAGCACGTCCAGGGCGTTGCGCGGGACGGAGAGCGGCTCGATGCGGCCCGCGACCGCCTCTTGGACGGCGACGGCGGAGCGCAGCACGTCCATCGCGTGCAGCGGGTGCAGCACGCCTCTCGAGACGGCGCCGACGTCGTGCCCGGCACGCCCCACGCGCTGCAGCAGGCTCGAGACGCTCATCGGCGCGGCGACCTGCAGCACGAGGTCGACGGCGCCCATGTCGATGCCGAGCTCGAGGGAGGAGGTCGCGACGACGCAGCGGAGGCTGCCGGACTTCAGCTGGTCCTCGATCTGGGCACGGATCTCCTTGGACATGGAGCCGTGGTGGGCGCGGGCGATGTCCTCCAGCTCGGTGCCGTCGGGGCCCTCGACCCGCTCCGCCCCGTCGGACAGCGGCGAGGGATCGGCGGCCATGCGGCGGGCGTGGAGCCGGTTGAGCTTGCCGGTCAGCCGCTCCGCCTGGCTGCGGGAGTTCGTGAACACGATCGTCGAGCGGTGGGCGAGGACCTCCGCGAGCACCGCCCGCTCCACGTGAGGCCAGATGGTGCCGGAGACGTCCTCGTCGTCGACCGCGTCGACCGGCGGCTCGATCGCCTGGAGATCGGGGACGGGCATCGTGATCGTGAGGTCCCAGCGCTTCGTCGAGGGCGGTCGCACCACGGTCACGTCCCGATGCCGGCCCGCGCCGGAGAGGAAGGCGGCGACCTCGTCCACCGGCTCCACCGTCGCGGAGAGCCCGATCCGCTGCGCGGGCCGCTCGAGAAGGGCGTCGAGGCGGGCGAGCGACAGCGCGAGGTGCACGCCGCGCTTGGTGCCGGCGACCGCGTGGACCTCGTCGATGATCACCGTGTCCACGGCGGTGAGCGTCTCCCTCGCCTGGGAGCTGAGCATGAGGAACAGGGATTCGGGGGTCGTGATGAGCACGTCCGGGGGATGCGCCGCGAGACGGCGGCGCTCCGCGGCAGGGGTGTCCCCGGTGCGCACGCCCACGCTGATCTCCCGGCGCGGCAGGCCGAGCCGCTCGGCGGCGCGGGCGGTGCCGACGAGCGGCGAGGTGAGGTTCCGCTCCACGTCCACCCCGAGCGCCTTGAGCGGCGAGATGTAGAGGACGGAGGTGCGCCGTCGCTCCCGGGGACCGCGCGCGGAGCGAGCACCGCGGGGCGACGACGGAGTCTCCTCCGGCGCCGCCATGGTGAGGCGGTCGATCGCGGTGAGGAAGGCGGCGAGGGTCTTGCCGGAGCCGGTGGGGGCGACGACGAGGGTGTCCTCCCCGCGCTCGATCGCGGCCCAGGCGCTGCGCTGCGCCGGGGTGGGGCCCGCGAAGGACTCGGCGAACCAGGCGGTCGTCGCGGGGGAGAAGGAGGCGGGCAGGCCGGTGCCCTCCCCGGAGGCGGGGTCAGGGTCCTGCGGGCCGGTGCGCATCCGCCCATTGTGGCGCGCAGGGACGACGATCGTGCGGCGCGCCGGCCCCGGACGGCTCAAAAGGAGGCCGGGAGTGTTCGCTCCCTGTGAACTGCCCGGACCATTCGAGGAGCGCACGTGGCAGGATGAATCCACGGCGGGACCCGCACCTGCGGCTCCCGCGCACGACACCTCGAAGGGATGATCCGAATGGCTGCGTCCACGTACACGCTTCCCGATCTCGACTACGACTACGGCGCTCTCGATCCGTCGATCTCCGGCAAGATCATGGAGCTGCACCACTCCAAGCACCACGCGACCTACGTCAAGGGTGCGAACACGGCGCTCGAGAAGCTCGCCGCGGCCCGCGAGGCCGAGGACTTCGGCACCGTGAACCAGCTGTCGAAGGATCTCGCCTTCAACCTCGGTGGTCACACCAACCACTCGATCTTCTGGAAGAACCTCTCGCCGGAGGGTGGCGACAAGCCGACCGGCGAGCTCGCCGCCGCGATCGACGACCAGTTCGGCTCCTTCGACGCCTTCCGCGCGCACTTCTCCGCCGCGGCGCTGGGCATCCAGGGCTCCGGCTGGGCGATCCTGGCCTACGAGCCCGTGGGCGGGAACCTCGTCATCGAGCAGTTCTACGACCAGCAGAACGGCGTGCCCGTCGCGACGATCCCGCTGTTCCAGCTGGACATGTGGGAGCACGCCTTCTACCTCGACTACCAGAACGTTAAGGCGGACTACGTCAAGGCGATCTGGAACATCGTGAACTGGGCCGACGTCCAGAAGCGCTTCGAGGCCGCGACCTCGACCGCCTCCGGCCTGGTCGTGCCGCAGGCCTGATCGACCCCGCCCGGCAGGTCCCGGGCAGCTGACGGACGGCCGGTCCCCGCGAGGGGGCCGGCCGTCCTCGCGCGTCCGGGGACCGATCGTTCCTCCCCAGCGGGGGTCCGTCCACAACCCCGCCGGGGGCATGGCTCCGACGGGCGGGACGACGGGACAGTGAGGGCAGTCGGCACGGTGCCGGCGCCGGGAGCCTCCCGGCACAGGGAAGGACATCCCCCATGAAGGACGCCACCGTCATCACCATCCGCGGGAACCTCACCGAGGACCCCCAGCCCAAGACCCAGGGCAACGGCGCCAAGCTGCGGGTCGCGGTCACCGACAGCTACTTCGACCGTGAGTCGCAGACCTGGAAGGACCTCAGGTCCGAGTTCTACACCGTCTTCACCGGCCCCGCGCTGGGCGCCAACGTGCTCTCCTCGGTCCGCAAGGGCAACCCGGTCGTGGTCACCGGGCGGCTGAGCACGAACACCTGGCAGGACGACGCCGGAACGGACCGCACGGACCTCCAGATCAACGCCGAGAGCGTCGCGGTGGACCTGGTCTGGGGCAGCGCCACCTACAAGGGACGCCTGCGCCTGGACACCATCCCCGAGCACGATCCGAGCACCGGGGAGGTCCTCACCCCCGGCGAGGAGGAGGTCACGATCCCCGAGGAGGCCGTCGCCGTCGCGTGAGCGCAGGCCCATCCACCGGGGCCGGGGTGATGCAGGATCGTCCCGGCCCCGAGCGGGAGGAGCGCCCCGAGCACGAGGGCGGGGTTCAGCCGTCCTCGCGCAGGGACTGCAGCAGGGCGGAGGACAGCTCGGGCACGAGGGCCTCGCCCAGCACGAATCCGTCCCCGCCGGGCCTGCGCACGGCGGACCACGAGGTGCCGTCCTCGAGAGCGGCGACGACGATCCGGAGCGTCGAGCCGGCCGGCAGGGTCTCCTGGCCCTCCTCGGCGCGAACCGTCCAGGCGGAGGCGGCGAGATCGCAGGCCAGCGCCCCGCCCACGGCGAGATCGGGCCAGGCGATGCTCGCGAGGCCCTCGAGCGGGTCCGTGGGCGCGGTGCCCGGCCCGGCGGCCGCGGCGTCGTCGAGCTCGACGGGGGTCAGGGCGTGCTCGTCCGCGGCGCTCTCCCCGGCGGCGGCCTCCTCGACCCCCAGCAGCGAGGCGAGCGAGGGTGAGGCGGCGAGCAGCTCGGAGACCCGCGCGAGCGCGAACCAGCGCGGCGTGGGGAGCGGCTCCTCGGCCACGTGACGGGCGACCTCGAGCACGGCGGCCGCGAGCGCGGCGGTGGGGGCGTCCAGAGGGTCCGGAGTCGTCATCGAATCGTGAGCCGCCCTTCGCGGTCGACCTGACAGAATGGTGGGGACCACCACTGCCGGTGGTCACTCCCCACTGTATCCGGGGCCCGCGGTCCGTCGTTCGCACGTCGGGGTCCCCAGCTGCACGACCCGAGGACATCTGTGAGCTTCTCCGCGCCCTTCGGCGACACCCCCCGACCCCGACCTGCGCCGGAGGGAGGTGCCCCGAGCCGGCGGCGGATCTCCCCGCTGGCGATCACCCTCGGCGTGCTCGCCCTCGTCGTGCTCGTGCTGCTGCTGGCCTCCGAGGTCTGGACCAAGTACCTCTGGTTCGACCAGCTGGCCGTCACCGAGGTGCTCGTGGTGCGCTGGGGCACGGAGGCGGTGCTCTTCGTGCTCGGCTTCCTGCTCTTCGCCGCTCCGCTCTTCCTCAGCCTCCGCCTGTCCTACCTGCGGCGTCCGGTGTATCCGCCGGTCACCCGTGAGCAGGAGGCCCTCGAGCAGTTCCGCACCGCCGTGGAGCCGCTGCGGCGCGGGCTGACCATCGCCGCGCCGATCGTGATCGGCGCCTTCGGCGGTCTCGCCGCCGCGCGACGCTGGCAGGACGTGCAGCTCTTCCTGCACCCGCAGCAGTTCGGCGAGACCGATCCGATCTTCTCCAAGGACATCTCCTTCTACGTCTTCCAGCTGCCGCTGATCGACCTCGTGATCTCCTTCGGGCAGTTCGTCCTGCTCGTGGCGATCGTCGGCGCGCTCATCGGCCACTTCGTCTACGGCGGCGTCGCCTGGGGCCAGGAGAGCGGCCTCGAGGTCACCCGATCGGCCCGTCGCCACCTCGGCGTGCTCGCCGCGATCTACGTGGTGCTGCTCGGCGCGGGCCACTGGTTCCGTCGCTACGACCTGCTCGTGGGCACGCACAGCCGCTTCGACGGCGCGTCCTACACGGATGTCAACGCGATCCTCCCGGCGCAGACGATCCTCGCGATCTCCGCGATCGTGGTGGCCGCGCTGTTCGTCCTGTGGATCTTCCGGGCGGACTGGCGGATCCCGGCCGTGGGGGCCGGGCTGATGATCCTCGCGACCCTCGTGGTCGGCAACATCTACCCCTGGGCCGTGCAGCGCTTCCAGGTGAGCCCCAACGAGCGCACCCTCGAGCAGCCGTACATCCAGCGCAACATCGACGCGACCCGCGCCGCCTTCGGCATCGACGGCGTCGAGGAGGTCCCCTACACGGCGACGACGGACGCCGAGCCCGGCGCCCTGCGCGAGGACGCGGCGACCACCGCCCAGATCCGCCTCATGGATCCCAACGTCATCGCGCCGACCTTCCAGCAGCGTGAGGCGAACCGTCGCTACTGGGGCTTCGACGACGTGCTCTCCGTGGACCGCTACGAGATCGACGGGCAGCAGCAGGACACCGTGATCGGCGTGCGTGAGCTGCGCCCGGACCGGTTCCAGCTGGACACCCAGGGCTGGGTCAACCAGCACATCGTCTACACCCACGGCTACGGCACCGCCGCCGCCTACGGCAACCAGCGCAGCAGCGACGGCGAGCCCACCTTCCTCGAGTCCGGCGTGCCGGGCTCCGGCGCCTTCGGGGACTACGAGGAGCGGGTCTACTTCGGTCGGCATTCCCCGGACTACTCGATCGTCGGCGCCCCGGAGGGCTCCGAGCTCGAGGAGTTCGACTACCAGTCCGGCGGCACCGACGACGAGGGCGGCGACCAGGTCAACTACACCTTCACCGGGGACGGCGGCCCGTCCGTGGGCAGCTTCGTGAACCGGCTGCTGTACGCGATCAAGTTCCGCGATCCCAACATCCTCATCTCCAGCTACGTCAACGACGAGTCGCAGATCCTCTACGACCGCGACCCGCAGGAGCGTGTCCGCGAGGTCGCCCCGTTCCTCTCGCTGGATTCGCAGATGTACCCGGCGGTCGTGGACGGCTCGCTCGTGTGGGTGGTCGACGGCTACACCACGTCGGACCGCTATCCGTACTCGACGTCCTTGGACCTCGACACCGTCGTCACGGACTCGCAGACCTCGGCGGGGGACACCTCGCAGAACCGGGTGCCGAACGCGAACTACATGCGCAACGCGGTCAAGGCCACGGTCAACGCGTACGACGGCTCGGTGACCCTCTACGCGTGGGACACCGAGGACCCGATCCTCAAGGCGTGGAACGAGGTGTTCCCGAAGTCCCTGCACGACCACACCGAGATCAGCAGCGAGCTCATGAGCCACCTGCGCTACCCGGCGGACTACTTCAAGGCCCAGCGCGAGCAGCTCTCGAAGTACCACGTGACGGATGCCGGGGAGTTCTTCGGTCAGCAGGACTTCTGGCAGGTCACGCCTGATCCCACGAAACCGGCCCCGGAGAACCCGGACGGCACCACGGGCGAGCAGGCGGCGCAGCCCCCGACCTACCTCACGATGCAGGTGCCGGGAGCGGACGAACCCCGCTTCACCGTGTCCTCGACCTACCGGCCGCAGCAGGGCCAGAACGTCCTCACCGGCTATCTCGCCGTGGACTCGGAGACCGGGGACGAGAAGGGCAACCCCGCGGAGAGCTACGGGCAGATGCGCCTGCTCGTGCTGCCGGCGTCCAACCCGGTCAACGGGCCCGGTCAGGTGCAGGCGACCTTCAACTCGGAGCCGAACGTCTCGCGGGCGCTGAACCTGCTGAAGTCCGGCAACTCCGAGGTCATCAACGGCAACCTGCTCACGCTGCCGGTCGGCGGCGGTCTGCTCTACGTGCAGCCGGTGTACCTGCAGTCCTCCTCCGCGGGAGGCGGCACGCAGTACCCGCTGCTGCAGATGGTGCTCGTCTCCTTCGGCGACAAGATCGGCTTCGCGCCCACGCTGGACGAGGCGCTCGACCTCGTCTTCGGCGGCGACTCCGGCGCCAACGCCGGTGACGCCTCCGTGAGCGACACCGGCGGTGCGAGCGGCGCCGTCGACGCCGAGACCGGGGACGCCACGACCACGGAGCCGTCCACCGGGGACGAGGGCACGCAGACCGAGGCTCCGGCGAGCGGTGACCAGGGCTCCGCCGAGGAGCGCCTGAACCAGGCGCTCGCGGACATGGACCAGGCCGTCAAGGACGCGGATGCGGCGATGGAGGAGGGGGACTGGGCCGCCTACGGCGAGGCCCAGGACCGCGTCTCCGATGCGCTGAACCGCGCGATCGCCGCGCAGGAGGAGATGGGGCAGAGCGTTCCCACCGGGTCGCCGTCCGACGGCGGCGAGGGCTGACCGATCCGATTCCTCGCGGCCTGCCCGCCCGTCGATCACGGCGGGCGGGCAGGCCGTTCAGGCACGGGAGCGTGCGTGAACAGCACGTGAACGTGGCTTGGCCCACGTTCGGCCCCTATGGATTGGACCTGCGGGTTCGGTCGTCGTAGAGTTACTCATGTCGCCGCGGGGTGGAGCAGTTCGGTAGCTCGCCGGGCTCATAACCCGGAGGTCGTAGGTTCAAATCCTGCCCCCGCTACGAAGGAAGACCCCCTGGCCCGGGATGACCGGGCAGGGGGTCTTCATTGTCCTATTCCGTACCGATCGAGGTCCAGTGCGCGCGCGATCACCTGCGGCACGGACGACGAGCTCCCGCGCGGGCGCCTCGCTTCCGCGACGAGACGGGGTCCTGGCGTCACGTGGTCCGATCGCTCGGGCCTGAGGGCGGGAATCGCGCAACGGCGGGTTTCGGGGCGAGTTGGTTCCCATGCTCTTCGGGAGCGCTTGCGCTGGTTCGGAGATGTGGTAGGATGATTGATCGTGCGATCCAGTGCGAGTGAAGGTCAACGTGGGATGCTGCAACATCAGGACGGGAGGCCAAGGTCAGGCCGCCGTGCACTTCTCAGGGGTGCCGCGTGGGTGACCCCTGTCGCCATGTTGTCAGTTGCTGCGCCGGCTGTCGCCGCGTCCTCGTCGACCGTGTCGGGGAGTACGAATATCACCTCGAACTGTTCGACGAGCGGTGCGACCGCGACCCAGACGTTGGGTCTGGGCGAGACTGCCGCCTACCCGACGTTCGGGTTCTGGATGGACTCCGTCCCCAGCGGATCGACGCCGACGAACGCGCGTTTCACGATCTACTTCTCCACGTCCTTCGGCACTCTGCCGTGGACCCGCACGAGCGCGGGCGCGTCGACATGGAGCCTGCCGACCGTCGATGCGACCGCACCTGCCATCTCGGGGTACACGGCCTACACGACGACGTACTCGGGAGCGTGGACGTATGACCCGCAGCGACGGCGGTACCGCGTCAATGGCGTGATCGGCTTCCAGGCCGTCCGACGTTCCACCAGCTGCATCGACCCCGTGACAATCCACTCTCTGCGTCGCGTGACGTGGAACGGCCAGGCCTACTCGCTGCGCCGAGGTCCGTCCAACCTGGTCACCTCCTGACACGTCGAGATCTCCCGCGTGCTCGGTGCGCGCCGCCGCGCATCACCAGCTGCGACGACGTCGCGAACCCGCCACCGGGTGATGCACTCGGAACGATTCGTCGCCCCGGCGCTCCGACTGCCCGGCTCCGATCTCGATCGTGCTCGCGGCTCCACGCGGCGGACGCCGACGCTCTGGCAGGATGTGCGCATGACCATGACGTCCACGCCCGCGCCCCGCACCTTCGTGTTCATCGGCGACTCGATCACCGACTGCAGCCGCACCGAGGACCCCGAGGGCCTCGGATTCGGGTACGTGCGTCTGCTCGCCGAGCACTTCGCCGCCCACGAGCCCACCGCGACCGTGATCAACCGCGGCATCAGCGGGAACAAGGTCCTGGACCTGCGAGAGCGCTTCGACGCGGACTGCCTGGACCTGCGCCCGGACGTCGTGACGATCTACGTGGGCGTCAACGACGTGTGGCACGGCTTCACCCGCGGTGAGCACGTCACCGACGAGGACTTCGAGGCGGACTACCGCTTCCTGCTCGACCAGCTCTCCGCGTCCCGCCCGGGCCTGCCGGTGGTGCTCGTGCTGCCCTTCGTGGCGGACGTCGACGAGGAGAAGGCCGGGTACCACGGGGAGCTGGACCGCAAGATCGCGATCATCCGTGCGCTCGGCAAGGAGTTCGGCGCGGCGATCGTGGACCTCGAGGCCGTGCTCGAGGACGCCTGGGCCGTGGGGCACACGCCCGCGAGCATCGCCCAGGACGGCGTGCACCCCACGATCGCCGGGCACCGTCTGGTGGCGGACGCCTGGCTGGACGTCTTCGGCACGCTCGACCACACGGTCGCCCGCCGCTCCTGAGCCCTGGGCTCCCGCGGCCACGGCGCGGCCCCGTCGGCCGCGGGGAGGCGCGTTCAGCGCAGGGGAGCGGTGACGTCCACGGCGAGGAAGCCGCGGCGGAAGCTGCGCGAGTCCACCCGCAGCAGCGCGGCAGGGCGCACGGGATTGCGCAGCAGCACGTGCCCGGTGCGCGGATCGGCGTCGACCACGGCGAACACGTGGTTCGGGGGCAGCGGTCCGTGCTCGGTCCCGACGAGCGGGCTCAGCGGATGCGTCGACGCGGTGATCGCGCGGTGCTCCGCGCGCCAGCGGCGGATCGTCGCGGCGTCGGGGGAGCGCAGCAGCATCCGGCCGCGGCCGCCGGTGAGGATCTGGAGCCCGTAGCGGGCGAGCCCCCACTGCAGGAACCCGTACCCGCCGGCGACGTGCTCCGCGATGGCCTTCTCGAGCACGCCCGCCCAGCCGGGGCCGTGCCCGTCGATCCGTCCGTAGAGGAAGCTGCCGTGCTCGTCGACCGGCAGTGAGCGCTCCACGCGCATGGGCGCCGCCCCGGGGAGGGTGACGAGCACGGCGCCGTCGGCCTGCTCGGCGAGCAGGGCGCGCAGGCGTTCCGGCGCGGTCTCGTGGACCGCGAGCATGGAGGCCATCACCCAGCAGTCGCCGAGCATGCCCTGCCGGGGCCGGCCCGGCGCCCACAGGGGCGAGTCGTCCTCCCGCAGCACGACGGCGCGCGCCCCTCCGGGACGGAGGAGCGCGCGCAGGCCGCGGCGCCAGGTGAGGATCCGCGGCGCCATCTCAGCGGCTCGGGGTGGCCGGGGTCAGTGCTTCTCGGCGGGGACGACGCCCTGGCCGGTGCGCTCCATGACCTCGTGGAACCACGGCTGGGAGACGTCGAAGGCCTTGTGGCCGGCGACGCGGGAGAACTCGATCGCGCGCAGCACGTCGCCCTGCTCCTCGTCGTGGCCCACCAGGCCGGAGCCGCCCTCGAGGGCGACCTGCACGGCGAGATCGGTCATCGACTTGATCAGGCGCAGGTCGTCGGCGTTGGCCTTCGCGGAGCGCGAGAAGTAGCCGGACTTCTGGACCATGACCTTCTCCGCGCCGAGCTTCTCCGCGAACTGCTTCGCGAACCACTGGCCGGGGTTGATCGTGTCGAGCTTGACGTGACCGAAGGGGTCCTTCTCGGGCTCTTCGCCGCGGGCCTGCATCTCCGCGACGATCTCGGGGATGCCGGCGCCCTCGGAGAGGAAGATGTTGACGTTGCCGACCTCGTCCATGACGGTGCGCAGGCGCGCGGCCTCGGCGTCGATGTCGAGCTTCAGCTCGGGCAGGAACACGGCGTGGACGTCCCACTTCTCCGCGGAGAGGCCGATCTGGGGGAGCCACTGCTGGCGGGAGTGCCACTGCTGGTAGTAGCGGGCGGCCTCCGCGGTGAGGTAGCCGCAGGCACGGCCCATGACCTCGTGGATGATGAGCATGCGCGGGTTCGAGCCGTGCTCGGCGAGCACGTTCTGCGCGAAGAGGCTGGACTGCTCCGCGGCGGTGCGCGCGCCGAGGGACTGCTTGACGGGGACGATGTCGTTGTCGATCGTCTTGGGCAGCCCGACGACCTGCAGCGGGTAGTCGTTGTCCGCGAGGTACTTCGCGAGATCCGCGGCGGTGGTGTTGGTGTCGTCGCCGCCGATCGTGTGCAGCACGTCGACGCCGTCCGCCTGCAGCTTCTTCGCGGCGACCTCGAGGGCGTCCTCGCCCTCGGCGATGAGGCCGCGCTTGACGAGGTCGGCGGTGTTGGTGAGCTTCACGCGGGAGTTGCCGATCGGCGAGCCGCCGAAGTCGTGCAGCACGTGCGCGTTCGCGCGCACCGTCTCGTCGACGACGATCTTCTCGTCGGAGAGCAGGCCCCAGTAGCCGTGCTTGTAGGCGATGATCTCGACGTCCGGCACCAGCTCGGTGTAGCGCTCGATGAGGCCGCCGACGGCGGAGGAGAGGCACGGGGCGTAGCCCCCGGCGGTGAGCAGTGCGACGCGCTTGACGGTCATGAGGCAGATCCTCCGAGGGTCCGATGGCAGGCGCGCGGCGGACCCTCCCGGGTCCCGGCGCGCAGGTCGCTCACATCGTAGCGGGGGCCGCTCCACGGATCCCGTCCGTCCGAGCGGCGTCGGTGCACGGCCGTCGCGCGTCGCTCAGGGCCTTCGGCGGCGACGGGCTCAGCCGCGTGCCGCGAGCGCCTCGAGGACCTCCTCGTGGAGCAGGCCGTTGGTCGCCACGGCGTTGCCGCCGAACGGGCCGGGCTCGCCGTCGAGCGACGTGAAGCGGCCGCCGGCCTGCGTGATGATCGGGACGAGGGCGGCCATGTCGTGGAGCTTGAGCTCGGGCTCGGTGGCGACGTCGACGGCGCCCTCGGCGAGCAGCATGTAGGACCAGAAGTCGCCGTAGGCGCGGGTGCGCCAGAAGCGCTGCATGAGGTTCAGCATCTGGGGGAGGCGGTCGATGTCCGCCCAGCCGTGCAGGGAGGAGTAGGACAGCGACGCCTCCTCGATGCTGTCCACCGAGGAGACCTGCAGCCGGCTCGCCGAGCTCAGTCGCGGTCCCGTCCAGGCGCCGGCGCCCTCGCCGCCCCACCAGCGGCGCGACAGCGCGGGGGCGGAGACGAGGCCCACGACGGGCTCGCCGTCCTCGACGAGACCGATCAGGGTGCCCCACACGGGGACCCCGCGCACGAAGTTGGCCGTGCCGTCGATCGGGTCGATGACCCACTGCCGCGGGGAGGAGCCGCTCGAGCCGAACTCCTCGCCGATCACCTGGTCCCGCGAGCGGGAGCGGGAGAGCTGCGCGCGCACCATCTCCTCCGCGGAGCGGTCGGCGTCGGTGACCTCGGTGAGGTCCGGCTTGGTGGAGACCTCGAGGTCCTGCGCCTTGAAGCGGGACATCGTCAGCTGGTCCACGGCATCGGCGAGCACGTGGGCGAGGCGCAGGTCATCGGCGTATCGGCTGGACATGCGTCACACCCTAGGCGGTCGGGGCCCGCCGGACCCGCAGCGACGCGGACGCCCCGCCCGACCACGGGGGCGTGCTCAGACGTCCCAGGGATCGTTCCTGCGCAGCGTGACCGCGAGGCGGCGGTAGGAGGTGAGGCGTGCGGGGCCCGCGGTGCCCGCCTCCCCGGCCTCGACGAGCGCGTCGAGCGCGCAGTCCGGGGCGTCCTCGAGATGGGTGCATCCGCGCGGGCACTGCTCGGCGAGCGCCGCGAGGTCGGCGAAGGCGTCCAGCAGCTGCTCGGGCGCGACGTGCCCCAGGCCGAAGGAGCGCACGCCCGGGGTGTCGATCACCCAGCCGCCGCCGGGCAGCTGCTCGGCGAGCGCGGAGGAGGAGGTGTGGCGGCCGCGGCCGGTGACGTCGTTGACGGCGCCGGTGGCCCGCCCGACCCCCGGCACGAGGGCGTTCAGCAGCGTCGACTTCCCGACGCCGGAATGGCCCACGAGGACGCTCACGTTCCCCTCGAGCCGCTCCCGCAGCGCGTCCAGTCCGACGATCGTCCCGTCGGCCTCCTGGTGGGTGACGACGTGGTCCAGGCCGAGCGGCGCGTAGGTGCGCAGGAACTCCTCCGGGGCGCGCAGATCCGCCTTGGTGAGCACGAGAAGGGCGGGGATCCCGGCGACGAAGGCCGCGACCAGGCAGCGGTCGATCATGCCGCCGCGGGGCTCCGGGTCCGCGAGCGCGGTGACCATCACCATGAGGTCGACGTTCGCGACGAGCGGGCGCTCGGTCGCGTCGTCGTCGTCCGCGCTGCGGCGCAGGAACGAGCTGCGCTCCTCGATGCGGACGATCCGGGCGAGCGAGCCGTCGCGGCCGGAGGTGTCGCCGACGAGACCCACGAGGTCCCCGGGGACGACGGGGGAGCGGCCCAGCTCCCGGGCGCGCATCGCCGTGACGGTCCGCTGCCCCTCGCCGCCCGCGTCGACCACGGTGCGCCAGCGGCCGCGGTCCACGGCGATCACGCGCGCCTGCACGGCGTCCGCGTGGGCGGGACGGTCCTTCGTGCGCGGCCGGGACCCGCGACGGTTGGGCCGGACGCGGACGTCCGACTCGTCGAGGTCCCGCGCACCCCTCCTCACGGGGTGCCGCCCTCCGGGGCCTCGGTGTGCAGCATCGACAGCCACATCCCCACGAAGTCCGGGAGCGTCTTGGAGGTGCAGGCCACGTCCACGACGCGGACGTCGGGCACCTGCAGCCCGATGATTGCGGCGGCCGTCGCCATGCGATGGTCCGCATAGGTCTCGAAGACCGTCCCCCGCAGCGGCCCGGGGACGATCTCGAGGCCGTCCTCGAGCTCCGTGGTGCGCGCGCCGAGCTTCGTGAGCTCCGCGGCGAGGGCCTGGAGCCGGTCCGTCTCGTGGCCGCGGAGGTGCGCGACGCCCGTCAGCCGGCTGGGGGAGTCCGCGAGCGCGCAGAGCGCCGCGATGGTGGGGGTGAGCTCGCCGACGGCGGAGAGGTCCGCATCGATCCCGTGGAGGCTGCCGTCGCCGCGGAAGAGCATCTCGTCCTCCTCGCGCCAGACCTCCGCCCCCATGCGGGTGAGCAGCTCGCGGTACGCGTCCCCGGGCTGCGTCGTCGTCTCCGGCCAGTCCGAGACGGCGATCGTGCCCTGGGTGACGAGCGCGGCCGCGATGAACGGGCCCGCGTTGGAGAGGTCCGGCTCGACGGTGATCTCGTCCAGGTGGAGGGAGCCGCGGGCCACGTGCCAGCGGTGGCGGCCGTCCGGATCGACGTCGTGCGAGGCGGTGACGCCGGCCTGCGCGAGGGTCTCGAGCGTCATGTCGATGTGGGGGAGCGAGGGGAGCGTCGCCCCGACGTGGACGAGCTCGAGGTCCGCCTCCCCGCGCGCACCGGTGAGGAGCACATTGGAGATGAACTGGCTCGAGGCGGAGGCGTCGACCTCGATGCGGCCGCCGCGCAGGCTCCCGCGGCCGTGGACCGTGAAGGGCAGGCGATCGGGCTCACCGTGCTCGGTGACCTCGATGCCCTGCGCACGCAGGGCCTGGAGCACCGCGCCCATGGGCCGCACGAGGGCACCCTCGTCACCGGTGAAGCGGACGTCGCCGTGGTGGAGCGCCGCGAGCATCGGCACGAAGCGCATGACCGTGCCCGCGAGGCCGCAGTGGATCTCGATCGGCTCCGCCGGGTGCTCGCCCGGCGGCGGGATCGGCACCACCGAGAGCGCGCCGTCCTCGACGGAGAACAGGGCGCCGAGCCGCTCGAGCGCATCGCGCATGAGGCGGGTGTCCCGGGAGACGAGCGCGCCCGTGAGCCGCGAGGGCTCGTCCGCGATCGCGGCGAGCAGCATCCAGCGGGCCGTGAGCGACTTCGAGCCCGGCACCCGCACGAGGGCGTCGACCGGCCCCTGTGCGACCGGGGCGGTCCACAGGACGTCGGTGGTCACGCGCTCAGCCCTGGACCGCGGCGAGCTTCTTCTCGGCCGTGCCCTTCGCGTCCTTCACGGACTTCCCGACCTTCTTCTCCGCCTTGGCGGCGCTCTTCCCGAGCTCGCGCTGCTTCGCGGCGGCGGCCTTCTGCGAGCGCTCGACCAGACGGTCCATGCGGTAGCCCAGGGAGGGACGGCCGTCGTGGTCGACGGTCGCGAGCAGCAGCCCGCCGAGGAGACCGGCGTCGACGAGGATCGACTGCACCTCGCGGAGGCGCTCCTCACCGCGGAGCTCCCAGACCTTCTTGCGGCCGACCCAGCCGACGGAGGTCGTGGCGAGCAGAGCCACGGCCGCGGCGCGCGGCGCCCGGTTGGTCGCGTAGAGCAGACCCGCGCCCGCGGCGACGACGCCGGTCGCGCGGACCACGGTGCGCACGTCGACGAAGCCCGGGGCCGAGGACTGCGCGAGCTTGGCGTCCGCGGACTCGAAGGCCTTCGGGTACACCTCCGTCTCCCGCTCGGGGTGCAGTGCGGTGCGCACGCCCTCGAGGATGAAGGGGGCGGCGAGCAGGGGGCGGGCGATGCGACGGACCAGTGCCATGGTGTCCTCGGTGTCCTCACGATGTCGACGGCTGCGGCGGTGCGACGGGGTCCCGCACGGCCCCCGGACCGGCCGGGGGAGGACGAGGAGACCCCTGTCACCGGCGCCAGCCTACCGCGCGGGGAACACCCGGGCCGCCCGGGGCGTTGCACCCGGGGGTGGTGGGCAGGACGCGCACCGCCCAGGGACCGATCGGACGGGACGGACGGAGAGCGGATGACGGCGACAGCCCTCGCGGGCGGCGGCCGGGGCGCGGGCCCCGGTGATGCTGGCGTAAGTTGGGACTCGATGAGCTCGAGCGACCCCGCCCCCCTCGCCGTGACACCGGACCCGGCCCCGGAGAACGCCTTCGACTTCGAGACCGAGGCGCTCTCGCACCTCGACGCGCTCTACGGCGGCGCCCTGCGCATGACCCGCAACCCTCAGGACGCGGAGGACCTCGTCCAGGAGACCTTCATGAAGGCCTTCCGCGCGGCGGACCGCTTCACGCCGGGCACGAACATGCGCGCCTGGCTCTACCGGATCATGACCAACACGTACATCTCGACCTACCGGCAGAAGCAGCGCCGCCCCAAGGAGTCCTGGAGCGACTCCGTCGAGGACTGGCAGCTCGCCGAGGTCGAGTCGCACACCAGCCGCGGCCTGCGCTCCGCGGAGACCGAGGCCCTCGAGAGTCTGCCGGACTCCGCGGTGAAGGACGCCCTCGCCGAGCTGCGCGAGGACTACCGCATGGCGGTGTACCTCGCGGACGTCGAGGGCTTCGCCTACAAGGAGATCGCCGAGATCATGGACACGCCCATCGGGACGGTCATGTCACGGCTCCACCGGGGACGCCGCCAGCTGCGCGACCTGCTCTCCGACCACGCCCGCTCGCTCGGCTACCTGCGCCGCGCCGAGGCGGGCACCACCGATCAGCACACGACCGACCACGAGGCCGGGGAGGAGGAACGATGAGCACGCGGAGCACGCCAGGAGAGGATCCCCGTCGCGACCTGCGCTACGGGCTCGAGGAGGCGCTCGACGGCGAGGTGCCCCAGGAGCTCGCCGAGAGGATGACCGCGCACACGGCGGACTGCCCGGAGTGCGCGGACGAGGTCGAGCGCCTGCGACGGCTGAAGGAGCTCGTGCGCCGCAGCTGCTGCGACACCCCGGCCCCCTCGGAGCTGCGCGACCGGATCGCGCTGCAGTGCCGCACCGTCACCGTCACCTCGACCGACGCCGACGGCACGACCGTGCGGGTGACGCGCACCAGCTGGAGCTCCTGACCGCTCGGGTCCCGGGGCGGTCCCCGGGGCCCTGCGGGCCGGGGTCCCCGCTCCCGGGACCGGACGACGACGAGGGCCTCCATCCGTCAGGATGGAGGCCCTCGTCGTGCGTCGGCCAGCGGGCCGACGCCTCACGGATCAGGCGTTGGGGCGCTTGCCGTGATTGGCGCCGCTCTTGCGGCGGCTCTTGCGCTTGCGTCCACGCTTGCTCATCACGCTCTCCTTCCTTCGCCCGGGCAACCCCGCAATTCTGCCACAGGTCGCGCCGGTCCCCGTCAGGTGCCCGCACCTGAGGCGCGAGTCACTGCCCTCAGGCGCGGCCCGAGACCCAGTCCTCGAAGCCGCTGTGCAGCACGAGCCAGGCCATGAGGCCGTAGCCCGTCTGCCCGGGGTGGTCGCCGTCGGTGCGCGCGAGGTCGCCCTCCCACTGCTCGTGGCCCTCGAGACCGGCCACCATGTCCACGAACGGGACCCGTCGCCGCGAGCAGACGTCCGCATACGCGTCGGACAGCTCGCGCACGGCCGCGCTGCGACCCCGGTCGCGGCTCGGCGGCGGTCCCACCACGAAGGCGGGGACCCGCAGGCGCTCGAGCCCGTCGAGGATCTTCGCGAGGTTCAGCCGTGCGCGGGCCATGGAGACCCCGTGCTCGACGTCGGCCCGGCCCGGGGCGATGACCACGCGATGCTCGATCGAGCCGTCGGCCTGCGCCTCAGGATCCATCCGGCGCCGCACCGCGTCGTCCCAGCGCTCCGCGAGCTCCGCGGAGGTCTCGCCGGGCAGCGCCGAGGTGAACACGTCGATCCGGGCGGAGGGGTCCTGCGCGCTCGCGACCGCACGACCGAGCCAGCCCAGGGCACGCGCGTCACCGACCCCGGCGAGCAGCTCGTCGCCGAGCGCGATGACCCGCACCCGGGGAGTGGTGGGCGTGGCGGGGCTGGTGGACGGTGCGGGCACCGGGACCTCCTGGAGGGTCAGGGGACAGGACGGGACACTCTACCGGCGCTCAGGAGTGCAGCGCGCGCTGCACCAGGTCCTCCTGCTCGGCCTTGTGGGCGCTGTTGGAGCCGGTCGCGGGCGAGGCGGAGGCGGGGCGGGCGACCACGCGGAGCGTGCGGCCCACCTCGACGGGGAAGTTCATCGCCATGTAGGACCAGGAGCCCTGGTTGCTCGGCTCGTCCTGGACCCAGGTGAGCTCGGCGTCCGGGTAGGCCCCGAGCACCTCGACGAGCTCCGCGGTGGGCAGCGGGTAGAGCTGCTCGAGACGGACGATAGCGGTGTCGGTGATGCCGTCCTTCTCGCGGCGTGCCACGAGGTCCCAGTAGACCTTGCCGGAGGTGAGGATCACGCGGCGCACCTGCTGCGGGTCCACGGTCGTATCGGGCAGGACCGGGCGGAAGCCGCCGCTCGTGAAGTCCTCGACGGCGCTCACCGCGGCCTTGTTGCGCAGCATCGACTTCGGGGTGAAGACGATGAGCGGCCGGCGCGGCTCGAGCTTCGCCTGGCGGCGCAGCAGGTGGAAGTAGCTGGCCGGGGTGGACGGCATCGCGACGCGCATGTTGTCTTCCGCGCACAGCTGGAGGAAGCGCTCGATGCGGGCGGAGGAGTGGTCCGGCCCTTGGCCCTCGTAGCCGTGGGGGAGGAGCATGACCACACCCGAGTTCTGGCCCCACTTCTGCTCCGAGGCCGAGATGAACTCGTCGATGATCGTCTGCGCGCCGTTGGCGAAGTCGCCGAACTGCGCCTCCCACAGCACCAGGGCGTCCGTGTCCTCGACGGAGTAGCCGTACTCGAAGCCGAGCGCGGCGAACTCCGAGAGCGAGGAGTCGTAGACGTTGAAGCGGCCCTGGCCCTCGCCCAGGTGGTGCAGCGGGGTCCAGGACTCGCCGTCGGTGTGGTCCATGAGCACGCTGTGGCGCTGCACGAAGGTGCCGCGTCGGGAGTCCTGCCCGGCGAGGCGCACACGGCGCCCCTCGAGGAGCAGCGACCCGAAGGCGAGCAGCTCGCCGTAGGCCCAGTCGATCCCGCCCTCGGCGGACATCTGCGTGCGCTTCTTCAGCAGCGAGGCGAGCTTGGGGTGCACGGTGAAGCCCTCGGGCACCTCGGAGTGCGCCTGCCCGATCCGGGTGATGACCTCGGCGTCGACGGCCGTGTCCTCGTCGCCCGAGGACTCGCCGCCGCGCTGGGCGACGGGCTTCTCGAGCCCCTGCACGGAGCGCTCGGTCTCGCCCGCACCCGCGCCGGAGTCCTTGCGGGTCGAGGCGAAGGCCTCGTCGAGGTGGTCCTGGAAGTTCTTCACGAGCTTCCCGGTCTCCTCCTCGGTGAGCTCGCCGCGCTCGATGAGGGAGTCCATGTACACCTTGCGGGTCGTGGGCTTGTCCCCGATCAGGCTGTACATCTGCGGCTGCGTCATCGAGGGGTCGTCGCCCTCGTTGTGCCCGCGGCGGCGGTAGCAGACCATGTCGATGACGACGTCGCGGTGGAACTTCTGGCGGTACCGGAAGGCGATCTCCGCGACGCGCACGCACGCCTCGGGGTCGTCGCCGTTCACATGGAAGATCGGCAGCTGCGTCGACTTCGCGACGTCCGTGGAGTAGTAGGACGAGCGCGAGGAGTCCGGGAGCGTCGTGAACCCGATCTGGTTGTTGATGACCACGTGGATCGTGCCGCCCGTGCGGTAGCCGCGCAGCTCGGAGAGGTTGAGGGTCTCCGTCACGACGCCCTGGCCGGCGAAGGCCGCGTCGCCGTGCACCAGGATCGGCAGCACGGGGAACTCGGTGGGCTTCTCGAGGCGGTCCTGCTTGGCGCGGACGATGCCCTCGAGCACAGGGTTCACGGCCTCGAGGTGCGAGGGGTTCGCCGCGAGGTACACCTTGGTGGTGGAGCCGTCGACAGCGGTGAAGGTGCCCTCGGTGCCCAGGTGGTACTTCACGTCGCCGGAGCCCAGGTTCTGCCCGAAGTTGCCCTCGAACTCCTGGAAGATCTGGCCGTAGCTCTTGCCCGCAAGGTTCGAGAGGACGTTCAGGCGACCGCGGTGGGACATGCCGATGCCCACCTCCTCGATGCCCTCGTGCGCGGAGCCCTCGAGGATCGCGTCGAGCATCGGGATGACCGACTCGCCGCCCTCGAGCGAGAAGCGCTTCTGGCCCACGAACTTGGTCTGCAGGAAGGTCTCGAACGCCTCGGCGGCGTTGAGGCGGTCCATGATGTGCGCGAGCTCCTCCTTGGCGAAGGGGCGTCGCGGCGTCTCCATCTCCCGCTGGAGCCAGGCGCGCTCCTCGGTGTCCGTGATGTGCATGTACTCGATGCCGATGGTGCGGCAGTACGCATCCCGGAGCACCCCGAGGATGTCGCGCAGCGGCATCTCCTCCTTGCCGCCCAGCCCGCGCGTGGGGAAGATGCGGTCGAGGTCCCACAGCGTGAGGCCGTAGGTCTCGACGTCGAGGTCGGGATGGTGGCGCACGCGGTACTGCAGCGGGTCGGTGTCCGCCATGAGGTGGCCGCGCACGCGGAAGGCGTGGATGAGGTCCATGACGCGCGCGAGGCGCTCGGACTTCGAGTCCTTGAAGGGGTTGTCCGCGACCCAGCGCACGGGCTTGTAGGGGATCCGCAGCGAGGCGAAGACCCGGTCGTAGAAGCCGTCCTTGCCCAGGAGCTTGTCGGCGATGGCCTTGAGGAACTCGCCCGAGGCCGCGCCCTGGATGATCCGGTGGTCGTAGGTCGAGGTCATGGTCATGACCTTCGAGACCGCGAGATCGGCGAGGGTCTGTGGGCTCGCGCCCTGGAACTGCGCCGGGTAGTCCATGGCGCCGACGCCGACGATGACGCCCTGGCCCTTCATGAGCCGGGGGATCGAGTGGACGGTGCCGATGCCGCCGGGGTTCGTCAGCGACACCGTCGTGCCGGTGAAGTCCTCCATCGTGAGCTTGCCCGCCCGGGCCTTCCTCACGACCTCCTCGTAGGCGCGCCAGAAGCCGCGGAAGTCGAAGCGCTGCGCGGCCTTGATGTTCGGGACCACGAGTCCGCGGGAGCCGTCCGGGCGGGGCATGTCGATGGCGAGGCCGAAGTTCACGTCCTCGCGGACGAGCATGACGGGCTTGCCCTTCTCGTCGACGTCGAAGCCGTTGTTGAGGTCGCCGATCTCGGAGACCGCCTCGACCATCGCCCAACCGATGAGGTGGGTGAAGGACACCTTGCCGGCGCGGTGGCGCTTGAGGTGGTTGTTGATGACGATGCGGTTGTCGAAGAGCAGCTTGACCGGGACGTCGCGGACCGAGGTCGCGGTGGGGACGGTGAGCGACTCGTCCATGTTCCGCACGACGGCGGCGGCGGGGCCGCGCAGCTTGACGACCTCGGGCTCGCGCAGCTCGACCGTGGGGATCTGCGCGGTCGTGGTGGGGACCTTCGCGGGGCGGTCCGAGGTGGTGGAGACGGCGGCGCTCCGCGTCTCCTTCGCGGGCTGGTCGGTCACGGCGTCAGGTTCCTTCGCGGCGGGAGGGGAGTCGGTGGCGGCGTCCGGGGTGCGGTCCCCGGAGGCGGTGGTGCGGGGGGAGCCGGTCCCGGCGGGCTCCGGGGCGGGGGCCTGCGCGGCGGGCGCGGGCGCCGCGGCGGGCTCCTGCTCCGTCACGGGCTCCGCGGGCTCGGGGGCCGGGTCCGGTGCGCTCACCGTCGCGGGCCCGGGGGCATCGTCGCCCTCCTTGCCCGACGTGGGGGCGTCGGTCGATGCGGATGATGCGGGGGCCTGGGCAGCGGCGGGGGAGTCCTCGGCGGAGCGGGCGAAGTACTCCGCCCAGCTCGGGTCGACGCTCGCGGGATCCTGCTGCCACTGCTCGCGGAGCGCGTCCACGAGCCACTGATTGGGTCCGAAGTCCGGGGTCTCCGGAACGGGGGAGGTGTCCGGGCCCTGTGTCGTCTGTGACACTCTGAGATCGCCAGCCTTCTCACGGTCGGGTGATGCGGATGGCACCACCCTAACGGAGGCGGGGAGCACCGACGTCGCTTGTGCGCAGGTCCTTCACACACCGGGCCGCCCGGGTGGGGGAGGTCACCCCGCGCCGGGCGGTCGGAGGGCTCCCGCGGCCCGCGCGGGGCTCCTCCGGGAGGCCTCAGCGGAGGGGCGACGGCTCCTGCGGGAGCGTCACCCGGATGAGGGAGGAGCGCCCCGAGCGCGCCTGCTCGGCGCGGGGGTCGTCGAGGACCTCGATGCTGCCGCCGTGCAGCCCCACGGCCCAGCGGGCGATCGCGAGCCCCAGCCCGGTGCCGCCCGAGGAGTCCGGTGCACCGCCGCGCTGGAAGCGCTCGAAGACGCGAGAGCGGTCCTCGCGGGCGATCCCGGGCCCCTCGTCGTGCACGTCGATGCTCACGGTGCCGCGCGCCGCGTCGCCGCGCGCCATGATCCGGATCCGCCCGCGCGCGGGGGAGTGGCGGGCCGCGTTGTCGAGCAGGTTGTGGATGACCTGGTGCAGGCGCGCGGCGTCGGCCGTGACGGCGAGGTCCGGAGGCTCGACCTCGACGATCCAGCGGACGTCCCGCTGGCCGGCGGCGAGATCGGCCGCGTCCGCGACCTCGTGGAGGAAGGGGGTGAGCTCGACTCTCTCGAGGTCCAGCTCGACCACCCCGGCGTCCAGGCGGGAGAGGTCCAGCAGATGGTCCACGAGGAGGGAGAGCCGCTCGGTCTCCGCGAGGGCGACCTCGAGCGCGGCCGGATCGGGCTCGGTCACGCCGTCCACGAGGTTCTCGAGCTGGGCCCGCAGCCCCGCGACCGGGGTGCGCAGCTCGTGGGACACGTTGGCGACGAGGTCGCGCCGCAGCTGATCGGTGTGCTCGAGCTCGGCGGCCATCGTCGAGAAGGCCGCCGCGAGCTCCCCCACCTCGTCGCGGCTGCTCGCACGGATCCGCTGGGAGTAGTCGCCGCGGGACATGGCCACCGCGGCACGGGTCATCTCCCGCAGCGGCGAGGTCATGCCGCGGGCGAGCAGCTGCGTGACGACGAGCGCGAGGACCACGACGATCGGGATCGTCAGCAGCGGCTGCAGGCCCGCGTAGAAGCCGGCCCAGGCGAGCAGCGAGGCGACCGTGACGACGACCGCCACGAGCACGCCGAGCTTGACCTTGAAGGAGCTCACACGGTCCAGGGGACGCACGTCGAAGCGCTCCTCGACGCGGTGCAGGGCGGCGGCCCGGCGCTCGGCCGGGATCACGGTGCGGTGGAGGGTCCGGAGGGATCCCGGGGCTGCTCGAGGTCGGGGATGCCCGTGCCGGTGCCCGCGTCGGCGGGGAGGCCGCTCCCGCCGCCCTCGCCGCCGTCGGCGTCCTCCGGGGCCTCGAGCGCGTAGCCCACGCCGTGCACCGTGCGCACGAGGTCCGCGCCGAGCTTGCGGCGCAGCGCCTTGACGTGGGAGTCGACGGTGCGGGTGCCCGTCGCGTCGACCCAGTCCCAGACGTCGGCGAGGAGCTGCTCGCGCGTGAGCACGGTCCCGGGGGCCGTCGCGAGGCACAGCAGCAGGTCGAACTCCGTGGGGGTGAGGTGCGCCGGGACCCCGGCGCGCATGACGCGGCGCCCGGCCCGGTCGATGACGAGGTCGCCGATCTGGAGGGCGAGCTGCGGCTCGGCGGGTGCGCCGCCCGCGGGGGCCGGCGCGGGCGCGCGGCGCACCCGGCGCAGAAGGGCCTTGAGCCGGGCGACGAGCTCGCGCATCGAGAACGGCTTGGTCATGTAGTCGTCGGCGCCGACGCCGAGCCCCACGAGCATGTCGGTCTCGTCGTCCCGGGCGGTGAGCATGAGGACGGGGACCGGGTCCGCGGCCTGGATCCGGCGGCACACCTCGAGCCCGTCGAAGCCGGGGAGCATGACGTCGAGGACCACGAGATCGGGGTGGACCTCGAGCACCGTGCGCACCCCCGAGGGGCCGTCCGGCGCGGTCGTCACCTCCCAGCCCTCCGCGGTGAGGCGGTCCGCGATCGCCCGCGTGATCGTCGGCTCGTCCTCGACGACCACCACGCGCACGGGGTCCGCGCCGGGGGCCGAGGAGCTGCTGGGGGCAGGGAGTTCCGGGGTCGGCATGGCGTCACTGTAGACCGCGGTCCGGGGCGCGGTCTGGGGGTCGGGGGGCCGCGGGGTGGCGTCCGGGTATCGGGAGGGTCGGCTCCGACGGCGGCACGTCAAGAGCCCTTCCCCCTTTTCCCCAAGACCGCAAAAAGTCGGCAAAGGCCGCTGGCCCTGGCTCGAACCTCTCAGCGCGGGCCCCTAGGTTGGTACGCGTTGTTCGGAGACGCTCCTTCCCCCAGTCCGGCGTCGATCTCGGACCGATGCCCAGAACTGACGTAGGAAGCAGGCTGATCTCTTGGCGAATCATCGCGCCACCGGGCGGGCGAACGTCCGCAAGAGCCGGGTCACCGGCGGCACCCACCGCGACTCCACGCTGACCGCCGGAGTCGTCAAGGTCGGGGTGCTCGGAGCGCTCGCCACGGCGACCATCGCCGCCCCTCTCGCCGCTGCCGCCGCCGGGGTGGACGAGTCCCGGGCCGTCGCCGAGGTCGCGACCCCGGCCTCGGACGCCGTCCCCGCCCTCGCGGAGTCCGCCACCGCCCCCGTCGCGCTGCCCGTCGCCGACGTCGCCTCCGCGACCGCGACCCGCGGCGGCGCCGCCGCGGACCGCAGCCAGGAGCGCACCTCCACGGACAGCGCGGACGTCGCCGACGACGCGGCCGCCGTGGACCCGGCGACCGCCTCGACGGGCATCGAGGTCGAGGCCCCGGCCCCGGAGATCGTCGACGAGTCCACCGGTGAGGAGCTCACCGCGAGCGCCGAGGGCTTCATCCGCCCCGTGAGCGGCCCCATCACCTCCGGCTACGGCTACCGCATCCACCCCGTGCTCGGCTACGGCAAGGGCCACGACGGCGTCGACTTCGGATCCGCGTGCGGCACCCCGGTCCACGCCTCCGCGGCGGGCACCGTCGTCGCCGTCGAGCACAACTCCGCCTCCGGCAACCGGGTGAAGATCGATCACGGCGACGGCGTCGTCACCGGCTACTACCACCTGCAGGGCTTCAACACCGAGGTCGGCGCGAAGGTCGAGCAGGGCGACGTCATCGGCTACGTCGGCTCCACCGGCCGCTCCACCGGCTGCCACCTCCACTTCGCGAAGATGGACGAGTCCGGCACCTACTCCGACCCGATGGCGCTGCTGAAGTGACGCGCACCCCCGTCGTCCTCGGCGTCGAGTCCTCGTGCGACGAGACCGGCTTCGGGATCGTCTCCGAGGGGGTCCTGCTGGGCCAGGGCCTCGCCTCGAGCGCGGCCCAGCACGCCGGCTTCGGCGGCGTGGTCCCCGAGATCGCCGCCCGCGCCCACCTGGACGCCGCGGTGCCGACGCTCCGGCTCGCCCTCGCCGACGCCGGCGTCGAGCTCGGCGACATCACGCACGTCGCCGCCACCTCCGGTCCGGGCCTCGCGACGGCCGTCCACGTGGGCCTCGCCGCCGCGAAGTCGGTCGCCTGGTCGCTCGACGTCCCGCTCTACGGGGTGCACCACCTCGCCGGCCACGCCGCGGCGGACACCCTCGAGCACGGCCCCCTGCCGGAGCGCTCGATCGTGCTCATCGTCTCCGGCGGGCACACCTCGATCCTCGCCGTGGGCGACCTCGTGCGCGATCCCATCGAGCACCTCGGCGACACCCTCGACGACGCGGCCGGCGAGGCCTTCGACAAGGTCTCCCGCCTCCTGGGCCTCGGCTACCCCGGCGGCCCCGCGATCTCCCGCGCCGCGGCGGGCGGCGACCCCACCGCCTTCTCCTTCCCGCGCGCCATGCTGCGCCAGGGCGATGCGCCCTACACCTTCTCCTTCTCCGGGCTCAAGACCGCCGTCGCCCGCACCGTCGAGACCATCGAGCGCGCCGGCGAGGCCGTGCCCGTGGCCGACGTGGCCGCGAGCTTCGAGCAGGCCGTCGTCGACGTGCTCGTCACGAAGGCCGTGCGCGCCGTGCGCGACCGGGGCCTGGACACGCTCGTCATCGTGGGCGGCGTCGCCGCGAACGCCCGGCTGCGCGAGACCGCGCGGCAGCGCTGCGAGTCCCTCGGCATCACCCTGCGGATCCCACCGATCCGCCTGTGCACCGACAACGGCGCGATGATCGCCGCGATCGGCGATCTGCTCGTGCGCTCCGGTGCCGAGCCGAGCGGTCTCGGCATCCCCGCCGACCCCTCCGCCGTCCTCCACGGGGCCCAGCTGCCGCTCCTGCGATGAGGCCTGCCTCACTCCCACGCCCCTGCGGGGCGTGCACGGTCCGCTCGGGCCGCACGGCTTGCTAGGATGCCGGAGTCGGCCCGCGTAGCTCAGTGGATAGAGCGTCTGCCTCCGGAGCAGAAGGTCGTAGGTTCGAATCCTGTCGCGGGCACCCCTGACCCCGTCCGCCGGCCCTCGTGGCCGGGGGGCGGGGTCCTCTGGTCCCCGGGCGCCCGCCCCCACCGACGGACCGGTCGGGCGGCGGCGACCGCCCGGGGACGGTCCGCGTCGACGCGATCACCCCCGTCCTCGCGGAGGTGGACGTCTCCTCAGGGGGCAGGCGGGACCCCGTCGCGGAGGATCCCTCCTCCGGGACCTGCTCTAGGGTGGGCGCGGCGCCCCTCCCCGGCGCCCCCGTGACCGCACCCTGGAGGCCCCGTGCACCCCGCCGCACCTCGTGCCCGCTTCGAGGACCCGGGGACCGGGGAGGTGCTGCAGCTGAGCCGGGTGAGGGAGGAGATCGTCGCCCGCACCCCGGACCAGGTGCTCCCCGCCCTCCGCGCCGTCCAGGCGCGGGTCGACGCCGGGGCCTGGGCGGCCGGCATGATCGCCTACGAGGCCGCGCCCGGGCTGGACCCGGCGCTGACGGTCGCGCCCGGCCAGGCCCCGCTGCCGCTCGTGTGGTTCGTCATCGCCGACGCCCCTGATCAGCAGGACGTGGCCCGCGCTCCCCGCCCGCACGGTGACTACCGCACCGGGCCGTGGACGCCGCGGTGGAGCGCGGCCGAGCACGCCCGGGCCGTCGGCGCCGTGCGCGAGGCGATCGCCGAGGGCACCACCTACCAGGCGAACCTCACGACCCGGCTCGACGGCCGGATCGAGGGGGACCTGCTCGCCTGCCACCGCGATCTCCTGGACCGCCAGAGCACGCGCCACGGCGCCTACCTGGACCTGGGGAGCCATGTCGTGCTCGGGGCCAGTCCCGAGCTGTTCGTGCGGCGTGAGGGGGACCGGCTCACGACCCGGCCGATGAAGGGCACGGCGCCCCGGGGGAGCGGCCCCGCCGCGGATGCCGCTGCCCGCGCCCACCTGCTGCGCAGCCCCAAGGAGCGGGCGGAGAACATCATGATCGTCGACCTGCTGCGCAACGACCTGGCCCGCTGCGCCGAGCCCGGCACAATCGCGGTGCCCGCGCTGCTGGACGCCGAGCCCTATCCCACGCTGTGGCAGATGACGAGCACCGTCACGGCCCGCGCCGCCGCCGGGACCGGGCTCGCCGAGGCCATGACGGCGCTGTTCCCGTGCGGCTCGATCACGGGCGCGCCGAAGGCCTCGACGACGGCGCTGCTCGCCCGGCTCGAGGACGGCCCGCGCGGCGCCTACTGCGGCGCGGTCGGCTGGATGGCGCCGGCGCGCGACACCCCGGATGGTCGGCGGCCGGCGAGCAGCTCCTTCTCCGTCGCGATCCGCACGATCGTCGTGGACCGGGCCGACGGCGCCGCGACCTACGGTGTGGGCAGCGGGATCACGTGGGCCTCGGAGGCGGCCGCGGAATGGGAGGAGCTGCAGGTGAAGGCCCGGGTGCTCCAGGCGATCGCGCCGCGTCCGGCGAACCGGCCCCGTCCCGGGACGACGTCCGCTCCCGTCGTGCCGGTCGCCGACGGGGGTGCGGCGCCGGATCCCGCGGGCTTCGCGCTCCTGGAGACCCTCGCGGCGCGCGGGGGACGGCCCCAGGACCTCGAGGCGCACCTGGACCGGCTGGAGTCCTCCGCGGCGGAGCTCATGATCCCCTGCGACCGGCCCGCCCTCGCGGACCTGCTGCGGGACCGCGCGCGCACGGCGGGGGAGCCGGGGTCCGTGCTCCGGCTCGCGCTCGGCCTCGACGGGGCGGCCACGCTCACCGAGCGCCCGCTGCCCGCACCGTCCGAAGCCCCGGTGCTGCTCGCGCTCGACGACGAGCTCCAGGACCCGGACTCCCCGGCGCTCCGGCACAAGAGCACCGACCGGGCGCATCTGGAGCGGGCGCTCGAGCGGGCTCGCCGGCGATCACCGGCGGTGCAGGACGTGCTCCTGCGCGGGCGGGACGGGCGGGTCACCGAGTCCACGATCGCGACGCTGATCGCCCGCATCGACGGGTCCTGGTGGACCCCGCCGCTCGAGGACGGCTGCCTCCCCGGGGTGGGGAGGCGGCTCGCCCTCGAGGCGGGGGAGATCCGCGAGCGTCCCCTCACCGAGGCGGATCTGTGCGCGGCGGAGGGGATCGCCCTGCTCAGCAGCGTCCGCGGTCGACGACCCGCACGGCTCCTGGGCTGAGCCGGCCCGCTCAGCCGCGGGCGCGGCGCAGCGCGGCGAGGTGGGTGAGCAGCTCGCGCACCTGCGCGGTGCCCTCCACGCGCAGCCCGGCGCCCGTGTCGCCCGGCCCCACCTTGATGCCGAGGTCGTCGTCGCCGAGCTGGTCGAAGACCGTCTCGTCGGTGACGTCGTCGCCCAGGTAGAGCCAGGCGTCGGCGGCGCTCGCGCGGGCGAGGGCCTCGATCGCCACGCCCTTGTTCGCGTCCACGACGGAGAACTCGACGACCTCCTTGCCGGGGGTCACCGTGACGTCCGGGAGGCTCAGGGCGTACTCGAGCGCCGCCTCGGTCGCGTTCCCGGCGCCGCGGCCCCGGGCGCGGCGGGTGTGCAGCACGGCCGCGGCGGGCTTCGTCTCCACCTCCGCGCCCGGGTTCGCGCTCGCGATCCGGTGCAGGGTGCGGGTGATCGACTCGAGCAGCTGTTCCTTCTGCGGCGACATGGTCAGCGCGAAGGAGTCCAGGACCTCCGCGTGCATCCACGGCGGCAGGGCACCGACCTCCGCGCCGTGCGAGCCCACGAGCACGACCGAGCTCGGCATGCGCGTGTGGTGGTCGAGGTTCGTCAGCGAGCGGCCGGAGACGAGCGCCACCGAGACGCCCGGCATCTCCGAGAGCTCGCGGAGGGCGCCGATCGCCTCAGGATCGGCCTGCACGGCGTCCCGCTCGGCGACGATCGGCGCGAGGACGCCGTCGAAGTCGCTCGCGACGAGGATGCGGGGGACCTCCGCGAAGGTCCGCAGTCTCGCCTCGAGCTCGGCCTCGGGGGTGGGCGTCTCCCCGGTGAGCCGGATCCGGCGGGTGGTGATCTCGTCCCGGCCCACGCTCTCGAGCTCGTCGAGGAAGGCGTGGGCCCAGGCCTGCACGTCGTGGTCCATGACCTGGCGGCGCAGGGAGGTCATCGCCTCGCGCTGCTCGTCCTCGCCCATGGCGAGGGCTCGCAGGATCGAGGACTTCAGTTCGTCGATGTCGTGGGGGTTCACGCGCAGCGCCGCCCGCAGCTCGTCCGCGGCGCCCGCGAACTCGGAGAGCACGAGCACGCCCTGCTCGTCGGGGCGCGAGGCGACGTACTCCTTCGCCACGAGGTTCATCCCGTCGCGCAGGGCGGTCACGAGGACGACGTCGGCCGCCATGTAGAGGGCGGTCATGTCGCGGCGGTCGAAGGAGCGGTGCTGGTAGGAGATCGCGGGCCGGCCGATCGGCGCATGGTCGCCGTTGATGCGCCCGACGGTCAGCTCGACCTCGTCGCGCAGCTGCCGGTACGCGTCCACCCGCTCGCGGGACGGCGTCGCGACCTGGATCATGACGGCGTCGCGGGGGTCGATCGCGCCGTCGGCGAGGAGCTCGCCCCAGGCCTTCAGCCGGTGCCGGATGCCCTTGGTGTAGTCCAGGCGGTCCACGCCGAGGACGATCTTGGCGGGGTCGCCCATGTCCGCGCGCAGCTGGCGGGCGCGCTCCTGGATGTCCGGGTCCTCGGTGAGGTCGGAGACCGACTGCGAGTCGATCGAGATCGGGAAGGTGCGCGCCTGGACCTCGCGGGAGGGGGCCGTGCCCAGGCCCGGCACGGTGATGGTCTGGCCGTCGGTGTGGTAGCCGAGGAGCTTGCGCACGGCGGCCACGAAGTTCAGCGTGTCCCCCTCGCGCTGGAAGCCGAGGACGTCCGCGCCGAGCAGCCCGCGCAGGATCTGGTTGCGCTTGGGGAGCTGGCTGAACAGCTCGACCGGGGGGAAGGGGATGTGGTTGAAGAACCCGATGCGCGCGTCGGGCCGGGTCTCGCGGATCAGCGCCGGCACGAGCTGCAGCTGGTAGTCGTGCACCCAGACGATGCCGCCCGGGGCGGCGACCTCCGCGGCCGCGCGGGCGAAGCGGCGGTTCACGCTCTGGTAGTCGTCCCACCAGGTGCGGTGGAACTCGGGGTCGACGATGACGTCGTGGTACAGCGGCCACAGGGTCGCGTTGGAGAAGCCCTCGTAGTAACGCTCGACCTCGTGGCCGTCGAGCGGGACGGGGTACAGGTGCATGCCGTCCGCGACGAAGGGGGAGGGGGCCTCGCCCGTGCCGCCGGCCCAGCCCACCCAGGCGCCCGAGTCCACCGTGCGCATGACCGACTCCATCGCCGTGACGAGGCCGCCGGGGCTGGTCACCCACTCGGTCGCGCCGTCGGGGAGGGTCCGGGAGTCGACGGGGAGGCGGTTGGCGACGACGACGAGCTCGTGGCCCGCCTCCGGTCGCCGATCGTCCTCGGGGCCGGTCTGGGGATCGGGCATGGGAGCTCCTCCGTGTCGGGCCGGTGCGTACGGGGCCACGCTATCAAGTGCGATGCCTCACGCGGACCGCGGGAGCGTGGCGCCGGGAGCGCGCCGACAACGTCATGACCTGCGCGGACGGGCGGCGATGCGCGGGGCTCTGCGGGGCCGGGAGCAGTCGGGGCGGACCGTCGGCCGGACGGTCGGGGCGCGCCGGCGACGCCGCCGTCTAGGGTCGTGGCGTCGCCCCCGGTGACCCCGCCCCCGCAGACATCAAGGAGCAGCCCATGCGCGCCCACGAAGCCGGAGCCCTCCACGGCAACGACGCCGCCCCCACCTGGCTCCCGTTCCCCACCGACGTCAACGCGCTGATCCCCGGGCTGTGGTCGCGCACCACCGTGCGCGGGGCCGACGGCGCCCTCGAGGTGGGCGGCGTGAGCGTCACCCGGATCGCCGAGGAGGTGGGCACCCCCGCCTTCGTCCTGGACGAGGACGACTTCCGCGAGCGCGCCCGCGGCTTCCGCGACGCCTTCGCGGAGGCGTTCCGCCCCCACGCCGGCGCCCAGGTCTACTACGCGGGCAAGGCGTTCCTGTGCGGCGCCGTCGCCCGCTGGGTGCAGGAGGACGGCCTCGGCCTGGACGTCTGCACCGGCGGCGAGCTCGCCGTGGCGCTGCGCGCGGGCTTCCCCGCCGAGCGGATCGCCCTGCACGGCAACAACAAGTCCGACGCCGAGCTGCGCCGAGCGATCGAGGCCGGGGTGGGCCGCATCGTCGCCGACTCGCTCGACGAGATCGACCGCATCGACGCGCTCTCCGCCGAGGCGGGGGCCACGACCGCCGTCATGCTCCGCGTGACCACAGGCGTCGAGGCGCACACCCACGAGTTCATCGCGACCGCGCACGAGGACCAGAAGTTCGGCCTCTCCCTCAGCGGCGGCCGGGCCTTCGAGGGCGTGCGCGACGTGCTCGCGGCGGAGCACCTCGAGCTCGTGGGCCTGCACTCGCACATCGGCTCCCAGATCTTCGACACGGGCGGCTTCGAGGTCGCGGCGCGGCGCGTGCTGGACCTCGTCGCGCAGGTGCGCGACGAGCTCGGGCACACGATCACCCAGCTCGACCTCGGCGGCGGCTTCGGCGTCATGTACAACACCCAGCACACCCCCTCGACGCCCGAGGCGCTCGCCGCGGGCATCGCGGGCATCGTCGAGAAGCAGTGCCACGAGCTCGAGCTCGACGTGCCGCACGTGTCCTTCGAGCCGGGGCGCGCGATCGCCGGCCCCTCCACGCAGACCCTCTACGGCGTGGGCACCGTGAAGGACGTGAGCCTCGGCGGCCCGCACCACCGCGTCTACGTCTCCGTCGACGGCGGGATGAGCGACAACATCCGCACCGCGCTCTACGACGCGGACTACTCGTGCCTGCTCGCCTCCCGCGTCTCGGGGGAGCGGCCGGAGGTGGTGCGCGTGGTCGGCAAGCACTGCGAGAGCGGGGACATCGTCGTCAAGGACGAGTACATGCCGGCGGACGTCCATCGCGGGGACCTCGTCTCGGTGCCCGTGACCGGCGCCTACTGCTACTCCCTCGCGTCGAACTACAACCACGTGCCGCGCCCCCCGGTGGTCGCGGTCAAGGACGGCGAGCTGCGCACCCTCGTGCGCCGGGAGACGGAGGACGACCTCCTCGCCCTCGACATCGGCTGAGGCGGCGTGCGTCCGGGGAGCGCGTCTCATGCGTTCATCCCCGGACATCCGCCCGGCACCTGCTCGGATACAGTGCCGTGTGCCTCCCAGGCCGCCCCTGGACCCCGCGGAAGGACTTCACCCCATGGTCTCCACGACCCCCTCGCCCTCCGATCAGCTCCCTGCCCTGCGCGTCGCCGTGCTCGGTGCCGGGACCGTCGGGACCGAGGTCATCCGCCTGATCACGCAGCAGGGCGAGGACCTCGCCCAGCGCATCGGCGCCCGCCTCGAGCTGATCGGCGTCGCCGTGCGGGACGCCGAGCGCGACCGCGGCCCGCACGTGGACGCCGCCCTGCTCACCACGGAGCCGAGCGCGCTCGTGCGCGAGGCCGATCTGGTCATCGAGGTGATGGGCGGCATCGAGCCCGCCCGCGGGCTGCTGCTCGAGGCGATGGCGCACGGCGCGAGCGTCGTGACCGCGAACAAGGCGCTGCTCGCCCAGGACGCCGCCTCCCTCTACGAGGCGGCGGACGAGCACGGGGTGGACATCTACTTCGAGGCCGCCGTCGCCGGGGCGATCCCGATCGTCCGCCCGGTGCGCGAGTCCCTCGCGGGCGACCGCGTCCAGCGCGTGCTCGGCATCGTCAACGGCACCACGAACTACATCCTCGACGCGATGGCGAGCACCGGCGCGGGCTTCGACGACGCGCTCGCCTCCGCCCAGGAGCTCGGCTACGCCGAGGCGGATCCGACGGCCGACGTCGAGGGCCACGACGCCGCCGCGAAGGCCTCGATCCTCGCCTCCCTCGCCTTCCACACGCGCGTCGGCATCGGCGACGTGCACTGCGAGGGCATCACCGCGGTCTCCGCCCAGGACATCGCCGCGGCCGCCCGCATGGGCCGCACCATCAAGCTGCTCTCGATCGTCGAGCGCATCGAGGACGGCACCGAGGAGCGGGTCTCCGCCCGCGTCTACCCCGCCCTCATCCCGGACTCCCACCCCCTCGCCTCCGTCGCCGAGGCGTACAACGCGGTCTTCGTCGAGGCGGAGGCCGCCGGCTCCCTCATGTTCTACGGCCAGGGCGCGGGCGGTGCGCCCACGGCCTCCGCGGTCATGGGCGACGTCGTCTCCGCCGCCCGCCACCGGGTCTCCGGGGGAGTGGGGCCCCGCGAGTCGAACTACGCGGACCTCCCGGTCGCCTCGATCGACGAACTGCGCAGCGCCTTCTACGTCTCCCTCACGGTGCAGGACCGGCCCGGCGTGCTCGCCGAGATCGCCGGCACCCTCTCCCGTCACGGCATCTCGATCTCCACGATCCACCAGGAGCTCATCGAGGCCGACGAGGACGCCCCGGGCCGCGCGCACATCGGCATCACCTCCCACCGGGCGCTCGAGTCCGCGATGACCGCCGCTCTCGACGACTTCTCCTCCACCTCCGCCGTCCTGTCCATCGACTCCGTCCTGCGCATCGAAGGAGAATGACCCGCATGGCACACCAGTGGCGCGGCGTCCTCGCCGAGTACTCCGATCACCTGCCCTTCTCCTCCACGGACACGCTGCTGAGCCTCGGTGAGGGCGGGACCCCGCTCGTCGCCGCGCCCGCGCTGTCGGCGAAGGTGGGCGCCGAGGTCCACATCAAGGTCGAGGGCCAGAACCCGACGGGCTCCTTCAAGGACCGCGGCATGGTCTCCGCGATGTCGAAGGCGCTGAACGACGGGGCCACCACCGTCGTCTGCGCGTCGACGGGCAACACCTCCGCCTCCGCCGCGGCCTATGCGGCCGCCGCCGGGCTCACCTGCGTGGTGCTGCTGCCCGAGGGCAAGATCGCCGCGGGCAAGCTCGCCCAGGCCGTCGTCCACGGGGCGAAGCTCGTGCAGGTGCAGGGCAACTTCGACGACTGCCTCGAGATCGCGCGCAAGCTCGACGCCGAGCATCCCGTCGAGCTCGTGAACTCGGTGAACCCCTACCGCCTGCAGGGGCAGAAGACGGCCGCCTTCGAAGTCGTCGACGCGCTCGGCGGTGCCCCCGACCTCCACCTGCTGCCGGTGGGCAACGCGGGCAACATCTCCGCCTACTGGATGGGCTACCAGGAGTACCGCGAGAAGGGGATCTCGGACTCCGTGCCGCGTATGTGGGGCTTCCAGGCCGCGGGCGCGGCGCCGTTCGTCGCCGGCCGCCCGATCCTCGACCCGGAGACGGTCGCGACCGCGATCCGGATCGGCGCCCCCGCGTCGTGGGACCTCGCCGTCGCCGCGCGCGACGACTCCGGCGGCAGCATCGACGCCGTGACCGACGAGCAGATCCTCGCCGCGCAGGCCCTCCTCGCCGCCGAGGTCGGGATCTTCGTCGAGCCGGCCTCCGCGGCGGGCGTCGCGGGGCTGCTGCAGAAGGCCGAGCAGGGCCAGGTCCCCGCCGGCGCCCGGATCGTCATCACCGTGACCGGCAACGGGCTCAAGGACGTGGACACCGCGCTCAGCGGCCGCGACCTCACGCCGACCGTCATCCCCGTGGACATCGCCGCGGCCGCGGAGGCCATGGGACTGTGAGGATCGAGCACTCCCGCGTGCGGGTGCAGGTCCCCGCGACCTCCGCGAACCTGGGGCCGGGCTTCGACGCGCTGGGCCTGGCGCTCGATCTCGTGGACGACCTCGAGCTCGAGGCGACGACGGGCGGCGTGGAGGTCCGCGCCGAGGGCGAGGGCGCCGGCTCCGTGCCGACGGGGGAGGAGCACCTGGTGGTGCGCGCCCTGCGGCGCGGCCTCGACCATGCGGGCGCCCCGCAGGTGGGCGTGCGCCTGCGTACCCGCAACCGCATCCCGCACGGCCGCGGCCTCGGCTCGAGCGCCGCGGCGACGGTCGCGGGCCTGCTGCTCGCCCGCGGGCTGCTCGCGGATCCCGCGGCGCTCGACGACGACGCGGTGCTCCAGCTCGCGACCGCCTTCGAGGGCCATCCCGACAACGCCGCGCCCGCGCTGCTCGGCGGGGCGGTGCTCTCCTGGACGGAGGCCTCGCGCGGCGAGGAGCGGGCCCGCGCCGTGAACCTGGCGCTGCACGGGGAGGCGCTGCGACCGCTCGTGCTGCTTCCCCGCACCACCCTCGCGACGCACCAGGCCCGCGGCCTGCTGCCCGAGGAGGTCCCGCACGGCGACGCGGCCTTCAACGCCTCGCGCGCGGCGCTGCTCGTGCATGCCCTGGCCACGGATCCGTCGCTGCTGCTCACAGCGACCGAGGACCGTCTGCACCAGGAGCAGCGGGCGCCCGGCATGCCGGAGAGCGTCGAGCTGCTGCGGGTGCTGCGCCAGGAGGGGCATCCCGCGGTGATCTCCGGGGCCGGCCCCTCGCTGCTCGTGCTGCGCGGTGACCGCGCGGAGGTCGCGCAGCTCGTGCGGCGCGTGGTCGCCGAGCCCGCCGCCTGGCGCATCGCGGCCGTGCCGCTGCGCGAGGACGGCGCCCGCTGTGTGGTAGATTGACCGCGCGTCCAGGCGGCGAAGACCGCGGGCGGGCTGGCACCACACCCCGTACCCGACGTCTCCGATGCTCCCGTCAGCTCACTGAGAGTTCAGTTTCCTGACTGCACCGCCTGCCCCGTGCCCCGCAGGATCTCGCGCATCGCATCTTCGCGCGCACCCCTGCGCTCCGGCGCCGGCGCACCCCCAGAACCATCCCGCAGGCCGGTCCCCGATGCCCCGCACCGCTGATCAGGCACCTGCCCGCCGAGTCCCGGCCCCTCTGCCGGTGCACGCCCCAGCCCCGGGCCTCGGCCCATGCTGATCCACACGGGACCGCACGACGGTCCGACGAGGAAGGACATCGGGTGAACGACACCACCCCCACCGCAGGCGGATCCTCGGATCTCGCCGCGAAGAAGCTCCCCGAGCTGCGAGCTCTCGCCGCCGAGCGAGGTATCCGCGGCGCCGGCCGCCTCCGCAAGGGCGAGCTCGTCGAGGCCATCCGCACGGGCCGTGTGCCCGCGGCGACCACCGAGGCCGCGGCGCCGCAGTCCGCGCCGCGCGAGCAGCGCGCCCCGCGCGAGGAGCGACCCGCCCGTGAGGAGCGCGGCGCCTCCCAGCAGTCGGCGCCCGAGCTCGCGATCCGCCTGCCCGAGGGCGGCGAGCGTCGTGAGGAGCAGGGTGCCCGCGAGGGTCGTCGCTCCCGCGGCGGCCGCTCCGGCGGTGAGAACCAGGACCGCGGCGCGCAGTCCGCGGAGTCGACGTCGGCCCCCGCCGATGCGCCCTCCGGCGAGTCCGCCCCCTCCGGTCGCGGCGACCGCTCCAACTCGCGCGGTGAGCGACAGGACCGTGGCGACCGTCAGGACCGCGGAGACCGTCAGGACCGCGGCGACCGCAACGATCGTCAGGACCGCGGCGACCGCAACGATCGTCAGGACCGTGACGGTCGTCAGGACCGCCAGGACCGCGGCGACCGCGGCCAGCAGCGCGGCGACCGCCCGGCGCGCGTCGAGGACATCGAGCTCCCGGACCGCTCCGGCGAGTCCGACGACCGCGACCGCGGCGGCCAGGACGACGACGACCGCCGTTCCCGCGGCCGCAGCCGCACCCGCTCGCGCGACCGCAAGCGTCGCGGCCGCGGCCAGAACGACCAGGGCGGCTACGGCAACCAGGGAAGCCAGGGCAACCAGGGCGGTCAGCGCGGCGACGACCGCCAGGACGACCAGGTGCGCGACGGCGAGGAGCTCGTCTCCGTGGCCGGCATCCTCGACATCCGTGACAACAACGCCTACGTGCGCACCACCGGCTACCTCCCCGGTCCGAGCGACGTGCACGTGAGCATCAACCAGGTGCGCAAGTACGGCCTGCGCAAGGGCGATGCGCTCACCGGTCTCGTCAAGGCCCCCCGCGACGGCGAGGAGCAGCAGCACGTCGAGCAGCAGTACTCCGGCGGCCGCAACCGCCGCGGCAAGGGCGGCAACCAGGGCAAGGGCAACTACTCCTCGCTCGTCCAGGTCGACGCGATCAACGGCATGACCCCCGAGCGGGCCCGCCAGCGCGTGGACTTCGGCAAGCTCACCCCGCTCTACCCGGACTCCCGGCTGCGTCTGGAGACCACGGGCACCTCCGTCGCCCCGCGGATCATCGATCTCGTCTCGCCGATCGGCAAGGGCCAGCGCGGCCTCATCGTCGCGCCGCCGAAGGCGGGCAAGACGATCATCATGCAGCAGATCGCGAACGCGATCACCCAGAACAACCCGGAGGTCCACCTCATGGTGGTGCTCGTCGACGAGCGCCCCGAGGAGGTCACCGACATGCAGCGCACGGTCAAGGGTGAGGTCATCGCCTCGACCTTCGACCGTCCCGCCTCGGACCACACGATCGTCGCCGAGCTCGCCATCGAACGGGCCAAGCGTCTCGTGGAGATGGGCCGCGACGTCGTCGTGCTGCTGGACTCCCTCACCCGCCTGTCGCGCGCCTACAACCTCGCGGCGCCCGCCTCGGGCCGCATCCTCTCCGGCGGTGTCGACGCCTCGGCGCTCTACCCGCCCAAGCGGTTCTTCGGCGCGGCGCGCAACATCGAGAACGGCGGCTCGCTGACCATCCTCGCCTCGGCGCTCGTGGAGACGGGCTCGAAGATGGACGAGGTGATTTTCGAGGAGTTCAAGGGCACCGGCAACATGGAGCTGCGGCTGTCCCGCCACCTCGCGGACAAGCGCATCTTCCCGGCCGTGGACGTCAACGGCTCCGGCACCCGCCGCGAGGAGGAGCTCATGGGCAAGGAGGAGCTCGCGATCATGTGGAAGCTCCGCCGTGTGCTCGGCTCCCTCGAGCAGCAGCAGGCGCTCGAGCTGCTCCTGGAGCGGGTCAAGAAGACCCAGTCCAACACCGAGTTCCTCATGACGGTCCAGAAGAACACGCCGAGCGTCGGCCAGCGCGCCGCCGACTGACCTCGCCCCGCACGGCCGACGGGCCGTCCCGCACCACCGCTCGGTGGTCCGGGACGGCCCGTCGGCCGTTCTGCGGGGTGAGGGGATCCGGTCCCCGGTCCCTCAGCCCTTGAGGGCACCCGCGGCGATGTTCGCGATGAAGTGCCGCGATCCGATGATGAACACACCGATCAGCGGGAGCACGCTGACGAGCGCTCCCGCCATCACCATCCCGTAGTCGGTGAGGTAGAGGGAGTTGAGGTTCTGCAGGGCGGTCTGCAGGGTCTGCCTGCCCGGGTTCACGAGCACGATGAGCGGCCACACGTAGTCGTTCCAGGCGGTGATGAAGGTGAAGATCCCGAGGAACGCGAGACCGCCGCGCATCATCGGCACGCCGATCCGCCAGTACGTGGTGAAGAACCCGGCCCCGTCGATGCGCGCGGACTCGACGAGCTCGTGGGGGATCGACCCCGCCGCCATCTGACGCAGCAGGAAGATGCCGAAGGCGTTCGCGGCGCCCGGCACGATGAGCGCCTGCAGCGTGCCCACCCAGCCGATCGAGGACATGAGCATGAAGCTCGGCACAAGCGAGAGGCTGCCCGGGATGAGGAACGTCGCGAGCATGAGCACGAACAGCACGTTGCGGCCCGGGAAGTCGTACTTCGCGAACGCGAAGGCGGCGAGCGAGTCGAAGAACATCACGAGCACGGCGCACAGGGTCGAGACGATGATCGTGTTCAGCAGGGCGCCGAGGATGTCGACGCTCGAGAACAGGTTCTGCAGGTTCGTCACGAGCGAGTCGCTGGGCCACAGCCGGGGCGGGTAGCCGAAGATCTCCCCGGTCGTCGAGGTCGACATGACCGCGAGCCAGTAGAACGGGAAGACGGACAGCAGCACGCCCACGAGGATCAGCACGTGGGTGAGCACCTTCTCGACGCGGTCCGCGAGGATCGCGCGGCGGTCGCCCGCGGTGCGGCGCGCGGCGGGGGCGGGGCCCGCGGCGGTGCGGGTGGGGTCGGCGGTGGTCATGAGCGCGCTCCCTTCGAGCGGCGGGCGGCGCGCGGCGTGCGGTCACGCTCGCTGAGCAGGCGCCAGTTGATGATCGCGAAGATCGAGGCCATGACGAACAGGGCCCACGCGATCGCGGAGCCGTAGCCGAAGTCGAACTGGGTGAAGGCCTGGTTGTACTGGTAGAGCACGATCGTCATGCCGGCCTCGCCCACGCCGCCCTCGTTGCCGAGCAGCACCTGCGGCTCCGTGAACAGGCTCAGGCCGCCCACGGTCGAGGTGATGACGGTGAAGAGGATGACCGGTCGCAGCATCGGCACGGTGACCCGGGTGAAGATCTGCCAGGTCGAGGCGCCGTCCATCTTCGCGGCGTCGTAGAGGTCCGTGGGGATCGACTGCAGGCCGGCGAGGTAGATGATCGCGTTGTAGCCGGTGAAGCGCCAGATCACCATGACGGCGATCGTCACCTTGATGCCCCAGCTGCTCGAGAGCCACGGGATCGAGTCCGCGCCGATCGCCGTGAGCGCGGAGTTCACGAGGCCGAAGGAGTCGGAGAAGACCGAGCCGAACACGATCGCCATGGCGACCATGGAGGTGACGTTCGGGAGGAAGAACGCGACGCGGTAGATGCCGCGCAGGCGGATGTTCTGGTGGAGCAGGAAGGCGATCCCGAGCGCGAGCGCGAGCATCGGCACCGTGGAGAGGAACCAGATGATGAAGGTGTTCCCCACGGCGTTCCAGAAGCGGCTGTCCTGGATCAGGTAGGCGTACTGGGCGAGACCGGCGAACTCGATCTTCCCCATGCCGTCCCAGTTCGTGAAGGACAGGACGATCGAGAAGAGGATCGGGAACAGGCCGAAGATCAGGAACAGCACGTAGAAGGGGCTGATCGCGAGGTACTGGGGCCAGTGGGCGCGCAGGGCGCGCCAGCCCTTCTCGTGGCTGCGGGGGACGGCCGCGTCGGTGCGACGGGCTCCGGCGGCGGAGGGGGCGATGGGCGTGGTGGCGCTCATGAGAGCACTCCTCTCTTGGTGAGGACCTTCTTCGCCGCGGCGACGGCGTCGTCCCATGCGGCGTCGGGGTCCTTGCCGGAGGACTCGACGTTGTCGAGCTCGAGGGCGAAGCTCCCGGAGACGAGCGACTCCCAGGTGGAGATGAAGGAGCTGGGCACGGACTCCGCGGCCTTCGAGAAGAAGGCGAGCGGGTCCTGGTCGCCGAAGAAGTCCCCGGAGTAGCTCAGGGAGTCGAAGGAGGCGGGGCAGGAGGGGAAGAGCTGGACGTCCTCGTAGGCGCGGGCCTGGTTCTCGGGGGTGTTGATCCAGCGGATGAAGGCCATGGCGGCCTCGGGGTCCTTGCAGGTGCGGGGGATCGCGGCGAAGGAGCCGCCGGAGTTGCCGGGGCGCACGGGCTGCTCGGCGATGCGCCACATGCCGGCGGTGTCCGGGGCGGACTCCTGGAGGATCTGCGCCCACCAGGCGGCATTGATGTGGCCGGCGGTGGTGCCGTTGGACCAGGCGGCGTTCTGGTCGGGGCCGCGGGCGTCGGGGATGCCGGCGGTGATCCCGGCCTCGATCGCGGCGACGGCCGTCGTCCAGGCCTCGCGCACGGCGGAGCCGTCCTCGAGGTAGAGCGGTGCATCGTTCTCGTCGAGGTAGCGCTCGGGGCTCGCGTTGAGGAACTGGTCGTAGACGTGGCGGGCGGTGTTGACGAGCCTCGCCTTCGTCGCGCCGAGCAGCTCGGTGCCCAGCGCGATCCAGTCCTCCCAGGTGGTGACCGCGGCGGAGACCTCGTCCGGGGAGGTGGGGAGTCCGGCCTCCTCGAAGACGTCCTGGCGGTAGAAGAAGCCGGTGGGGCCGATGTCGAGCGGGAAGAAGCAGAAGCGTCCCTCCGGGGTGGTGCCGAGGTCCCACTTCCAGGGGTAGTAGTCGTCCTTGACCTCGTCGGCCCCGAGCTCGGCCATGTCGAGGAACTGGTCCTCGTTGCGGAAGTAGAGGGCGTTGTTGGAGTTGATGTACGTGATGTCCGGGATGTAGGCGCCACCGGCGAGGCTCGTGCGCAGCTTCGTGTCGAAGGTGGTGCCGATGACGTCCGCCCGCACGTGGGCGTCCGATCCGGGGATGGAGGTCGCGGCCTCCTCGAGCAGCTCGGGGCTCGCCGAGCGGTTCCAGTACCAGAGCACGAGCTCGTGGGGGTCGTCCGAGATCGACGCGTTCGAGCCGCAGGCGGAGAGGCCTGCGGCGCCGAGGCCCGCGAGTCCTGCGGCCTGCAGCAGCCGTCGTCGTGTGGGTGGTGTCATGGGCGCTCCTCGTCCTTGAGGTCCGGCGCCGTGAGCGTTCACGGCTGGGAGGACAGTGGCACCGGGGAGGCCGCGTGTCAAGCATCACGTCGCGGATCGACGGGTGTCGGCCGCCCCGGGGGAGTCGTGGTGAGCGAGAGCGGCCCGGTGCGGCGGCGCCATGCTGGGAAGCGCGTTGCCCCGTCGGCGCATGGCGTGTAGCGTCGTGCAAGGCGTGAACGTTCACGCCCCGACTCCGAAGGACAGTGAGGTCTCCATGAGCACCCGTCTGCGCTGGGCCGTTCTCGGCCCGGGCTCGATCGCCCGCCGCTTCGCCACCCATCTCCCGCACAGCGAGCTCGGTGAGCTCGCCGGCGTCGGCAGCCGCGATGCCGGCCGTGCCCGGGCCTTCGCGGAGGAGTTCGACCTGGGCGCCGACGCCGTCATCGGCGATTACGACGAGGTCCTCACCTCCGACGCGATCGACGCCGTCTACGTCTCGACCGTGCACACCGGCCACGCCCAGCTCGCGATCGCTGCGCTCCGCGCCGGCAAGCACGTGCTGTGCGAGAAGCCGCTCGCCCCCAACTCCGGCACCGTCATGGCGATCACCGACGCCGCGCGCCGCAGCGGGAAGGTCCTCCTCGAGGGCTTCATGTACCGCTTCCACCCGCAGACCCTGCGCGTCCTCGAGATCGTCGCCTCCGGCGAGCTCGGCGAGATCACCCACGTGGACGCCTCCTTCTCCTTCGACACCGGTCGCCGCGAGGGCCGCCTCTTCGGGACCGACGTCGCCGGAGGCGGCATCCTCGACGTGGGCTGCTACCCGCTCTCCCTCGCCCGCCTCGTGGCCGGCGCCGCCGCCGGGACCCTCGCCGTGGAGCCCAGCTCGCTCAGCGGCGCCGGGACCCTCGGCCCCACGGGCGTCGACGAGTGGGCCACCGCCGAGCTCGTCTTCCCCTCCGGCACCACCGCCTCGCTCCGCACCGGTGTGCGCCTCGCGGACCCGCAGTCCGCGACGATCACCGGCACGCGCGGCGTGCTGCGCCTCGAGGACCCGTGGGCGCTCACCGATCGGCAGGTCATCCGGGTCGACGTGGTGGGGGAGGAGAGCCGCGAGATCGAGATCGAGCCCGCTCACGCCTACGCGCTCGAGGCCGACGCCCTCGCCCGCGCCGTCGCCGCCGGGCAGAGCGAGGTCCCCGAGCTCACGCTCGCCTTCAGCCACGCCCAGGCGAAGTCGCTGGACGCCTGGCGCGCACAGCTGGGCCTGCGCTACCCCTTCGAGGCGGACACCGCCGCGATCCCCACCGTCTCCGGTGACCCGCTGCGCGTGCGCGACGGCGCCGCGATGCCCTACGGGGAGATCCCCGGGGTCGGCAAGAAGGTGTCCCGCCTCGTCATGGGCTGCGACAACCAGGGCGACCTCGCCCACGCCTCCGCGCTCTTCGACGCCTTCTTCGAGGAGGGCGGCACGACCTTCGACTCCGCGTACATCTACGGCGGCGGGCACCACGAGGTGCTCCTGGGCCAGTGGGTCGCCAACCGCGGTGTCCGCGAGGACGTCGTGGTGATCATGAAGGGCGCCCACACCCCGCACTGCGACCCCGAGTCGATCACCCGCCAGCTCGGCGAGTCCCTCGAGCGTCAGCAGACGGACTACGCGGATCTCTACATGATGCACCGCGACAACCTCGACATCCCCGTCGGCGAGTTCGTCGACGTGCTCGACGAGCACGTGCGCGCCGGCCGCATCCGCGCCTTCGGCGGCTCGAACTGGACGCCCGAGCGCGTCGACGAGGCCAACGCCTATGCCGCCGCGAACGGCAAGCAGGGCTTCAGCCTCCTGAGCAACCACTTCGGCCTCGCCGAGGCGCTCGACGTGCCGTGGGCCGGCTGCGTGCACGCGACCGACCCGGCCTCCAAGGCCTGGCTCGAGGAGCGCAGGATCCCGCTGTTCCCGTGGTCCTCGCAGGCCCGCGGGTTCTTCACGGGGCGCGCCCGCAAGGACGACCTCTCCGACGCGGAGCTCGTGCGCTGCTACTACTCCGACGAGAACTTCGAGCGCCTCGACCGCGCCGGGGCCCTCGCCGCCGAGCTCGGCGTGCCGACCACCGCGGTCGCCCTCGCCTACGTGCTCGCGCAGCCCTTCCCCACCTTCCCGCTCTTCGGGCCCCGCTCGATCGAGGAGATGCGCTCCTCGATGACGGGCCTGTCGATCTCGCTCACCCCCGAGCAGACGGCATGGCTGGACCTGCGCTCCGACCGGCCGGCGTGACAGACTCCCGCGCATGACGCAGCAGGACAGCAGCCCCGGCGCGCGCCGGGCGACGATCATCGACGTCGCGGCGCGCGCCGGGGTCTCCCGGCAGACGGTCTCCCGGGCCATCAACGACATGCCCGGGATCTCCACGAGCACCCGGGAGCGCGTGCTCGCCGCCGCCGAGGAGCTCCACTACCGCCCCTCGCGGTTCGGCCGGGGGCTGGTGAGCGCGGGACCGCCCACGCTCGGCCTGCTCGTGGACGACCTCGCCAACGCCTTCTTCCCGGAGGTGGCCCGCGCGATGATCCGCGCCGCCTCCGAGCGCGGCTGGACCGTGCTCGTCGCCGAGACCGGCGGCGCCGAGGACCCGGAGGAGGTGGGCCGCGACCTCGCACGCCGTGTCGACGCGCTCGTGGGCTACGGCCTGCCGCAGCGCACGGGGGACGCCGTCCCGGAGCGGATGCCGATCCTCCAGCTCGACGGGCCGCGCGCGGGTGATCGTCCGGGCGTGCTCTTCACGCTGGATCCCGCGCTCGAGGAGCTCGCCGGGCACCTGCGCTCCCAGGGGGTGCGCCGCGCCGCTCTCCTGGACAACGAGCTCACCGGCCCCTCCGATCGCGCGCGCCGCGTGCGGGCGGGGCTCGGCGGGGTGCTCGAGGTGCTCGAGGTCGTGCCGATGGTGGTGGACGGGGTCCGGGCGCAGGTCGACGCTGCGATGGCCGGGTCCCCGGACCTCCTCATCGGATGGAACGACGCGCACGCCCTCGCGGCGCTCAAGGAGCTGCGGTCGCGCGGCGTCGCCGTCCCCGAGCAGGTGCGTGTCATGGGCATCGACGGCCTCGGGATCGGCACGCTCGTCACCCCGGAGCTGACGAGTCTGGGTGTGGACCTCGAGGCGATGGCCCGTGAGGCCGTGGACCTCGTGGACGGCATGTTCTCCGGGGCGCTGCCGATGCAGGGGGAGCGGTCCCGGCGCGAGGTGCCCTACCGGCTCATCCGACGCGGCTCCGCCTGAGGGGGCGGCAGGGCGCGGGGCTGCTGCGACGAACCTGCGATGTTGCCCACGCCGCATCGCACGCTCTCGCGCCGGTGGCCGCGGTCATGGCAGGATGGTGCGTCGGTTCTGGTTCACGGCGCCCGCCGGGCGACGACCCAGCGACCCGGACGAAGGAGACTCTCATGAAGGCTGATATCCACCCCGCTTACGTGGAGACCACGGTGACCTGCACCTGTGGCAACACGTTCACCACCCGCAGCACCAAGACCGACGGCGAGATGCGCGCCGAGGTGTGCTCCGAGTGCCACCCGTTCTACACCGGCAAGCAGAAGATCCTCGACACCGGCGGCCGCGTGGCCCGCTTCGAGGCCCGCTACGGCAAGAAGAAGGCCTGATCGACGTACTGCGAGGTACGAGCGGTAGGAGATCAGGCAGAGAGCACAGCCTGATCTCCCCGATCGATCGGTCGATCTGCGCCAGGTCAGCCTGAGGCAGGTCTCCGACGCCGGCGTCCGCCCCTGGGGCGGGCGCCGGCGTCGTCATGTCCGGGGCCCGGAGGCCCGATCCGGAGAGAGGGGGAGCGAGGATGAGCAGCACCGACGCGCAGAGGGCGGGGCTCGACGCCCTGCGCCGTGAGCACGCCCGTCTCGAGCAGGCGATGGCCGACCCCGCCCTCCACGAGGACGCCTCACGAGCCCGCTCCGTGGGGCGCCGCTACGCCGAGGTGCACCAGATCGTCACCGCGGCGGACGCCCGTGACGCCGTCCTCGAGGACCTGACCACCGCCCGGGAGCTCGCCGAGGAGGACCCGGAGTTCGCCGCCGAGGCGCAGCACCTCGCCGCACGCGCCGAGCAGCTCGAGGCGGAGCTCGAGGAGCTGCTCGCCCCCCGTGACCCCGACGACGGGCGCGACGTGCTGCTCGAGATCAAGGCCGGGGCGGGCGGCGAGGAGTCGGCGCTGTTCGCCGCGGAGATGCTGCGCATGTACCGCGCCTACGCCGAGTCGAAGGGCTGGACCGTCGAGGTCATGAGCTCCTCGCCCTCCGATCTGGGCGGGCTGCGGGACGTGACCGTCGCGATCGGGGCCCGCTCCGCGGCCGCCCCGGCGGACGGCGTCTACGCGCACCTCAAGCACGAGGCCGGGGTGCACCGGGTGCAGCGCGTCCCCGTCACCGAGTCCGCGGGCCGCATCCACACCTCCGCCGTCGGCGTGCTCGTGCTCCCGGAGGCGGACACCACCGACGAGGCGGAGCTGCTCGCGGAGGAGATGGCGCCCGCGAACCTGCGCACCGACGTCTTCCGCTCGAGCGGTCCCGGTGGGCAGAGCGTCAACACGACGGACTCCGCGGTGCGGATCACGCATCTCCCCTCGGGCATCGTCGTCTCCTGCCAGGACCAGAAGAGCCAGCTGCAGAACCGCGAGCAGGCGCTGCGGATCCTGCGCACGCGGCTGCTCGACGTGCGCCGCCAGGAGCAGGACGCCCAGGCCTCGGCCGCGCGCCGCTCGCAGGTGCGCACGGTGGACCGCTCCGAGCGCATCCGCACCTACAACTTCCCCGAGTCGCGCGTCGCGGACCACCGCACGGGCTACAAGGCCGGGAACCTCGCGCAGGTGCTCGCCGGGGACCTCGACGCGCTGATCGGCTCCTCCCGCGAGGCCGAGCGCGCCGCCCGCCTCGCGGAGAGCGCGGAGGGCGCGGGATGAGCGGGGAGGACCGCACCCGGCTGCGGGCGGCCCTCGCCGCGAGCACGGAGACCCTGGGCCGCGCCGGGGTGCCGTCCCCGAGCGTCGACGCCCGCGCGCTGATCGTCGCCGCGGCGCGCCACGAGGGACCGCTGGTCCTCCTCGACGACCTGCCCGCCGATTTCGAGGAGCGGCTCGAGCAGCTGGTCTCCCGGCGCGCCTCCCGCGAGCCCCTGCAGATCATCCTGGGCCGCGCACCCTTCCGCCGGCTCGAGCTCACCGTGCGGCCGGGGGTCTTCGTCCCGCGCCCGGAGACTGAGCTCGCCGTGGACCTCATGACGCAGGAGCTCGGCGGGGTCCCGTCGCGCGTCGTGGACCTCTGCACGGGCAGCGGGGCACTCGCCGCGGCCGTCCTCGACGAGATGCCCCGGGCGACCGCGACGGCCGTGGACGTGGATCCCGCCGCGGTGGCGCTCGCGACGGAGAACATCGACATGGCGGGCCCGGGCCGCGGCCGGGTGCTGCAGCTGGACCTCTCCGTCGACGTCGACAACCCGGCCGCCGCCGCGCTGCGCGAGCTCGCCGGGGCCGAGGCCGTCGACGGTGCGGGCGGGGTGGACGCGGTGCTCTCGAACCCGCCCTACGTCCCGCCGGGCGCCGTGCCGCGCGAGCCGGAGGTGCGTGACCACGATCCCGAGCGCGCCCTCTACGGCGGGGGAGCGGACGGCCTCGCCCTCCCCGCCCATGTGCTCCGCTGGGCGCACGCCCTGCTGCGCCCCGGGGGTGTGCTCGTCATGGAGCACGCGGACGTCCAGGGCCCCGCCGCCCGGGAGCTCGCCGCCCGCCACGGCGGCTTCACCGCGATCCGCACCGCGCAGGACCTCACGGGCCGTGACCGCTTCCTGGTGGCGCAACGGTGCTCCCAGGCGGGGAAGTGAGAGACTGACCCGGTGAGCGTGCACGACACCCAGAACCCCGAGAACCGCGACGACTCCCTGGAGGCGGCCGTCGCGGCCGTCCGCGACGGCAGGCTGATCGTCCTGCCCACGGACACCGTCTACGGCATCGGCGCGGACGCCTTCACCCCGGACGCCGTGCAGGCGCTGCTGGACGCGAAGGGCCGCGGCCGCGACACGCCGCCGCCGGTGCTCGTGGGCGACCACGCCGTGCTCATGGCCCTCGCGGTCGACGTCCCCGAGTGGGCGGAGCGCCTCACCGAGGAGTTCTGGCCCGGGGCGCTCACCCTCATCCTCTCGGCGCAGCCCTCGCTGACCTGGGACCTCGGGGAGACCCGGGGCACGGTCGCGCTGCGCATGCCCGATGACGAGACCGCCCTCGAGCTGCTGCGACGCACGGGACCGCTCGCCGTCTCGAGCGCGAACCGGCACGGGAAGCCCGCGGCCCTGACGGTCCTCGACGCCGCGACCCAGCTCGGCGACGCGGTGGAGATCTACCTCGACGGCGGCCAGGCGCGCATCGGCACGAGCTCGACGATCGTCGACGCGACCGTCACCCCGGCCGTGATCCTGCGCGAGGGCACCATCACCCGCGAGCAGATCGTGGACCTCGTCGGCGACGTCTTCACCGCCCCGGAGCCCGAGCAGGACCCGGAGGCCGATCCGGCCGAGGAGCTCGCGCCCGGTGACGAGGCCGCACCGGCCGAGGGCACGGAGGCCGGGAGCGGGTCCGGTACGGCGGCCGACGACGGGACCAAGGCCGGGACCGTCGGCGACCCCACTCCCGTCACCGAGGGCGGGGCGGTGTCCCCGTCCGCCGACGAGCCCGCGTCCTCGGCCGCCGTCGCCCCGGCCGCCGGAGGCCTCGACCTGCCCGCGGAGTCGGAGATCACCACGCCGAGCCCGCAGCTCGACGAGGTCGCCGCGGTCGAGGGGAGCGCCGACGCCGGCGCCGCCGACGGGGCCGCCGGCACCCCGCGGCAGGAGAACCCCGCCGGGTGAGGATCTACCTCTTCGTCCTCCTGATCTCGGCGGCGGTCGCCTACCTGACCACACCCGCGGTCCGCCTGGCCGCGCGCCGGCTCGGGGCGATGACCGCCGTCCGCGAGCGGGACGTGCACGACGCCGTGACGCCGAGGCTGGGTGGGGTCGCCATGTTCGCCGGGGTCGCGGTCGCGATGCTCGTGGGGTCGAGGATCCCGTTCCTCGCCCCCGTCTACGAGGACTCCCACCAGCCGTGGGCGATCCTCGGCGCGGCGGGCCTCGTCTGCGCGCTCGGCGCGGCGGACGACAAGTGGGACCTCGACTGGTGGACGAAGCTCGCCGGCCAGGCGCTCGCCGCGCTGCTCATGGCATGGCAGGGCGTGCAGCTCGTGTCCCTGCCGATCGGCGGCGTCACGCTGCTCTCGAGCCACACCTCGATCATCCTCACGGTGCTCGTCGTCGTGGTGTGCATGAACGCCGTGAACTTCGTGGACGGGCTGGACGGCCTCGCGGCGGGCGTGATGGCGATCGGGGGCACCGCCTTCTTCCTCTACGCGTACCTGCTCACGCGGGACAACTCCGCGACGGACTACTCGTCCCTCGCCGCGCTCGTCACCGCCGCGATGATCGGCGCCTGCCTCGGCTTCCTGCCGCACAACCTCCACCGCGCCCGGATCTTCATGGGGGACTCCGGCTCGATGCTGCTGGGGCTGCTGCTCGCCGCCTCGACGATCGCCGTGACCGGGCAGGTGGACCCCGCCGCGCTCTCCGGCGCCGACTTCTTCGGGCAGTTCCTGCCGATCCTGCTGCCGATCGGCGTCATGATCATCCCGTTCCTGGACTTCGCGATGGCCGTCGTGCGGCGCATCGGCTCGGGCCGCTCCCCGTTCCACGCCGACAAGTCCCACCTGCATCACCGTCTGCTGCGCCTGGGGCATTCCAAGCGCAGCGCCGTGCTCATCATGTACGTCTGGACGGTGCTCGTCTCCGTGGGCCTGCTGCTGCCGCTCGTGCTGCCCCTGCGCACCGTCGTCGTGGCCTGGGTGCTGGGACTGCTCGTCGCTGTGCTCGTCACGCTCGACCCGCTCACCCGACTGCGCCGCCGGCGCGCGGCACGGACCGATGCCGGCCCCGCCCCCGCACCCGACCTCGAGGACCACCATGCCCCCCGCTGAGACCCCCCGCCCCGACCAGGCCGACGGCATCCGCACCGCTCGGGCCCGCAACGAGCGGATGCTCCTGCGCGCGCTCCTGCTCGCCGTCGCGGCCGGGGTCGTCATCGATCTCGTCGTGATCCTGGTCGCGCTGGGGGTGGGCCAGGACGGCGCCGTGGCCGGCGCGCTCGTCGGGTCGGCCCTCGCGCTCGTGGTGACCCTGCCCACAGTGGGCAGCGCCCTCGCGTCCCGGCGGCTCGACGCCACGGCATGGGCGATGGTGCTCATGGGCAGCTGGATGGTGAAGATGTTCGTGCTGATCATCGCGCTGCTGCTGCTCCGGGACGCCGAGTGGCTGTCCCGTCCCTGGCTGGGGCTCGCCCTGCTCGCGGGAGCGATCGTCTCCGCGGTCACGGAGGCGGTCGGCATGATGCGAGGAAGGCCTCGTCTGGAGGTCGCCCCGACGGCCCCGGAGGACCCCGATGAGCAGTGATGCTCTGATATGCTCACATCGTCTTCACGCGGCCTGAGCCGACGCTGGTGACGGCACCCTCCTCCCTCGTCGCAGGGGAGCCCTGAGCGGATCTCCACGCGAGGCGCAGTGCCGGAACCGACGGCGACGGTGCCACCGCTGAGGCCACGCCCGGTCCCCGGGTCGAGGTCCGCGGTGGAGTGGCCGTGAGACACCCCGGGCCGAGGTCCGCGGGTGCAGGGACACCGCACGACCATCCGGGCCGGACGCGCCCGGGTCCCCCGCTCCGCGGGACGGCCCGGAAACCCGCCGCGAACCTCCGGATGCCACACCTGACCACGGGAGCTCGCGCTGAACACCTCCGACACCGCCCACGTCCTCGCCGAGGGTGATTCGTTCTTCCACGTCCCCACGATCGGGGAGTTCTTCCCGGACGCGATCCTCTTCGAAGGGACCTGGTTCGAGTTCAACCGCGTGCAGCTGGTCCGCCTGATCATCCTGGCCGTGACCCTCATCGTGCTCGCGATCATCGCCTCCCGCGCCAAGCTCGTGCCGGGCAAGGCGCAGAGCATCGTCGAGATCCTCATCGAGTTCGTGCACAGCTCGATCATCCAGAACACGCTGGGCCTGCGCGAGGGCAAGCGCTTCGCCCCCATGCTCATCACGATGTTCTTCTTCATCTTCGCGATGAACCTGGGTGGCGTGATCCCGGGCCTCAACCTCGCGGGCACCTCCGTGATCGGCATGCCGCTGCTGCTGGCCCTCTGGACCTTCGTCACCTACGTCGTCTCCGGCGTGAAGAAGCACGGGTTCGGCGGGTACCTCAAGCACGAGACGATGCCCCCCGGCGTGCCGAAGCCGATCTACCTCCTGCTGGTGCCGATCGAATTCCTCCAGGTCGTCCTGATCCGCTGGGCCTCGCTGACCATCCGACTGCTCGCGAACATGGTCGCCGGGCACATCATGATGGTGGTGTTCATCGGCATGACCCAGGCCCTGCTCTTCTCCGGCTCCGCGCTCATCGCGCTCGCCCCGTTCTCCGGTGCGCTCGCGATCGGGATCTACGGCTTCGAGATCTTCGTCGCCGCCCTCCAGGCCTTCATCTTCACGATGCTCACCGCGGTGTACATCCAGATGGCGACCTCGGACGAGCACTGATCGTCCCCCCGACCACCCCGCTCCACCCCACCCCGCTGCCGTCCGACCGGTCGGCGCAACGAAAGGAACCCCTGTGGACACCTCGCTCATCGCCGCTCTCGACGGGAACATCGCGACCGTGGGCTACGGTCTCGCCGCGATCGGCCCCGGCATCGGCATCGGCATCATCGTCGGCAAGACCGCCGAGGCCATGGCTCGTCAGCCCGAGCTCCGCGGTCAGCTCCAGACCACGATGTTCATCGGTATCGCGTTCACCGAGATCCTGACGCTCCTCGCCATCGTCACCGGCTTCATCTTCTGAGGTATCGCTGATGATTCAGGCTGAAGAGAGTGTGCCGGGCTGGCGCCTGCTGGTGCCCCAGCCCCAGGAGATCGCCTGGACGCTGATCTTCCTCGTCATCTTCGCCCTGGTCTTCATGAAGTTCATCCTCCCGCGGCTCAACGCCGTGCTCGAGGAGCGTGCGGAGAAGATCGAGGGTGGCCTCAAGAAGGCCGAGGAGGTCCAGCACCAGGCCGATCAGCTGAAGGCCGATCAGGAGCAGGCACTCGCCGAGGCCCGTCAGGAGGCGTCCGCGATCCGCGAGCGCGCCCGCCAGGACGGCGCCCGCATCGTCGAGGAGGCCAAGGCCCAGGCCGGCTCCGAGAACGAGCGGCTCCTCACCGCGGGTCGCCAGCAGCTGAACGCGGAGCGCACGAGCGCCGCCGCCCAGCTGCGCGGAGAGGTCGGGACGCTCGCGAGCGACCTCGCCTCGAAGATCGTCGGGGAGTCCCTCTCCGACGACGAGCGCTCCCGCCGAGTGATCGACCGGTTCCTGGACGACCTCGAGTCGTCCCAGACCGCGACCCGATAAGGACACCAGATGCGAGGAACCTCCTCCACCTCCCTGCGTGAGGTGACCCAGCGATCCGAGCAGCTGTTCCGGGGCGACGACGTCGCCCTCGGGACGGTCGCCACGGATCTGTTCGGGATCGCCGACGCGATCGACTCCAGCAACCAGCTGGTGCGGACCCTCAGCGACGGCGGCCGTCCGGCCGAGGTCAAGGAGTCCGTCGTCCGCTCGCTGTTCGAGGGGAAGGTCGGCCCTGTCGCCCTCGAGCTCGCGCTCGAGGTCGTCCGCCGCCGCTGGTCCGAGCAGGAGGACGTCCTGGACGCCCTCGAGCAGCTCGGCGTCGAGGCGCTGCTGGAGCAGGCCTCCCGCGAGGACGCCCTCGGTACGGTCGAGGAGGAGCTCTTCCAGGTCTCGCGCCTCATCGAGGACAGCAGCGATCTCAGCGGAGCCCTCGACGACGCCCGGGGCACCCCGGGCCGGCGGGAGGGCATCATCGCCCGCCTGCTCGAGGGGCGCGCCCACCCGCTGACCGTCGCCCTTGCCGCCCGCGGCGTGGAGCGTCGCAGCGACCTCAAGCCCGCCCGTCGCCTGCTCGCCTTCGCGGAGATCGCCTCGGCGCGTCGTCGCCGGCTGCTGGCGGTCGTCGCGAGCGCCCGGCCGCTGGCGCCCGAGCAGCTGAACCGTCTGGGCTCGATCCTCGCCGGCATCTACGGCCGCGAGGTCCAGATCAACACCGAGCTGGACGAGGACGTCGTCGGCGGTCTGCGCATCGAGGTCGGCGACGACCTCTACGACGCGACCGTCCTCGCGCGCCTCGCCCAGGCGCGCACCCGCCTGGTGGCCTGACGGCCCCTCCCCGAGGCGAACCCCACCCGAGACCACAGCCCCCGTTCGGGGGAGAAGAGGAAGCGAAGCACCGCGATGGCTGAGCTCACGATCCGCCCGGAGGACATCCGGAACGCCCTGGACACCGCGGTGTCCACCTACCAGGCCGGCACCCCCGACCGCGAGGAGATCGGCCGCGTCACCGAGTCGGCCGACGGCATCGCCCGCGTCGCAGGCCTGCCCAACATCATGGCCAACGAGCTGGTGCGCTTCGAGGACGGCACCCTCGGCCTCGCGCTGAACCTCGACCTCAGCGAGGTCGGCTGCGTGATCCTCGGCGAGTTCACCGGGATCGAGGAGGGCCAGACGGTCCGCCGCACCGGTGAGGTCCTCTCCGTGCCCGTGGGCGAGGGCTACCTCGGCCGCGTCGTCGACCCGATGGGCCAGCCCATCGACGGCCTCGGCGCCATCGAGACCTCCGGCCGCCGCGCCCTCGAGCTGCAGGCGCCCGGCGTCATGCAGCGCAAGAGCGTCAAGGAGCCGATGCAGACCGGCCTCAAGGCGATCGACGCGATGACCCCGATCGGCCGCGGCCAGCGCCAGCTGATCATCGGCGACCGTCAGACCGGCAAGACCACGGTCGCGCTCGACACGATCCTCAACCAGAAGAAGAACTGGGAGAGCGGCGACCCGGAGAAGCAGGTCCGCTGCATCTACGTGGCCGTCGGCCAGAAGGGCTCGACGATCGCGTCGGTCCGCGGCACCCTCGAGGAGGCCGGCGCTCTCGAGTACACGACGATCGTCGCCGCCCCGGCCTCGGACCCGGCCGGCTTCAAGTACATCGCCCCCTACACCGGCTCGGCCATCGGCCAGCAGTGGATGTACGAGGGCAAGCACGTCCTCATCGTCTTCGACGACCTCTCCAAGCAGGCCGAGGCGTACCGCGCCGTGTCGCTGCTGCTGCGCCGCCCGCCGGGCCGCGAGGCCTACCCGGGTGACGTCTTCTACCTGCACTCCCGCCTCCTCGAGCGCTGCGCGAAGCTGTCCGACGAGATGGGCGGCGGCTCGATGACCGGTCTGCCGATCATCGAGACCAAGGCCAACGACGTCTCGGCGTACATCCCGACCAACGTCATCTCGATCACCGACGGCCAGTGCTTCCTGCAGTCGGACCTGTTCAACGCGAACCAGCGCCCGGCGGTCGACGTCGGCATCTCGGTCTCCCGCGTGGGCGGCTCGGCGCAGACGAAGGCGATGAAGTCGGTCTCCGGCACGCTGAAGATCTCGCTCGCCCAGTACCGCGACCTCGAGGCCTTCGCAATGTTCGCCTCCGACCTCGACGCGGCCTCCAAGCAGCAGCTCAACCGCGGTGCCCGCCTCATGGAGCTGCTCAAGCAGGCCCAGTCCTCGCCGTTCCCCGACGAGGAGCAGGTCGTCTCGATCTGGGCCGGCACCACCGGCAAGTTCGACGACATCGAGGTCGAGGACGTCCGCGAGTTCGAGGCGCAGCTGCTCGAGCACCTCCGCCACAACGGCTCCGTGCTCGAGGACATCCGCACCTCGAAGAAGTTCTCCGACGCGACCGAGCAGGAGCTCTCCACGATCCTCGACCAGGTGAAGAAGGACTACCTGGCCGGCAAGGGTCAGGGCTCCGCGGTGAGCGACGTCCACACCAGCGCCTCCGACGAGGACATCGACCAGGAGCGCATCGTCCGCGGTTGATCCGGCTCGCCGCCCGCCCCTCGGGGCGGGCGGCCCGGACCACCCGCACGGCGCTTCCCGCGAAGGAGAGACATGGGAGCCCAGCAGAGGGAGTACAAGAAGCGGATCGGCTCCGCCCAGGGCATGAAGAAGATCTTCAAGGCCAAGGAGATGGTGGCCGCCTCGCGCATCGCCAAGGCGCATGCCCGCGTGCTGGCCACGACCCCGTACGCCGACGCGATCACCCGGGCCATCGGCGCGGTGGCGACCCACTCCGGGGACGTCGCCCACCCGTTCCTGGACCAGGAGCGCTCCACGAACGGGCGCGCCGGGATCGTGCTGATCACCGCGGACCGCGGCATGACCGGCTCGTACTCGCACAACGTCATCCGCGCGGCGGAGGAGCTCGCGAACGCGCTGCAGGAGGAGGGCAAGACCCCCGTCCTGTACGTCGTCGGCCGCAAGGGCGAGACCTACTACCGCTTCCGCAACCGCCCGCCGCACGAGGCCTGGGCCCCGTACCACGAGGGTGAGCTCCCCGAGCTCGGCCACGAGATCGCCCAGCGCGTCACCGCGGACCTCCTCAGCGAGGACCCGGAGACGCACCTCGACGAGCTGTACCTGGTCGGCACGCGCTTCAAGACCCGCTTCCAGCAGGTCGCCCGCGCCTCCCGCCTGGTCCCGATCGAGGTCGTCGACGCGGACGAGGAGAACGGCACCGCCCGTCCCACCTACCCGCTGTACGAGTTCACCCCGGACGCCGAGCAGGTCATGGACGAGCTCATGCCGCGGTACCTCGAGTCCAAGCTCGTCAACATCCTGCTGCAGTCGATGGCCTCGGAGCACGCGGCCACGCAGCGAGCGATGAAGACGGCGACGGACAACGCGGAGACCCAGGTCAAGAAGTTTACCCGCCTGGCCAACTCGGCCCGTCAGGCGGAGATCACCCAGGAGATCACGGAGATCGTCGGCGGCGCCGACGCCCTCTCGGGATCCGGTCGCAAGGAACGCTGAGCCGCCTCGAGCGCACCGAGCGCCGGCCCGAACCATTTGGAGAGAATGCAGATGAGCATCACCGACACCACTGACGCCACCGCGGCGCCCGCGCAGAAGGGCACGGGCCGGGTTGCCCGTGTCACCGGCGCGGTCGTCGACATCGAGTTCCCGCCCGGGGACATCCCCGAGCTGTACAACGCGCTGACCGCCGAGATCTCGGTCCAGGGCGCGGGCCTCGAGCCCTCGACCCTGACCCTCGAGACGGCCCAGCACCTCGGCGACGGCATGGTCCGCGCCGTGGCCCTGAAGCCGACCGACGGCCTCGTCCGCGGCCAGGCGGTCACCGACACCGGGGCCCCGATCTCCGTCCCCGTGGGCGACGCGACCCTGGGCACCGTGTTCGACGTGACCGGCACCCCGCTGAACAAGCCCGCCTCCGAGGTGCAGGTCAGCGAGCGCTGGCCCATCCACCGCAAGGCGCCGAACTTCGACCAGCTCGAGTCGAAGACGACCATGTTCGAGACCGGCATCAAGTCGATCGACCTCCTCACCCCGTACGTGCAGGGCGGCAAGATCGGCCTGTTCGGCGGCGCGGGCGTGGGCAAGACGGTGCTCATCCAGGAGATGATCTACCGCGTGGCCAACAACCACGACGGCGTCTCCGTGTTCGCCGGCGTGGGCGAGCGCACCCGTGAGGGCTGGGACCTCATCGAGGAGATGACGGAGTCCGGCGTCATCGAGAAGACCGCCCTGGTCTTCGGCCAGATGGACGAGCCGCCGGGCACGCGCCTCCGCATCGCGCTGACCGGCCTCACGATGGCCGAGTACTTCCGCGACGTGCAGCAGCAGGACGTCCTGCTGTTCATCGACAACATCTTCCGCTTCACCCAGGCGGGCTCCGAGGTCTCCACGCTGCTGGGCCGCATGCCCTCCGCCGTGGGATACCAGCCCAACCTGGCGGACGAGATGGGTGTGCTCCAGGAGCGCATCACCTCGACCCGCGGCCACTCGATCACCTCGATGCAGGCGATCTACGTGCCGGCGGACGACTACACCGACCCGGCGCCGGCGACCACCTTCGCCCACCTGGACGCGACCACCGAGCTCTCCCGTGAGATCGCCTCGCGCGGTCTGTACCCGGCGATCGACCCGCTGTCCTCGACCTCGCGCATCCTTGACCCGCGTTACGTGGGCCAGGAGCACTACGACGTCGCGGTCCGCGTGAAGCAGATCCTGCAGCGCAACAAGGAGCTCCAGGACATCATCGCGATGCTGGGCGTCGACGAGCTCTCCGAGGAGGACAAGGTCACCGTGTCGCGTGCACGGCGCATCCAGCAGTTCCTCTCGCAGAACACCCACCTCGCCAAGCAGTTCACCGGCGTGGACGGCTCCGACGTGCCCCTCAAGGACACCATCGAGTCGTTCAAGGGCATCTGCGACGGCGAGTTCGACCACATCCCGGAGCAGGCGTTCTTCAACGTCGGCGGCATCGACATGGTGCTCGAGAACTGGCACAACATCCAGAAGGAGCTCGGCCAGTGAGCTCCCTCGCGGTCACCTTCGTCACCTCGGACCGGACCGTGTGGTCCGGCAGCGCCTCTCAGGTCGTGGTGCCGGCGGCGGACGGCTCGATGGGCATCCTGCCCCGCATGCAGCCGACCCTCGCGATCCTCGACCGCGGTGTGGTGCGCATCCACGACGAGTCCGGCCAGGTCACCGAGCGCGAGGTCGCGGGCGGGTTCGTCTCCGTGGACGCCGACGTCGTCACCATCGCTGTCGACCGCGCGGCGCGCCGCGATCCGGCCGAGCGCTGAACCGGCGCTGACGCCGATGCATCATCCGAGCATCCCGATCCTCCTCGTGGGGGTCGGGATGCTCGTCGTTCTGGCGCTGGTCGTGCTCTTCGCGCTCAACGTGCGCCGCGCCGTCGTCCTCGACCGCGCGGGCGCTGTCCAGTGCCAGATGGCGCGGAGCCTCCTGGGGCGCCGCGAGGTCTGGCAGCACGGCGTGCTGCAGGTGGGCAACGACCGCCTGCGCTGGTTCCGCGACCTGTCGCTGCTGCCCGGGCCGCAGCTGATGATCCCGCGCCGGGACATCCTCGAGGTCGAGCGGGAACGGCTCGTGGAGCCCGCGGGCCCGACGGGACCCGGAGGACCGGCGCCCGAGCGCGTGCTCGTCGCCTTCTTCCTGCGGGGCGGCCGCACCGTGCAGGCGCTCATGGACGCCCCCGCCGCCGCGGCGCTGCAGTCCTGGCTCGAGGCGGCGCCGACGGGCCTCGTCCTCGGCGACGCCGACTGACCCTCGGGCCCGGGGCCGCGCCGCGGCTCAGACGGTGACGATCTCCCCGCGGCGCAGCACCTCGGTGACCTGGAGACCTCGATCCGTGAGCAGCAGGTCCGCGCTCCGGCCGGCGGCGAGCGAGCCGATCGAGTCCTCGAGCCCCAGCACCCGGGCCGGGACGATGCTCGCGGCGCGCACGGCGACCGTGAGATCGACGCCCGCCTCCTGCACCGCGAAGCGCACCACGTCGATCAGGTGCGCCGTGCCGCCGGCGATCGCCCCGCCGTCGGTGAGCGTGGCGGTGCCGCCGGCGACCGTGACCTCCTGGGCGCCGAGCGTGTAGGTGCCGTCCGCCATGCCGGCGGCGGCCATCGCATCGGTCACGAGGGCCACGTGGTCCGGCGCGGCGATCGCGAGGACATGGGCGACGGTCCGTGCGTCGAGGTGGACGCCGTCGGCGATGATCTCGAGGACCATCTCGCCGCGGGCCCCCGCGTCGAGCGCCGCGAGCGCGGGACCCGGATCGCGGTGGTGCACCGGGCGCATGCCGTTGAACAGGTGCGTCGCGGTGGGCAGCGGGCTGCGGCCGCGGTGACGGCGCAGCGCCTGCGTGGAGCGGGCGATCGCGGCCGTCATCTCCGCGCTGGAGCCGTCGCTGTGCCCGAGGGAGGGGACGGCGCCGGCGGCGGCGAGGGCGTCGATGACGGCTTCGGCGGCCGGGGTCTCCGGGGCGAGCGTCATCGTGGCGAGGGCGCCCCCGCCCAGCTCCGCGAGCTCCGCGACGAGGTGGGGGTCGCCGTCGACGATGTGCTCGGCGTTCTGGGCGCCGCGGCGCTCGACCGAGACGAAGGGGCCCTCGGAGTGGATCCCCACGATCTCCCCGGCCGCGGCGAGCAGGGCGAGGTCGCGCACGCGGGCGCGGAGCGTGTCCGCGGAGGCGGTGACGAGCGAGGCGACGAGCGAGGTGGTCCCGTGGCGCCGGTGCTCGTGGACCGCGGTGAGCATCTCCTCGGAGGTGGTGGAGTCCGGGAAGGACGCGCCTCCGCCGCCGTGGCAGTGGAGGTCGACGAGGCCGGGGAGGATCATGCCCTCGTGCTCGATCGTGCGGGCCGCGCGATGTTCCGGTGCGGACGTCGCGGGTCCGGACCAGCGGATCGTCCCGCCGGCGATGAGGACGAGGGCGTCGGGCACGAGCCCGCCGGGCAGCACGGCCGTGCCGCGCACCGCGAGGTCGACGTCGCCGACGGGGGAGGGGGTGGCGCTCACGACGGGACTCCTCGATGGGGCGGGGGCGGGGCGGGACGGGTCCCGTGCTCCCGGCGGGGTGGGGACAGCGGGGCGAGGGTCAGAACAGGCGGGACTCGGCGTCGTCCATGCCGCGCAGGGCGTCGTAGTCGAGCGTCACGCAGGCGATGCCGCGATCCTCGGCGAGGACGCGCGCCTGGGGCTTGATGATCTGGGCGGCGAAGATGCCGCGCACGGGCGCGAGCAGGGGGTCGCGGTTGAGGAGCTCGAGGTAGCGGGTGAGCTGCTCGACGCCGTCGATCTCGCCGCGTCGCTTGATCTCGACGGCGACCGCGCGTCCCTGCGCGTCGCGGGCGAGGATGTCCACGGGGCCGATCGCGGTGCCGTACTCGCGGCGCACCAGGCTCCAGCCCTCTCCGAGGGTGTGGATGTGCTCGGCCAGGAGCGCCTGGAGGTGCGCCTCGACGCCGTCCTTCTGCAGACCGGGGTCCTCGCCGAGCTCGTGGGCGGACTCCTCGATCAGCTCGTGGATCCGCACGCGGAGGGTGTCGCCGGTCTTGGTGTGGGTCACGTCCCACTGCTGGATCCAGGCGCCCTCCGGATCGGCCTCGGCCTCGGCGGGCGAGCGCTCGGTGGTGCGCAGGGTCGCGGGCGGGCTCATCCAGTTCAGCGGCTTGTAGCTGCCGCCGTCGGAATGCACCAGCACGCTTCCGTCGGCCTTGAGGATCAGGAGCCGAGGGGCAAGCGGGAGATGGGCGGTGAGTCGACCGGTGTAGTCGACGGAGCAACGGGCAACCACGAGACGCACCCGGTAAGGCTAGCCGATCGCGGAGCGCCGCCGGGTGCGAGTGCTCACGTGGGGGTGGTCCCGTCGCGTGCGCGCCCGTATCGTGGGCGGGTCCCCTGCCCGGGCGGTGCCCGGTGAAACTCGAAGGAGCTGCCACCGTGCAACGTCTGCTGGCCATCCTGCTGGTCCTGATCGGAGTGATCGGTCTCGTGCTGGGCCGTCTCGGAGAGACCACCTGGGCTCCCGCGACCGAGGTCACGGCGACCGCGGAGCTCGCCGACGCCGGCCCCGCCGTCGTCATCGATCCCGGAGTGCTGTACATCGGCGGCAAGGAGGGCACGGTCACGGTGACCGGTGCCTCCGACGTCTCCGTCATCACCGCCCCCGAGGGCGACGTGACCGCCTACCTTCACGGCACGAAGTACACCCGCATCACGGGCGCGAGCGACTGGTCCACGCTGACCACCGAGGTCGTGGGCGCGGACGGCGCGACCGAGATCGATGACCCGACCAGCTCGGACCTGTGGCTCACGGTGGAGACCTCCCCGAGCCCCGCGACGATCGACATCGCCGACTACGCGGCCGCGGAGACCGGGGACGAGGAGCAGGAGTACCGCCCGATCCTCCTGGTCACGGACGGGAAGTCCGCGGGCGCGGAGAAGGTCAGCATCACCTGGCCGGTCGAGGCGGAGAACCGCTGGGTGCCCTTCGCCTACGCGGGCGGCGCCGCGATCGCCGTGATCGGCCTCGTGCTGCTCGTGGTCTCCCTGGGCGGCGGCCGCCGCCGCAGCGAGGAGATCGAGGACGCGGACGGGAGCGCGGAGGGCGAGGAGCCTGTCGCCGCCGCCGATCCCACCGAGGAGCTGCCGCGCGCGGAGGACGGCGGCGCCCCGCTCGCGCCCACCTCGTCGAGCGCTGCCGGCGCCGCCACCGCGGCCTCCGACCGGACTCCTCCCACCGCCCCCACCGCCCCGGAGGCCCCGGCCTCCGCCGACGACGCCGACCTCTGGTCCGTGGTCGACGAGGACCAGCGCCGCGCCGAGTCCCCCGAGGAGGACCGATGACCAGCCCCCGCCCCCGCACCGTCGCCCGGCGTCGCCTCGTGCTCGGTGGAGGCGGTCTCGCCCTCGCCGGCCTGCTCGCCGCGTGCGCCGAGACCCCCGAGGCCCCGCCCGCCGCCGAGGCCGGCCCCACCCTCGCCGAGCCCACCCCCAACACCACCGTGGGCCAGCTCACGACCGTCGTCACCGAGATCAGCGCGGCCGTCGCCGCGGCGGACAAGGCCCGGGACGCGGGCAAGCTGGCACCCCGCGTCGTCGGCTCCGTCGCCGCGTTCCGCAAGGCGATGTACGGCCTCATCGAGAAGGACGACCAGTGGGCGGAGGACCTCACCGCTCCCGGCGACGCGCTCATGGTCCCCATGACCTCGACGGACGCCGAGTTCCCGCGCACCGCGATCGCGCTGGTCGCGAGCTCCGCGAAGGACGGCGTGCCGATGTTCATGGCGCTCCAGCAGGCCGATGCCCGCTCCCCGTACACCACCTGGGGCTGGGCGCAGCAGGCGAGCGGCGTCGAGATGCCGGAGGTCCCCGCGGATGTCGTGGGCTCCGCTCCGGTCACCCCGGACACCGACGACCTGCTGATGACCCCGAAGGACGCCCTCGCGCTCTACGCGAAGGTGCTCTCCGACGGCGACGCCGCCGACAAGGACGACAAGCTCGCCGAGAACCCCTTCCAGACCGAGACCCACAAGCGCATCCAGACGGAGCGCAAGGAGCTCAACGCGGGCGTCGAGAAGGACGAGGTGGCCACCATCAAGGAGGTGTTCACGGTCGTCGAGGACGAGTTCGCCGGTCTGCGCACCGCGGACGGCGGCGCCATCGTGCTCGCGACCCTCACCTCGGTGCGGAAGGTGTCGATCAAGGACGGCGCGACCGTGCGCTACGCCGAGGACAACAAGTACACGACGGTGATCGGCACCAAGGAGTTCACCAAGGAGTTCATCCGCGAGTTCGGCACCCAGGTCGCCGTGTACATCCCCGCGAAGGACTCCGACGCCCAGGTCCAGCCCATCGGCGCGACCCAGACCGCGACGGGCACGAGCGGCTCCTGACCGGCTCTCCCCGTGACGCGCCCCGGGACCCCGCCATGGCGGGCCCGGGGCGCTGTCGTCCCGGTGCGCTCCCGCCCGGGGACGCTCCCGCGGCGCGGCGCACAGCCGCTGGCGAACACGAGCGGCCGGCAGCCGCCGGCTTCGTAGACTGAGGGGGTTTCCGCCCCCGTCGAAGGAGCTCCTCCGTGTCCGATCCCTACGGCATCATCGATCTCGCCCAGCTCAAGCAGCCCGCGGGGGACGCGGTCGGCGCGTCCGGCACCGCCGGCCCCTACGAGGTCGCGGTCACCGAGCAGGGGCTCGAGCAGCTCATCGCCGACTCCCAGCAGGTCGCGACGCTGCTGCTCGTCACGAGCTCCCGCGTCCCCGAGGGCGAGGCCTTCCTGCAGTCGCTCCGCGACGGCGTGACCGCGCGCGGCGGCGCCGTGCGCCTCGCGGTCGTCGACGCCGACACCCAGCCCCGCGTCGCGGGCGCCCTCCGCGTGCAGCAGCTGCCCACGCTCCTCCTGCTCCTGCAGGGCCAGCTCCAGCCGATCGTGGACTCCGTGCTCGGCGCGGAGGAGATCGGCCCGCTGCTCGACCAGGTCGTCCAGCTCGCCCAGCAGCAGGGCATGGACGTCTCCGGCGCCGCGGCCGGCGCCGACGACGCGGCCGACGCCCCGGCGGAGGAGCCCCTTGACCCGCTGATCGCCGAGGCCTACGCCGCGATCGAGCGCGGGGACCTCGACGCCGCCGTCGACGCCTACGACCGCCGCCTCCAGCAGAGCCCGGCGGACGACGAGGCGAAGGCCGGACGCGCCACCGTCGAGCTCATGCGTCGCACCCAGCAGGCCGATCCCGCGGCCGCCCGCACCGCCGCCGCCGAGGCCCCCGCCGATCTCGACGCGCAGCTGCTCGTCGCGGACCTCGACATGCTCGGCGGCCATGTCGACGACGCCTTCGGGCGCCTGCTGGACCTCCTGCGCGGCGCCGACCAGGAGACGAAGGACGCCGTGCGCGCCCGGCTGCTCGAGCTGTTCGAGGTCGCCGGAGCCGAGGACCCGCGGGTGGGCCCGGCGCGGCGCCGCCTCGCGAACCTCCTCTACTGAGCGCGCGCACCCGGCCGCTGCCCCGTCGGGCGGCCGGATGATGCACGAGGGCCTGCCCGATCCGCGGATCGGGCAGGCCCTCGTGCATCGGAGGCGGCGCGCTCAGCCCTCGCGGAGCCGTGCGGGCACGAGGACCACGGCGCCGAGCGGCGGGACCGCGAGCCGCACGGAGTGCTCCCGGCCGTGCGCCGCCACCGTCTCGGCGTGGACGCGGCCCAGGTTGCCCACGCCGCTGCCGCCGTAGACGGTCGCGTCGGAGTTGAGGACCTCGAGCCAGGTGCCGCCCTCGGGCAGCGGGACCCGCAGGTCCAGCCACGGCTCGGGGGAGAAGCTCAGCACCACGACGACCGGGTCCCCGGCGCCGTCGCGGCGCACGAACGCCACGAGGTTGTGGCCCGCGTCGTCCCCGATCAGCCACTCGAAGCCCGCGGGGTCCTGGTCCAGCTCGTGGAGGGCCGGGAGCTCCGCCTGCAGCGCGTTGAGGTCCTTCACGAGCTGCTGGACGCCGCGGTGCAGCGGGTACTCGACGAGCCACCAGGGCAGGCCGTCCTGCTCCGACCACTCGGTGCCCTGGGCGAACTCGCTGCCCATGAACAGCAGCTGCTTGCCCGGATGGGTCCACTGCAGGGCCAGGTAGACGCGCAGCGAGGCGGCCTGCTGCCAGTCGTCGCCGGGCGCCTTGCGCAGCAGCGAGCCCTTGCCGTGGACGACCTCGTCGTGGGAGATCGGCAGCACGAAGTTCTCGGAGTACTGGTAGACCATCGAGAAGGTCAGCTCGCCGTGGTGGTGCTGACGGTGCACCGGGTCCTCGCCGAGGTACTCGAGGGTGTCGTGCATCCAGCCCATGTTCCACTTGAAGCCGAAGCCCAGCCCGCCGGCGTCCGTGGGGCGCGTGACCCCGGGGAACGAGGTGGACTCCTCGGCGATCATGACGATGCCCGGGGCCCGCTTGTAGGCGGTCGCGTTGGCCTCCTGGAGGAAGGCGATCGCCTCGAGGTCCTCCCTCCCGCCGTGGACGTTGGGCACCCACTGGCCCTCCTCGCGGGAGTAGTCCAGGTAGAGCATCGAGGCGACGGCGTCCACGCGCAGGCCGTCGACGTGGAACTCCTCGAGCCAGTAGCAGGCGTTGGCGACGAGGAAGTTGCGCACCTCGTGGCGTCCCACGTCGAACACGTAGGTGCCCCAGTCGGGGTGCTCGCCGCGCCGCGGGTCCGCGTGCTCGTACAGGGGCGTGCCGTCGAAGCGGCCCAGGGCCCACTCGTCCTTGGGGAAGTGGGCGGGCACCCAGTCCATGATCACGCCGATCCCCGCCGCGTGCAGGGCGTCGATCAGCGCGCGCAGCTCGTCCGGGGAGCCCAGCCGCGAGGTGGGGGCGTAGTAGCCGGTCACCTGGTATCCCCAGGAGCCGCCGAAGGGGTGCTCGGCGAGCGGCATGAACTCCACGTGCGTGAAGCCCATCTCGACCACGTAGTCCACGAGCTCCGTCGCGAGCTCGGTGTAGCCGAGGCCCGGTCGCCAGCTCGGCAGGTGCAGCTCGTAGATCGACATGCGGGAGCTCACTGGCTGCTGCTGCGCGCGCTGGGCGAGCCAGGCGTCGTCCGTCCACTCGTAGTCGCTCTCGGCGACGATCGACCCCGTCGCGGGCGGGACCTCGGCGCGGCGGGCCATCGGGTCCGCCTTGTCCCGCCAGGTGCCGTCGGCGCCGAGGATCCGGAACTTGTAGACCTCTCCCGCTCCGATCCCGGGCAGGAAGATCTCCCACACGCCGGAGGCGCCGAGGGAGCGCAGGGCGGTCTGCTGGCCGTCCCAGCCGGAGAACGCGCCGATGACCTGCACGGCCCGCGCCCCGGGGGCCCAGACCGCGAAGGAGGTGCCCCGCACGCCGTCGACGGTGCGCACGTGCGCGCCGAGCGCGCGCCACAGCTCCTCGTGGCGGCCCTCGCGGATGAGGTGCAGGTCGAGCTCGCCGAGCGTGGGCAGGAAGCGGTACGGGTCCTCGACCTCGACCGCGGGCTCCCCGGCGGCCCAGGTCACCCGCAGCCGGTAGCGCTCGATCTCGGGACGGTCGACGACCGCGACCCAGATGCCGTCGTACTCGTGCTCCATCGGGACGGAGGTGCCGTCCTCGAGCACCACCTCGACCGCGTGCGCGAGCGGCTTGAGCGCGCGGACGGTCACGGCGCCCTCGTAGGGCTGGGCCCCGAGCACGGAGTGCGGGTCGTGGTAGGAGCCGGTCGCGGCCGCGCCGAGCTCGTGGACCTCGAGCTGGAGACGGGAGGGGCCGGCGGCGGATGTCGTCCGGTCCCCGGCGGGTCCGGCGCCTGCGGGGACGACGGGGGTCGCGTCATCGGACATGGGGGTCCTCCTCGGGTCGGACGATGCGCAGCACGTGCGCGGGGCGGTCGTGCGGGTCGAGGATGACGAAGGGGTCCTCGCCCCAGGTGAAGCGCTCCCCGGTGAGCAGGTCCTCGACCTCGAAGGACGCGCCGACGTCGAGGGCGCCGAGGTCCAGGGAGAGGCGGGTCCAGGCGCCCCGGTCGTGCACGGTGAGCGAGGCGACGAGCACCGTGTCCGCCTGCCCGGTGGGGGACTCGTCGGCCGGCAGGTGCTTGGAGAACACGACGACGTCCTCGTCCTCCGCCTCGTGGAAGCGGATCGTGGTGAGGGTCTGCAGGGCCGGGTGCTCGCGACGGATCCGGTTGAGGTCGCCCAGCAGCGGCTCGAGGCTCGTGCCCTGGGCGAGCGCCCCGGCGAAGTCGCGCGGCCGGTACTCGTACTTCTCGTTGTCGATCTGCTCCTCCGCGCCCGGGCGGGGGACGTCCTCGACGAGCTCGTAGCCGGAGTAGATGCCCCAGGTGGGCACGAGGGTCGCGGCGAGAATCGCCCGCAGCGCGAAGGCCGCCCGGCCCCCGGAGCTCATGAACGGGGTGAGGATGTCGTGGGTCGTCGGCCAGAAGCTGGGGCGCATGTAGGGGGCCGCCTCGACGAGCTCCTCGAGGTACTCCTGGAGCTCGGCGGGGGTGTGGCGCCAGGTGAAGTAGGTGTAGCTCTGGTGGAAGCCGACCTTGCCCAGGGTGTGCATCATCGTGGGGCGGGTGAACGCCTCGGCGAGGAAGACGACCTCGGGGTGCTTCTCGTCGAACTCCGCGAGCAGCTGCTCCCAGAAGCGCACGGGCTTCGTGTGCGGGTTGTCCACCCGGAACAGGGTCACGCCGTGCTCGACCCAGAGCTCGAGCACGTCGCGGATGGCCGCGTACAGGCCCTCGTAGTCCGTGTCGAAGCTCAGCGGGTAGATGTCCTGGTACTTCTTCGGCGGGTTCTCGGCGTAGGCGATCGAGCCGTCCGGCCGCACGACGAACCACTCGGGGTGCTCGGTGACCCAGGGATGGTCCGGCGAGCACTGCAGGGCCACGTCGAGGGCGACCTCGAGGTCGAGCTCCTTCGCGCGGGCGACGAAGGCGTCGAAGTCCTCCATGGTGCCGAGGTCCGGGTGGATCGCGTCGTGGCCGCCCTCCGCGGCGCCGATCGCGTAGGGGGAGCCGGGATCGCCCGGCCGCGGGTCCAGCGAGTTGTTGCGGCCCTTGCGGAAGGCGGTGCCGATCGGGTGGATCGGGGTCAGGTAGGCGACGTCGAAGCCCATCGCGGCGACGCGGTCCAGGGAGTCGGCCGCGGTGCGCAGCGTGCCGGAGACCCAGCCGCTCTCCGGGTCGAAGCGCGCGCCCTCGGAGCGGGGGAACATCTCGTACCAGGAGCCGAACAGGGCGCGGGGACGGTGCACGACGAGCGCGTGGGGGCCGGAGACCGTGACCCCCTCGCGCAGCGGGCGCACGTCGAGCACCCCGCGGAGGTCCGCGGCGAGCGCCGGGGCCACCCGCGCGGCGGGGGAGAGGGAGGAGTCCTGGAGGCTCGCGATCGCGGCCTCGAGCAGGGGGCGGTCCGCGGCGGGGCGGGTGCCGTCGGCGACCTCGGCGAGGGCGGCGCGCAGCACGGCGACGCCCTCGGCGCACACGAGCGGCTCGTCGATGCCGGCGGGGATCTTCACCTCCGCCACGTGGGCCCAGGTGTCGTACGGCGAGGAGAAGGCCTCGATCCGGAAGGACCAGTGACCCGCGGAGTCCGGGCGCACGTGCGTCTCCCACAGGTCCAGGCCGGGGTTCGTCGAGCGCAGGCGGCGCACGGTCTCGGCGCCCTGCGGGTCCGTGAGCACCACCTGCACGCCCATCGCGTCGTGGCCCTCGCGGAAGGCGTTCGCCGTGATCCGCACGCTCTCGCCGACGACGCACGAGGCGGGGAACCGACCGCCGTCGACCACGGGGGTGACGCCCATGATCGGGATCCGGCCGACGCCGGCGTCCAGCGGGCCCGGCGCCGTGGCTGCCACGGCCGGGGCGGCGGTGGTGGCCGGTGCGGCGTGCTGCGGCGGGCGGCTCCCGCTCCCGGTGGGAGCGGTGGTCGCCGGGGTCCGGTCCAGGGGGGACGACGAAGATGACACGAGCTCTCCTGACTGCGCGGACGCGCGCCCGCACCCGGGCGCGGTGACGGTGCTCACCCTAGCCGTCCCGCCGGGGTCAGGGCTCCGCGATCCCGACGACGAGGACGCTCCCGGGGGCGATCAGGCGGGAGCCCGGGGCCAGGGGAGCGGAGGGGAGGGAGGACATGTCCTCGAGATCGCTGTCGAAGAGCACTCGGGCGACCCCCTGCGGCCAGGGCGCGCCGGGGAGGTGCAGCGGCACCGGCTCGGACTCCGCGGAGACGACGATCAGCAGGTGCTCGGTCGCCTCCCCGGTGCCGGGCTCGCCCGGGATCCCGGGCCGGAGCATGGCGAGCAGGTGCCGGGTGGGGTCCATCCAGTCGGCATGGGTCATGCCCTCGCCGTCGGCGCGGAACCAGGCGACCTGCCCCGGGTCCAGGGCCTCGGCGTGAGCGGGCTGGAGGAAGTGAGGGGGGCGCAGCGAGGGGTAGGCCGCCCGCAGCTGCAGGAGCCGTCGCACGGCCTCCCGCTGGACGCGGGCGAGCTCGTCGACGTCCCAGCTCAGCCACGAGATCTCGTTGTCCTGGCAGTACGCGTTGTTGTTGCCGCGCTGGGTGCGGGCGATCTCGTCCCCGGCGGTGAGCATGGGGGTGCCGGAGGCGAGGATCAGGGTCGCGAGCAGCGCCCGCTGGGTGCGCAGCCGCTCCCGGCGCAGGGACTCCCGCGCGGCACCGCCCTCGGGTCCGTCCTCGGGCTCGCCCTCGACGCCGTGGTTCCACGAGCGGTTGTTCCCGGTGCCGTCCCGGTTCTCCTCGCCGTTGGCCTCGTTGTGCTTCTCCTCGTAGGCCGTGAGGTCGTGGAGGGTGAAGCCGTCGTGCGCGCTCACGTAGTTCACGGATGCCCAGGGGGAGCGGAGGCTGCGCCCCGGCGGCAGGTGCTCGGGGTCGCCGCCGGTGAACAGGTCGCTCGATCCCGCGAGCCGGGTCGCGAGATCGCGGACCCCGCCGACCGCCCGGTCGCCGGAGCGCTCGCGGTGGGCGCGGTCGGAGAGCCAGAAGGAGCGCACGTCGTCGCGGAAGGCGTCGTTCCACTCGGCGAAGGGCGGCGGGAAGGCGCCCGTCTGCCAGCCGCCGGTGCCCACGTCCCAGGGCTCGGCGATGAGCTTCACCCCGCGCAGCACCGGGTCGGTGACGATCGCGCGCAGCAGCGGGTGGTCGGGGCGGAAGCCGCCCGCGTCCCGGCCGAGCGTCGCAGCGAGGTCGAAGCGGAAGCCGTCCACGTGCATCTCCTGGACCCAGTACCGCAGGGAGCCCAGCACGAGGTCCACGACGTGCACGGAGGTCGCGTCGAGGGTGCCGCCGGTGCCTGTGACGTCCTGGAAGGAGCCGTGGTCCATCGCGTAGTAGGCGAGGTTGTCCAGTCCCCGCAGGGACAGCGAGGGACCCTCCGCGCCGCCCTCCGCGGTGTGGTTGTAGACGACGTCGAGGATGACCTCGAGGCCGGCCGCGTGGAGGCTGCGGATCATGGTCCGCACCTCGTCGAGCACGGCCTGCGCGCCGGCGCGCTGGGCGGCGGCGGTCGCGAGCGAGGGCTCGGGGGCGAAGAAGGAGAGCGAGGAGTAGCCCCAGTAGTTCGTGAGGCCGAGGCGGGTCAGGTGCGGCTCGTCCATCGCCGCGTGGATCGGCAGCAGCTCGACGGAGGTCACCCCGAGCTCGCGCAGGTAGCCGGTGACCGCGGGATGGCCGAGCCCCGCGTAGGTGCCGCGCAGCGGGGCCGGCAGCCCCGGGTGGAGGCGGGTGAAACCCTTGACGTGGAGCTCGTAGAGCACGGTCGCGTCCCAGTCCACGAGCGGGCGCAGGTCGCCCTGCCAGTCGAAGTCGTCCCCCACGACGACGGACCACACCGCCTCGGGGCCCGAGTCCACGGGGCTCGGCTCGGCGGCGGAGCCGACGGCCTCGAGCATCGAGTCCACCTCGAACGGGAAGAAGGAGCTCAGCAGCGGCGAGGCGTGCGAGATGCCGCGGGCCGTGGGGTCCAGCAGCAGCTGGCGCGGGTTGCCGAACAGCCCGGCGGCGGGGTCCCAGGGTCCCTCGACCCGCAGCCCGTAGTGGGTGCCGGGCAGCATGCCGGTCACGTGGTCCCAGCGCAGGCCGCCGTCGAAGTGCCGCAGGCGCTGGCGCCGCTCCGCCCCGGAGGAGCGCACGCACAGGTCCACCGCGGTCGCACGCGGGGCGGCGACGGCGAAGGTCCCGCGTCCCAGCTCGTCCACGACGAGCCCGGGGGAGGTGGGCGCGAGCGGCGGGGTCGCGCGGTCGAATCGGTCTGCCTGCACCCGCGCATTCTCCCACCCGGGGGCCGGCCGCCGTCCCCGCGCCTGAGCCGCGGCGACGCGACCTGGACCACAGCGGCTAGGATCGGCCGGGTGCCCCGCGCTCCGCTCCGGGGAGGGCCGGGCGCCGGCGCGGCCCGGGGGAGCCGGGACCCGCACCGCAGCGGACCTCACGGTCCGTCCACGACCGCAGACCGCTAGGCGCACGCCGCTCCGACGGGGGACACGCAGCACATGACACAGCCACCCATCCCGCAGCCCGCTGCGCGCGGCGCCGCGGCCCAGCCGTCCCCCCAGGGCCCAGCCTCCGGGCATCCCGCCCCCGCGCAGCCCGGCGCGCAGGCGCCCGGCCGCCCCCGCCGCAGCGGCGACTTCGCCGCCCCGGGCGGCTCCGCGATCGCCCCGGGGGACATGGAGCGCAGCGCGGAGATCGTGCGCACCATCTCGCGGGTCTTCGGCTCCCGCGTCGTGGGCCAGGAGAACCTCCGGCTGACCCTGCTCACCGCGCTCGCCGCGGGCGGCCACGTGCTGCTCGAGTCCGTGCCCGGCCTGGCCAAGACGACCGCCGCCTCGGCGCTCGCCTCCGCGATCTCCGGATCGTTCTCACGCATCCAGTGCACGCCCGACCTCATGCCGAACGACATCATCGGCACGCAGATCTTCAACTACGGCACGAGCACCTTCACGACCCAGCTGGGCCCCGTGCACGCGAACGTCGTGCTGCTCGACGAGGTGAACCGCTCGAGCGCGAAGACCCAGTCCGCGATGCTCGAGGCGATGCAGGAGCGGCAGACCTCCATCGGCGGCGAGATCCATCGCCTCCCCGAGCCGTTCATGGTGCTCGCGACCCAGAACCCGATCGAGGAGGAGGGCACCTACGTCCTCCCCGAGGCGCAGATGGACCGCTTCCTCATGAAGGAGGTGCTCACCTACCCGCGCCCCGGCGAGGAGCACGAGATCCTCGACCGCTCCACCGCGGGCAGCCTCACCGGGCCCCGCGAGAGCGTGGGCACCGTCTCCCTCGAGGACATCCGCTTCCTCCAGGAGAAGGTCGACCAGGTCCACGTCGACCCGGCCGTCAAGCGCTACATCATCGACCTCGTCTTCACCACGCGCGGCTCCGGCCCCCGCCCCGTCCCGAACCTCACGCAGTCCGTGCGCGTCGGCGCGAGCCCCCGCGGCTCCCTCGCGCTGATGCGGGTGGGACAGGCGCACGCCCTGCTCCACGGCCGCGACTACGTCACCCCGGACGACGTCCGCGCCATGCGCTACGGCGTGCTGCGCCACCGCCTCGTGCTGACCTTCGACGCCCTCGCCGGCGGCATCAAGCCCGAGCAGATCATCGACGCGGTCTTCCACGCCGTGCCGATGCCCTGATCGGTGCCCACGAGCACGCGGAAGGAGGTCACGCCATGGCGACCTCGCTGATCACCCGGGTCAAGGCCCGGGTGGACCTGCACACCTCCCACCGCGCCCGGGGACTGATCCAGGGCCGCGGCCGCTCCCTGTTCAAGGGCAGCGGCGAGGACTTCGACGACCTGAAGTACTACCAGCCCGGGGACAAGATCTCCGACATCGACTGGAAGGCGACGGCCCGCTCCGGCGAGCCGCTCATCCGCCAGTTCAACGAGGAGCGCGTGCGCCACCTCTCGATCGTCGCGGACACCTCCTCCGCCATGTCCGCGACCGCGGCCGACGGCACCTCCAAGCGCGACGCCGCCGTGATGGCCGCGGGCTTCATCTGCTTCCTCGCCCAGCGCAGCGGTGACCTCGTGGGGCTCGTCGGCGGCTCCGAGCGCTCGCCGATGCAGCTGCCCGCGCGCTCGAGCGACGGCCACCTCGAGCTGCTGCTGCGCTCGATCCAGCAGGGCACCACGGCGAGCTCCCCGGCGCCGGACAGCGCCTGGCTGCTCGAGCGCGCCTTCCGCGTGACCAGCCGCTCCACCCTCATGACGATCATCACCGACGAGGCGCACCCCTCCGTCGAGGACTTCGCCTCGCTGCGCCGTCTCACGACCCGCCACGACGTGCTCGTGGTGCGGATCCGGGACGCGGACCCGCTGCAGGCGGAGGCGCTCGAGAACGACGTGGTGGACATCGAGGACCCGCGGGACCTGACCTCGCTCGCCCGCACCTCGAAGCGCGTGCGCCGGGACGTGGAGAACTATCGCCGCGCCCGTGAGGAGGGCATCACCGAGATGCTCGACCGCCTCCACCTCACGCACGTGATCACCGAGGGGGAGTCCACCGTCGTCGAGGACATGATCGCCATGCTCCGCTCCCGGGAGTACCGCCATGCCCGTGCCTGAGCCCCTGCTCGCCGCGGGCACCGTGCTCGCCGAGCCCGCCCCGCCGGAGATCATCGACCCGCCGCAGTACTCCGTCGCCTGGCTGATCCTCGCCGCGCTGTGCGTGATCGTCGTGGCCGCGCTGATCGTGGGCACGCTGCGCATCACCCGCGGCATCGAGCGGCGCATCGCCTACCGGGCCCGGCCCACGGACGTCGACACCCTGAAGGCGGAGTTCCTGCGCGCGGTCAACGACCTCGCCGACCGCCACGAGGCGGGGGAGCTCGACGCCCGCGAGGGCCACCAGGAGCTCACCGCGATCATGCGCCGCTTCGTGCGGCGCACCACGGGGCACGACGTCACGAGCCAGGATGTCGGCACGCTCCGCGCCGACCCCCGCACCCGCGAGGTGGGCGAGCTGATCGCCGCGCTCTACGAGCCGGACTTCGCCGCCGCCCCGGACACCGCGCTGCGCGACTCCGTGCGCCGCGCCCGGGAGGTGGTGCGCCGATGGTCATGACCCTGTGGTGGGTGACCCTCCTGCTCCTGCTCGCCGCGATCGCGGTCTGGGCGATCACCTTCTGGAACCGCCGGGCGATGCGGCGCTCCCCGGTGGTGGTCGCGAACAGCCGATTCATGGACCGCATCCCGAGCTTCACGCGCGCCCAGCGGGTCGCCGGCGTGCTCCGGGTGGCGCTCGTCGGCGTCACCGTGATCGGTGTGCTCTCCTCCTCGGTGCTCTCCGGGCGGGTGGCCTCCGAGCGTATCGAGACGCCGTCCTTCGCCTCGCGGGACATCGTGCTGTGCCTGGACGTCTCCGGGTCGATGTACGAGTACGACACCCAGATCCTCGCCACCTTCGCAGAGCTCGTGGACTCCTTCGACGGGGAGCGGGTGGCGCTGTCGATCTTCAACTCGACCAGCCGCACGGTCTTCCCGCTCACCAACGACTACGACCTCATCGAGAAGCAGCTGCGGGAGGGATCCGAGGCGATCGACTTCGACGAGTTCGGCTACCGACTGGGCCAGCGCGACTACTCCGAGGACAAGGTGCGCCAGTACGTCGACTTCGTCGACGGCACCCGCGGCGTCGCGGACCAGGCCTCGATCGTGCCCGACGGCCTCGCCTCGTGCGCCCAGCTGTTCGACCAGGCGGAGCAGGACCGCTCCCGCTCGATCATCTTCGCGACGGACAACGAGGTCAACGGCGAGTCGATCTTCACCCTCGACGAGGCGGCGGACGCTGTCACCGCGCGGGACATCTCGCTGTTCACCTTCTACCCGGGCGCCTACGAATGCGGTCCCGAGTGCCTCGAGGAGCTCCGCAGCGCCACGGAGTCCCATGACGGGAAGCTCTACCAGTCCTCGGACCCGCAGGCGATCCCGACGATCATCCAGCAGATCCAGAGGAGCCAGGCCCAGGAGATGGGGGCGGAGCCGGTGCTCGTGCGCAGCGACCACCCCGGACCGATGTTCGTGCTCACGCTGCTCGCGCTGATGGCCGTCCTCGCGCTCGGATGGAGGTCGCGATGATCCGCCTCGATCCCCTGCTCACGCCGTGGGCGGCGGTCCCGCTGTTCGGCGCGATGCTCGTGCTGTGCGTGGTGCTGCTGGTGCGGCGGCCGCGCCAGCGCACGGCCTGGCTGCGGCGCTGCCTGATGGTCCTGCTGCTGCTCGTCGTCGCCCTGCGCCCCGTGACGCCGCTCGACGACCGCCAGACGCAGCGCATGGACGCGAACGTGTTCTTCGTCGTGGACCGCACCGGATCGATGAACGCCGAGGACTACGGGGCCGACGGCGACCAGCCCCGGCTCGACGGCGTCAAGGCCGACATGACCCGGATCATGGGCATGACCGAGGGCGCCCGCTACTCGATCATCGCCTTCGACTCGACCGCGACCCAGCAGCTGCCGCTGACGACCGACGCGGGCGCCGCCAAGGCCTGGATCGACACGCTCACCACCGAGCCCACCGACTACTCGAAGGGCTCGAACGTGGACCGGCCGCTGCAGGCGCTGACGACAGCGGTCACCGAGACCCAGCGGGAGGACCCTGACTCCTCGGTCCTCGTCTACGTGCTCTCCGACGGGGAGAACACCGACGGCAAGGAGACCCAGCCGTACTCCGCCGTCGCCGGATTCGTGGAGGGCGGCGGCGTGCTCGGCTACGGCACCGCCGAGGGCGGCCCGATGAAGGCGCAGGGCGGCGCCCACGACGGGGACTACATCACCGACGGATCGGGCCAGCAGGGGCTGTCGAAGATCGACGAGAAGCAGCTGCAGACGATCGCCGGGCAGCTGGGCGTGCCCTATCTGCACCGGACCTCGCCGGACGAGCCGATCGAGGGCACCATGGACGGCGTGACGCTGCGCCCGGTGCCGATCGAGTCCACCCGCGAGACGACGAACTTCCGCGACTGGTACTGGATCGCGGCGATCCCGCTCGCCGCCCTGATGATCTGGGAGCTCGGCGAGATGACCTATCGCCTGCCCCGCAAGCTCGACCGGCACGACCTCGAAGGAGCCTCGCGATGAGCGCACCCGTGCAGGATCAGCCCTCGTCGACCCCGGCGACCCCGTCGGCCCCGTCGTCGGGCCCGTCCGGACGGCCCGAGGGGGACCCGCTGCACCAGGACGCAGGCGGTCGCCCGGCGGACTTCGGGCTGAACCGGCGCCGGCTGCGCCGCACGCGGATCATCGTCTTCGCGGTGCTCGCGCTGCCGATCCTCGCGCTGTCCCTGCTCGCGGTGAAGTTCGTGTCGATGCCGATCACGCAGGCGTACCACCAGTCCGCCTACGGCGACGGCGACTACGAGGGTGCGATCGAGCGCCTCGCGCCGGTCTGGGTGGTCAACCGCTTCGAGCCCTACCTCCCGCACCTGACCAAGGGCACGGACCTGCTGCGGCAGGGGAAGGACGCGGAGGCCGAGGAGGAGCTGCGGGCCTCCCTCACCGCCTGGCAGGAGGGCACGGACCTCAACCAGCCGGCCCACGCCCAGTGCAAGATCCTCAACAACCTCGCGATCTCCATCGAGAACCAGGCCGACGAGCTCACCGATCCCACCCAGAAGGCGGATCGCCTGTACGAGGCCGAGGAGCTGCTCGCTCCCTGCGCGGGCGGCGGCGGTGGCGGAGAGGGCGAGGGCCAGGGCGGCGGAGGCGGCGGCACCGGCAACGAGGACGAGGGCACAACCGGGGGCAACGGCGAGCGCATCAAGGAGAAGCGCCGCGAGGCCGACGAGCAGGCCGGCAAGGACCCCGACGCGCGCGGCGAGGACGGTTCCGGAGGGGAGGAGCCCGGGAACGGCGGGCCCATAGACCCCGGCACCCCGAAGCACGAGGACCCGGAGGGCGACGGCCCCACCGAGGAGGCCACGACCGAGGGACCCACCGAGGACCCGGACAAGGGCGACGAGCTCGAGCAGCGCAACCGCGACGCCCAGGGCGGCGAGGGTGAGGAGACCGAGGGCGGCACCGACGAGGACCCGTCCCAGCCATGGTGAGCGCCCCCGATCCTGAGGAGAGCGCGCCCCGTCGCGCCTACCTCGACCATGCGGCGACGACGGTCCTGCGACCGGCCGCGGCCGAGGCCTACCTGCGCGCCGCGGCCGTGCGCGGCAATCCCTCCGCGACGCACGCCTCGGGCCGCGCGGCCCGGGCGGTGCTCGACGACGCCGTCGGGGAGATCGGCGAGCTGCTCAGCGTGCCCCGCAGCTGGCTGATCATGACCTCCGGCGGCACCGAGGCGGACAACCTCGCCCTCCGCGCGGCGCCGCTCGGCGTGCTCGCGCAGGACCCCTCCCGCACCGCGGTCGCCGTCTGCGCGACGGACCACCCCGCCGTGCTCGCGACGGCGCGCTCCCTCGCCCCGACGCTCGAGGCGCGCGAGCTGCCCGTCGACGCCGCGGGGCTGCTGGACGCCGGGGCGGTCGAGCAGGTGCTCGCCGACGGCGCCGTCGGCGTCCTCAGCGCGGCGCTCGTGAACAACGAGACCGGGGCGCGGCAGGACATCGCCGCCCTCGCCGCCGCGGCCCGCCGCCACGGCACCCTCGTGCACACCGACGCCGTGCAGGCGCTCGGCCACGTCGACCTCCCCGCCCTCGAGGACCTCGACCTCATGTCGCTGACCGGCCACAAGATCGGCGCCCCGGTGGGCGTCGGCGTGCTCGTCGCCCGGCCCGAGGTGCCCTTCGCCGCGCTCTCGACCGGCGGCGGCCAGCAGCGCGGCGTGCGCTCGGGCACGCTCGACGGACCGCACGCGGCGGCCTTCGCCGCGGCGCTGCGGGAGGTGCTCGCGGAGCGGGCCGAGCAGGCGGGCCGGCTGCGGGAGCTCGCGGCGCGACTGCGCGCGGGGATCGCGCGGATCGACCCGGAGGCCCGCTTCACCCTCCCCGAGGACTCCCCGCAGTCCGGGCACATCGTGCACGTGGTCTTCCCCGGTGCGGACTCGGACGCGCTGCTGTTCCTGCTCGACGAGCGCGGGGTGGACAGCTCCGCGGGGTCCGCGTGCTCCGCAGGTGTCACCCAGCACAGCCCCGTCCTCGCGGCGATGGGCATGGACGCCGCCCGCTCGCGCGGGGCGCTCCGGCTCTCGCTGGGGTGGACGAGCACCGCGGAGGACATCGACCTGCTGCTCGCGGCGCTGCCGGAGTCGCTGCGGCGCGCACGGGCCGTGGGCGCGCTCGCCCGCTGAGCCGGGCGGCTGGACGCATCTCACGCCTCGCGGGTGCGGGGGAGCGGGGCACGGCTCCGTAGACTCGCCCGGGACACGGAGGAGGTGCGCGGGATGAAGGTGCTCGCGGCGATGAGCGGCGGGGTGGACTCCGCCGTGGCGGCGGCCCGCGCCGCCGAGGCCGGCCACGAGGTGGTGGGCGTGCACATGGCGCTGTCGACCTCGCGCGAGGCGCGGCGCACCGGATCGCGCGGCTGCTGCACGGTCGAGGACGCGGAGGACGCCCGCCGTGCGGCGGAGCGGATCGGCATCCCCTTCTACGTGTGGGACCTCTCCGCGGACTTCCACGACCTCGTCGTCGAGGACTTCCTCGCCGAGTACGCCGCCGGCCGCACCCCGAACCCGTGCGTGCGCTGCAACGAGCGCATCAAGTTCGCCTCCCTCCTCGAGCGGGCCACCCTGCTGGGCTTCGACGCCGTCTGCACCGGCCACTACGCCTCCGTTCGCGCGGAGGGCCCGGGCGGCGCCGCCTCGCTGCATCGTTCGCGGGACGCCCGCAAGGACCAGTCCTACGTGCTCGCCGTGATGGGCCCGGAGGCCGCGGCCCGCTCCCTGTTCCCGCTCGGGGAGATGGAGGACAAGGCGGCCGTGCGCGCCGAGGCCCGCGAGCGCCGGCTCGGCGTCTCCACGAAGCCGGACAGCTACGACATCTGCTTCATCCCCGACGGCGACACCCGCGGCTTCCTCGAGCGGAGCCTCGGCGAGGCTCCCGGCGAGGTCGTCGACACCGAGGGCGCCGTGCTCGGCCACCACCGCGGGACACACGGCTTCACCGTCGGCCAGCGCAAGGGTCTCGGCGTGGAGCGTCCCGCGGAGGACGGCCGCCCCCGCTACGTCGTCGACGTCGACCCCGCCTCCCGTCGTGTCGTCATCGGTGCCTCCGAGCTGCTCTCCACCACGGAGCTCGAGGCGACGGACCTCGTCACCTTCGAGGAGCTCGAGCCGGGCCGTGCGGTCTCCGCGCAGATCCGCGCCCACGGCGAGGCCGTGCCCGCGCAGGTCTCCTCGATCCCGTCCGAGGGCGACCCGCTGCTGCGGGTGCACCTCGAGCAGCCGGTGCGCGGCGTCGCCGCCGGCCAGACCCTCGTCCTCTACGACGGCGACCGCGTGCTCGCCGCCGCGACCCTGGAGCGCCGCACCGCATGAGCCCCGCCCCGACCCTCGTCACCCTCGCTGGTGACGGCACCTTCCGCGCCCCCGATGCCTCCCGCATCGAGCGGCTGGACCTGCCCGCGGATCCGCCGCTCGCCGCGCTGATGCGTCTGCGCGCCCTGCTCGGCGACGACCTCGATGCGCAGATCGCGACCCGGCTCGCGCTGCCCGCCGCCCTCGGCTCGGACCCCACGGACCACCTGCTCCCCGCGACGCTCTCCCTGCTCTCCGGCATCACGGGGGACCTCGCCCCCTACGGCTGGCGGATCGGCCCGGGCCTCGGCCGGGCCTGGGCGCATGCGACGGACCTGCGCGGCCGGATGCTCGACGCGGCCCGCATCGCCCTGCTCGGCTTCGAGGGACCGCTGCAGAGCACCGTGCTGGGACCGGCGACCCTCGCCGCCTCGACCTTCGTCGCGACCGGGGAGCGGACGCTCTCGGACACGGGCGCCGTGCGGGACCTGCCGCTGCTGCTCGCCGAGGGGCTCGCGGAGCACCTGCACGCCCTGCGCGAGCGGGTCCCCGGCGCCGCGCCGCACCTGCTCGTGCGGGAGGACGCCGTTACGGCCGTGGTCGCCGGTTCGATCCCCACCCCCTCGGGGCGCCGCCACTACGACCCGGTGCCGCCGGCGCGCGTGGCCCTGCTCTGGCAGAGCCTGCTCGAGGCCCTGCGCACGGGCGCGGGGCTCGATCCCGCGCAGGTGACGCTCGGGGTGGGCGCCGACGCACGGCTGATCGCGGAGGCCCGCACCGCGGGCGCCCGCCGGCTCGCCCTCGCCCCGCGCCGCCTCCCCGCCCTCGCGGGGGCCGGGCGGGCGCTCTGGGAGGAGATCGCGAACGCGCACGAGGCGGGCGTGGCGCTCGAGCTCGTCGTGGACCCGCGCCCGGCCGGCGGCATGGAGCGGGAGCTCGGGGCGGTGCTGCGGATCTGGCACGAGCTGGGCTACGCGGAGTCCGACGCCGCCGGGTTCACCCTCATCGCCCACACGGGCGCCTCCCACCGCGTCCACGAGGGACGCACCGACCCTTCCACGGCCCCCGCCATCGAGGACCTCCTGGACGAGGACGCGCTGGTCGCGCTGCTGCGCGCCGCCCCCGCCTGGGCGGAGCGCGTCGCGGACTGACCGGCGCGAGGGCCGGCGACGCGCCGGCTCAGGAGCCGTTGACGAGGTCGCTGTCCTCGGTGAGCGCGTCCTCGGGGCCGACGGGGAACGCCTCGAGCCGGGGATCGGCGAGGATCGCCGCCACGAGCTCCGCGGATCCCGCGACGATCGTCGAGTCCCAGTCGATCTCGGACGCGAGCGCCCACTCGTGGCCCGCGGGCCACAGCAGCTGCGGGGTCATGCCGGCACCCCACTCCTCGGACCATCCCCACCCCGCGGTGCGCGGCCAGGACGGGTCGGCGAGCTCGCCCGCGGAGGTGGAGAAAAGGAGCATCTCCCGGCCCGGCCAGTCGAGGAAGGGGCCGCTGAGCGCCCGCGCGCGGACGTCGCGGGGCACCGCGTGCTCCGTGACCGGGGCGGTGTCGGGAAGGTCGTCGGCCTCCCCGTCGGTGACCAGCACGACAAAGCGCACGCCGCCGTCATGCAGCTCGCCGTGCCCCGTCCAGAGACCGGCGACGAGCTGCTCCGGGGTCGAGGTGGCCGGGGCGAGATGCTCGGTGAGCGCCGCGAGCAGGTCGGTGTCCAGCAGCCCCTGCTCGGGGGACTGCACGCTCCAGTCCCCGGGCAGCTCCGGATCCTGCTCACCGCCGGTCAGGGAGCGCCACTGGACCAGCGGATGCATGGTCGCGCCCGTGCGGGCGGCGACGTCCGCCCAGCGCCATCGGCCCTCCTCGACCGTCCTCGGGATCCCCCAGGAATCGGTGTCGGCCGGATCGACCCGCCACGCCGGGACCGGGTGCAGGATGCGCGCATAGGCCTCGAAGCCGGTGCCGGCCACGCCGTCCACCTGCGCCCAGCCGCCGGCGCGTGCCAGCAGCCAGCCACCGGCCCGCACGTCCTCCATCAGCTCCATCCCGGCACCCTATCGACGCGAACGGGGGATCGAGGGGGAGCGGGGTGGGTGGAGGGGCGTCGGGGCCATGGAGGACAATGACGGGCGTGACGAACGAGAACCCCCGCACCGATGCCGAGCTCGACCACCGCGACCCCGAGGACGGCGGCCATGACGCCCGGACCCTCGACGCGCAGGAGCGCATCGCTGAGCTGACCGCCCGCATCGAGCAGGCGCGCGCGGAGTACTACGAGCACGACGCCCCCACCCTCACCGACGGCGAGTACGACGCCCTCGAGAAGGAGCTGCGCGCGCTCGAGGAGGAGAACCCTCAGCTCGCGAAGGAGGACTCGCCCACACGGACGGTCGGCGGGCAGGCCGCCACCGGCCTCGCGACGATCGACCACGCCGAGCGCATGCTGAGCCTGGACAACGTGTTCTCCGTGCAGGAGCTGCGGGACTGGTGCGCCCACGCCGTGGAGGAGATCGGCGGCGAGGTGCGCTGGCTGACGGAGCTCAAGATCGACGGCCTCGCGATCAACCTCCGCTACGAGCACGGCGAGCTCGTCACCGCCGCCACCCGCGGCGACGGCCGCACCGGCGAGGACATCACGACCAACGCCCTGCGCATCGAGGGGATCCCGGGCCGCCTCGAGGGCGAGGGCCACCCCGCCCTGGTCGAGGTGCGCGGGGAGGTCTTCATGCCCACCGCCGCCTTCGCCCGCCTCAACGATCTCCAGGTCGAGCTGCGCGAGCGCGCCGTCGCCGAGTCCCGCACCCGCTGGGAGTCCCGCCTGGCCACCTCCCGGCCCTTCGACGAGGAGCGTGAGCAGCTCGCCGCGACCCGGCGCTTCCCGACCTTCGCGAACCCCCGCAACACCGCCGCGGGCGGCCTGCGCCAGCAGCTCGAGAAGAAGGAGGGCCTCGAGCGTGAGGCGGGGGAGGCGCGCCTCGGGGCGCTGCGGCTCACCGTCCACGGCCTCGGCGCCTGGCCCGATCCGCCCGTCGGCTCCCAGAGCGAGATCTACGACCTCCTCGCCTCCTGGGGCCTGCCCACGAGCCGCTACAAGGACGTCGTCACCTCGATCGACGAGGTCGTCGCCTACGTCGAGCACTACGGCGAGCGCCGTCACGACGTCGAGCACGAGATCGACGGCATCGTCGTGAAGGTCGACCACTTCGCGCAGCAGCGGCGCCTGGGCTCCACCTCCCGCGCCCCGCGCTGGGCGATCGCCTTCAAGTACCCGCCGGAGGAGGTCACCACCCGCCTCATCGACATCCAGGTGCAGGTGGGCCGCACCGGCCGGGTCACCCCCTTCGGCGTCATGGAGCCCGTGCAGGTCGCCGGGTCCACGGTCGAGAAGGCGACGCTGCACAACCAGTTCGAGGTCGAGCGCAAGGGCGTGCTCATCGGGGACATGGTCGTGCTGCGCAAGGCCGGCGACGTGATCCCCGAGATCCTGGGCCCGGTGGACGCCCTGCGCGACGGCTCCGAGACGCCCTTCGTCATGCCCGAGCGCTGCCCCTCCTGCGGCACGGAGATCCGCCCCGAGAAGGAGGGCGACAAGGACTGGCGCTGCCCCAACACGCGCGACTGCCCCGCCCAGGTGACGGGCCGCGTCGAGCACGCCGCCTCCCGCGGCGGCTTCGACATCGAGACCCTCGGCGAGGAGAGCGCGATCGCGCTCACCGACCCGGAGGGACGGCGCGAGGAGGCCCTCGCCGCCCTGCGCGCCGGGCACGCGATCTACCTGCCGCTGCGCCGCGAGGAGGAGTTCGACTCCCCGGTCTTCGTGACGGTCCGGGGCGGCAAGGAGACGCAGGGCAACGACGGCGTCCCCATGCTCCGCATCACCGAGGAGACCGCCGGTATGCTGCCCGCCCCGCAGCAGCCCGTCGTCACGACCGGGGCGAACCTCTTCGACCTCACTCCCGAGCAGCTGGAGGAGGTCGCCGTCTGGCAGCCCCTGCGTCGGAACGGGGAGCCGACGGGGGACTGGCAGCTCGTGCCCGCCTTCTGGTCCCGCCCCCAGTGGCGGTACTACAAGTCCCGCGGCGAGTGGACGCTCACCAAGCCCGCGGCGCCCGGGGCGAACACCCAGAAGCTCATGGACGAGCTCGCCAAGGCGAAGGAGCAGCCGCTGTGGCGTGTGCTCGTCGCCCTGTCCATCCGCCACGTGGGCCCTGCCGCGGCCCGCTCCCTCGCGACCGCCTACGGCACGATGGACGCGATCCGTGCGGCGGATCTCGAGGCGCTCACGGAGACCGACGGCGTGGGCGGCATCATCGCCGAGAGCCTGCGCGAGTGGTTCGCCGTGGACTGGCACGGGGAGATCGTCGATGCCTGGGCCGCCTCCGGCGTGCGCATGGCGGACGACGTCGATGAGGGCTTCGTGAAGACCCTCAAGGGGCTCACCGTCGTCGTCACCGGCGGCCTCGAGGGCTACTCCCGCGACGGCGCGAAGGAGGCGATCATCTCCCGCGGCGGCAAGGCCTCCGGCTCCGTCTCGAAGAAGACCGACTTCGTGGTGGTGGGGGAGAACGCCGGCTCCAAGGAGACCAAGGCCCGGGACCTGGGCCTGCGGATCCTGGACGAGGCCGGCTTCACGATCCTGCTCGAGCGGGGGCCTGCCGGGCTGCCCGAGCCCGAGCAGGCGGAGTCCGGTGACGCCGACGAGCCCGAGACGGAGCAGGCATGAGCGCGGAGGCGACCTGGCTGCGGGGGCTCAGCGCCTTCCCGCTCACCCCGCTGCGGGACGGCGCCCTCGACGAGCATGCCCTCACCGCCCTCGTGCGGAGCATCGTCGAGGCGGGCTCCGCGTCGATCGGCGTGCTCGGCTCGACGGGCGTGTACCCGTACCTGCCCCGGGACGTGCGACGCCGCGCGATCGAGGTCGCCGTCGCCGCCTCCGAGGGCGTGCCGGTCCTCGCCGGGATCGGCGCCCTCGCCACGGCGGACGTGCTCGCGCTCGCCGAGGACGCCCAGACCGCCGGGGCGGGCGGCGTGCTCCTCGCTCCCGTCAGCTACCACCCGCTCGCCGATCCCGAGGTGGTGGGGCTGTTCTCCGACGTCGCCGCGGAGCTGTCCGTCCCGCTCGTGGTCTACGACAACCCCGGCACCACGCACGTGACCTTCACCCCGGAGCTCCACGCCGAGGTCGCGGCGCTGCCGGCCGTCGCGGGGATCAAGATCCCGCCGGTTCCCGCGGCGCTCCCCGCGGCGCGCGAGCGGGTCGCCCAGGTGCGCTCCGCGGTCCCGGAGCACGTGCGGGTGGGCGTCTCCGGCGACGCCGTCGGCGCGGTGGGCCTCGAGGCGGGCTGCGACCTGTGGTTCTCCGCGATCGGCGGGGTGCTGCCCGAGCAGACCATGGCGATCGTCCGTGCGCACGAGGCGGGCCGGGACGAGGAGGCGCGCGCCCTCGCGGCCCACCTGGACGGCTTCTTCTCCCTGTTCGCGGAGCAGCGCGGGAGCCTGCGCGTGATCGCGGAGATCGCCGTGCAGCGCGGGCTGGTGGGGGAGGATCCCCTCCCGCGGCCGCTGCGCGGTCTCGACGCCGCGGGCCGCGCCCGGGTGGCCGACGAGCTTGCCGCGCTCGCGACGTCCGGGGACGAGAGGGCCGACGGTCTCGACATCGCCGAGGGCTGATGGAACGGTGTGTAACGCACATCGCACCCGACAGGAAGGCTGCTCACCCGTGAGCGCCCCACGTCCCGCACACCGTCCCGGCCGGTCCACGGCCCCTCACCCGCAGCCCTCTGGCCCCGGTGTGGACCGACGCGCGCTGCTGCGCGGAGCCGGTCTGCTCGGGGCCGTCGCCGCGACCGGGGCGGCGATCGCTCCCGCCCAGGCCGCCCCGGCGCCCACGACGGTGGATCCAGCCGCCTTCCGGCTGACCGCCGACTACACGTCCTCCACCGCACGGGTCGAGGCGCTGCTGGAGCAGGCCGGTCGGGCGAGCGTCAGCGAGGTGATGGACCACGCCAACCACGAGCGCACCCCCGCCACGGTGATCGACACCCAGGTCCACGGTTTCCGCTTCGCCACGAGCGACGAGAACGACCCCGACGCCTTCCCGCAGGGGATCGCCACGAGCCGCGACGCGGTGGGCACCGCGGGGAACGGTCGCTACGACGGGCGCCAGGTGATCGCCGTCAGCTTCTACAACAACTCCCCGAAGTCCAGCCGCATCAACCTCATCGACTGGGACGCGGACCATCCCGACGCCTATCGACGGATCCTGCTCGTCGAGCCGACCGGGACCGCGGAGGAGCCCAGCTTCCGCGACGTGGAGATCCACGCCGGCGGGATCGCCTGGTACGGGGACCTGCTCTACGTCGCGGACTCCGCGGCGAAGCCCGGCGGGATGCGGGTGTTCGACATGAGCAGGATCCTCACCACCGACACCGGCGGCACGAAGGACCAGATCGGTCGCGTGGGCGGGACCTTCTACGCGCACAACTACGCCTACGCCCTGCCGCAGGTCGGGACGATCTCCTCGGAGGTGGACGCGGGCACCGCGCCGCTCGTGTGGTCGACGATCTCGCTGGACCGCGTGACCCGGTCGATCGTCATGACCGAGTACCGCTGCGAGGACTGCGACGACTACCCCACGGGCACCACCCGTGCCGTCCGCTTCGGCTTCCAGCAGGGCGGCCCCACCTTCGCCCGGTCCACGACCGCGAGCGAGGCGCTCGAGGTGCCGCTGCACAACCTCAACGGCGTCGGCTCCCACAACGGGCGCTGGTGGTTCAACAGCTCCCGCCGGAAGACCCTCTCCCACTGGCCCGGCGAGGGAGCGCTCACCACCTATCCCTGGGTCTCCTGGGGACAGTCGCTGAACTACTGGGAGGACGCGGACGGCCCCGACCTCCTGTGGTCCCTCACCGAGGGCGAGGGGTTCCGTGCGGTGTTCGCCGTGAAGCAGAGCGGCTACAGCTGACCTTCCGCGGCGCTCACGCCTGCTGCGCGAGCGCGAGCGGCAGCACGGGCCCGGAGCCCGCACGGCGCAGCAGGCGCGCCGCGACCGCCATGGTCCAGCGGGTGTCGATCACGTCGTCGACCAGCAGGACCGGTGCACCGTCGAGCTGCTCGAGCCGGCCCTGCAGCTGCTCGCCCACGGCGAAGCGCTCCCACAGGTCCGCGACGCGGAAGGCGCTGTTCCCGCCGCCGCGCAGCGGGCCGGCGCCCGGGGCGAGGTCGAGGGCGCCGAGGTCCTCGAGCCTGCCGATCCCCGCGATCCCCGCGGCGAGCGAGCCCACCAGCCGGGGCCGTGTGCTCGAGGGGACGGCGACGACCGCCGCGGGCCGCTGCGCCCAGTCCCAGTCCTTCAGCACCTCGACGATCCGGGAGCCGATCCGCTCGGGCACGACGTCGTCCACGGGGCGGCCGTCCTCGTCCGTGCGCAGGAGCTCCCGCAGCGGGACCGCCCAGCCGAGGTCGGACATGCGGGCGATGACCCGCCCCTCCGCGGCGCGCTCGCCCTCCGGGATCCGTCCCTTGGGGGCACCCGCCCCCAGCAGACGGTCCAGTCCCGAGGGCCAGCTCGCCCGCGGCTCGACCGGCACCCCGACCCGGTCGAGCAGGGCCGCGACGCGCGCATCGGCGCCCTCGGCACCCTCGGAGCCGTCGGCACCGGAGGCCGGGGCGTCGGGGGTGGGGAACCACGGCCCGGCGCATACGTCGCAGCGGCCGCAGGGCTCCGCGGTCGCGTCGTCGAGCTGCCGGGCGAGGAACACCATCCGGCACTGCTCGCGACCACCCGCGAGGCTCTCGTACTCGAGCATGGCCTGCTGCTCCTCCCGGCGCGCGCGGGCCACGGTCGCGTAGCGCTCGGCGTCGTAGTGCCAGGGCGCCCCGGTGGCGATCCAGCCGCCCTTGACGTTCTGCACCGCGCCGTCGACGGCGAGCACCTTGAGGAGCAGCTCGAGCGCGCTGCGGCGCACGTCCACCCGCGCCTCGAGCGCCGGGGTGCTCAGCGGCGCCCCGGACTCCGCGAGGGCGGTGAGCACCTGCGAGGCGCTCTCCTGCGAGGGCATCGAGGAGGTCGCGAAGTACTCCCAGATCGCGCGGTCCTCCCGGCCTGGCAGCAGGAGCACGTCCGCCCGGTCGGTCGCGCGCCCCGCGCGCCCCACCTGCTGGTAGTAGGCGACGGGGGAGGAGGGCGCCCCGAGATGGATCACGAAGCCGAGGTCCGGCTTGTCGAAGCCCATCCCCAGCGCGCTCGTCGCGGCGAGCGCCTTGACCTCGTTGTCCTTGAGCGCCTGCTCGAGCTCGGCCCGCTCCTCCGGATCGGTGCGCCCGGTGTAGGCGCGCACGCGCCGCCCCGGCCGGTCCAGCAGGGAGGCGAGATCCTCCGCGGCGGAGACGGTCAGCGCGTAGATGATCCCGGAGCCCCCGAAGGAGTCCAGGTGCCGCACCAGGTAGTCCAGCCGCTGGCGGTCGTCCGACAGACTCAGCGAGCCGAGACGCAGCGACTCGCGGGTGAGGGAGCCGCGCAGGGTGAGCACCTCCGCGCCCGCCTCGCCGGTGCCGAGCTGCTCGGCGACGTCGGCGACCACGCGGGAGTTCGCGGTGGCGGTCGTGGCGAGGACGGGCACGTGCCCACCGAGCTCGGCGACGAGGTCCCGCAACCGGCGGTAGTCGGGCCGGAAGTCGTGCCCCCAGTCGGAGATGCAGTGGGCCTCGTCGATCACGAGCAGCCCGCAGCGGTCCACCAGGCGCGGCAGCTGCTCCTCGCGGAAGCGCGGGTTGACCAGGCGCTCGGGGGAGACCAGCAGGACGTCGATCGCGTCGGCGGCGAGGCCCTCCTCGATGTCACACCACTCGGTGGGGTTCGCGGAGCTGATCGCCTCGGCGCGCACCCCGGCGCGGCGGGCCGCGGCGACCTGGTCCCGCATGAGCGCGATGAGCGGGGAGATGATCAGCGCCGGACCGGCCCCCCGGTGGCGCTGCAGCAGCGCGGCGAGGAAGTAGACGGCGGACTTCCCCCAGCCGGTGCGCTGGACGACGAGCACCCGCCGGTGCTCCGCGACGAGCGCCTCGATCGCCTCGAACTGCCCCTCATGGAACCGGGCGTCCTCCCGGCCGGTCAGCGCCCTCAACCCCGCGAGGGCCTCCTCGTGCAGAGCGTCATGGTCATCGCGGACGGCGGGGGAGGACGGTGCAGACATGCCCCCAGTGTGCCGGTCCTCCCCGACGTGCGGCGGCGGCAGGACCCCTCGGTGGACGCCGGCGGTGTGGGGAGGAACGACTGTTCACCGGCGCGGGCGGCCGTCCGTCGGCCGGGACGGGACGGTCCTCTCAGATGTCGTAGCCGGGGCCCGCGTCCCGCTCGGTCTCCTCGCGCGTGCGCTCGGCCTCCTCGTCCTCCGCGGCCTGGCGGCGCATCCGCTCGACGGTGGACTCGTCGTCGTGCATCGGGTCCTCCTTCGAGGCCAGCGCCCGGCGCATGCGCCGCTCGTGCAGCTGCGCCTCCCGGATCGCGGGATTCTCGGAGAGCGGCTCCTCGTCCTTCGGGTCGTGCGAGTGGTAGTCCACATGGGGATCGACGGACATGTCCTCCACCTCCGGCATCGGGCGGTCCCGCGCGTCGCTGCGCAGGCTGGACGGCGAGTCTAGTCGGCGGGCGCCGCGTAGGCTCGCGATCATGCCGAAGCGCTCCCGCCGCCCCTCCTCTCCGTCCTCCGACATCGACGGCTCCGCCCTCGTGGAGTCCCTGCTGGGCGGCTGGCGCGCGCTCGCCCGCCTCGACGTGGACGGCTTCGCGCTGCTGCGCTCGCGCGGCGTCACCAGCCGCGCGAACAGCATCGTGCCGATCGACCCGCCCGCGGAGCCCGCCGCGCTCGCCGCCGCCGTCGAGCGGCTCGAGGGCCTCGCCGAGGCCGCCGGGCAGACCCCCACCTTCCGACTGTTCACGGCCCCGCGCCTCGAGCACGGCCCGCTGCGGGAGCTGCTCCTGGCCCGCGGCTACGTCCCCGAGGGGCACACGCTCGTCCAGCAGCGCGAGCTCCCGGCGGCCGGGACCGCGCCTCACCCCGGCGCCCGGATCCTCGTGGGCGGCCCGGACGAGGACTGGCTCGCCGCCTCCTGGCGCCTCTCCCCGCGGCCCGAGGAGGGCGCCCGGGAGACCACGCGCGATCTCATGGCCGGCACGCCCGCCGTCTACGTCTCCCTGCCCTCGGCGGAGGGCGCGGCGAACGCCGCCGTCGGCCGCGCCGCCCTCGTCACCCAGGGCCGACGCACCGTCGCCGTGCTCGACGCGATCGCCGTGGACCCCGCCCACCGTCGCGAGGGCTGGGCGGCGCCGTCGTCGGCTCCCTGCTCGCGCTCGCGGCCGTCCAGGGCGCCGGCCACGCTCTGCTCGAGGTCGAGGAGCACAACGCCGCAGCGCGCGCCCTCTACCGGGGCGCGGGCTTCCGCGCCGGTGGCGAGTACCACTACCTCCGCCGCGGCTGAGCGGACGGACGGTCCGGGCGCGGGGGCACCGCGGCCTAGACTGTCCCCATGCCTTCGATCGGACGAGACGACGTCGCACGCCTCGCCGACCTCGCACGGATCCAGCTCACCGATGAGGAGGTCGACCGCCTGTCCGGCGAGTTCGACGCCATCATGGACGCTGTCGCCTCCGTGTCCGAGGTCGCCACGGCCGACGTCCCCGCAACCAGCCACCCCATCCCCATGACGAACGTGTACCGCGAGGACGTCGTCACGGACACCCTCACGCAGGAGCAGGCCCTCGCCGCCGCGCCCCAGGCGGAGGACGGCCGTTTCGCCGTGCCGCAGATCCTGGGGGAGGAGTGACCATGACCAGCACCGACATCCTGCGCACCTCCGCGGCCTCGCAGGCCGCCGCGCTCGCCGCCGGGGAGATCTCCTCCGCCGAGCTCACCGCCGCCCACCTGGACCGCATCGACGCCGTGGACGGCGACCTGCACGCCTTCCTCCACGTGAGCCGCGACGAGGCCCTGACCACCGCCCGTGACGTCGACACCCGCCGCGCCGCGGGCGAGGAGCTGCACCCGCTCGCGGGCGTGCCCGTCGCCGTCAAGGACGTCGTCGTCACCGAGGGCATCCCCACCACGGCCGCCTCGAAGATCCTCGAGGGCTGGGTCCCGCCGTACGACGCGACCCTCGTCGAGAAGCTCCGCGCCGCCGGCCTGCCGATCCTCGGCAAGACCAACATGGACGAGTTCGCCATGGGCTCCTCCACGGAGAACAGCGCCTTCGGCCTCACCCGCAACCCCTGGGACCGCGAGCGGATCCCGGGAGGCTCGGGCGGCGGCAGCGCCGCGGCGGTCGGCGCCTTCGAGGCCCCGCTCGCGATCGGCACGGACACGGGCGGCTCGATCCGCCAGCCCGCCTCCGTCACCGGCACCGTGGGCGTCAAGCCCACCTACGGTTCGGTGTCCCGCTACGGCCTCATCGCCATGGCGAGCTCCCTGGACCAGGCCGGCCCCGTCACCCGCACGGTGGCCGACGCAGCGCTGCTGCACGAGCTCATCGCCGGGCACGACGCCCGCGACTCGACCTCGCTCACCGACCCCGTCGGCGCCTACGCCGCCGCGGCCGGCCGCAAGGACGTCAAGGGCCTGCGGATCGGCGTGATCGAGCAGCTCGAGGGCGAGGCCTTCGCCCCCGAGGTCAGCGCCCGCTTCACCGAGTCGCTCAGCCTGCTCGAGCAGGCCGGCGCGGAGATCGTGCGCGTCTCCTGCCCGAACTTCGGCTACGCGCTCGGCGCCTACTACCTGATCATGCCGTCGGAGGCGTCCTCGAACCTCGCGAAGTTCGACGGCATGCGCTTCGGCCTGCGGGTGGTCCCGGAGGAGAGCCCGACGGCGGAGTCCGTCATGAAGGCGACCCGCGGCCAGGGCTTCGGCGACGAGGTCAAGCGACGCATCCTGCTGGGCACCTACGCGCTCTCCGCGGGCTACTACGACGCCTACTACGGCAGCGCCCAGAAGGTCCGCACGCTCGTGCAGCGGGACTTCGCGGCCGCCTTCGAGAAGGTCGACGTGCTCGCCTCGCCCACCGCGCCCACGGTCGCCTTCCGCCTCGGCGAGAAGGTCGACGACCCGCTGGCGATGTACGCCAACGACATCGCCACGATCCCGGCGAACCTCGCGGGCGTCCCCGGCATCTCGCTACCCAGCGGCCTCGCCGAGGACGGCCTGCCCGCCGGCATCCAGTTCCTCGCCCCCGCCCGCGGGGACGAGCGTCTCTACCAGGTGGGCGGCGCTCTCGAGGCGCTGCTCGAGGACTCCTGGGGCGGTCCGCTGCTGGACCGGGCCCCCGATCTCGCCGGAGGTGCGGACCGATGACCACCACCACGACCGAGCTGGTCGACTACGACGACGCGACGGACCGCTACGACCCGGTGCTCGGCATCGAGGTCCACGTGGAGCTCGGCACCGCCACCAAGATGTTCGACGGTGCGCCGAACATCTTCGCCGCGGAGCCCAACACGGCGATCACCCCGGTCTCCCTCGGGCTGCCCGGCTCGCTGCCGGTCGTCAACGGCACGGCCGTCGAGTACGCGATCCGGATCGGCCTCGCGCTGAACTGCTCGATCGCGGAGACCTGCCGCTTCGCCCGGAAGCAGTACTTCTACCCGGACCTCACGAAGAACTTCCAGACCTCGCAGTACGACGAGCCCATCGCCTTCGACGGCTGGGTCGACGTCGAGCTCGAGGACGGGGAGATCGTGCGCGTCGAGATCGAGCGCGCGCACATGGAGGAGGACGCCGGCAAGAACACCCACGTGGGTGGGGCGACCGGCCGCATCCAGGGCGCCACGCACTCCCTCGTGGACTACAATCGCGCCGGCGTGCCGCTCGTCGAGATCGTCACGCGTCCCATCGAGGGCACCGGCAAGCGGGCCCCCGAGGTCGCCGCCGCCTACGTGCGCACCCTGCGGGACATCTTCCGCACCCTCGACGTCTCCGAGGCCCGCATGGAGCGCGGCAACGTGCGCGCGGACGTCAACGTCTCCCTGCGGCCCACGCCCGAGTCCCCGCTCGGCACCCGCACCGAGACCAAGAACGTCAACTCGTTCCGGGCGATCGACCGCACCGTGCACTTCGAGATCTCCCGCCAGGCGGGCATCCTCGACGCGGGCGGCACGGTCATCCAGGAGACCCGGCACTTCCACGAGGACACCGGTTCGACCTCCTCGGGCCGCGTGAAGTCCGACGCCGAGGACTACCGCTACTTCCCGGAGCCGGACCTCGTGCCCGTCGCGCCGAGCCGCGAGTGGGTCGAGGAGATCCGCGCCGCGCTGCCGGAGCTGCCGGCCGCGCGCCGTCGCCGCCTGCTCGGCGAGTGGGGCTTCAGCGACCTCGAGATGCGGGACGTGCAGAACGCCGGCGCGCTCGACCTCATCGAGCAGACCGTCGCCGCGGGCGCCTCCGCGCAGTCCGCCCGCAAGTGGTGGATGGGCGAGCTGGCCCGTGTGGCCCGCGAGCAGGAGGTCGAGCTCGAGGAGCTCACCGTCACCCCGGCGCAGATCGCGGAGCTGCAGGGCCTCGTGGACGGCAAGAAGATCAACGACAAGATCGCCCGGAAGGTCCTCGGCTCCGTGCTCGAGGGCAAGGGCGACCCGGCCGCGATCGTGGAGGCCGAGGGTCTCGCCGTCGTCTCCGACGACTCGGTGCTCACGACCGCCGTGGACCAGGCCATCGCGGACAACCCCGACGTGGTCGCGAAGATCCAGGGCGGCAAGGTCCAGGCGATCGGCGCGCTGATCGGCCCGATCATGAAGGCCACCCGCGGTCAGGCCGACGCCGGCCGCGTGCGCGAGATCATCATGGAGAAGCTCGGCGTGCAGGGCTGAGAGCCCGCCACCGCGCACCGGAGCGCCGCACCCCTCAGGGGTGCGGCGCTCCGTCGTCCCCGGGGTGACGCCGACGGCTCGTCGACATCCTCGCGGGAAACCTCCTGCACACGGGCCAGACGGCGATCGTGCGCGAGGCAATCGACGGTCTGGTGGGCGACGACCCGCCGTGACCATTCGGTGCAGCAGCACCGGAACAGCGCTCTGTCCAGGTCTTATGTCCGATCCTCAGGGATCGTGGGACATGTCATGCGTCAGGCGGGAAGGAGTTGCGCACACAAAGGGTTGCGTATTTAGGGTAGCCAATCCTTAGTCGCGCCGGGCTCCGTGCCCGCCTCACCCGGAGGTCCCGCCCATGGCCGTCCTCGCCACCGCTCCCGCCCCGTCGACCGCCGCCCGCCGGCAGACCACGACCGTCGTCGACCCGCCGCAGAGCCCCACCGGACCGGCACCCTCCGGGCTGCTCACCGCCCGCACCTCCGAGGACTACGCGGCGCTCCTGCACCGCACCGTGGACCGCCTCGCCGACCGCTTCGCGAGCGTCGACGCCCCGAGCGCCGGCCCGGACCTCGAGCGCCTCCGCCACCTCGTCGGCGCCGCCGACCTCGACGGCCCCGGCGTCGGATCGGGCGCCGCCCTCGCCGAGGCGGACTCCCTCTATGCGCGCAACGCCGTGTGGTTCCACCACCCCGCCTATCTCGCCCACCTCAACTGCCCCGTCGCCGTGCCCGCCGTCGCCGCGGAGGCGATGCTCGGCGCGATCAACACCTCGGTGGACACCTACGACCAGTCCCTCGTGGGCACCCTCATGGAGCAGCGGCTCGTGGCCTGGACCGCGGAGCGGATCGGGTTCACCGGAGGCGACGGCGTCTTCACCTCCGGCGGCACCCAGTCCAACCTGCAGGCGCTCTTCCTCGCCCGCACCCGCGCCGAGCGCACGAGCGGCGAGCCCCGCTCCTCGCTGCTGCCGCGGCTGCGGGTGCTCAGCACCGACGCCGCCCACTTCTCCGTCTCGCGCTCCGCTGCGCTGCTGGGCCTGGACGAGGACGCCGTGCGCACGGTCGCCACGGATGCCGACGGCCGCATGGACCCCCGCGCCCTGCGCACCCTCCTCGCCCACCTCCACGCCGCCGGGGATTCGGTCATGGCCGTCGTCGCGACCGCCGGCACCACCGACCGCGGCCTCGTGGACCCGATCGCCCCGATCGCCGAGGTCACGAACGCCGCCGGCGTGTGGCTCCACGTCGATGCGGCCTACGGCGGCGGGCTCCTCGTCTCCCCGCGCCGCCGGCACCTCCTGGACGGCATCGAGCACGCGGACTCCGTGACCGTGGACTACCACAAGACCTGGTTCCAGCCCGTCTCCTCGAGCGCGCTCGTGGTCCGCGACCCCGCGGACCTCGCCGCCGCCGCCCACCACGCCGACTACCTCAACCCCGCCGCCGAGGCCGCCTCCGAGGACGCCGAGCCCAACCAGGTGGACCGCTCCCTGCAGACCACCCGGCGCTTCGACGCGCTCAAGCTCTGGACCACGCTGCGGGCACTCGGCCCCGAGCGCATCGGGAGCATGGTCGACGCGATCTGCGACCTCGCGATCGCCGTGCGCGCGCACCTCGAGGACGACCCGGACCTCCACGTCCAGGGCACCACGGACCTCAGCACCGTGATCCTCCGCTTCCAGCCGCCCGGCGTGCCCGACGCCGTGGCCGACGACCTGCAGGCGCGGATCCGCCGCGACCTGTTCCGCTCGGGCCGCGCGATGGTCGCCCGCACCACGATCGACGGCGTGCCCTGCCTCAAGCTCACGCTCCTGAACCCCGAGACGACCGTGGCCGACGTCGCCGCCGTGCTCGAGCAGGTCCGTGCGACCGGCGAGCAGCTGCTCGCGGGGACGAAGGCGACGCGATGAGCACGGGCACCGTGAAGCCCCACGTCCACGACCTCGTCGGCATCGGCATCGGACCCTTCGGCCTGGGCCTCGCCGCCCTCGCCGATCCCCTGGATGACGTCGACGCGGTGTTCCTCGACCAGGCCGCCGGCTTCTCCTGGCACCCCGGCCTGCTCATCGAGGGGACCACCCTGCAGGTGCCCTTCCTCGCCGATCTCGTGACGATGGCGGACCCCACCTCCCGCTACTCGTTCCTCAACTTCCTCAAGGCGACCGGGCGGCTCTATCCGTTCTACATCCGCGAGTCCTTCTACCCGCTGCGCGCCGAGTACGACGCCTACTGCCGCTGGGTCGCCGAGCAGCTGGACTCGCTGCGCTGGCGCCGCCGCGCGATCGAGGTGGTCGAGGAGGGCGAGCACCTGCTCGTCACCATCGAGGTGCTCGGCGAGGACGGCCGTGCCCGGGGTGTGGAGCACCTGCGCACCCGGCACCTCGCCCTCGCGCTCGGCACCGCCCCGCACCTGCCCGGACCGCTCGCCGCCCTCGCCGAGCAGTCGGCCGACGGCGCGCCCGTGCTCCACAGCGCCGGCTACCTCGACCGCCGCGAGGAGCTGCTCGCCCGCGACTCGGTGACCGTCGTCGGCAGCGGGCAGTCCGCCGCGGAGGTCTACCGCGACCTGCTCGAGGCGAGCGAGGGGCGCGGCACCCGCGTGGACTGGGTGACCCGCTCCCCGCGGTTCTTCCCCATGGAGTACACGAAGCTCACCCTCGAGATGACCTCCCCGGAGTACACCGATCTGCACCGCTCCCTGCCCGGGGAGGTGCGGGACCGGCTCTCCCGCGAGCAGCGCCAGCTGCACAAGGGGATCAGCGCCCCGCTCATCGACGAGATCCACGAGCTGCTCTACCGGCTCTCCGCAGGGGGCGCCGAGGTGCCGAGCACCCTGCGCGCGGGCACCGCCGTCACCGCGGCCCGCCGCGAGGGCGAGCAGATCGTCCTGGACCTCGAGCACGAGCTCACCAGGACCGGCCGCACCCACCGCACCGGCGCCGTCGTCGCCGCGACCGGCTACGCGCCGCGCGAGCCGCAGCTGCTGGACGCCCTGGGCGAGCGGGTGCTGCGCGACGAGCACGGCCGCCCCGCGCCCCGCCGCGACTACACCCTCGACGCCGACGGCCGCCTCCACGTGCTCGGCACCGAGGAGCACACGCACGGCGTCACCGCCCCGGACCTCGGCTTCGGCGCCTGGCGCGCCTCCGTGGTGCTCGCGGCGATCACCGGCCGCGAGCCGTACCCGATCGAGCGCCGCATCGCCTTCCAGAGCTTCGGGCCGGAGGGTGAGCGCTGATGACCGCCCTCCCCTCCACCCACCCACGCCACCCAGGAACCGCCATGGACCTCACGACCCGTCCCCTCGACCTCAGCTTCCGCCCGCTCGACCCGGCCGCGGACGCGACCCTCCTGCACCGCTGGCTGAGCATGCCCCGCGCCCGCTTCTGGATGATGACCGAGCACACGCCCGCCCAGGTGCGCACCTACCTCGACCAGATCGCCTGCTCCGCGCACGAGCAGGGGTGGATCGGCATGCGCGGTGGCGAGCCCCTCGTCTACGTCGAGACCTACGACCCCGCGCTGCTGCTCCCCGCCGGGGTGCTCGAGCCGGAGCCCGGGGACCTCGGCATGCACCTGCTCGTCGCCCCGCCGGAGGGCGAGCCCGAGCACGGGCTCACCACGGCCGTCATGGGCGCCGTGGTGCGCTGGTGCCTGCACGGTCGCGGCGCCGCGCGGATCGTCGTCGAACCCGACGAGCGCAACACGGCGGTGCTCGCGAAGAACGCCGCCGCCGGCTTCCGGGTGCTGCGCACGGTGGAGCTCGGCAGCGGCGCGGAGGCGAAGCGCGCGGCGCTCAGCGTCTGCACGCGCGCCGACCACGCCGCCTCCCTCCTCGGCGCGGGCACAGATCCGCTCGCGCACCTCGGGGCGGAGGTGGGGGAGCGGGTGCACCGCCAGCTGCTCGCCAAGGCCATCGCCGAGTTCAGCCACGAGCGCATGCTCACCCCGGAACCGGACGGCAGCACCGAGGGGAGCTACCGGATCACCGCCCGCGACGGCGCCGTGCGCTGGACCTTCACCGCCCGCGAGCTGCCGCTCGAGCACTGGCTGGTGGACCCGGCCTCGATCCGGCGCCACGAGGACGGCGAGGAGACGCGTCTGGACGTGCTGGACCTCGTCCTCGACCTCCAGGAGCAGCTCGGGCTGCCCGAGGAGCTCGCCTCCACCTACCTCGAGGAGCTCTCCTCGACCTTCGCCGCCCGCTGCGCGACGCTCACCGAGGCCCTCGGGGGCGGCCGCCCCACGAGCGCCGAGCTGCTCTCGGCGGGCCTCGAGGAGATCGAGGCGGCGATGACCGAGGGGCACCCCGGCTTCGTCGCGACCAACGGACGGATCGGCTACGGCCTCGCCGACTACCGCACCTACGCCCCCGAGCAGGGACGCCGCACCCGCCTGCAGTGGGTCGCCCTGCGCCGCGAGCTCGGCCACCTCGCCCTCGGCGAGGGACTGGAAGAGCAGTCCCACCTCGACGCCGCCCTCTCGCCGGAGGAGCGGGAGGTGTTCGCCGCGCGCCTGCGCTCCCGGGGCCTGGACCCGGTGGGCTACCACTACCTCCCCCTGCATCCCTGGCAGGCCGATCACCGCCTCGCGATCACCTTCGCCGCCGACGTCGCCCGCGGGGACCTCGTACCGCTCGGGGAGGGCGGGGCGGAGCTCCAGCCCCAGCAGTCCCTGCGCACCTTCCTGGACCGCACGCGCCCCAGCGCCCCGTACGTGAAGACGGCGCTCGCGATCCAGAACATGGGCTTCCTGCGCGGACTCTCCCCGGCGTACATGCGGGACACCCCCGCGATCAACGACTGGCTCGCCCGCATCGTCGCCGAGGACGCGGAGTTCGCCCGCTGCGGCGTGACCGTGCTGCGGGAGCGCGCCGCGATCGGCTACACGGGGGACGCCTACCACCGCACCGCGAGCAGCAACCCGCACCGCAAGATGCTCGCCGCGCTCTGGCGGGAGAGCCCGCTGCCGCTCCTGGCCGAGGGCGAGCGCGCCTTCACCATGGCCGCCCTGCTGCACCGCGACCACGAGGGCCGCTCCTACGCGGGCGCCCTGATCCTCGCCTCCGGCCTCACCCCGGCCGACTGGGTCTCGGGCTACCTGCGCGCCTACCTGCGGCCGCTCGCGCACCTGCTGCTCGCCCACGACACGGTCGTCATGCCGCACGGGGAGAACATCATCCTGCGCGTGCGCGACCAGCAGGTGGTCGGCGCCTTCCTCAAGGACATCGGCGAGGAGATGGCCGTGCTGGGGGAGCGGGAGCTGCCCCGGGACGTCGAGCGGATCCGCGCCCTCGTGGGCGGGGAGGAGAAGGCGCTGTCGATCTTCACCGACGTGTTCGACGGCGTGCTGCGCCACCTCTCCGGGATCCTCGACGCCGACGGCCTGCTGGGCGCGGAGGAGTTCTGGGAGCTCGTCGGCCAGGTGCTCGACGAGTACGAGGCGGATCATCCGGACCTCGCCCGAGGCATCGGCGGGGACGTGGACCTGCGCGCCGGGAGCTTCGCCCACTCGTGCCTGAACCGGCTCCAGCTGCGCAACACGCTGCAGATGGTCGATCTCGGCGACCAGGCCTCGTCGCTGCTCTATGCGGGGCGCATGGAGAACCCCGTCGCGCGGCGGGGTGCGGTGATCGCCTGAGGCCGCAGGGTGACGGCAAGCGGCGACCGAGATCAGTCCCCGGCGTCCGGGCCGGCCTCCGGGTCCGCCTCCAGCAGCGCCGCGGCCGCGGTGGGCGTGCCGTCCTCGTCGAGCGGAAGGTAGGAGACCACGTGCAGGTCAGGAGCGTCCTGCGGGACGATGTTGACCTGCTCGAAGACGAGCCGCCCCACGACCGGGTGCTCGAACACCCGGCGCCGGGAGCTGAATCGGTCCACCTCGTGCGCATCCCAGGCGCGAGAGAACTCCGGGCTCACCGCGCGCAGGTGGTTCACGAGGCGGACGTGCTGCGGCCCGCCGCTGCGACCGCTCGCCTCCGCGCGGTACTCCGCGAGGAACTGGCGGCTGGTGCGGTCCCAGTCCGGCAGCATCGAGCGCACCCACGGGTCGGTGAAGATGAACTGGAGCAGGTTCCGCTGGGCGGGGTCCGCGTCCCGCACCGCCGGGAAGAGCCCTGCGTAGGCGCGGTTCCATGCGGCCACGTCCCAGTGCGTGGTCAGCGCGAACGACGGCGCGGGGTCGAGGGCGTCGAGCAGGTGCTGCACGTGCGAGGGCACCGGGGCGGGCTCGGCGAGATCGGGCCGCGGCGGCGGTGTGAAGCCGGCGAGTCCGAGCACGTAGTCGTGCTCCGCCTCGGTGAGGCGCAGGTTCACCGCCACGGCATCGATGACCTGCCGTGACGGGTTGATGTCCCGCCCCTGCTCGAGCCAGGTGTACCAGGTGACGGAGACGCCGGAGAGGAAGGCGATCTCCTCCCGGCGCAGGCCCGTGGTCCGGCCGCGACCCACGGGCGGCAGGTCGTAGTCGGACCGCTGGACCTCGTTGCGCCGTCGGCGCAGGAAGGTGCCGAGGTCGGTGCGTGCGCCGGTGTCCATGCCGCGAAAACTATCAGTTCCACCACTAGTAGCAGCCGTGTCTTGGTGCCCGGTCGCTCCAGGTGGCCTAATGGACCCCATGCCCCAGCTCCGCTCCCGCACCTCGACCCACGGCCGCAACATGGCCGGCGCCCGCGCCCTGTGGCGCGCCACCGGCATGGAGACCTCCGACTTCGGCAAGCCGATCATCGCGATCGCGAACTCGTACACCCAGTTCGTGCCCGGCCACGTCCACCTCAAGAACCTCGGCGACCTCGTCGCCGGCGCGATCAAGGAGGCGGGCGGCACCGCCCGGGAGTTCAACACCATCGCCGTGGACGACGGCATCGCCATGGGTCACGGCGGCATGCTCTACTCCCTGCCCTCCCGCGATGTCATCGCCGACAGCGTGGAGTACATGGTCAACGCGCACTGCGCCGACGCGCTCGTGTGCATCTCCAACTGCGACAAGATCACCCCGGGCATGCTCATGGCCGCGATGCGGCTGAACATCCCGGTCGTCTTCGTCTCCGGCGGCCCGATGGAGTCCGGCAAGCCCGTCGAGGGCGTCGTCGACCACCGCCTCGACCTCGTCGACGCGATCTCGCTCTCCGCGGACGAGACGATCACCGACGTCCAGCTCGCCGAGATCGAGGAGAACGCCTGCCCCACCTGCGGCTCCTGCTCCGGCATGTTCACCGCGAACTCCATGAACTGCCTCACCGAGGCGCTGGGCCTGTCGCTCCCCGGCAACGGCACCACCCTCGCCACCCACGCCTTCCGCAAGGAGCTGTTCCTCCGCGCGGGCCGCACGATCATGGACCTGTGCCGCCGCTACTACGGCGAGGACGACGACTCCGTGCTCCCGCGCAACATCGCCACCAAGGCCGCGTTCTCCAACGCCATGAGCCTGGACGTCGCGATGGGCGGCTCCACCAACACCGTGCTGCACATCCTCGCCGCCGCGATCGAGGGCGAGGTCGACTTCGGCCTCGAGGACATCGACCGCCTCTCCCGCTCCGTGCCGTGCCTCGCGAAGGTCGCCCCGAACAGCCAGAAGTACCACATCGAGGACGTCCACCGGGCGGGCGGCATCCCCGCGATCCTCGGCGAGCTGAGCCGCGCGGGCCTGCTCGACCACTCCGTGCACTCCGTGCACTCGCCGGACCTCGACACGTGGCTCGGCGACTGGGACATCCGCTCGGGGAGCACCACCAAGGAGGCGGAGGCGTTCTTCCACGCCGCCCCCGGCCGCGTGCGCACCACGCAGGCGTTCTCGCAGTCCGCCGTCTGGGAGGACCTCGACCGCGACGGCGAGTCCGGCGCGATCCGCGCGGTCGCCCACGCCTACACGAAGGACGGCGGGCTCTGCGTCCTCAAGGGGAACCTCGCCACCGAGGGCGCCGTCATCAAGACGGCCGGCATCACCGAGGACCTCTTCCACTTCGAGGGCACCGCCGTCGTCTGCGACTCGCAGGAGGAGGCCGTCCAGAAGATCCTCGACAAGACCGTCAAGGAGGGGGACATCGTCGTCATCCGCTACGAAGGCCCCCAGGGCGGCCCGGGCATGCAGGAGATGCTCTACCCGACCTCCTTCCTCAAGGGCCGCGGCCTCGGCAAGGCCTGCGCGCTCATCACCGACGGTCGCTTCTCCGGCGGCACGAGCGGCGTCTCCATCGGCCACATCTCCCCGGAGGCGGCCGAGGGTGGGCTGATCGGCCTCGTCGAGGACGGCGACCGGATCGTGCTCGACGTCGACAAGCGCCTGCTCGAGCTGCAGGTCCCGGACGAGGAGATCGAGCGCCGCCGCACCGCGAAGGGTACGCTGCCGTGGCGCCCCGAGCACCGCGAGCGCGAGGTCTCCCAGGCGCTCAAGGTCTACGCGCACCTCGTGCGCTCGGCCACCTACGGCGCCACCCGCCGCCCGCTGGACTGACCCCGCACGCAGAGCGCCCGGCTTCCCTCAGGGGGAGGCCGGGCGCCCTGCTGCGTGGAGTCCTGCCACGAGGCAGGAGGCGGGCCGACGGGCGGCCCCCCCCCCGGGGGAGAAGAGAGATCAGCCTCCGAGGGCCTGCCGGTACCGCTCCGCGGCGACGTCCGCGACGAGCGGGTGGTCGCCGAGCGGCGCCGCGAGCAGGTCCGCGCCCGCCGCTGCGAGCTGGTCGTGGAAGAAGCCCGGTGCGAGCAGGTAGGTCGCGATCGCGACGCGACCACCCGCCGCCCGTGCCCGTGCCGCGGAGAGGGCCTCGGGGACGGCCGGCTCCGCGGCGGAGATGAACCCGAGTGTGACCTCGCGCCCCAGGCGCGCGGCGAGCAGGGAGCGCATCTCCTCGGCCATGCCGCGGCCCGCCGCGTCGCGGGTGCCGGCGACGGCCATGACGACCGTGTCCTGCTCCGTCGCACCGGCCTCCTCGAGCCGCTGCGCCATGACCTCCGCGAGCCGCGGGTCCGTGCCCAGCGGCCCGGCGGCGACGGCGTCGTGCGCGGCGACCGCGGCGGCCACGTCCTGGCCCACGTGGAAGCCGGTCGAGAGCAGCAGCGGGACCACCACGGCGGCCGGCGGCCCCTGCTCGCGGGTGCTGCGCTCGGCGCGCACGGGGGCGAGAGCGGCGACGACATCGCCGACGGCAGGGGTCTGCACGTCCACGTAGGCCTCGCGCACCGTCACCCCGGGCAGCGCCGCGTCCAGACGCCGCAGCAGCGCCCGCACCACATCGCGCCCCTCACGGGAGCGGGTGCCGTGGGCGGTGCCGACGAGCACCGGGGAGGTTCCCGAGGCCGCGTCGGAGGGTGTGCCGGGGACGGTGCGGCCCGCCGTCGCCGAGTGGTCGAGCGGGGCGGGCAGCGCCTCGCGTCCCGATCCGTGCGGGGGCACGGGAAGCTCCGGCGGGAGCAGGAAGCCCTCCGCGGCCGTGCGCCCGAGGACGATCACGGAGGGGAAGCCGATGCCCTCGTGCTCGACGACGCGCGCGATCGTGTCGAGGGTGCCGCGCACGGTGCGCTGCCCGGGCAGCGTCGCCTCCTGGACGACGGCGACGGGCAGGTCCCCGGGCACGCCGTTGAGGGTCGCCTGGGAGACGAGACGCGGCAGCCAGCCCACCCCCATCATCAGCACGGTCGTGGTGCCCGGGTCGCGGAGCGCCGCGAGATCCGCCTCACCGAGGTCCCCGTGGGCGTTGACGACGTGCACGGCGACCGCGGTGCCGCGGTGCGTGACGGGCACGTCCCCGGCGGCGGGACCCGCGATCGCGGAGGTCACCCCGGGCACCACCTGGACCGGCACGCCCGCGGCGCGGCACGCGAGGACCTCCTCGCCGCCGCGGCCCAGCACGAAGGGATCCCCGCCCTTGAGCCGCACCACCCGCTTCCCGGCGCGGGCACGGTCCACGAGGACCTCCTCGATCTCGTGCTGGCGCATCGAGGGACGGCCGGGGGTCTTGCCGACGTCGATCACCTCGACCTCGGGGCCCAGGAGCTCGACGACCGAGGCCGGCCCGAGCCGGTCCACGACGACGACCTCCGCCTGCCGCAGCAGGGTCAGCGCCCGCACCGTCATCAGGTCGAGGGCGCCGGGGCCGCCGCCCACGAGGGCGACGGTCCCCGGGTCGAGGACCGCCGCGCCGAGCGCGTCGGGCTCCGGCCCCGACCCCATCAGGAGCCGGCCCGCACGGTGCGCGGGGCGGGGGCGACGAGCACGCGGCCCTCCCGCACCTCCGCGTCGTGGACGTCGATCGGCAGGTCCTCCCCGCCGGCGGCGTCGAGCACCGCGCCGCTGTCCACGTCCCACACCTGCTTGTAGAGGGGCGAGGTGAGCGTGGGGACGACGGTGCCGTCCCCCAGGTCGTGGCTGCCGATGATGCCGCGGGCGAGGACGTTCGCCCCCGAGTACGGGTCCCGCTGCTGGACGGCGCGCACGCCGCCGTCCTCGAGGCGGAACACGGCCACCTGCCGGTCGCCGAGCAGGGCCGCGGCGCCGCGCTCGGGCAGCAGGTCCTCCAGCGCGCACACGTCGATCATGGTCGCCTCCTCGTTCATCGGTCCTCCCGGGCCCCATCCTCGCCGATCCCGGCCGTGCCCTGCAGCGCGAGTTCACGGACCCGCGCCGGGTCGTGGTCCACGATCCGGTCGCCCGGACGCGCCGGCCGCACCTGGCCCCGCTCCGGGGCGAAGGCGAGATCCGGGTCCGGGGTGCCGGGGGCGTTCACGAAGGGCACGAAGCGGGACAGCCGCACGGGGTCGGAGAGGGTCTGCGCCCATTCGTCGGCGTAGGTCTCCACGTGCCGGGCCATCGACGCCTCGAGGTCCTCGCCGATCCCCAGCGAGTCCTCGACGATCACCCGCCGCAGCTCCTCGAGGCCGCCCGGCCGCTCCTCGACCCAGCGCGCGGTGCGCTGGAGCCGGTCCGCCTCCCGCACGTACAGCATGAGGAAGCGGTCGATGCAGCGCACGAGGGCGGCGTCGTCGAGGTCCTCGACGAGGAGCCGCGCGTGCGCGGGCTGGGCGCCGCCGTTGCCGCCCACGTACAGGTTCCAGCCCTTGGCCGTCGCGATGACGCCCACGTCCTTCGCCCGCGCCTCCGCGCACTCGCGGGCGCAGCCGGAGACGCCGATCTTGATCTTGTGCGGGGAGCGGAGCCCCCGGTAACGGTGCTCGAGGGCCACCGCCATCGTCGTCGAGTCCTGCACGCCGTAGCGGCACCACGAGCTGCCCACGCAGGACTTCACCATGCGCAGGGACTTGCCGTAGGCGTGCCCGGACTCGAGGCCCACGGCGTTCAGCCGCCGCCAGATCTCCGGCAGCTGGTCCAGGCGCGCCCCGAACATGCCGATCCGCTGGGCGCCGTTGAGCTTGAGGTAGAGCCCGTGCTCCTTCGCGATCGCGGCGACCTCGGCGAGCTGCTCGGCGGTCACCTCGCCGCCCGGCATGCGGGGGATCACCGAATAGGTGCCGTTGCGCTGGATGTTCGCCATGACGTGGTCGTTCGTGTCCTGGAGCGAGCCCAGCTGACGTCCCACCGGGCTGTGCAGGCTGCCCGAGGTGGAGCCGAGCGTGGAGAGGATGGAGGCGATCGTCGGCCGGCAGACGGCGCAGCCGCGGCCCGTGCCGTGGGCGGCGACGATCTCGGTGAAGGTGGTCTGCCCGCCCTCCTCGACGAGCCGGTACAGCTCGGCGCGGGACATGGGGAAGTGCTCGCACAGGGCCGTCGAGACGGTCTCGCCGAGCTTCTCGAGCTCCGCGTCCAGCAGGGAGGAGAGCGTGGGCACGCACGAGCCGCAGACCGTGCCCGCGCTCGTGCAGCCCTTGATCTCGGCGACGCTGCGGCATCCCTGCTCGCTCACCGAGCGGCGGATCGTGCCCGCGTCCACGGCGTTGCACGAGCAGACCACGGCGTCGTCGGGCAGCTCCGTCTGGACGTCGGCGCCGCCCGCAGGGGCGATGAGGGCGGAGGGGTCCGCGCCGAGCGGGCGCCCGACGAGCGGGCGCAGCCGCGGGTAGAGCGACACGTCGCCCACGAGGACGCCGCCGCGCAGCACGGTCGCGTCGTCGGAGAGGACGAGCTTGCGGTACTGGCGGTGGACGGGGTCGACGAAGGAGACCTCGAGGGCGTCGGGGCTGAGCGCGTTGACGTCGCCGAAGGAGGCGGCGTCCACCCCGGCGCTCTTGAGCTTCGTGCCCTCCGCCGCGCGACGGTGCGTCCTCCCGCCGCCGAGCAGCTGGTCCACGACGACGTCGGCCATGTCGTTGCCGGGCGCGACGAGCCCGGCGCAGGTCCCCTCGAAGGAAGCGCACTCGCCGATCGCCCAGATGGCCGGGTCCGAGGTCCGGCAGCTCGCGCCGACCACGACCCCGCCGCGCTCGCCGATCGCGAGCCCCGCCTCCCGGGCGAGCCGGTCGCGGGGACGGATGCCGGTCGAGAGCACGACGACGTCCGCGGGGACCTCCTCGCCGTCGGTGAGGACCATGGTCGCGACGGCGCCGTCCCCGGAGGGGCGCATGGCGCTCGCGCCGACGCCCGTGCGCACGGCGAGCCCGCGGTCCTGGGCGAGCAGCCGGAGCATCTCGCCGCCGCCCTGGTCGAGCTGGACGGCCATGAGCCGGTCCGCGAACTCGACGACGGTCACCGCGGCGCCGAGCCCCTGGAGGGACGCGGCGGCCTCGAGTCCCAGCACCCCGCCGCCGACGACGACCCCGTGCAGCGGACGGCCGAGGGCCTCGGAGCGCAGGCGGGTCCACTCGGCCAGCTGCTCCACGTCCTCGAGGGTGCGGTAGGAGAAGATCCCGGGCAGGTCCCCGCCCTCGGCGCGCGGCGCCCAGGGCCACGAGCCGGTCGCCAGGACGAGCTGGTCGTAGGGGTGCACGGCCCCGGACCGGGTCGTCACCGTATGCGCCTCGCGGTCGATCGACGCGGCGGCGTCACCCGTGACGAGCGTGATCCGCGGGTCGTCCCAGACGGCCGTGTCGAGCTCGAGCAGCTCGGGGCGGCGGCTCGAGAACCAGTCGGAGAGGTGGACGCGGTCGTAGGGGCGGTGCGGCTCCTCGCCGAGGACGGTGAGCCGCCAGTCGCCGTCCGGGTCCTCGGCGCGCAGCCGTGCCGCGAGGCGGTGGCCGGTCATGCCGCCGCCGAGGACGAGCAGGCGGGTGCCGTCCAGCGGGGAGCGCGCACGGACGGGGACGAGGGGCGAGGAACCGGGGACGGTCATGATCACGATCTCCTGGCGGGTCGGCGAGGTGCTGCCGCCATTGTGGACTCCCCCCGGGGCCGCTCCGCAGGACTTCCGGCCCGGTTCTCCGTGAACGCTCGCCCGTCGGACCGGTCGGTCCGACGGGCGAGCGGCTCAGGCGCGCAGCTCGGCGCCGACCATGCCCGCGGCGAGCGTGGTGCCGCTCTGCGGGTCGATCACGATGAACGAGCCGCCCTCGCGGCTCGCGCCGTAGGGCTCGAGGGGGAGGGGCTGGGCGAAGGCCAGCTCGACCCGGACGAGGTCGTTGAGCTCGCCCTGCTCCGCAGGCACCCGCTCGAGGGCCGCGATGTCGAGCTTCTCGAGGATCGCGGTGACGCGCGCCTGCACGGTGCTGGTGCCGTGCTTGACGAGCACCCGGGCCCCGGGGACGAGCGGCTTCTCCGCGAGCCAGCAGAGCACCGTGGTCGCGGACTCCGCCGTGACGGGGAGGTCGCCCCCGGCGATGAGGTCACCGCGGGACACGTCGAGCTCGTCGGCCAGGCGCAGGGTCACGGCGATGCCGGCCTCCGCACGGTCCACGGACTCGGGACCGCGGTCGATGCCGACCACCTGCGTGCGCCGGCCGGAGCCCGCCACGCCCACCTCGTCGCCCACGGCGATCGAGCCGGAGGTGATGAGGCCCGCGTAGCCGCGGTAGTCGACGTGCGCGGGGTCCACGGCGCCCTGCTGGGGCCGGATCACGAGCTGCACGGGCAGGCGGAAGGGCCCCTCGCGCAGGTCCTGGCCGCCCGGGAAGGCCTCGAGCAGGTCCAGGAGGGTGGGCCCCGTGTACCAGGGGGTCCTCTCCGACGGGGTCACGACGTTGTCGCCGTGCAGGGCGGAGACGGGCACCACGCGCAGGTCGGTGATCGAGAGGGTCCTCGCGATCTCCTCGAGCTGGGAGACGACCTCCTCGTGCACCTGCTGGGGGTTCTCGACGAGGTCGATCTTGTTCAGGGCGACGACCAGGTGGGGGACGCGCAGCAGACCCGCGATCGCGAGGTGCCGGCGCGTCTGCTCGACGACGCCGTTGCGGGCGTCGACGAGCACCGTGACGACGTCCGCCGTGGAGGCGCCGGTGACGGTGTTGCGCGTGTACTGCACGTGGCCGGGGGTGTCGGCGAGCACGTAGGAGCGGGTCGCCGTCGCGAAGTACCGGTAGGCGACGTCGATCGTGATGCCCTGCTCGCGCTCGGCGCGGAGGCCGTCGGTGAGCAGCGCGAGATCGGCGAGCTCGCCCTTCCAGCCGCGCTGACGGCTCGCCGCCTCGACGGAGGCGAGCTGGTCCGCGAGGACGGACTTCGTGTCGTGCAGGAGCCGGCCGATGAGGGTCGACTTGCCGTCGTCCACGCTGCCGGCGGTCGCGATGCGCAGGAGGGTGGGGCCGGAGCCGCCCTCGGAGGATCCCGTGGGATCCAGGAGCAGTGATGCGGTGCTCATCAGAAGTAGCCCTCCTTCTTGCGGTCCTCCATGGCGGCCTCGGAGATGCGGTCGTCCGCGCGGGTCGCGCCGCGCTCCGAGACGGTGGTCGCCGCGACCTCGGCGAGGACGGCCTCGACGTCCCGCGCCTCGGAGGGGACGGCGCCGGTGCAGGACACGTCGCCCACGGTGCGGTAGCGCACGGTGCGCACGGAGGTGGTCTCGCCCTCGCGCAGCGGCACGATCTCGCCGGGGGAGAGGAGCATGCCGTCGCGCTCGACGACCTCGCGCTCGTGCGCGTAGTACAGGGACGGGAGCTCGATGCCCTCGCGGGCGATGTACCGCCACACGTCGAGCTCGGTCCAGTTCGACAGCGGGAAGACGCGCACGTGCTCCCCGGGGCGATGGCGCGTGTTGTAGAGGTGCCACAGCTCGGGGCGCTGGTTCTTGGGATCCCAGTGTCCGAAGGAGTTGCGCAGGCTCACCACGCGCTCCTTGGCGCGGGCCTTGTCCTCGTCGCGCCGGCCGCCGCCGAACACGGCGTCGTGGCGGCCGTCCTCGATGCCGTCGAGGAGGGGGAGGGTCTGGAGCGGGTTGCGGGTGCCGTCGGCCCGCTCCTCGAGCCGGCCGTCGTCGAGGTAGTCCTGGACGCGCGCGACCTTGAGCTCGACCCCGAGGCGCTCGACCGTGCGGTCGCGGAACTCGAGGACCTCCGGGAAGTTGTGGCCGGTGTCGACGTGGAGCACGGGGAAGGGCACGGGCGCCGGCCAGAAGGCCTTCACCGCGAGGTGGAGCATGACCACCGAGTCCTTGCCGCCGGAGAAGAGCATGACGGGGCGCTCGAGCTCCGCGACCACCTCACGGATGATGTGGATGCCCTCGCTCTCGAGGGCGTCGAGCAGGGAGGTCGGCGCGCCGAGCTCCTGCGGGGGGCGGGCGACGGTGGTCATCGGTCCTCCTCGGCGGTGTTCACGGTGATCAGCTGCAGGGGCACGGCCGCGATCGGGGCGCCCTGGGCGTCCTGCTCGGTGCCGGTGCCTCCCTCGGACGGGTGCAGCCCGCACTCGGTCTTCTCCGTGCCGGCCCAGCGGCCCGCACGGGGGTCCTCGCCGGGGGCGACGGCGCGCGTGCAGGGCAGGCAGCCGATGCTCGGGTAGCCCTGGTGCAGCAGCGGGTTCTCGGGCAGGCCGTGCTCGGCGGAGTACGCCATGAGACGGTCGTAGCTCCAGGTCACGAGGGGGTTGATCTTCACCAGCCCGAAGCCCTCGTCCCAGGTGACGACCGGGGTCGCGGCGCGGGTGGGGCCCTCCTCGCGGCGCACGCCGGTCGCCCAGGCGTCGTAGCCGGCGAGCACGCGCTTCAGCGGGGCGACCTTGCGCATGCCGCAGCAGGCGCCCGGGTCGCGGTCGTGCAGGCGGGGACCGTGCTCGGCGTCCTGCTCGGCGACGGTGTGCTCGGGGAGCACGTCCACGATCGTCACGTCGAGCTCCTGCTCGACCCGGTCGCGCGTCGCGAGCGTCTCGGGGAAGTGATAGCCGGTGTCGAGGAAGAGCACGTCGACGCCCGGACGGTGCGCGGCGACGACCTGGGGGAGGACCGCGTCGGCCATCGAGCACGCGACGGCGAGGGCGGGGCCGAACTGCTCGGCGGCCCACGCGGAGACCGCGCTCGCGAGGTCCTCGGGCCCGAGCTCCTTCTCCAGCTCGGCGAAGCGCGCGGAGGCCTCCTCGGCGATCGCGCGGAGCCGCGCGGTGCGCTGCTCGGGGGACTCGCCCGTGGTGCCGGCGGCGGCGGAAGGTCGGTTCTCGGTCATCGCAGCTCCTCGTCCTCGGCGCGGTGCGTCCACGCGGCGAAGGTCTCCCCGCTGTCGCGACCTGCGACGTAACGGCGCACGACCCTCTCCACGTACTCGCCCAGCTCGGTCGCCGCGACCTTGTGCTGTCGCAGCGTGCGTCCCAGCTGCGGCACCTCGAGATCGTGGCGTCCCAGCGATCCTCCCAGATGGACCTGGAACCCGGGGACCTGCTCGCCGGCGTCGGTCGTGATGATCTGGCCCTTGAGGCCGATGTCCGCGGTCTGGATGCGGGCGCACGAGTTCGGGCAGCCGTTCACGTGCATGCTGATCGGCGCCTCGAGCTGGTCCTCGACGTCGGCGAGACGCGTCTCGAGCTCGTCGATCGTGCGCTCGGCCGTGTCCTTCGTGTCGACGATCGCGAGCTTGCAGAACTCGAGGCCGGTGCAGGCCATGGAGGAGCGGCGGAGGGCGCCGGGGCGGGTGCGCAGGCCGAGCCCCTCCAGGCCGGCGACCGCGTCCTCGACGCGCTCCGCGGGGACGCCGAGCACGACGAGCTTCTGGAAGGCGGTCAGGCGCACGCCCTCGGCGCCGACCTCCTCGACGAGGTCCGCGAGGCGGGTGAGCAGGTCCCCGCCGATGCGGCCGACGGTCGGCGCGGCGCCGATGTAGGAGCGGCCGTCCTTCTGAGGGTGCACGCCGACGTGGTCGCCGGGTCCGGTGGCGGGCGCCGGGGCGGGGCCGTCCTCGAGGGCGTAGCCGAGGTACTCGGTCTCGAGCACCTCGCGGAAGCGCTCGGTGCCCCAGTCGGCGAGGAGGAACTTCAGGCGCGCCTTGTTGCGCAGGCGCCGGAAGCCGTAGTCGCGGAAGATCCGGATGACGCCGTGCCAGACGTCCGCCGCCTGCTCCTCCGTGACGAAGGCGCCCAGGCGCTCCGCGAGGCGCGGCGTCGTGGACAGCGCGCCGCCCACCCAGAGGTCGTAGCCGGGGCCCAGCTCAGGGTGCACGACGCCCACGAGCGAGACGTCGTTGATCTCGTGCGCGACGTCGAGGCTCGGGTGGCCGGTGATCGCGGTCTTGAACTTGCGGGGGAGGTTCGCGAGCTCGGGGTCCCCGATGAAGCGGCGCTTGATCTCCGCGATCGCGGGGGTGGGGTCGATGATCTCGTCCGCCGCGATGCCCGCGACCGGGCTGCCGAGGAAACCGCGCGGGGTGTCGCCGCACGCGGTCGTCGTCTCGAGGCCGACGGTGTCCAGGCGCCGCCAGATCTCCGGGACGTCCTCGATGCCGATCCAGTGGTACTGGACGTTCTGGCGGTCGGTGATGTCCGCGGTGCCGCGGGCGAAGTCGGTCGCGATCGAGCCGAGCACGCGCAGAGCGCGCGGGGGCAGCAGGGCGCCGTCGCTGCGCACGCGCAGCATGAAGTAGCGGTCCTCGAGCTCGTGCGGCTCGAGCTGGGCGGTGCGGCCGCCGTCGATCCCGGGCTTGCGCTGGGTGTAGAGGCCCCACCAGCGGAAGCGGCCGTGGAGGTCGTCGCCGTCGATCGAGTCGAAGCCCTCGCGGGCGTAGGTCTCCTCGATGCGCCGGCGCACGTCGAGCCCGTTGCCGGCGGCCTTGACCTCCTCGTTGGAGTTCAGGGGCGTGGGGCCGTCGACCTTCCACTGCCCCTGGGGCTTCCCGGAGCGGGAGGGGCGCACACGCGCGGGCGCGGCGCCGGCGGCGCTCGGGGCCGGGGTGCGCAGGTCGGTGTCAGGGCTGTCCATGCGATCCATAGTGACGCGTTATGCGGCCTCGAACAAATGCTTGGGTCGAAATGTGTCGCCGCATGGCCGGCCCCCGAGGTGTCGACCGGTCGCCGTCCCGTGCGGGTCCGCATCCTGGACGGACGCGGCGGAGGGCGAGGCCGGGCGGGCTATGGTGTGCCCATGCAGAAGATCCTTCTCGTAGTCATCGAGCGCGGCTGACGCCCGTTCGTCCCTACGAGACGTCCTCCGCGCCCCTCCAGAGCCCCAGGCCGAGGGGCTTTTTCGTGTTCAGCGTGATCCGCGGGCACGGACCCGAGAGGGGGAGGGGAACATGGCACGGCCGCCCCTGGTCCCCCGTCCGCGATCCGAAGGAGCAACGATGTCCCCGCAGCAGATGACCGGCGCGCAGGCGCTGGTCGAGTCCCTCGAGCATGCCGGGGCCGAGGTCGTCTTCGGCCTGCCCGGCGGCGCGATCCTCCCCACCTACGATCCGCTCCTGGACGCCAAGAAGCTCCGCCACGTGCTCGTCCGCCACGAGCAGGGCGCGGGCCACGCGGCGAGCGGCTACGCCCACGCGACCGGCAAGGTCGGCGTGTGCCTCGCGACCTCCGGCCCGGGCGCGACGAACCTCATCACCGCGATCGCGGACGCCCAGATGGACTCGATCCCGATGGTCGCGATCACCGGCCAGGTGGGCTCCTCCTTCATCGGCACCGACGCCTTCCAGGAGGCGGACATCGTCGGGATGACGATGCCGGTCACCAAGCACAACTTCCTCGTGAAGGACGCCGCGGACATCCCGCGCACCATCAAGCAGGCCTTCCACATCGCCTCGACCGGCCGCCCCGGCGTCGTCCTCGTGGACGTCACGAAGGACGCCCAGCAGGCGACCGCCCCGTTCGTGTGGCCCGAGGACCTCGACCTCCCCGGCTACCACCCCGAGGGCCGGCCCCACCTCAAGCAGATCCGCGAGGCGGCCTCGCTGCTGCTCTCCGCGAAGCGGCCCGTCTTCCTCCTGGGTGGCGGCGTGCTGCGCGGGAACGCCTCGGCCGAGGTGCGCGAGCTCGTGGACCTCTCCGGCGCGCCCTTCGTCACTACCCTCATGGGCCGCGGTGCGCTCCCGGACTCCCACCCCCAGCAGCTCGGCATGCCCGGCATGCACGGCACGGTCGCGGCGGTCTCGGCCCTCCAGCGGGCGGATCTCATCATCGCGATCGGCGCTCGCTTCGACGACCGCGTGACCGGGCGCCTGGACTCCTTCGCCCCGGACGCGGCGATCGTCCACGCGGACATCGACCCCGCGGAGATCTCCAAGAACCGCACCGCCGACGTCCCGATCGTCGGGCAGGCCGGGGAGGTCGCGACGGCCCTCACCGCTGAGCTGCGCTCCCGCCTCGATGCGGCGGAGCAGGACCCGCGCGACTACGCCGCGTGGTGGCAGATGCTCGACACGCTGCGCAGCTCCTACCCGCTGGGGTGGACCGAGACGGCCGACGGCTTCACGGCGCCGCAGAAGGTCATCTCCCGGATCGGCGCGATCAGCGGCCCGGACTCGGTGTTCGTCGCCGGCGTCGGCCAGCACCAGATGTGGTCGAGCCAGTTCATCTCCTACGAGAACCCGCGCAGCTGGATCAACTCCGGCGGCCTCGGCACGATGGGCTACTCGGTCCCCGCGGCCATGGGCGCCAAGGTGGGCCGCCCGGACGTCCCGGTGTGGGCGATCGACGGCGACGGCTGCTTCCAGATGACGAACCAGGAGCTCGCGACCTGCGTCATCAACGACATCCCGATCAAGGTCGCGGTCATCAACAACTCGAGCCTCGGCATGGTGCGCCAGTGGCAGAACCTGTTCTACGACCAGCGCTACTCGAACACCGAGCTCAACACCGGTCACGGCTCGCGCCGCATCCCGGACTTCGTGAAGCTCGCCGACGCGTACGGCGCGGCGGGGCTGCGCTGCGAGCGGGACGAGGACATCGACGCGACCATCGAGGCGGCGATGGCGATCAACGACCGCCCGGTCGTCGTGGACTTCACCGTGAGCGCCGACGCGATGGTGTGGCCGATGGTCCCCGCCGGCGTCTCCAACGACGAGATCCAGATCGCCCAGGGCATGAGCCCCGAGTGGGAGAGGGACATCTGAGCATGAACTCCACCGATTCCGTGATGCGACCGAACACCCAGACCCTGTCCGTCCTCGTCGAGAACAAGCCCGGCGTGCTCACCCGCGTCTCCGCGCTGTTCGCGCGCCGCGGCTACAACATCGCCTCGCTCGCGGTGGGCCCCACCGAGCACCCGGAGATCTCCCGGATCACCGTGGTCGTCGACGTGGACCAGCACCCCCTCGAGCAGATCACCAAGCAGCTCAACAAGCTGGTCAACGTGCTCAAGATCGTCCAGCTCGACCCTCGCCAGACGATCCAGCGCGAGCTCATCCTCATCAAGGTGGGCGCGGACAACGCCTCGCGCACCTCGGTCCTCGAGGTGGTCCAGATGTTCCGTGCGAAGGTGGTCGACGCAGCCACCGACGCCGTGACCATCGAGGCCACGGGCACCCAGGACAAGCTCGACGCCCTGCTGGGGATGCTCGAGCCCTTCGGGATCCGCGAGATCGTGAAGTCCGGCGAGGTCGCGATCGGCCGCGGCGGCCGCGCGATCACCGACCGCAGTCTCCTCGGCTGACCCGCGAGGGTCACGGGCTGAGACGGCCTCTCACAACGTAAGACGGACGGCGATAGGATCGACCTGTCGCCGGCGCCGAGGGTGCGAACCCCGCCCCGGCGCGGACACAACCACACACAAAGGAGCACATCGTGGCGGAGATCTTCTACGACGACAACGCAGACCTCTCGATCATCCAGGGCAAGAAGGTCGGCGTCATCGGCTTCGGCTCGCAGGGCCACGCCCACGCGCTGAACCTCCGCGACAGCGGCGTCGAGGTCCGCGTCGGCCTGCGCGAGGGCTCGAAGTCGGCCGCGAAGGCGCAGGAGGAGGGCCTGACGACGGGCTCCGTCGCCGAGGTCGCCGAGTGGGCGGATCTCATCATGATCCTCACCCCGGACCAGGACCAGCGGAAGGTCTTCGCCGAGTCGATCCAGCCGCACCTCACCGAGGGCAAGGCGCTCGCCTTCGCGCACGGCTTCAACATCCGCTTCGGCTACATCGAGGTCCCCGCGGGCGTCGACGTGCTGCTCATCGCCCCCAAGGCCCCCGGCCACACGGTGCGCCGCGAGTTCGTCGCGGGCCGCGGCATCCCGGACATCGTCGCCGTCGAGCAGGACGCGACCGGCTCCGCCTGGGACCTCGCGCTCGCCTACGCCAAGGGCATCGGCGGCACCCGCGCCGGCGTCATCAAGACCACCTTCACCGAGGAGACCGAGACGGATCTCTTCGGCGAGCAGGCCGTGCTCTGCGGCGGCATGAGCCACCTCGTGCAGGCGGGCTTCGAGACCCTCTCCGAGGCCGGCTACCAGCCCGAGATCGCCTACTTCGAGGTCCTCCACGAGCTCAAGCTCATCGTCGACCTCATGTGGGAGGGCGGCATCGCCAAGCAGCGCTGGTCGATCTCCGACACCGCCGAGTTCGGCGACTACGTCTCCGGCCCGCGCGTCGTGACCGACGAGACCAAGGCGAACATGAAGGCGATCCTCGCCGACATCCAGTCCGGCGCCTTCGCGAAGCGCTTCATCGACGACCAGGACAACGGCGCGACCGAGTTCCAGGAGCTGCGCGCCAAGGAGGCGACGCACCCGATCGAGACCGTCGGCCGCGACCTGCGCAAGATGTTCTCGTGGTCCACCACGAGCGTCGACGCGGACTACACCGAGGGCAGCGCCGCGCGCTGATCCCGGGGCGTCCCCTCACGGCGGGGCGGGCATCCGATCGCAGGATCGGGTGCCCGCCCCGTCCCTCGTCCGGCGTCCTCCACGAGCCCCTGGAGCACCTTCTCGGATCGTGATCATGGCGACCGCATGGCGGACAGCGGATTACGCTGTGCTCATACGCGTCGCCCCGAGGATGAGTGCGACGATCGCCGTCTGTACCGGAGGAGATTCCGTGACGAGTCCCGTCGTCCTCATCGCCGAAGAGCTGTCGCCCGCCACCGTCGAGGTGCTCGGTCCCGACGTGGAGGTCCGCCACGTCGACGGCGCCGACCGCGCCGCCCTGCTCGCCGCCGTCGTCGACGCCGACGCCCTCCTGGTGCGCTCCGCGACCCAGGTCGACGCCGAGGTCTTCGCGGCCGCGCCGAACCTCAAGGTCGTCGCCCGTGCGGGCGTGGGCCTGGACAACGTGGACGTCCCCGCCGCGACCGTCGCCGGCGCGATGGTCATCAACGCGCCGACCTCGAACATCACCTCCGCCGCGGAGCTCGCGGTGGCCCTCATCCTCGCCTCGCTGCGCAACCTCGCGCGGGCCGACGCCTCCGTCAAGGCCGGGAAGTGGGAGCGCAAGCAGCTCACCGGCGTCGAGCTGCTGGGCAAGACCGTCGGCGTCGTCGGCTTCGGCCGGATCGGCCAGCTGGTCGCCGAGCGCCTCGCCCCCTTCGGCGTCACCCTGCTCGCCTACGACCCGTACGTGAGCCACGCCCGCGCGGCCGAGCTCGGCGCGCGCGTCGTCGAGCTCGACGAGATCATGCGCGAGAGCGACGTCATCACCGTCCACATGCCCAAGACCCCGGAGACCACCGGACTCCTGGGTGCGGAGCAGTTCGCGATCGCGAAGCCGAACCTCCACGTCGTCAACGCCGCCCGCGGTGGGCTCATCGACGAGGAGGCGCTCTACACCGCGCTGACCACCGGTCAGATCGCCGGCGCCGCGCTGGACGTCTACAGCTCCGAGCCGCCCGCGAAGAGCGAGACCGCCGCGAAGCTCCTCGAGCTCGAGAACATCACCCTCACGCCCCACCTGGGCGCCTCCACCGCGGAGGCCCAGGAGAAGGCCGGCGTCGCCGTCGCGCGCTCCGTGCGCCTCGCCCTCGCCGGCGAGCTCGTGCCGGACGCGGTCAACGTCGCGGGCGGCGCGCTCGACGACCTCGTGCGCCCCGGCGTCGCCCTCGCCGACCGCCTGGGCCAGCTGTTCACCGCCCTGGCCGCCGAGGCCCCCGAGGTGCTCGAGATCGTCGTGCGCGGCGAGATCGCGACCCACGACGTCACCGCCCTCAAGCTCTCCGCGCTGCGCGGCATGTTCCGCGGGACGGTCACCGAGCAGGTCTCCTACGTCAACGCCCCCGTCATGGCCGAGGAGCGCGGCATCTCCGTGAGGCTCGAGACGGAGGAGGAGAGCGAGCGCTTCCGCAACGTCGTCGCGCTGCGCGGCACCCTCCGCGGCGGCACCGTCGTCTCCGTCGCCGGCACCCTCAGCGGGGCCCGCCAGGAGCACAAGCTCGTCGAGATCGGCGGCCACGAGCTCGAGGTGCCGCTCTCCGACCACCTTATGGTGATCCGCTACGTCGACGGTCCCGGCATGATCGGCCAGTACGGCGCGCGGCTCGGCGCCGCGGGCGTGAACATCGCCGGCATGCAGGTCTCCCGCGCCGGCACCACCCAGGGCTCCGAGGCGCTCGTCGTCCTCGACCTCGACGAGGCCGCCCCGCGCGAGCTCGTCGAGGAGATCGGTCGCGAGATCGGTGCGCACTCCGTGCACGCCGCCGATCTCGTCTACTGATCCCCGCCCACCACTCCGACCGACACCTCTCCAGGAGCAGCAGATGAACGACTCGACCCTCCGCCTCGCCGTCATCGAGGGCGACGGCATCGGCCAGGAGGTCGTGCCCCAGGGCCTGCGCGTGCTCCGCGCGGCCCTCGAGCCGGCAGGCGTCGCCGTCGAGACGACGCCCTTCGACCTGGGCGCGGGCCGCTGGCACCGCACCGGGGAGACCCTGACGGACGAGGACATGAGCCGCCTCGCCGAGCACGACGCGATCCTGCTGGGCGCCGTGGGCGACCCGGAGGTCCCCTCGGGCGTGCTCGAGCGCGGGCTGCTGCTCAAGCTCCGCTTCGGCTTCGACCACTTCGTGAACCTGCGCCCCACCCGGCTCGTGCCCGGCGTCTCGACGCCGCTCGCGGAGCCGGGGGAGGTTGACTTCCTCGTGGTCCGCGAGGGCACCGAGGGCCCGTACGTGGGCAACGGCGGATCGATGCGCACGGGCACCCCGCTCGAGGTCGCGACCGAGGTGTCCCTCAACACGGCCGTCGGCGTCGAGCGCGTGGTCCGCTACGCCTTCGAGCAGGCCGCCGCGCGCCGCGGGAAGCTCACCCTCGTGCACAAGCACAACGTGCTCGTCCACGCCGGGCACCTGTGGCGCCGGGTCGTCGACGAGGTGGGCGCGGAGTTCCCGGGCGTGAGCGTGGACTACGCGCACGTCGACGCCATGATGATCTACCTGGTCCAGGACCCCGCCCGCTTCGACGTCATCGTCACCGACAACCTCTTCGGCGACATCGTCACGGACCTCGCGGGCGCGATCGGCGGCGGCATCGGCCTCGCCGCGAGCGGCAACATCAACCCCACGGGCGCCTTCCCCTCGATGTTCGAGCCGGTGCACGGCTCCGCGCCGGACATCGCCGGGAAGGACCTCGCCGACCCGACCGCGACGGTGCTCTCGGTGGCCCTGCTGCTGGACCACCTCGGCCACGCGGGTCCCGCCCAGAAGGTCCGCGACGCCGTCGAGGCCGATCTCGCCGAGCGCGCCTCCCTGGGTGCCCGCGGCACCGTCGCGATCGGCGACGCCCTCGTCGCCGCCGTGACCGATCACTGACCCCCACCCTTCCGTCCCGTCCCGTCCCGCCCCAGGAGCCTCCGATGAGCGCGCTCACCTTCACCTCGACCACCACCACCCGTCGCGTGGGCGACGACGAGCGCGCCCGCATCCTCGCCGCCCCCGGTTTCGGCCGGCACTTCACGGACTTCATGGCCCGTGCCCGCTGGACCGCCGAGGGCGGCTGGGGCGAGGCCGAGATCCTCCCCTACGGCCCCTTCGAGATCTCCCCGGCCTCCGCCGTGCTCCACTACGGCCAGGAGATCTTCGAGGGGCTCAAGGCCTTCCGCCACGCGGACGGATCCATCTGGACCTTCCGCCCGGAGCGCAACGCCGAGCGCTTCCAGCACTCCGCGGACCGCCTCGCGCTGCCGCACCTGCCGGTGGAGGACTTCGTGGCGTCGCTGCGCGCGCTCGTCGCGGCCGACGAGCCGTGGGTCCCGCAGCCGGAGGGGGAGACCTCCCTGTACCTGCGCCCCTTCATGTTCGCCAACGAGGAGTTCCTCGGCGTGAACTCCTCCGCGATCGCGGACTACTACCTCATCGCCTCCCCGGCCGGCGCCTACTTCCCGCGCGGCGTGCAGCCGCTCGTGGTGTGGGTGACGGACGAGTACGCGCGGGCGGGCGCCGGCGGCACCGGCGACGCGAAGTGCGGGGGCAACTACGCCTCCTCGCTGCTCGCGAAGAAGCAGGCCGCCGCCCAGGGCGCGGACGAGGTCATGTTCCTGGACTCCGAGTCGCACACCTTCGTCGACGAGCTCTCCGGCATGAACGTCTTCGCGATCACGAAGGACGGCCGGATCCTCACCCCCTCGCTCACCGGGTCGATCCTCGAGGGCGTCACGCGCAACTCGATCCTGCGCCTCGCGGAGGACCGCGGCCTCGAGCCCGTCGAGCAGCGGCTGGACTTCGCCGAGCTCACCGCGCAGATCGCCGCCGGCGAGATCACCGAGATGTTCGCGGCGGGCACCGCCGCGGTGATCACGCCGATCGGGGAGCTGCGCGCCCACGGCGGCTCGTGGACCGTGGCCGACGGCGGGTCCGGCGCGACCACGCTGTCCCTGCGCGAGGAGCTCACCGGGATCCAGTACGGCCGGGTCCCGGACCGCCACGGCTGGCTCACCCGCCTGGTCTGAGGCCCCGATGACGACGACCCCCGCACTCCGCGAGAGCTCCGCGTCCACCGCGATCCCGGGCTTCCACCTCTACGACACGACGCTGCGCGACGGCTCCCAGCAGGAGGGCCTCACGCTCTCCGTCGCGGACAAGCTCGCCGTGGCGCGCCTGCTCGACGAGCTCGGCGTGACCTACATCGAGGGCGGCTGGCCCGGCGCGGTCCCGCGGGACACCGAGTTCTTCACCCGCGCCGCCGGCGAGCTCGAGCTGCGGCACGCGCGCCTGGCGGCCTTCGGGGCGACCCGCAAGGCCGGCGTGGCGGTCGCCGAGGACCCGCAGGTGCAGGCGCTCGTGGACTCCGGCGCGCCGACGATCACCCTCGTCGCGAAGTCGGACCTGCGCCATGTGACGGGCGCGCTGCGCACCACCGCCGAGGAGAACCTCGCGATGGTCCGGGACACGGTCGAGCACCTCGTGGGGCTCGGACGCGAGGTGTTCGTGGACGCGGAGCACTTCTTCGACGGCTTCCTCCACGACCCCGCCTACACGACCTCCGTGGTCGCGGCGGCCCACGCCGCCGGGGCCCGCGCCGTGGTGCTGTGCGACACGAACGGCGGGATGATCCCGCACCAGGTCACCGAGATCGTCGAGGACCTCCGGTCGCGCCTGGACGCGGGGAGCGCCGTCAGCGATGCGCCGGTGCGGCTCGGCGTGCACACGCACAACGACTCCGGCTGCGCGGTCGCCAACGCCCTCACGGCGGTGCGCGCCGGCATCGACCACGTGCAGGGCTGCGTCAACGGCTACGGGGAGCGCACCGGCAACGCCGACCTCGTCACGATGCTCGCTGACCTCCAGCTGAAGATGGGCCTCGAGCTCGTGCCGGAGGCCGCCCTCGAGGACTCCACCCGCATCGCCCACGCGATCGGCGAGATCGTCAACATGCCGGTCTCCCCGCGCAGCCCCTACGTGGGGCAGAGCGCCTTCGCCCACAAGGCGGGCCTGCACGCGAGCGCGATCCGGGTGGACCCGGACCTGTACCAGCACATCGATCCGCGCGAGGTCGGCAACGACATGCGCATGATCATCTCCGACATGGCCGGTCGCGCCTCGATCGAGCTCAAGGGGCGCGAGCTGGGCTTCGACCTCACGGGGGAGAAGAACCTGCTCGCGCGGCTCGCGACCACGGTCAAGCAGCGCGAGGCAGCCGGGTACTCCTACGAGGCGGCCGACGCCTCCTTCGAGCTGCTCCTGCTCGACGAGATGGGGCGCGTGCCGCGGTTCTTCTCGGTCGAGTCCTGGCGGGCGACCTCGCACCTGCTGCGCGACGGCTCCCTCGAGACCGAGGCGACGGTGCGTCTGCTCGCCCGGGCGGACGACCCGAGCTCGCGCTCGGTCACCATCGCCGAGGGCAACGGACCGGTCAACGCGCTGGACACGGCGCTGCGGCGAGGCCTCCTGGAGACCTACCCCCAGATCGACGAGCTCGAGCTGCAGGACTTCAAGGTGCGCATCCTCGACTCCCACCACGGCACCGACGCGACGACCCGGGTGCTCGTGCGCACGGGCGGCGCGGGCCTCGAGTTCCACACGGTGGGCGTGGGCACGAACATCATCGACGCCGCCTGGGAGGCGATCGTGGACGCGTACACCTACGCGTTCCACAAGCTCGGCATCTGAGCTCGGCCGCTGCGTGGTCTCCCCGGTCGCGCGTCCTGCCTTGACAGCTCCGGAACCCTGCGCCCCGGGGCGTGCCGGGCGCTACCCTGGGGCGCATGCTGACCTATGTGCTGACCGCGATCGGCGATGATCGCCCCGGCCTCGTGTCCACCCTCGCCGCGGCCGTGGACGACCACGGCGGGAGCTGGGTGGACAGCCAGCTCGCCCTCCTGGCCGGCAAGTTCGCGGGCATCGTCCGCGTGGACCTCCCCGAGGAACGGGCGGCCGGATTCCTCGACGCCCTACCCGGCCTCGCGGCGGGTGTGGGACTCCAGGTCGAGGCCGCGCCCGCGCACCCGGAGGATGCCGCCGACGGTGCTCCCGCGGGCACGGGTCTCGTGCTGTCCCTGCTGGGCCAGGACCGCACGGGCATGGTGCGTGAGGTGACCGAGGCGCTGCATTCCCAGGGCGCGACCATCGACTCCCTCCGCTCGCTCACGCGCGAGGCGCCCGAGGGCGGAGGCATGCTCTTCGAGGCGGAGGCCGTGGTGCGCCTCCCCGAGGGGGCCGACGAGTCGGAGGTGCGCGAGGCGCTCGAGGCGATCGCCGCCGAGCTCATGGTGGACCTGGACCTCGACGCGCCAGCCTGACCCCGCGCGGCGTGATCACGGAGCCCTCGAGGGCTCCGTGACCGAACCGTGATCGACGGTCTTGCCGGTGACCGGGGTGCTGGTCCCGGGGAGCGGGCGCTTTCAGGCTGAGGGCTCACCCGTCGTCCCGTGAGAGCTGAGTCCCTGTGACCTCGTCGCCGCTGGCCCCGCCGGCCCTGCCCGCCCCGCCTGCCGATCCCGGCCCCTCCACCGATCTCGTCTCTCCGGTCGATCCGGCCCCGCCGATCGACCCGGCCTCGCCCGGCGGCCTCACCCCATCGGTCGGCGCCGCCCCCATCGCCGACACCGCCGTCGCCCTGCCCGCCGGCGCGGTGCGCGCCCTCGTGCTCGCCACCCTCGGCTTCGGCGTGAGCTCCTGGGCCTGGGCGCTGCTGAGCCCGCTCGGGCCGGTGCTCGTGGAGCGCGGCACGATCACCGACGCCTCCCTCGTGGTGGCCGTGCCGGTGCTGGTCGGCGCGCTCGGGAGGGTCCCGATCGGCGCCCTCACGGACCGGCTCGGCGGCCGGGTCATGTTCACGGCCGTCTCGCTCGCCGCCGTCGTGCCGGTGCTGCTGCTCGGCCTCGTCGGCCAGGACTCGCTCGCCGGGCTCCTCCTCGGCGGGCTGCTGCTCGGCATCGCCGGCACGGCCTTCGCGATCGGCATCCCGTACGTGAACTCGTGGTTCCCGCCCTCGCGGCGCGGGATGGCGACGGGGCTCTACGGGGCGAGCATGGGCGGCACGGCGATCGCCGCCTTCACCACCGTGCCGCTCGTGCGGGCCGGGGGAGAGACGGCGCCCTTCCTCGTGGCCGCCGCCGCGCTCGTCGCCTTCGCCGCGGTCGCGGCGACCTCGATGCGCACCGCCCCGACCTGGCGCCCGGCCGTCGGCAGTCCCGCGCGGGCGACGGCCGCGGCCCTCCGGCTGGCCGTGACCTGGCAGGCGAGCGCGCTGTACGCGCTGTCCTTCGGCGGGTACGTCGCGTTCTCGGTCTTCCTGCCCACGCTGCTCGTGCGCTGGTACGGCCTCGAGCCGGGGGAGTCGGCGCTGCGCACGGCCGGCTTCGTGGTCATGGCGGTGCTGCTGCGCCCGCTCGGCGGGGTGCTCTCGGACCGCTTCACCGCCGCCCGCACGCTCCTGGTCTCCTACGCGGCGCTGACCGTCGCGGCCGCCGTCCTCGCGCTGCACCCGCCGCTCGCCCCCACGGGCACGCTCGCGCTCCTGCTCGCCGCCGGGGCGCTGGGCCTCGGCGCCGGCGCGGTGTTCGCGCTCGTCGCACGGGTCGCCCCGGCAGGCGAGATCGGCGCCGTGACGGGCGTGGTCGGTGCCGCGGGCGGGCTCGGCGGGTTCGTCCCGCCGCTGCTCATGGCCGCGACGATGCAGAGCCTCGGCAGCTACGCCCCGGCGCTCGCGCTGCTGCTCCTCGCGGCGGTCGGGGCGATGGTCCTCACCGTGCGCATGAGCCGCCGGTGACTCAGCGGGAGGCCATGTCCCCCACGTGGGTGATCGTGAGCACCGGCTCGCCGGCCTCGTCGGTCGCCTCGAGGTCGAGCTCCGCCTCGATCGCCCAGTCGTGGTTCCCGTCGGGGTCGTCGAGGACCTGGCGGATCCGCCACACCTTCGACTCCTCGGTGATCTGCAGCAGCTGGGGTGAGCGGGCGGGGCCGTCGATGCCGACCTCGTCGTAGGTGTCGTAGTAGGCGTCCATGGCGTCCGCCCAGGCGCGGCGGTCCCAGCCGGCGGCGCCGTCGAGCTGGGCGAGGCGCTCCTCGCGCTCGAAGGCGAAGTGCTCGACCCGCTGCCACATCGCGGCCCGCACCATGGTGCGCAGCACCTTGGTCTGGGCGGAGAGGCCGCGCGGCGAGCTGGGCCGCACCTCCTCCTCGGCGCCGGGTCCGTCCTCGGGGTGGGTGAGCGCCTCCCACTCGTCCAGGAGCGAGGAGTCGATGCCGCGCACGAGCACACCGAGCCACTCGATCGTGTCCTCGAGCTCCTCGGTGCGCAGGTCCTGGGGGATCGTGCGGCGCATGGCCTGGTAGGCGTCGGAGAGGTAGCGCAGCACGATGCCCTCGGAGCGCTGCAGCCCGTAGCGCTGGACGAACTCGCTGAAGGTCTGCCCGGTCTCGTGGATCTCGCGCACCACGGACTTGGGGGAGAGGTCCTCGGCGCGCACCCAGGGCCGGGTGCGGCGGTAGATCTCGAGGGCGGCCTCGAGCTCCTCCGCCATCGGCTTCGGCCAGGTGACCTCGTCCAGCCGCGCCATCCGCTCGGTGTACTCGACGCCGTCGGCCTTGAGCTCGGCGAGCAGCTCGCCCTTGGCGGCGCTCTGCTGGGCGAGCAGGATCTGCCGGGGGTCCTCGAGGACGGACTCGATGATCGTGACGGTGTCCATGGCGAGGGTCGGCGACTCCTCGTCGAGGGAGTCGATCATCGCGATCGCGAAGGGCGCGAGCGGCTGGTTCATCGTGAAGTCGAGCTGGAGGTCCTCGACGAGCGCGAGCCGCCGTCCCAGGTGGTCCGCCTCCGGCAGCAGCTGGACGATCTCGGCGTCCTTGAGCCCGCGGAAGATCTCGGCGGCCTGCCTGACCAGGGCGAGCTTCTGCCGCGTCGTCTGGTGGCTGGTCATGATGAGGTGCCGGGCGGCGCTCACGGCGTTCCCGGGGCGGGCGATGAGCGCGAGCTCCATCGACGGGGTGATCCGCAGGTGCGGGCGCAGGGGCTCCGGCGCGTTCTCGACGAGCTTGGTGAGGTTCTCCTCGGACCACGAGACGGCGCCCTCGGGGATCCGGGGCTTGGGCTCCTTCTTGCGCTTCTTCGCGCTGTTGGGGGCCTTCCCGGCCTCCTCCCGGGCGCGCTGCTTGGCCCGCTCGCGCTCGAACTCGATCGTCCAGGTGGGCGCCTGGACGACCACGTGGCCCACGGTGTCGTAGCCGGCGCGGCCCGCACGGCCGGCGATCTGGTGGAACTCGCGCGAGTTCAGCAGCCGCATGCGCTTGCCGTCGAACTTCGCGAGGCCGGTGAGGAGCACGGTGCGGATCGGGACGTTGATGCCGACGCCGAGGGTGTCGGTGCCGCAGATGATCTTCAGCAGCCCGGACTGCGCGAGCTTCTCCACGAGCCGGCGGTACTTCGGCAGCATGCCGGCGTGGTGGACGCCGATGCCCTCGCGCACGAGCTTGGAGAGCACCTGCCCGAAGCCCTTGGCGAAGCGGAAGTCGCCGATGATGTCGCGGACCTGCTGCTTCTCCTCGGGGGCGAGGATCTTCTGGCCCAGCAGCGCCTGCGCCTGCTCGAGCGCGTCCTTCTGGGTGAAGTGGACGATGTACACGGGGGCGTCGCGGTCCTGCAGGATCGTCGCGATCGTGTCCGGCAGCGGCTCGAGGGCCCAGCGGAAGTCGAGGGGCACGGGTCGGGGCGCGTCGGCGATCGTGGTGACCTCGCGGCCGGTGCGCTCCAGGAGATCCTCCTCGAAGAAGGTCACGTCGCCGAGGGTCGCGCTCATGAGCACGAACTGGCAGCGGGGGAGCTCGACGAGAGGCACCTGCCAGGCCCATCCGCGCTGGGGGTCGCCGTAGTAGTGGAACTCGTCCATGACGGCGAGGCCCACGTCGGAGGAGGGGCCGTCGCGCAGGGCGTGGTTGGCGAAGATCTCGGCCGTGCAGACGATGATCTCGGCGTCGTGGTTGACGCTCGAGTCGCCCGTCATCATGCCGACGCGCTCGGCGCCGAACTGGGCGACGAGGTCGAAGAACTTCTCCGAGACCAGGGCCTTGATGGGGGCCGTGTAGTAGGCGCGCTCCCCGCGGGCGAGGGCGGCGAAGATCGCGGCGTAGGCGATCGTGGTCTTGCCGGAGCCGGTGGGGGTCGCGGCGATGACGTGGTCGCCGGCCGCGATCGCGAGCAGGGCCTCCTCCTGGTGCGGGTAGAGGGTGCGGCCCTGCGACTCCTGCGCGGAGATGAAGCCGTCGACGATCGCGTCCTGACCGTCTCCGTCGAGGTCGGGGGGCAGGAACGGGGTCAGCGCAGGCATGGGTCCAGTCTGCCAGGGCCGGGGCGCCCGGGCGGCTACCCTCGAGCGCCCGGGCACTGCGGTGCCTCCTGCGACGGAAGGACGACGATGCCGGCACGACGATCCGAGGACCCCTCGCTCACCGACGAGCAGAGAGCGGGGGAGGGCGCGGTCGAGCACTGGGACGAGGAGCGACGGGCCGCCGCGCGACCCGCCCCGTTCGGGCGATCGTTACCTGTTCGTGATCAAGATGGCTCGGGGGTCGAGAGCCCCTCGGATGACTGCGCGACGGAGTGCGGAGCGACCTGCAGTGATGGCGGCGGGCGCTCGGAGGGCTCGGGCGAAGGCTTGGCTACCGAGGAGTAGTCGACGGGTGGTGGAGGCGATCCGGGCGGACCGGGAGGAGCCGGAACGAACGGGCAGGTGACCTCCGTCACGTGACGTAGGTTGCCGCCACGGCCTCCCGAGGTCGTCATCCCTCCCCAGGAACCTGTCGAAAGGCACCACCGTGACGCAACGCCCTCTCCTCCGCCGCTGCTCCCGACTCCTGGGCGGCGCCGCCCTGGTCGCCGGACTCGCCGTGGGCGGCGCCGGCATCGCCGCCGCCGACGGCCCGGACAGCGAGCGCACCACGCTCTCCTCGAGCGCGCAGTCCGACGCCCACGAGTACTGGACCGCCTCCCGTATGGAGTCCGCCGTCCCCGCGGAGGACCTCGCCCCCGAGGACTCCCCGGTCACCGACGCCGTCGAGAAGGGCAAGCCCCAGACCGTCACCGGCAGGAGCGCGGAGAAGGGCAAGAAGCCCCAGGCCGCCGCCGCGGCCAAGGACACCGTGGGCAAGGTCTTCTTCACCCAGGGCGGCGTGGACTACGTCTGCTCCGGCAACGCCGTCGCCTCCGGCAACGGCTCGACCGTGGCGACCGCCGGGCACTGCGTGAACGACGCCGGCACCTGGGCCACCAACTGGGTCTTCGTGCCCGGCTACGACCACGGCGACGCCCCCTACGGCACCTGGGCCGCGACGGACCTCGTCTCGACCGACCAGTGGGTCTCCGACGAGGACATCAGCTACGACGTCGCCTTCGCGAAGGTCGAGCCGGAGAGCGGCACCGCGACCCTCGAGTCCACCGTCGGCACCACCGCGATCGCCTTCAACCAGGCCCGCGGCGCGTCGTACACGTCCTACGGCTACCCGGCCGCCGCGCCCTTCGACGGCGAGTCCCTCGAGTCCTGCTCCGGCACCGCGAGCGACGACACGATCGGCGACACCCAGTCCCAGGGCATCTCCTGCGACATGATCGGCGGCTCCTCCGGCGGCCCCTGGTTCCTCGGCGACGGGGCCCAGAACTCGGTGAACAGCTTCGGCTACAACACCCAGAAGAACGTCATGTACGGCCCGTACTTCGGCGCCGACGCGCAGTCCGCGTACGCGGAGGCCGGCGCGCTCTGAGCACGTCCCTCCTCGTGGTCGAGGGCCGGCATCCCCTGGGGATGCCGGCCCTCGGCGTCTCAGGCGTCGGCGGTGAGCGGCGCGAGCTGCTCCAGCAGCCGCGCCCGCAGGGCGTCCGCACCGGTGGCGAGCTCCCGCTGGCGGCGCACGTACTCCGCCTTCCCGCCGGGCGTCTCGATCGGGACCACCCCGTAGCCCAGCGGGCGCACGTCGTACGGGCTCGCCTCCATGTCCAGCACCCGCGTGGCGCGGGCGTGCTCGAAGCAGTCGAGCACGAGCGCGGAGTCCACGAGCGGCCCCAGCTTCATCGCCCACTTGTACAGGTCCATCCCCACGTGCAGGCAGGCGGGGTTGTCGAGCTCCACCTGCCGCTCGCGGCTCGGGGTGATCGCGTTGCGCGGAGCGGCGCTCGGGGTGAAGAAGCGGTACGCGTCGAGGTGGGAGCACACGAGCTGCTCCCGCTCGACGACCGCGTCGGTCTCCTCGTGGCCGAGCCGCAGCGGGAGGTCCTCGTGACGCTGCTGCCCGGGACGGAGTCCGTGGACCATCGCCCACTCGTGCAGGCCGAAGCACCCGAACTCGGGGCGCCGCGCGGTGAGCGTCGAGGAGGAGAGCAGGCGCTGGATGAAACCCAGGGCGCTCGCGCGCTCGGTGCGGAAGCGCTCGACGTCCGCGTGCCGCCAGGTCGTGGGGCCGTCGGCCACGTCGACGTACCAGGAGCGGGAGCCGTCCCCAGTGAGATCCGCGATCACGCTCTCCCCCTGCTCGTCGCGATCCGCGGCGGCGTCGTACGCGACGCCGGCCCCCGGGTGCCAGCGGCGCAGGCGCGCGGCGGAGAACGGGTAGTAGGTGAACAGGAAGTCCTCGACCGGATGCTTCTCCCCGCGGCGCCGGCGCTCGCGGTGCCCCGCGGTCAGCGCATCGGCCCGCTCCTCGTGGGCGCGGCGCTGCTCGCGCGCCTCGTCGGCGGGGATCCGTCGGAGCGGGGGAGGGACGGTCATCCCAGCAGTGTGCCAGCGGCCCGCCGGTCCCGGCTCCTGCGCGTGACCGACCGCGCTCAGCGCCCGTCCCGCAGCCACCGCCGGTGGGCGTCGATCGCCGCGCGGGTGGGACGCGCGGGGTGCAGGAGGTCGGAGCCGTGGTCGAACGTGCTCTCCCCGCGGTGCAGGGCGAACCGTGAGCCGGTGAGCGCGCACCGCACGCGTCGGCCGTCCCGGAGCACGACCACGGTCGCTCCTCGGTCGAAGAAGGACCTGTCCACCTCCACGTGCGCGATCGAGGCCCAGTCCATTCGCCGCGTGCGCACGTAGCCGCGCACCGTGATGCCTCCGGTGGTGACGATGAACGCGGGGCGCAGGAGCAGCGCGACGCCTGTGCCGAGAAGGAGGAACGCGGCGACCAGGAGGGTCGCCAGGAGCACGCGAGCTCGCTCCGGCCTGAGGAGCGACATCGATGCACAGCCGAGGAACGCGACGGCGAGGCCCGCGAGCAGGATGCCCACGGCGACCCGGTAGAGGATGCCGGGCCCCGCGCGATAGACGAGCCGCGGCCCGACGTGCAGCGCAGGGTCGGGCATCGTGGCGCTCCTTCGAGGCGGGGTGCTCGCCGTTACGGACGTGGCGCGGGAGGGACGCCAGGATAGGTCCCACCCCGGAGGGATGCTCGACGCCGGGCGGGGCGGGCCGATCCCGCGGAGGTCAGCGACCGGGGGAGCGGCGCGGCATCGCGGCGTCGGAGGCTCCCTGCGCGAGCAGCTCCCGCACCCGCGGGATGACCTCCGTGCCGTACAGCTCGATCGAGGTCATGAGCTGCTCGTGGGGGACGGGTCCGTTCGCGTACTTGAGGTCGAAGCGGTCCAGGCCGAGGTCCTGCACGGTGCGGGCGATCTTGCGCGCCACGGTCTCCGGTGAGCCGGCGTAGAGGGCGCCGTGCTGCATCTCGGCGTCGAACTCCGCGGGGCCCGTCGGACCCCAGCCGCGCTCGGCGCCGATCTGGTTGCGCTGGGCGATCCAGTGCTCGAGCAGCTGCTCGCGGGCCTCCGCGTCGGTCGCGGCGACGTGCCCGGGGGAGTGGACGCCCACGGGCAGTGCGCCGGTGCCCAGCTGCGAGGTCGCCTCGCGGAAGAGGTCCACGTAGGGGGCGAAGCGCTCGTGCGAGCCGCCGATGATCGCGAGCATGAGCGGCAGGCCGTGCCGGGCGGCGCGCACCACCGAGTTCGGGCTGCCGCCGACGGCGACCCAGGTGGGCAGCTCGCGCTCGAGCGGCGGGAACAGCTCCTGGTCCTTCAGCGGCGGCCGGATGCTCCCGGACCAGCTCACGGGGCGCTCGCGCAGGGCGGTGGCGAGCAGGTCGAGCTTCTCCTCGAAGAGCGTCTCGTAGTTCTGGAGGGAGTGTCCGAACAGCGGGAAGGACTCGGTGAAGGAGCCGCGGCCCACGGTGAGCTCGGCGCGGCCGCCGGAGAGGGCGTCGAGGGTCGAGAAGCGTTCGTAGAGCCGGATCGGGTCGTCGGAGCTGAGGACGATCACGGCGGTGCCCAGCGTGATCCGCTCGGTCCGGCTCGCGATCGCGGCGAGCACGATGTCGGGCGCGCTGACGGCGAAGTCGGGGCGGTGGTGCTCGCCGACGGAGAAGTGGTCGATGCCCACGCGGTCGGCGAGCTCGGCCTGGGCGACCACGTCCCGGAGCGTCCGGGCGTGGCCGACGCTGCGGCGATCGGCGTCGACGGTCACGTCCCCGAAGGTGTCCAGGCCGAAGGTCACGGCAGAAGCAGAAGGAGCCGCGGGGGCCGGAGGGGTGGATGCGGTGGTCATGGCGTCTCCTCGCACAATCTCGTTGAATGTTGAAATACTATGGGGTGTGGGACGAGGTGTCCAGGGCGACGGCCCTCACCAACCGGGGCCCCGCACGCGACGACCTAGACTGGCGCCCATGCGCATCGCCCGATTCACCACCGGTGAGGACCCGATGTACGGCATCGTCCAGGAGAAGGACGGCCGCGACATGGTCTACGGCATCACCGGCGATCCCCTGTACACCGAGATCCGCCCCACCGGGAAGATCCATCCCCTCGAGGACGTCCGCCTGCTGGCACCCGTCATCCCGCGCTCGAAGGTGGTGTGCGTCGGCCGCAACTACGCCGCGCACGCCGCCGAGCTCGGCAACGAGGTGCCCGACCAGGCCCTGTACTTCCTCAAGCCCAACACCGCCGTCGTCGGCCCCGGCGACCCGATCGTGCTGCCCGCCTACAGCGAGGAGGTGAGCCTCGAGGCGGAGCTCGCCGTGGTCATCCAACGGATGGCCAAGGATCTCGAGCCCGAGCAGGTGGAGGACGTGGTCCTCGGCTACACCTGCGCGAACGACCTCACCGCGCGGGACACCCAGCGCGGGGAGAACCAGTGGTTCCGGGCCAAGGCCTGGGACACCTCGTGCCCGATCGGACCGTGGATCGAGACCGACCTCGACCCCGCCGCCCTCGCGATCTCCTCGAGCGTGGACGGCGAGACCGCCCAGGACGGCACCACCGCGGACATGCTCCGCTCCGTTCCCGAGCTCATCTCGGAGATCTCCCGCGTCGTCACGCTGCTCCCCGGCGACGTCGTCCTCACCGGCACCCCGGCCGGCGTCCGCTCCGTCGAGGCCGGCTCGAGCATCGACGTGACCATCCAGGGCATCGGCACCCTGACCAACCCCGTCCTCAGGAGGACCTCCCTGTGACCCCCACCGCCCCCGCGCCCGCCCCCGTCACCGAGGCCACCGGCGCGGACATCCGCGTGCGCTTCTGCCCCAGCCCCACCGGCACACCGCACATGGGCATGGTCCGCACGGCCCTGTTCAACTGGGCCCACGCCCGCCACCACGGCGGCAAGCTGATCTTCCGCATCGAGGACACCGACGCCGCGCGCGACAGCGAGGAGTCCTACCATCAGCTGCTCGACGCCATGCGCTGGCTCGGCATCGATTGGGACGAGGGCGTCGAGGTGGGCGGTCCGCACGGTCCCTACCGCCAGTCCCAGCGCGGCGACATCTACCAGGACGTCATCGCGAAGCTCCGCGAGGGCGGCCACATCTACGAGTCCTACTCCACCGCGGAGGAGATCGCCGAGCGCCATCGCGCCGCGGGCCGCGACCCGCAGCTCGGCTACGACGGCTCCGACCGCGACCTCACCGAGGAGCAGAAGGCCGCCTTCCGCGCCGAGGGCCGCGAGCCCGTGTGGCGCCTGCGCATGCCCGACGAGGACATCACCTTCGAGGACATGGTGCGCGGCGAGATCACCTTCAAGGCCGGGGCCACCCCGGACTTCGTCGTGGTCCGTGCGAACGGCCAGCCGCTCTACACGCTCGTGAACCCGGTCGACGACGCCCTCATGGGCATCACCCACGTGCTGCGCGGCGAGGACCTGCTCTCCTCGACCCCGCGGCAGATCGCCCTGTACCGGGCGCTCATCTCCGTGGGCGTGACCGACGTGATCCCGCGGTTCGGGCACCTCCCGTACGTGCTCGGCGAGGGCAGCAAGAAGCTCTCCAAGCGCGACCCCGAGTCCAACCTCTTCCTCTACCGCGAGCAGGGATTCCTGCCCGAGGGCATGGTCAACTACCTCGCCCTGCTGGGCTGGGGCTACAGCGCGGACCAGGACGTCTTCTCCCGCGAGGAGATGGTCGAGCGCTTCGACGCGTCCGACGTCAACCCCAACCCCGCCCGCGTGGACTTCAAGAAGGCCACGGCGATCAACGCGGACCACATGCGCCTGCTGCCCGAGGCCGAGTTCACCGAACGCATGGTGCCCTACCTGCAGTCCGCGGGGGTCGTCTCCGACCCGGTCACCCCGGAGCAGCACGCGCTGCTCGTGGCGGCGACGCCGCTCGTCCAGCCGCGCATGAACCTGCTGGGGGAGGCGCCGGACATGCTGCGCTTCCTCTTCGTGGCCGATGCCGACCTGGTCGTCCAGGACGACGCCCTGAAGAAGCTCGGCGACGACCCGGTCGCCGTGCTCGACCGCGCGATCACCGAGGTCGAGACGGTGCCGGCGGACTCCTTCGCCGCCGCGACCCTCGAGGAGGTGCTGCGCGCCGCGATCGTCGAGGACATGGGGATCAAGCCGCGCCTCGCCTTCGGGCCGCTGCGCAGCGCGATCTCGGGCCGCCGCATCTCCCCGCCGCTGTTCGAGTCCATGGAGCTCCTGGGTCGCCCCTCGAGCCTCGCGCGGCTGCGCGCGCTCCGCGACCGCCTCGCGGCCGCCGCGGAGTCCTGAGCAGGCTCCGAGCAGGCTCCGGGCATGCCCTGGCGGGCCGCGCGCCGTTCATCCGCAGGCGGGTGAACGGCGCGTGACCAGTCGGGGTGCCGAGGCTCACAGCCGGAAACGGCCCTCTCGCTTTGTCCATCCGGCGCGGACCCGCTAATGTTGTCTCTCGGTACGGCCCCCGCGGCAGACCGGATCGGACGAGTCACACCAGAGGCTCGGACGGCACGGGAAGCTTCGGAAACGTGCTCTCACCATGGGGTATGGTGTAATCGGCAACACAACGGTTTCTGGTACCGTCATTCTAGGTTCGAGTCCTGGTACCCCAGCGCTTCGCAGCTTCGGCTGCTTGGCCCGCGCCCCGTTCGTCTAGCGGCCTAGGACGTCGCCCTCTCACGGCGGTAACACCGGTTCAAATCCGGTACGGGGTACGACACGGATCGTTCGCGATCCGTGAGGAGCCCTCGGGTTCCCGAACGCCCCGTTCGTCTAGCGGCCCAGGACGTCGCCCTCTCACGGCGGTAACACCGGTTCAAATCCGGTACGGGGTACGGCTGAGCCGGTGTCTGCGGACACCGGCTTCTTCCGTTCCTGGGGCAGTGGCCCTGGCCAGGGCGTCGAACCCGGCGTATCGTCGGGATATGATGCAGGCCACAGCTCCGAGGATCACCGTCGGCGTCTTCGACGCCCCCGAGGCGGACGACGCCGTCCGCTGGGCCGCCCGGCACGCGCAGCACACGGGCGGCACCCTCCATCTCCTCCACGCCTTCGTGTGGACCGAGCTGGACGTCAACACCGACCCCGTGCCGGGTCTCTCCGGCTCCGGCATCCGCTCCGCCGCGAACGCCCTCATCGTCGAAGCCGTGAGGATCGCGCGTGAGATCGCCCCGGACGTCCCGATCACCTCGCAGATCGTCGACGGCAACGCCGTGCCCGTGCTCGTCGGGGCGAGCGGCGAGTCCGATCTCATGGTCGTCGGCGGGCGCGGCCTGGGCCGGCTGCTCACGCTCGTGGTCGGCTCGAAGTCCCTCGCGCTCGCGGCGAAGTCCCGCTGCCCGGTCGTCGTGGTGCGCGGCGACATCGACGGTGACGGACCGATCGGGCTCGTGGACCACGGCGAGGATCATGCGAACGAGCAGCGCGCCGCGGATCTCGCCGCGGCCTGGGGCCGCGACCTGGTCCTCATCGTGCGGGCGATGACCTCCCCTGACGAGGCGCAGCACGTGCTCGGCGCGGTGCGGGACCGGCTCGGTCGCACCCATCCGCAGGTCTACGTGCGGGACGTGGTCATCGCCTCCGCGGAGACGGCCCGCGAGCTCGTGCACGCGAGCGAGGGGGCGAGCCTCATGGTCGTCGCGGGGGAGCGATCCGCCAAGGATGCGTCCCGCGTCCATGCGCCGCGGCAGCTGGTGACCGTGCTGCGCTACGCGAACACGCCCGTCTGGATCGAACGCTCCTGACGGCGTGGCCCCCGCCCCCGCCTGACGACGGAGCCCCCGTCCTCGCCTGATGGCGGCGACGGGGGCTCCTGTGCGGGGGAGGACGACTGGCGGCGCGGTGCTCTCGGTGGGGTCAGGCGCCGGCGCGGCGGAGCGTCTCGGTGAGGTGGTTCGCGGAGCTCATCACGGAGGCCGCGTGGAGGCGGCCGGGCTGGCGGGTGATGCGCTCGATCGGGCCGGAGATGCTGAGCGCCGCGACGACGCGCCCGTTGGGGCCGCGCACCGGCGCGGAGACGGAGCCCACGCCGGGCTCGCGCTCCCCGATGGACTGCGCCCAGCCGCGGCGGCGCACGGCGGAGAGCTGGGTCGCGGTGAAGCGGGCGCCGAGCAGGCCGCGGTGGAGACGGTCCGGCTCCTCCCAGGCCAGGAGGATCTGCGCCGCGGAGCCGGCCTTCATCGTGAGCGCGGCGCCGAGCGGCACGGAGTCCCGCAGGCCGATCGGGCGCTCGGCCGCGGCGACGCAGATGCGGTGGTCGCCCTGGCGGCGGTAGAGCTGGGCGGACTCCCCGGTGTGGTCGCGGAGGGCGGCGAGCACGGGGCCGGCGGCTGCGAGCAGGCGGTCCTCGCCGGCGGCGGCCGCGAGCTCGCCCAGGCGCGGGCCGAGCACGAAGCGGCCCTGCATGTCTCGCGAGACCAGGTGGTGGTACTCGAGCGCCACGGCGAGGCGGTGCGCGGTGGGGCGGGCCAGTCCGGTGGACTGGACGAGCTGGGCGAGGGTGGCGGGGCCGGCCTCGAGGGCTCCGAGCACGATCGCGGCCTTGTCGAGCACGCCGACGCCGCTGCCGTTCTCCTCCGACGGGGTGTTGTCCATGCTCCGATACTGCCGTCTTATTTGGTGAGACGCAAGTGCGACGTGTCGGGCACCGCCCAAGACTTGTCCTGCGTCCGATCCCGGACGTGGCCGTCGCGGACCCTCGCGGCGCCGAGATTCAGTGCCCGCACCCCGGGCGCGAGGAGGGAAAGACATGGCGAGCACGCTCGCGGAGAAGGTCTGGCAGGACCACGTCGTCCGCCGCGGTGAGAACGGCGAACCGGACCTGCTCTACATCGACCTCCAGCTCCTCCACGAGGTGACCAGCCCCCAGGCCTTCGACGGCCTCCGGCAGGAGGGGCGCCAGCCCCGCCGCGTCGACCAGCAGCTCGCCACCGAGGACCACAACACCCCCACGATCGACATCGACAAGCCGATCGCGGACCTCACCTCGCGCACCCAGATCGACACCCTGCGCCGCAACGCCGAGGAGTTCGGCGTGCGCATCCACTCGCTCGGCGACAAGGACCAGGGCATCGTCCACGTGGTGGGACCGCAGCTGGGACTGACCATGCCGGGCATCACCGTGGTCTGCGGCGACTCGCACACCTCGACCCACGGTGCCTTCGGCGCGCTCGCCTTCGGCATCGGCACCTCCGAGGTCGAGCACGTGCTCGCCACCCAGACGCTGTCGCTCAAGCCCTTCAAGACCATGGCGATCACCGTGGACGGCACGCTCAAGCCGGGCGTCACCGCGAAGGACGTCATCCTCGCCGTCATCGCGAAGATCGGCACCGGCGGCGGCGCGGGCTACGTGCTCGAGTACCGCGGCGAGGCGATCCGCTCCCTCTCCATGGAGGGGCGCATGACCGTCTGCAACATGTCCATCGAGGCGGGCGCCCGCGCCGGCATGATCGCCCCCGACGAGACCACCTTCGAGTACGTGAAGGGTCGACCGCACGCGCCGAAGGGCGCGGACTGGGACGAGGCCGTCGCCTACTGGCGCACCCTGCGCAGCGACGACGACGCCGTCTTCGACGCCGAGGTGCACATCGACGCCGACGAGCTCGAGCCCTTCGTCACCTGGGGCACGAACCCCGGCCAGGGCCTCCCGCTCTCCGCGAGCGTCCCCGCCCCCGAGGACTTCACGGACGACACCTCGCGCACCGCCGCCGAGAATGCGCTGGCCTACATGGACCTCGTCCCCGGCACGCCGCTCAAGGACATCAAGGTCGACACGGTCTTCATGGGCTCGTGCACCAACGGCCGCATCGAGGACCTCCGGGCCTTCGCCGAGACCGTCAAGGGCCGCGATAAGCACCCCGACGTGCGGGTCATGGTCGTCCCGGGCTCCGCCCGCGTGCGGGTCCAGGCCGAGCAGGAGGGCCTGCACGAGATCTTCCTCGCCTTCGGCGCCGAGTGGCGCCAGGCCGGCTGCTCGATGTGCCTGGGCATGAACCCGGACCAGCTGAAGCCGGGCGAGCGCGCCGCCTCCACCTCCAACCGCAACTTCGAGGGCCGCCAGGGCAAGGGCGGTCGCACCCACCTGGTCTCCCCGGTGGTGGCAGCGGCGACCGCGATCCGCGGCACCCTGTCCTCCCCGTCGGACCTCCAGCCCACCGCCTGAGGAGCAGCATCATGGAAGCCTTCACCACGCACACCGGCATCGGCGTCCCGCTGCGCCGCAGCAACGTCGACACCGACCAGATCATCCCCGCCGTCTACCTCAAGCGGGTCACCAAGACCGGCTTCGACGACGGCCTGTTCAACGCCTGGCGCGCGAACGACCCCGACTTCGTGCTGAACCGCGAGCCGTACTCGCGTGGCAGCGTGCTCGTCGCCGGCTCCGACTTCGGCACCGGCTCCTCCCGCGAGCACGCCGTGTGGGCGCTGCGGGACTACGGCTTCAAGGCCGTGCTCTCGAGCCGCTTCGCGGACATCTTCCGCGGCAACGCGGGCAAGCAGGGCCTCGTCGCCGCCCAGCTCACGCAGGACGACATCGAGCAGCTCTGGAAGATCCTCGAGGAGAACCCGGGCACCGAGGTGACCGTGGACCTCGTCGAGCGACAGGTCCACGCCGGGGACACGGGCGCCGTGTTCCCCTTCGAGATCGACGACTACACCCGCTGGCGGATCATGGAGGGGCTCGACGACATCGGCCTCACCCTGCGCCACGAGGAGGACATCACCGCCTTCGAGGCGACGCGTCCCTCCTGGATGCCGAAGACGCTCCCGGCCCGCATCGCCGAGGACGCCTGAGGGGATCCCGACCATCGGAGGGGGTGGGGAGTGACCCGCGTCGCGGGGAGCCCCCACCCCCCTCCGGTAGGGTGTGCCGGTCAGTCACCAGGCGCCCGGGCGCCTGTCCAGCGAAGCAAGGACACCATGAGCTCGACTTTCCATGTGCGCGGAGGACGGCCCCTCGACGGCGAGATCACCGTCCGCGGGGCGAAGAACCTGGTCTCGAAGGCCATGGTCGCGGCGCTGCTGGGCGAGGAGCCCAGCGTGCTCCACTCCGTCCCCGACATCCGTGACGTGCAGATCGTCTCCGACCTGCTCGCGATCCACGGCGTGAAGGTCGAGCGGGACGTCGTCGGCGGCGTGATCCGGATGGACCCCTCGAACGTCGAGCGCGCCCACGCCACGGAGATCGACGCCCATGCGGGCAGCTCCCGCATCCCGATCCTCTTCTGCGGCCCGCTGCTGCACCGCCTCGGCGAGGCGATCATCCCGGACCTCGGCGGCTGCCGGATCGGCGACCGCCCCATCAACTACCACCTCGACGTGCTGCGCAGCTTCGGCGCGGTCGTGGACAAGCGCGAGATGGGCATCTACATCACCGCGCCGTCCGGCCTCCAGGGCACGACGATCGCGCTCGAGTACCCGAGCGTCGGCGCGACGGAGCAGGTGCTGCTCACCGCCGTGCGCGCGCAGGGCGTGACCGTGCTGTCCAACGCGGCCGTCGAGCCGGAGATCGAGGACCTCATCTCCGTGCTGCAGAAGATGGGCGCGCTCATCACCGTGCAGACGGACCGCACGATCATCATCGAGGGCGTGGACCGCCTGGGCGGCTACGAGCACGTGGCCCTCCCGGACCGCATCGAGGCCGGCTCCTGGGCCTGCGCCGCCCTCGCCACCAAGGGCAGCGTGCTCGTGCGCGGCGCCCAGCAGAAGCCGATGTCGACCTTCCTGAACACCTTCCGGAAGATCGGCGGCGGGATGGACATCACCGAGGCGGGGATCCGCTTCTACCACCCGGGCACCCCGCTGCGGGCGATCGCCGTGGAGACCGACGTCCACCCGGGGCTCATGACGGACTGGCAGCAGCCGCTCGTCGTCGCCCTCACCCAGGCCGACGGCATCTCGATCGTCCACGAGACCGTCTACGAGAACCGGCTCGGCTTCACCTCGGCGCTCAATGACATGGGCGCCCACATCCAGGTGTACCGCGAGTGCCTCGGCGGCTCCTCGTGCCGGTTCGGGCGCCGCAACTACAACCACTCGGCCGTGATCTCGGGCCCCAAGCCCCTGCACGGCGCCGAGATCACCGTCCCGGATCTCCGCGGCGGCTTCTCCTACCTCGTCGCCGCGCTCGGTGCGGACGGCGTCTCCTCGATCCACGGCATCGACCTGATCGACCGCGGATACGAGCAGTTCCGCGACAAGCTGACCGCGCTCGGCGCGGATTTCTGGGAGGACTGAGCAGATGAGCGACGCCGTCGGCCCCCGGGCGGGGGAGCAGGTCCCCTCGCCGGCGAGCTCGCTCGCCCTGCGGGACATCCCCGTCCCAGACTACTGCGACGTGGTCATCGTCCCCACGCGCGGGGTCGACGAGACGGATCCGCGGGTGTGGGCGGAGGCGATCTTCTCCCACGAGAACACGCCGCTGTCCCGCCGCGGCCTGCTCGCCCTGCGGGACGAGGCCGTGCGGCTCATGGACATGGTGCCGCCGCCCGAGAAGGAGTACGTGGCCGACGAGGTCGTGGGCTCCGAGGCGCTCATCAAGGACGACGACGAGAACCTCCGCGTGCGGATCGGCGTGGCGCTCCTGCCCGGCGGGCAGCTGCTGCAGGTGACGACCGCCGTGAAGTACCGCTCGATCCGCGGCCGCCTCGCGTACGCCCCGCGCCGGCTCATGCACGCGGCGGCCGTGAACACCCTCGCCCGCCGCGCGCCTGCCACCCTGCGGCGTCGCGGCGCGCTCGCGACGGGCCCGTCGCGGCGGAGCCTGGGCCGCGGCCGCGACCGGCGCGCCCTCGACTCCTGAGATGACGCGACGCGAGCCCGTCGGACGTCCTGCGAGGACTGCTCGCCCGCGGATCAGCCGGCGTCGCAGCTGGGACCTGGGCTCCGCGCGGCCGCCCGAGCGCCGCTCCCCGGCGGTCATCCGCCTCGCGCAGATCCCGCTGCGGCCGCTCGTCACGGCGATCGCGCGGCCCGTGTGGATCGGCCGCGAGCACCTGCCCGAGCGCGGCGGGGCGATCCTGGCGGGCAACCACATGGGTCCCTTCGACGCGCTCGCCTACGGCCACCTGCTGCAGGCCTCCGGCATCGCCCCGCGCTTCCTCGCCAAGGGATCGCTGTTCGACGTGCCCGTGCTGGGCGCGCTGCTGCGCGCGAGCGGCCAGGTGCCCGTGCACCGCGGCAGCCGCGACGGGCGCGACGCCCTCGCGAGCGCCCGTGAGTCCCTCGAGCGCGGCGAGATCATGATGGTCTTCCCCGAGGGGACCTACACCCGGGACCCGGAGGAATGGCCCATGCAGGCCCGCACCGGCGCCGCCCGGCTCGCGCTCTCGACCGGGGCCCCGCTGGTCCCCGTCGCCGCCTGGGGATCGCGACGCGCCTGGCCCGTGGGCCGCGCGCTGCCGCGCCCCGTGCCCCGGCGCACCCTGACCATGCGGATCGGCGCCCCGATCCCGGCGCTCCGCGGCCCGGGGGAGACCGAGCACGCCGCCGCCCAGCGGCTCACCGAGCAGCTCATGGCCGCGATCACCGCGCTCCTCGGCGAGACGCGCGGGGAGGAGCCGCCCGCCGTGCTCCACGACCCGCGTCGCGACCCCGTGCGCCCCGAGGCCGGTCACCGGCTCGACGCCGAGGACCGCGCCGTGCTGCGGGACGCGGCGGCCGCCGCGAGCCTGCGCACCGAGGCGCTCGAGCAGGCCCGCACCGCGCACACGATGGGGGCCGGCCGATGACCCGCTGGGCGGTGCTCGGAGCGGGCGCCTGGGGCACGACCTTCGCGCAGGTCCTGGCGGACTCCGGCGCCCAGGTCACCGTCTGGGCCCGCCGCGAGGAGATCGCCGATCGGATCGCCGCGGAGCACCGCAACCCGGACTACCTCGGCGAGCACGAGCTGCCCGCGGCGGTCACCGCCACCTCCCGTCCCGAGGAGGCGCTCGAGGGGGCCGACGCGGTCGCGGTCGCCGTCCCCGCCCAGCAGCTCCGCGCGACCCTGGGCTCCTTCGCCTCGCCCCTGCCGGCGGTCCCGCAGCTCTCCCTCGTCAAGGGGATCGAGCGGGGGACCGATGCACGGGTCAGCGAGATCATCGCGGAGGCGGGCCGCGTGGACCCGGCGCTCGTGGGCGTCCTCTCCGGCCCCAACCTCTCCGCGGAGATCCTGCAGCGCCGCCCCTGCGGCAGCGTCATCGCCTTCCCCGACGCCGCGCGCGCCGCGGCCGTCGCCGAGGCCTGCGCCGCCCCGTACCTGCGCGCCTACACCTCGACCGACGTCACGGGCGTCGAGATCGCCGGGGCCGTGAAGAACGTCATCGCGATCGCCGTGGGAGCGGCGACGGGTCTCGGGCACGGGCACAACACGACCGCCTCCCTCATCACCCGCGGCCTCGCCGAGATCACCCGGCTCGGCGTCGCGCTCGGCGGGCACCGCGAGACCTTCGCCGGTCTCGCGGGCATGGGCGACCTCGTCGCCACCTGCTCCTCGCCGCTCTCACGGAACCACCGACTGGGCCTCGCCCTCGGCCAGGGGCTCGACGTCGAGGCCGCCGCCGAGCGCGTGGGCTCGACCGCGGAGGGCGTCGCGACCGCCCGCGCCGTCGCCTCCCTCGCCGAGCGCCTGGGCGTGGACATGCCGATCACCCGGTCCGTCGTCGCCGTCGTCGACGACGGCGCGAGGATCGACCAGGTCACAGCGGCCCTGCTGTCACGGTCGGTGCGCCCGGAGTGACTAGGGTTCCCCCTATGAGAACCACAGTGGCACTCCTGTTCGGCGGACGCAGCGGCGAGCACGGGATCTCCTGCGTCACCGCCGGCGGCATCCTCGGGGCGATCGACCGCGAGCGCTTCGACGTCGTCGCCGTCGGCATCACGCCCGAGGGCCGCTGGGTGCAGGCCTCCGACGACCCCGCGGACTGGACCCTCGTCTCCGGGCAGGCGCCGACCGTCGGCGACGACGGCCCCGAGGTGCTCCTGCCCTCGACCCGTCACCGCCCCGGCGAGCCGATCACGCTGCGCACGGTCGACGCATCCGGCCGCGTGGTGCCGCTCGCGGACGTCGACGTGGTCCTCCCGCTGCTGCACGGGCCCTACGGCGAGGACGGCACGCTCCAGGGCATGCTCGAGCTCCTCGACGTGCCCTACGTCGGCTCCGGCGTGCTCGCCTCCGCCTCCTGCATGGACAAGGCCGCGACGAAGCAGGCGCTGCGTGCCGCGGGCCTGCCCTGCGCTCCCGGCATCGTGGTCCGCGAGGACCACTGGGCGCAGGAGGCGGACGCCGTCCTCGCCCACCTCGAGAAGCACCACGCGCTGCCGTGGTTCGTGAAGCCCGCCCGCGCCGGGTCGAGCCTCGGCGTGTCCAAGGTGACCCGCCCCGAGGAGCTCGAGCACGCGATGAAGACCGCCTTCGCGGAGGATCCGAAGGTCCTCGTCGAGGAGGGCGTCACCGGCCGCGAGGTCGAGTGCGGGGTGCTCGGCCCGCGGGACGGCGGCGAGGTGCGCACGACCGTCCCCGGTGAGGTGCGGATCGGCGAGGACCTCGCCTTCTACGACTACGAGGCGAAGTACTTCGGCAAGGGCACCGTCGAGATCGACGTGCCCGCCGCGCTCCCGGACGCCGCCCTCGAGGAGGTGCGCGAGGTCGCCGCCCGCGCGTTCACCGCCCTGGGCCTCGAGGGGCTCGCGCGCGTGGACGTGTTCGTCACGGAGGCCGGCGAGGTCGTCGTCAACGAGGTCAACACGATGCCCGGGTTCACGCCCTACTCGATGTTCCCCGTGCTCTGGAGGAACATGGGCGTGGAGTACACGGCGCTGATCACCGACCTGCTCGAGCAGGCGCTCTCGCGCCCCCTCGGCTCCCGCTGACACCACGGCGGACGGCCGAGCCCGCGGGGGCAGGGGTCAGGAGACGTCCTCCGCGCCCACGCAGTGATCGGTGGCGTCCACGTTCGTCGTGACGAGCTGCCCCAGGTCCAGGGCGGCGGCGGAGGGCTGGTCCGGGGCCACGGCCCGCGGCACCGAGACGTCGATCGCGGGGGAGCGGCCGTAGGTCGTGTAGAAGACCAGATCGTCCTGCTCACGCACGATCCAGTCGACCTGCACGCCGCTCGAGTCCTCCAGGCGCGTGCACAGATCCGTCGTCGGCCCGGGCGGGGTGACCCCGCAGCGCAGCACGATCGTGTCCTCCCCGGAGCCCCAGGCGATCGTTCCCTGGCTCGAGGTCTCCGCACGCGGCAGCCCCAGCAGCTCGTCCGGGGCGCCGAGCACCACGCCGGCGCAGGTGGGATCCCCGGCCTCGGGGCCGGCGGGGACCCTCACCGTCCCGCAGCCCGCGAGGCCCAGGGCGATCCCGCCGATCACGGCGGCGGTCAGAGGTCGAGGAGCACGCATCCCACCAGGGTACGTGCCGACGATCCGGCACACTGGGAGCATGGCTCCCCACGCGCGGCACGCGCAGATCGGCGAGGCCGGGCTGCTCGCCCGGATGCTCCCGCAGCTCCCCGTCGACCCGCGCACCGAGGTGGGCCCGGGGGACGACGCCGCCGTGCTGCGGCTGGACTCCCCGCGCCTGGTCATCACCACCGACTCCCTCGTCGAGGGCCACGACTTCCTGCGCACCACGACGAGCGCCCGGCGGGTGGGCCGCAAGGCAGCGGTCCAGAACCTCGCCGACGTCGCCGCGATGGGCGCCCGGCCCCAGGCGCTGGTCGTCGCGATCTCCGCCCCGTCGGACGAGCCGCCCTCGACCTTCGAGCAGATCACCGCGGGGATCGCGGAGCGCGCCGCGGCCTGGGGGGCGAGCGTCGTCGGCGGGGACCTCGGCGGCGCCGAGCAGCTCTCCGTGACGATCACCGCGGTGGGCTCCCTGCCGGGGGAGGAGCCTCCGATCCGGCGGGACGGGGCCCGCGCCGGCGACCTGCTCGTCGTCGGCGGGCCGCGTCTCGGCCGCTCCGCCGCCGGCCTCGCCGTCGCGCTCTCGGGCCGCGCCGCGCTGGCCTTCGACGACTCGGCCGACGGCCCCGCCCGCCTGGACCCGGAGCTCGCCGCGACCGACGCCGCCGTGCTGCTCGAATGGCACGATGCCCCGGACCCTGACCTCGCGCTCGGCTGGGGGAGCGGGGGAGCGGTCAGCGCCCAGATGGACCTCTCCGACGGTCTCGTGCGGGACGGCGCCCGGATCGCCGCGGCGAGCGGCCTGGCCGTGGACCTCGACCCCGCGCTGCTCGGCGCCGACGTCGAGACGCTGAGGTCGCTCGCGTCCGTGCTCGGCGCGGAGCCTCTGGACTGGGTGCTCCACGGCGGTGAGGAGCACCTCATGCTCGCCGCCGCCGAGGCGGTGCCTGCGGGGTTCCGCGCCGTGGGCAGGTTCACCCCCGGGCCGGAGGGCCTCGTCACGCTCGGCGGCGCCCCCGTGCCCGGAGTGGGATTCGACCACTTCTCCTGAGACCGGCCCGCCTCCCGGGAAGACCCCGACGGGTCTAGTCTGGGGAGGTTGCCCGATCATCCCGACATCGAGGAGACCCCTGTGTCCATCACCGTGAAGGCCCTGCAGAAGACCGGGCCCGACCAGCCCTACCGCGTCGTCGAGATCGAGCGTCGCGACCCCCGCGAGACCGACGTCGTCATCGACATCAAGGCCGCGGGCATCTGCCACAGCGACATCCACACCATCCGCAACGAGTGGGGCGAGGCGCACTTCCCGCTCACCGTCGGCCACGAGATCGCCGGCGTCGTCTCCGCCGTCGGCTCCGCCGTCACCGACTGGAAGGTCGGCGACCGCGTGGGCGTCGGCTGCCTCGTGAACTCCTGCGGCGAGTGCGAGCAGTGCCTCGCCGGCTTCGAGAACAACTGCCTCAACGGCAGCGTCGGCACCTACAACGCGAAGGACGTCGACGGCACGATCACCCAGGGCGGCTACGCCCAGAAGGTCACCGTCGAGCAGCGCTTCGTGTGCCGCATCCCCGACGCCCTCTCCTTCGAGCAGGCGGCGCCGCTGCTGTGCGCCGGCATCACCACCTACTCGCCGCTCGCCCGCTGGGGCGCCGCCGAGAAGCGGGCCGACGGCTCCGCCAAGAAGGTCGCCGTGCTCGGCATGGGCGGCCTCGGCCACATGGGCGTGAAGATCGCGGCGGCCATGGGCGCCGAGGTCACCGTGCTCTCCCGCTCGCTCAAGAAGGAGCAGCTCGCGATGGACCTGGGCGCCGCCCGGGTGCTCGCGACCACCGAGGACGACTTCTTCACCGCGCACCGCGGCGAGTTCGACCTGATCCTCAACACGATCAGCGCGGACATCGACGTCGACGCGTACCTGCGCCTGCTCACCCCGCGCGGCGTCATGGCCGTCGTGGGCCTCCCGCCGGCCGCGCAGTCGCTGAGCTTCGGCTCGATCATCGGCGGCGGCAAGGTGCTCGCCGGCTCGAACATCGGCGGCATCCCCGAGACCCAGGAGATGCTGGACTTCTGCGCCGAGCACGGCTTCGGCGCCGAGGTCGAGGTCGTCTCCGTCGACGAGGTCGACGCGGCCTACGAGCGCGTCGTCGCCGGCGAGGTGTTCTTCCGCGCCGTCATCGACACCGCGACCTTCGAGGACGCGCCCGTCGCCGTCTGAGACGGTCCCCGTCCGAGGCCGTCCCCGGCCTCCGCGCCGGTCCCGATCGTGCCCGCGCCCTGCCCCGTGCAGAGCGCGGGCACGCTCATGCCAGGAGCTCGACCGGCAGATCCGTCTCGACCGCGCCGCCGGCGCCGTCGGCCTCGATCCGGGTGACCCGGGCGCCCGGCACCTCGGTCACGGCCCGCTCGAGGACGGTGCCGCGGAACAGCAGCCCGGTGCCGTCGTCCGTGCACAGGGCCGGGCCGAGCACCCCCTCGGCGACCAGGCGGCGGATCAGCGGGCGCCGAGCGGCCTCGGAGTCCATGTGGACGCCGTTCGCGCCTGGCAGGAAGCCCAGACCGTTCGTGACCGGTGCGAGCTCGGGGCCGAAGGAGTCCGTGACCCCGCCCTCGAACCAGCAGATCGACCCGGCGGAGATGCCCGCGAGGACGACCCCCTCCTGCCACAGCCGGTGCAGGATCTCCGGCAGCCCGTGCGCCCGCCACACCGCGAGCAGGTTCACGACCGAGCCGCCGTTCACCCAGATGACGTCGAAGCCTCGCAGGTAGGCCTCGACGTCGGGCACGTTGGGCATGGAGAACAGGCTCAGGTGGTGCAGGCGGTAGCCGGCCTCGCGGGCCGCCTCCTCCATGTCCCGCTGGAAGCCCTTGTCGTCCCCGGAGGCGGTGCCGATCACGCAGATCCGGTCGCCGTGGGCGAGCTCGGTGGCGAGCGCCATCATCGGGCCGAAGCCGAAGCGGAGCCGAGGGTGCGGGCGCAGGCCCGCGCTCGTGGCGAGGATCGTGGGGGCTGAGGCCGTCATGGCTCTCCTTCAGCAGGACCGGGCGGCGGGAGCGGCCAGCCTACGGGTACCCCGCGCGCGGACCGTCGGCCGGGATGCCGTCGGAACCGCCCGCGGAACCGCCGTCGGATCCGTCACCGGACATGCAGAAGGGCCCCCGCCGTTCCCGGCGAGGGCCCTTCACCGCGGTGAAGCAGAGGCGCTCAGGCGCTGAGCTTCTGCACCTTGCCGGCCTTGAGGCAGGAGGTGCAGACGTTCAGGCGCGTGGGCGTGCCCTTGATCACGGTGCGCACGGTCTGGATGTTCGGGTTCCAGCGGCGCGAGGTGCGGCGGTGCGAGTGGGACACGCTCTTGCCGAAGCTCGGGCCCTTGGCGCAGATGTCACACGTGGAAGCCACTGTCGTCTCCTGAAGGGTCGAAATGCTGTACCTGGTGCCCGCCCGAGCCTGGCCGGCTCGCGGACCATGGGATCCGCGCCGCACGAGATTCGGTGACCTGGACAGCGCGATGGGGACGCACGGCCCCCGGGTGGTCAGGGCAACCCCGACACCATATCCCAGAGCGACCCCGGACCAGAAGTGCACAGTGCCTGTCGCGCCCTGTGGACTCCGCCACAGCACCCTGCGGGGATGGCACGATGGACCCGGCGACGGCACAGGACAGGAGGCTGCGGTGGCGCGGACGCGAACCCCGGCACGGGGCACCGGCTCCCTGCCGCTCGAGGAGGTCCTCGAGTCCAAGGAGCTCAAGGCGATGCACGGATTTGACGTGCACACCCTCGACGACATGCTCCGCTTCGCCCCGCGCCGCTACACCGTGCCCGCCGCCCTCCGCTCGATCCACGAGGTCGCCGAGGGAGAGGAGATGGCCGCGGTCGTCACCGTGACCGGGCTGACCGCGCGCAGCATGCGCAACCGGCGCGGCACCCTGCTCATCGTCGACGTGACCGACGGCGACTCCGCCCTCGAGCTGGTCTTCTTCCTCGCCAAGGAGCACCAGGTGGCGTGGCACCGGTCCCGTCTGCGCGTGGGGGAGCGGTACACCGTCTACGGGATCGCGGGGCGCGACTCGCGCACGGGCACCCCCCAGCTCACCCATCCGCGCTACGAGGAGTACGAGGACACCCCGGAGGGGCGCGCCCGGGCCGAGCGGCCCCTGCCCGTGTACCCGCTGAAGAAGAACGTCGCCCAGAAGACGATGCGGGACGCGACCGAGCGGGGGCTCGAGTTCGCCGACGGCCTCCAGCGGATCCTCCCGGACGCGGTGCTCCGCCGGCGCGGCCTGCTGTCGCTGGCCGACGCCGCCCGCGCCCTCCACCACCCGCTGACCGTCGAGGACACGCTCGCGGGCCGGGCGCACCTGGTGTTCGAGGAGGCCTTCGTGCTGCAGGCGATCTTCGCCCAGCGCCGCGCCCAGGACGAGCGCACCCCCGCGCCCGCCCTGCGCGGCGACGGCCCGCTGCGCCCCGCCCTCGACGCACGCCTGCCCTTCACCCTCACCGACGGGCAGCTCGAGGTGGGGGCGGCCCTCGAGGAGCGCCTCGCCCGCGAGCACCCCACCTCGGTGCTGCTCCAGGGGGACGTCGGCTCCGGCAAGACCGTCATCGCGCTGCGGGCCATGCTCAGGGCCGTCGACTCCGGGCACCAGGCGGCCCTGCTGGCGCCCACCGAGGTCCTCGCCGAGCAGCACCACCGCACGATCACGGGACTGCTCGGCGACCTCGCCGCCGCCGGCCGGCTCGACGGTCACGCCGACGCGACCTCCGTGCGCCTGCTCACCGGCTCACAGCGCACCGCCGAGCGCCGGCGCACCCTCCTCGACGTCACCTCCGGCGAGGCGGGCATCGTCATCGGCACCCATGCCCTGCTCACGGAGTCCGTCGAGTTCGCCTCGCTGGGCCTCGTCGTCATCGACGAGCAGCACCGCTTCGGCGTGGACCACCGCCGCCGCCTCCGCTCCAAGGGGCCGGGCGGCATGAGCCCGCACGTCGTCGTCATGACCGCGACACCCATCCCGCGCACCGCCGCGCTCGCCGTGGTGGGCGACCTCGACGTGCTCACCCTCCGCGAGAGCCCCGGGCGCCGCGCCGGCGTCACGAGCTTCGTCGTCCATGAGTCGCTCCCGCGCTGGGAGCAGCGGATGTGGGCGCGCGCCGGGGAGGAGGTCGCCGCGGGCCGGCAGGTGTTCGTGGTCTGCCCGCGCATCGACGAGGACGACGCCGCCCCACCGGACCCGGAGGGGAGCGAGCCGCTGCCGCCCCCGCGCGGCGTCACCGAGACCGCCGCCCGCCTCGCCTCCCGCCCCGAGCTCGCGGGCGCCCGCGTGGGCGTGCTCCACGGCCGGCTCGGCACCGAGGAGAAGCAGCAGGTCATGGAGGACGTCGTCGCCGGGAGGATCGACGTGCTCGTCGCGACCACCGTCATCGAGGTGGGCGTCGACGTCCCCAACGCCTCGACCATGATCGTGCTGGATGCGGAGCGCTTCGGCGTGTCCCAGCTGCACCAGCTGCGCGGGCGCGTGGGGCGCGGCGAGGCCCCCGGCATCGCGTTCCTCGACACCCGGGTCGAGCAGGGCTCCGTCTCCTCCCAGCACCTGCAGTCCGTCGCGGAGGCGACCGACGGCTTCGCCCTCGCCGAGCTCGACCTCCACCGCCGCGGCGCGGGCGACCTCGTGGGGGAGCTGCAGTCCGGCCTGGGCCGTACGCTCCAGCACCTCGACGTCATCCGCGACGGCGAGGTCATCGCCCGGGCCCGCGAGGACGCCTTCCCGCTCGTCGCCGCGGACCCGGATCTCACCGACCATCCCGTGCTCGCCGCGGCGATCGAGACCCGTCTGGCGGACGCCGACGTGGAGAGGAGCTGACGTGCCCCGCATCGTCTCCGGCAGCCTCGGGGGCCGGACCATCCCCGGCATCGTCTCCAAGGGCACCCGGCCCACCTCGGACCGGGTGCGCGAGGCGCTCTTCTCGCGGCTGGACGGCTGGGACGCCCTCGCCGGCGCGCGCGTGCTCGACCTGTACGCCGGTACCGGCGCCCTCGCCTTCGAGTCCCTCTCCCGCGGCGCCGCGCACGCCCTGCTCGTGGAGCTGCACGCGCCGAGCGCCCGCTCGCTGGGCGCGGCCGCACGGGAGCTGGGCCTCGCCGATCGTTGCACCGTGCGCGCCGGCCGCGCCGAGACCGTCGCCGCCCAGCTCGCCGCGGAGGCGGGCTCCCGCGAGCCGTGGACCCTCGTGTTCCTCGACCCGCCCTACGACGCCCCGACGGACACCCTCGAGACGCTCCTGGTGACCCTGCGTCCCGCGCTCGCCGACGACGCCCTCGTGGTGATCGAACGCAGCAGCCGCACCCGCCCGATCACCTGGCCCGAGGGCTGGGCGGACGACGGCACCAAGAGCTACGGCGAGACCGTGCTCCAGTACGGCGGCCCGGCCACCTGACCTCGCTCACCGCCACCTCGCCCGCGCGCTTGCTCACGTTGCTCGCCGCTGCCCCAGCTCGCGGATGGTCCGATTCCGTTCCAGATGCGGCGCCGATCTGGAACGGAATCGGACCATCGTGAAGGTGCCCTCGGGCTGAGGACCTCCGCCGCCCGCTGATCAGCGCAGGACGGAGACCGTCCCGTCGATCCGACCGGCGGAGCAGGCTCGGGGGCATGACATCGACACCGGCCCTCACCGCCGAGACCGAGACCCCTCCGCCCACCGCCCTCGCCGAGCGCACCGCCGCCGGCCTCCTGCACCAGCGGATCCTGCTGCTGGACCGGGAGCTCGAGCAGGACAACGGCGCGCAGCTGTGCGCCCAGCTGGTCCTCCTCGCCGCCGAGGACCCCACCCGGGACGTGACCCTGCTGATCAACTCCCCGGGCGGCCTGGTCCCCGCGATGCTCGCGATCGGCGACCTCATGGACCTCGTCCCGTGCGACGTGCGCACCGTCGCCCTCGGCATGGCCTACAGCGCCGGGCAGTTCCTGCTCACCCACGGCACGCCCGGCAAGCGGTACGTGCTCCCGCACGCCCGCGTGCTCATGCACCAGGGGTCGGCCGGGTTCGGCGGCAGCGCCGCGGACATCGAGCTCCAGGCGGAGGACCTCCGCCGTGGCCGGGACCTGCTGCTGGACCTCACCGCGGAGCGCACCGGGCAGAGCCGCGAGAGGATCGCCCGGGACTCGGAGCGGGATCGGATCTGGGAGGCGCAGGCGGCCGTCGAGTACGGCTTCGCCGACCACGTGCTGGGCTCCCTCACCGAGCTCCTGCCCTTCGGCGGCCCGGCCCGCACGAGCGGGGTGTCGCGATGAGCTCCTACACGATCCCCAGCGTCATCGAGCGCACCGTCAGCGGGACCGAGCGCAGCGCGGACGTCTTCTCCCGCCTGCTGTCCGACCGCATCGTCTACCTCGGCACCGGGGTGGACGACGGGGTCGCCAACACGATCATCGCCCAGGTCCTCCACCTCGAGAACGACGCCCCCGGGCAGCCGATCCAGCTGTACCTCAACTCCGAGGGCGGGGACGCGCAGGCCGTGCTCGCGATCCACGACGCCCTCGCGTACGTGCGCTGCCCGGTCGCCGTGACCTGCATCGGCCAGGTGGTCGCGGCGCCGGTCGTGCTGCTCGCCGCGGGCACCCCGGGGCTGCGCTCGGTGCTCCCTCACGCCCGGGTGGTGCTGCACCCGCTCGAGGCGAGCGGCCGTGGCGCGATCCCGGACCTCATCCTCGCGACCCAGGAGGTCGAGCGGGTGCGGCGCGAGCTCGAGACGGTGCTCGCCGAGCACAGCGGCCGTCCGCTCGCACAGGTCCGCGAGGACCTCGAGCGGGAGCGGGTGCTCGACGCGCAGGCGGCCGTCGACTACGGCCTCGCGGACACGGTGCTCCGTCGACGCTGAGGTCGGGGACGCCGGTCCGACGGTGCTGCTCCGACGCTTCAGCTCAGGTCCGGTGCTGCCGGTCAGGCGACGCTGAGCAGCACCGGACCGGCGGCCTGGGCGCCGGTCGACGCGGCCGTCGGCCCCGGGAGCGGCAGCTCCTGACGCCCGGCGACGGTGAGGTCGAGGACGCGCAGGGCGGCGGGGGAGCGGCGGGCCGCGGCGACCCGGTCACCGATCTCGTAGACGCTGAGGCCGAGGGCGCCGGTGATCGCGGCGAGCACCTCGGAGGAGGGGTCCTTGCGGCCGCGCTCGACGTCGCTCAGGTGCTGCATGCTCACCCCGCTCGCCGCGGCGAGACGAGCGAGGGTGAGGCCCTGGCGGAGGCGCTCCTCGCGCAGCACCGCGCCGACGAGCTCCCGCAGCAGCGGCTCGGTCGCGCGCGACGGAGCGGTGCTGGCCGACGGTCCGGTGCTGCTCGACGGTCCGGAGATCGCCGACGGTCCGGCGGCGTCGATCGGCTCGATGGCGTCCATGGGCCGAGCCTACGATCCCGTGGCCCGGCGCACACCGGGCTCCGCTGTGAGCGGATCCTCGCTGCCGATCACCGCGAGCAGCGCGAGCCTGCTCGCGGCCTCGGAGCGGGGCGGCGCGGTGAGCACGAGCAGCACCTGGGACTCGTCCTCGGTGAACAGGGCCTGGCAGTCCACGTCGATCTCGCCGATCTGCGGGTGCACGACGGTCTTGTGGTCCTCGAAGCGGTGCCCCACCTCCTGCCGCTCCCACAGCCGGGCGAACTCGGGGCTGCGCGCGGCGAGGTCGCGGGCCATCTCCGCGGCGCGGGCACGGGTGGCCTCCCTGCCGTAGGCGGCGCGCAGCTGGGCGACCTGGAGGCGACCCTGGTGCGCGTGGTCCCGCGCCGGGTAGGCGCGGCGGCCGGAGGCGGGATCGGCGAACCAGCGGTGGATCGCGGAGCGCTCCGGGCTCCGCAGACGGTCCGTGTCCCCGAACAGGGCGCGGGCCGGCTCGTTCTGCACGAGCGTCTCCCCGAGGGAGCTGATGATCAGCGCGGGCGTGTCGGTGAGCCGGTCCAGCACGCGCAGCAGCCCGGGGGCGACGTGCCCCTGCGGGGAGGAGCGGTCCGGCGCGGGATGACCCGCCACGCGGAAGAGGTAGTCGCGCTCGTCCTCGGTGAGGCGCAGCGCGCGGGCGAGAGCGGCGAGCAGCGGAGGGCTCGGCTGCGGACCGCGCCGCTGCTCGAGCCGCGTGTAGTAGTCGACGGACATCGCCGCGAGCAGGGCGACCTCCTCGCGGCGCAGCCCTGCGGTGCGGCGGCGGGCGCCCGCGGGCAGCCCGACGTCCTCCGGGCGGAGGCCGGCACGGTGCTGCACGAGGAAGGCGGCGAGCGCGGGACGATCCATCCCCGAAGCATCGCAGGGCGTCCGGGGCGTATCCAGGGATCGCGGATCCCCCGATCGTCGCGGCCTGGAGCGCCGCGCTCGCCGGGCCCACGCTGGGGTCATGACACTTCGAGCGGACCTCAGCGGCCACACGATCCTCGTCCCCGGCGCGACGAGCGGCATCGGACTCGCCCTCGCCCTGCGCCTGCGGGAGCAGGGCAGCACCGTGATCGTCGGCGGCCGTCGGACCGCCCTCCTCGAGCAGATCGCCCGGGAGCACCCGGGGCTCGACACGATCGAGATCGACGTCGCCGATCCCCGCAGCATCGAGCACGCCGTCGCCGAGGTGATCCAGCGCCACCCGGAGCTCGACGTGCTCGTGACGATGGCCGGGATCATGCAGGCGGAGGACTGGTCCGACACCGCCACGGCGCTCGCGACCGCCGAGCGGGCCGTGACGACGAACCTGCTGGGCACGATCCGCCTGATAGCCGCCGTCCAGGAGCACTTCCGCGCCCGGGGCGACGCCACGATCATGACCGTCACCTCCGGCCTCGCCCACGTGCCGATGCGTGCCACGCCCACCTACACGGCCACCAAGGCCGCGGTGCACCAGCTCACCGAGTCCCTGCGCCTGCAGCTCGCGCCGGCGGGCATCGAGATGATCGAGCTCGTGCCGCCGGCCGTCGGCACCGACCTCATGCCCGGTCACCGCGACAGCCCCGGCGCCATGGACCTCGAGGCGTTCGCGGACGAGGTCCTCTCCCTGCTCGCGACGGAGCCCGCGGACCCGCGCGCCTCCCGCGAGATCCTCGTGCGGCACGTGGAGCCGCTGCGCCTCGCGGAGGTGCGCGGCAGCTACGAGGAGGCCGTGGCGCGGCTGAACCCGCCGCTCGCCTGACCCCGTCCCCGGCGCGCCCCTGAGCCGTCGACCGCGGTCACGAGGTGCGCGGGATCGACCCGGTGCCGGCCTTCGTGGAAATCGCGCGGGCCCGCCGGCCGGACGTCGACGTGAGCCCCGGCGGCGAGGGGGCGTCACCTCGGTCGATGCCGGCTCACGGCGGTTCCGGTCCTACCCTGAGGCGGTGACCGACACGCGTCCTGCTCTCCCCGTCCTCGCCGACCTCGACTGGCCCCTGCGCACCGCCCGGCTCGTCCTGCGCCCCGCGCGCCCGGAGGACGCCGCCGCGATCTGGCCCTGGTACGGACGCGAGGACGTGCAGGAGTACACGACCACCCGCCCCGCGGACCTCGCGGCGATGCAGGAGTGGTGGGACGAGCCGAGCCGCCTCGTGAGCACCGTCGTCGCCGAGCGGGACGGGGTGATCGTCGCGACCGGCATGATCAAGATCCAGGACGCCTGGGGGCAGTCCGACGTGGTCGAGCAGGCCCGCGGAACCCTCGCCGAGCTCGGCTGGACCGTCGACCCGGGCCGGCAGGGCGAGGGGATCGGCACCGAGCTCGCCGCGGCCCTGCTCGACGTCGCGATCGACGGCCTCGGGATCCGCCGCGTCGTCGCCGAGTGCTTCGCCGTCAACACCGCCTCCCGCCGCGTGATGGAGAAGATCGGCATGCGCCTGGAGGCCGTGCACCGCGAGGACTCCCTGCACCGCAGCGGCCGCTGGATGGACGGTGCGACCTACGCGATCCTCGCGTCCGAGCGCACCGCCGGTGAGAGGATGACCGGGTCCGACGAGCCCGCCTCCCACCAGGAGACCCGATGAGCACCAGCGACAGCCCCGTCGAGCCCGCCGTGCCCGTCACGGCGACCTTCACCGTCTCCGTGGTCCCCGGTGACACGGTGCTCGAGGGCACCGGCCGCTTCGACCTCGTGAAGACCTGGCACGGCGGCATCGAGGGCACGAGCCGCGGCGTCATGCTCACCGCGGGGGACCCCGAGGCGGGCAGCGCCGGCTACGTGGCGCTCGAGGTGTTCGAGGGGACCGTCGGCGGCCACGCCGGTACCCTCACGCTGCAGCAGTCCGGGACGATGGAGGGCGAGGCCGTGGACCTCGCCTACCGGATCGTGCCCGGCGGCGGCACCGGCGCGCTCGCCGGGCTGCGCGGGGAGATCACGATCGAGGGCATCGCGGAGGACGGCACCCACCACGCCGCCCTCACCCCGGCCTGAACGACGGTCCGCGGCCGCTCCGGCCCCTAGAGTGGGGGCCATGAGCACGGTCGTCCTCCCCGGATCCTTCGACCCCTTCACGCTGGGCCACCTGGACCTCGCGCGCCGCGCGGCCGCCCTCGCGGACTCCGTCGTGATCGCCGTGAGCCACAACCCCGGCAAGAAGAACCTCCTGGATCTCGAGACCCGCCAGCGAGTCATCCGCGAGACGCTCGCGGCGGAGGGGCTCACCGAGCGCTGCGAGGTGAGGACCCTGGGCCGTGGGCTGCTCGTCGACTTCTGCCGCGAGGCGGGGGCCCACGCCGTGGTGCGCGGGCTCCGCTCCCAGGTCGACCTCGCCTACGAGGAGCCGATGGCGCGGATGAACCGCCACCTCGCGGAGGTGGACACCGTCTTCCTGCTGACCGCCGCGGATCTCGCGCACATCTCCTCGAGCCTCGTGCGGGAGGTGCACGCCCTCGGCGGTGACGTCTCCGACATGCTCCCGGCGCCCGCTCTCGACGCACTCGTCGCCGCCTCCCGCGTATCCTGAATCCCATGCCCACCACGCCTGCCACCCCTGCCGCACACGAGCCCGAGTTCGCGCCCGGACTGCGCCTGGACGCCGTCGACCTCGTGGGCCGCACCGGCTCCCACCGCCACGTGGAGCGCACCGTGCCCGCTCCCGCGCGCGACGACCTGGGCCCCGCCATGCAGCCCGAGGAGGGCGCGGACCTCCTCATCGACGTGGAGCTCGAGTCCGTCGTCGAGGGGATCTACGCCCACGGCACCGTCGGCGCCCACCTCGTGGGGGAGTGCTCCCGCTGCCTGGACCCCGTCGAGCAGGAGTTCTCCTCCCGCCTCGACGAGCTGTTCCTCTACCCGCAGAAGGTCAAGGCCGCGGATCGCGAGGACTCCGTGCTCCTCGCCGACGACGACACCGCGGACCTCAACCCGCTCGTGCGCGACGCGCTCGCCGTCGACGCCGACGAGCGCCCCCTGTGCCGTCCCGACTGCCCGGGGCTGTGCCCCACCTGCGGCTTCCGCATGGAGGACGACCCCGAGCACCACCACGAGGTGATCGACGACCGCTTCGCCGCGCTCGAGGGCTTCTTCGAGGACGACGAGCGATGAGCCGTCGGCGACGCTCCACCGAGGCCGCCGACCCCCAGGGCCTGATCGACGCGCTCCCGCTCGACGGCGGCCAGGCGGCGGACCTGCGCGAGTCCGGCCTGCTGGACCTCGCGCTCACCCACCGCTCCTACTCCTACGAGAACGACGGCATCCCGCACAACGAGCGCCTCGAGTTCCTCGGTGACGCCGTGCTGCAGCTCGCCGTCACCGAGAAGCTCTACGCGGACCATCCGAGCCTGCCCGAGGGCGACCTCGCCCGGCGTCGCGCCGCGACCGTGAGCGCCCGCGCGCTCGCCGTGATCGCGAGCCGGCTGCACCTGGGGGAGTACGTGAAGCTCGGCCGCGGCGAGGACCTCTCCGGCGGCCGCGCCAAGGTCTCGATCCTCGCGGACACCACCGAGGCCGTCATCGGCTCCGTGCACCTCGCCTGCGGGCAGGACGTCTCGCGCCGCTTCGTGCTGGACCTCATGTCGCCGCTGCTGGACTCCGACGAGTTCCTCGAGTCCAGCTACGACTTCAAGTCCCGTCTCCAGGAGATCGCCGCGGCCTCCGGGCTCACCCCGGTCTACCGGATCACCGAGACCGGCCTCGAGCACGACAAGACCTTCACCGCGCAGGTGAGCGTCGAGGGCGTGGTCTCCGCGAGCGGCGAGGGGCATTCGAAGAAGGACGCCGAGCTCGCCGCCGCCCAGAACGCGGTGAGGGCGATCCTCGCCGAGCGCGGCGAGACCCTCATCCCGCGCGGCTGAGGCGGGACCGCGCATGCCGGAGCTGCCCGAGGTCGAGGTGGTGCGTCGCGGTCTCGCCGAGCGTTCGGTGGGCCGCACGATCACGGGCCTCGAGGTGCTCGACGCCCGCAGCCTGCGCCGCCAGAGCGGCGGGGAGGACCGCCTGCGCGCCGTGCTGCTCGGCGCCCGGATCAGCGCCGTCGTGCGCCGCGGGAAGTTCCTGTGGCTGCGCCTGGCCGATGGGACGACAGTCGAACGGCCGACGGCCGACGGTGCGGTGCCGGACGGCGCGGAGACGGGCGAGGCGCTCATGGCGCACCTCGGCATGAGCGGCCAGCTCCGCCTCACGACGGGGGAGACCCCGGCCCCGGCGCGCGAATCCTCCGAGGGGCCGGCCTCCGATCCGCTCCGTCACCGCCGGGTCTCGCTCTCCCTCGAGGACGGCTCCCGCATCGACCTCGTGGACCAGCGGCTGTTCGGCGGGGTCTGGGCGAGCCCCCTCGTCCCCGCTCCGGACGGCCTCCCCGCCGGCGAGGGCAGCCCGGACTCCCTGCTGCCCGAGGCCGCCGCGCACGTGGCCCGCGACCTCCTCGACCCCGCGATCGACCTCCCCGAGGTGGCCCGCCGGATGCGCACCCGCCGCGCGCCGGTGAAGGCGCTGCTGCTGGACCAGGCGCTCGTCTCCGGGATCGGCAACATCTACGCGGACGAGGGCCTCTGGGCCGCCCGCGTGCGCGACGACACCCCCGGCGCGGCGCTCTCCCAGCGCACCGCCCACGCCCTGCTGCGGGAGACCGCCGCCGTCATGCGCCGCGCCCTCGCGGTGGGCGGCACGAGCTTCGACGCGCTGTACGTGAACGTCGACGGCCGCAGCGGCTACTTCGCCCGCTCCCTCGCCGCCTACGGCAAGGAGGGGGAGCCGTGCCCTCGCTGCGGGACGCCGATCCGCCGCCGTGCCTTCGCCGGCCGCTCGAGCCACTTCTGCCCGCGCTGCCAGCGGGCCCCGCGACCACCCCGATCCCGCCCGACGGAAGGACCTTCGCGATGAGCGACCAGAACCCGCCCCCGATCCGCGTCATGCTCGTGGACGACCACGAGGTGGTGCGGCGCGGCATCGTCACCGTTATCTCCTCCCATCCCCGGCTCGAGGTGGTGGGGGAGGCGTCCACGGTCGCCGAGGCGAACCGTCGTCTGCCCGCGATCCGCCCCGAGGTGCTCGTGGTGGACCTCCAGCTGCCCGACGGCACCGGGCTCGACGTCATGCGCCGCGCCCGGGAGGTCGAGCCCGAGCAGACGATGCTCGTGCTCACGAGCTTCGACGACGACGCGGCCGTGCGGGAGTCCCGCGAGAGCGGCGCGGCCGGGCTCGTGCTGAAGTCCGCCCGCTCCCAGGAGATCGTCGACGCGATCCTCGCGGTGCACGGCGGGGGGAGCATCTGGCCTGCCGGCCACGAGAGCGAGGAGCCGGAGCTGTCGCCGTCGGACGGCCGGATCGTCGAGCTCATCGGCGACGGCCACTCGAACCGGGAGATCGCCGAGCAGCTGGGGATCGCGGAGAAGACGGTGAAGAACCGGATCACGGTGATCCTGCAGACCCTCGGCATGCAGCGCCGCACCCAGGTCGTCGCCATGGTCGCGGCCCGGCGCCGCGCCGGCTGGCGCTGAGTCCGACGGAGCGGTTCCAGTCCTCCTCAGTCCTCCGGGGGCAGCGTCACCCGCCACGAGATCATCGTGCCGGGCTCGAGGCTGATCGCGTCGACCCAGCCGGAGTGCCGCCGCGCCCGCGAGGACATGTTCGCGAGCCCGCTGCGGCGGGTGACCGAGGGATCGATCCCGCGGCCGTTGTCCGAGACGTCGACCTGGACCACCCGGTCCACCCCCTCCTCGATCACGCTGACCGAGACGGCGACTGCGCTCGCATGGGCATGCCGGGCGGCGTTGGCGAGGCACTCGCGCACCACGGCGACCACGTCCTCGGCGATCTCCCGGGGGAGCATGCGGTCGAGCTCCGAGGGGTCCGCGGGCATCCGCAGGGTCGGCACGAAGCCGAGCCCGCTGGTGGCGAGGCCCACCTCGTGGCGCAGCCGCTCCGCGAGCGTCGCCTCACTGCGCTCGCGGCGCAGAGACTGCACGATCTGACGGATCTGCGCCACCGCGTTCTCGACGCCCTCGACGCCGGCGGCGACCGCCGAGCGGATCCGGGCGTTGCTGGGCGGCTCGCCGGTGGAGGACAGCGACTGGGCGAGGGCCTCGAGCTCCATCCCCACCGCGAACAGCTCCTGGATCGCGAGGTCGTGGAGGTCGCGGGCGATGCGCCCGCGCTCGTCGTCGAGCTCGCCCGCGTCGCCGAGGTCCGGGAGGCGCAGCGTGAGCGCCACGAGCGCGGCGAGCGCGTCGAGCCGCTCCCGGCTGCCCGTGCCGGCGCGTGAGGGACCGGTCGTCGTCGGCGGGCCGAGCACCAGCAGGGCGCCGGTCCCGTGCTCCCCGGCGTCGACCACCGCGGCGTCCACCGCGAGCATCCCGGAGCCGAGGTCCACCGTCGCGATCGACTCGACGCCCTCCGCCGACCCGGTGCGCAGCGCGGTGCCGAGACCCGACGCCGGCCGGACGGACGCGCCGAGCAGACGGGAGGAGGAAGGGCCGTCCGCGAGCTCGACGACCCAGCCGCCGGAGCCGTCGGCGAGCACGAGCAGGGCATCCTCCGCCCCGAGGTCGCTGCGCGCCGAGCGCACGAGCAGCTCGAGCAGCTCCTCGGGCTCCGCGCCCGCGAGCACGGCGCTCGTGAGGTCCTGGATCCGGGTGCGGGTCATCGGAGCTCCTCGATCCTGAGCACGGGGGTGCCGGGCGGGATCGCCGACTCCCGATGGGTGACGACCACGACCGTGCTCGTCGCCGGCACGAGGGACTCGTCCCCGGGGGTGAGCAGGGAGCGCAGCAGCGCGTCGCCGCGGGCGGCGTCGAGGTGCTCGGTGGGCTCGTCGAGCAGGAGGATCGGCCCCGAGCGGAGCACGGCTCGCGCCAGCAGCAGGCGACGCCGCTCGCCGCCGGAGACGGTGGTGCCGTCCGGTCCGAGCAGGGTGTCGAGGCCGGCCGGGAGTGTACGCACCCATGCCGCGAGGCCGACGGCCGCGAGCGCGGCGCGCGCCTCCTCGTCGGTCACGTCCCCGCGCACCACGCGCAGGTTCTCCCGCAGCGTCGTCGCGAAGACGTGCGCGTCCTCGGGGAAGGCCGTGACCTGCTGACGGGGGTCCTCGCCCGCGGCGTCGACGGTGCCCTCGAGCGGGTCGAGCAGCCCGGCGAGCGTGAGCAGCAGCGTGGTCTTCCCGCTGCCGGAGGGACCGAGCACCGCGAGCCGCGACCCGGCGGGCAGGTCGAGGTCGAGGTCCCGGACGACCGGCGCCCCGGCCGTCCAGCCCGCGGTGAGCCCCTGGGCGCGCAGCGGCGCGGTGATCGCGCGCTCCACGCTGCGGGAGGGCTCCGGTCGGGCCGCGTCCCAGCGCTCACCGGCGGCGGCCTCGAGGCGGGCGGCGGCGGAGCGGGAGCGGGCGTGCTGGGCGGCCGCGGCGGGCAGCGCGGTCGCGGCCTCGAAGGCGGAGAGCGGCAGCAGCACGAGCACGCCGATCTGCCCGGCGGTCGCGGCGCCGGCGGACCACGCGGCGCCCGCCGCGATCAGGGACCCGAGGACGGTCAGCGCGATCGCGAGCGGCACGGCGGCCGTCGCGAGGGCGGCGGGCAGGGCGGCGCGGTCCAGGGCGCGGTCCTGGCGTCGCTGGGAGGCGGCGAGACCGGCCAGGGATTCATCGAGCCGGCCCTCGAGCCGCAGGGAGGTCGCGTCGTCGAGGATCTCGAGCAGGTTCGTGCCCACCCCCGCGCGGCCCTCGACCACCGCCTCCTCCCGCACCCGGGCTGCGCGGTGCGCGGCGGCGGGGGCGAGGAGAGCCGCGACGAGCTGGCCCAGCAGCATCGCCACCGCGCCGAGCGGCGAGATCGGGGCGATCGTGACGACGGCGACCATGGCCATCACGGCCGCGACGAGCGCGGGGACGATCGCGGAGACCACGTGGTCGCCGAGCTCCTGGGCGTCGTCCCCGAGCCGGGTGAGCAGGTCGCCGCGGCGCAGGCGGGTCAGCGCGTCGTCGCGGCGGGAGGCGAGCGCCGTGAACAGGGTGGCGCGCAGGGAGACGACGCCGCGCAGGGCGACGTCGTGCGCGAGCATCCGGTCCAGCCAGCGCAGCACCGCCCGGGAGACGCCGAGGGCACGCACGGCGACCACGGCGACCGTCAGGTCGAGCACGGGAGGCATCGTCCAGGCGCGGGTGACGAGATAGGCGGAGACCGCGGCGAGGGCGAAGGCGGCCCCGGCGGTCGCGGAGGCGGCGAGGACGGCGGCGAGCAGGCGGCCCCGCGGGATCGCGAGGGCTCGCTCCGCCGTGCGCAGCGCGGTCATCCGGTCACCTCCGTCCCGAGGGACACGACGTCGTCCGCCCGTCCGAGGAGGGTCTCACGATGGGCGACCACGAGGACGGTGCGTCCCTGCTCGCGCAGGCGGTCCACGAGGTCCAGCACGATCTGCTCCGTGCCGCCGTCGAGGTGGGCCGTCGGCTCGTCGAGGACCACGAGCGGGGCGGGGGAGAGGAGGGCCCGGGCGAGGGAGAGGCGCTGCCGCTCGCCGAGGGAGAGGCCGCGGCCGCCGCGGCCGAGGTCAGCGTCCCAGCCGCGCGCGGCGATCACCGGGGCGAGCCCCGTGAGCCGCGCCGCCTCCTCGAGCTCCTCCGGGCTCGCCCCGGGGCGGGCGGCGGTGAGCACCTCGCGGAGGGTCCCCGGCGGGAGCACCGGGCGCTGGGGGAGCAGGGTCAGCTGGTCCCAGTAGCTGCGCCGGTCCAGGTCGCGGACGTCGGTCACGGCGCCGTCGGGCCCGATCACCTCGGCGCGTCCGCGATCGGGGTCGAGCAGGCCCAACAGCACCTGCACGGCGGTGGTCTTGCCGGTCCCGGAGGCGCCGGTGAGCGCGAGCACGCGGCCCGGGCGCAGGGTGAGCTCGGCGCCGTCCGGGGCGAGACCGTGCCGGGAGGCCACGGCGACGTCCCGCAGGGCAAGGGTCGAGCGGCGCAGGTCCGGCGCGGGCAGCGTCCCGGCGGAGGGCCGGGGCTCCGCGAGCACGGTGAAGGTCGCGTCGAGCGCCGCGAGGCCGTCGGTCGAGGCGTGGTAGCGGGCACCGACGTTCCGCAGCGGCAGGTGCACCTCGGGGGCGAGCACGAGCACCGCGAGCGCCGGCGCGAGCTCCATCTCCCCGGCGACGAGCCGCAGGCCGATGCTCACCGCGACGAGGGCGACGCACAGGGTCGCGAGGAACTCGAGCACCATCGAGGAGAGGAAGGCGTAGCGCAGCGAGCCGAGGGCGGAGGCGCGGTGGCGGTCGCCGAGCGCGCGCACGGTCTGCTCGGGCCCGTGCTCGCGGCCCAGGGCGCGCAGGGTGGGCAGCCCGTCCACGAGGTCCAGCAGCTGCGCCCACAGCGAGCGCATGTCCTCGATGAGCCGGGCGGAGCGGCCCACGGTGAGGGAGCCCACGAGGATCATGAACAGCGGGATCAGCGGCAGGGTCACGAGGGTGATGACGGCGCTCAGCGGGTCCAGGAGCGCGATCACGAGGAGGCACAGCGGGGTGACGGTCGCGGCGAGCAGGAGCTGGGGGACGTAGCCCACGAGATAGGGCCGCAGCTTCTCCAGCCCGCTCGTCGCGAGCGAGGCGACGTCCGCCCCGCGCCCGGCTCCGGCCCGGGGGCCGAGCTCCGCCGTGTGAGAGACCAGGCGCAGCCGGAGGTCCGCGATCGTGGCCGTCGCGGAGCGGTGGCCGTAGCGCTCGGTGATCCCTGCCGCGAGCGCCCTCACGCCGAGGGCGAGGAGGACGGCGGCGAGCGTCCCCGGCAGGGTCGTCGGCAGGGTGTCGTCCTGCAGCAGGGCCGTGCCGATCCGTGCGAGCCCGAGGGCGACGGTGATCGCGCAGGCCGCCTGCACGAGCCCCAGCAGCACGGTGCGCAGCACGTGGCCCCGGGCGGCACGCACCTCCCGCACGAGGCGCGGGTCCAGGGGCGCGCGGCTGCGGCGGGCGGGCGGCGCCGGGGCGTCGACCGGGCTGCCGACGGGGGTCTCGGCGGGGGCGGTCACTCCGCCTCGAACGCCCGACGGTGGCCCTCGGCGAGACGGGCGGCGAGGGGCTTCACGGTGGCCCGGGTGGAGCCGTCCTCGTTCAGACGATGGCGGAACACCCAGTACGCCCAGCTCTGGTAGACGAGGATCACCGGCACGAGGATGCAGGTCACGACGAGCATGATCGTCAGCGTGTGCGGGGTCGAGGAGGAGCCCGCGACCGTCAGCCCGGTGCCCTCGAGGCCCGTGGACGGCATGACGTAGGGGAACAGCCCGCCGAACAGCGTCGCCGCAGCGGCGAGGATCGCGACGCCCGTCCCCACGAGGCTGAGACCCTCACGCCGGGCGCGCTGGGCGAGCAGGGTCCCCACGAGGGCGAGGGCCGCCACGAGCAGCGGCACCCAGGTCCACGACTGGTGCGAGTACGCCAGCTGGTACCAGAGCAGCAGCGCGGCACCGCCCACGAGGGCGGGGAGCATGAGCAGCCGTGCCCGGCGGCGGGCCCGCTCCCGCAGCTCGCCCTGGAGCTTCAGCGTGAGGTAGTGCGAGCCGTGCAGCCAGAAGAGCAGCACGAGCACCACGCCGGCGAGGAGCGCGAAGGGCTGCAGGAGCCCGGCGGCGGAGGTCACGACCCAGCGGTTCTGGTCGATCTCGACGCCCGCGACGACGTCGCCGAGCACGATGCCCCAGAGGAACGGCGGCAGGAAGCCGGTCGCGACGTGGATCCCGTCCCAGGCGCGGCGCCACGCGTCGCCGGGTCGCGCGTCGCGATAGGTGAAGGCGACCACGCGCACGATCAGCGAGAACAGCAGGAGCAGCAGCACGGGGTAGAAGCCGGAGAAGAGCGTGGCGTACCACTCGGGGAAGGCCGCGAAGATCGCGGCGGCGCCGGTGATGATCCACACCTGGTTGCCGTCCCAGACGGGGTGGATGGTGCTCAGCAGGGTGTGGCGCTCGTGGTCGTCACGGGCGAGGGTGCCCACGTTCATCTGCACGCCGAAGTCGAAGCCCTCGAGCACGAAGTACACGCCGAACAGGAGCGCGATGAGCGCGAACCAGGCGATCTGGAGGCCGGTGGGGGCGAGGAGGGGGTCCATGGCGGTCGTCCTTCCGTTCTCAGTAGTCGAAGGAGAGCACGGGCGTGTCCAGCTGCCCCGTGTCCGGGTCGCGATGGGGCAGCGGGGCGCCCTGGAGCGCGGTGCGCCGGATGAGCAGGAACCACACGACCGCGAGGACGCCGTAGACGAGCGTGAAGGCGATCAGGCTCGCCACCACCCAGCCCGCGGGATGGCTCGAGACCCCCTGGAGCGTCATGAGCCGCACGGTCGGGTCGTCGGGGTTGGGGTGCACCACCCAGGGCTGGCGTCCCATCTCGGTGAACACCCAGCCGGCGGAGTTCGCGAAGAACGGCATGGGGATCGCGAGCACGGTGAACCACTGGAAGGCGCGCGAGCCGGTGGTGCGGCCCTTCCTCGTGGCCCACAGGGCCCACAGCGCGACGACGCCGCTGAAGGCCGCGAGACCCATCATCAGGCGGAAGGACCAGTAGGTGACGAAGAGGTTGGGGCGGTACTCCGCGGTGACCTGGTTCCCGTGGATGTCGGTGACCGTCGAGCCGAACTCCTCCTGCGCCTGGGCGTTGAGCTCGTCGACGCCCTGGAGGGTTGCGTCGAAGGTGTGGGTGGCCAGGAAGGAGGTCACGTAGGGGACCTCGATGAGGTGGGTGATGCTCGAGCAGTCCTGGGCGAAGGCGTCGGGCCCGCCCACGGTGAGGATCGAGAAGGAGGCGCCGGTCTCGGTCTCGCACAGCGCCTCGGCCGAGGCCATCTTCATCGGCTGCTGCTTGAACATGATCTGTGCCTGCTGATCGCCGGAGACCACCAGGGCGATCGCGGCCAGGACCATGGCGAGCACGCCGAAGCGCACCGTGGGCCGGTAGAGGCCGCGGGCCAGCTCGTGCTGGCGCGCGCCCTCCTCGGTGTCCCGGCCCGCCTCGTCCGCGGCGCGGTGGTGCTTGACCATGTGCCAGGAGGCGATGCCGGTGACGAAGGCGGCGGCGACGAGCCAGGCGCCCGCGATCACGTGGGGGAAGGCGGCGAGCGTCGTGACGTTGGTGAGCACCGCCCACAGCGAGTCGAGCTCCGCGCGGCCGGTCTCCGGGTTCAGGGTCGCGCCCACGGGGTGCTGCATGAAGGAGTTCGCGGCCACGATGAAGTAGGCCGAGCACGTGGTGCCCAGGGCGACCGCCCAGATCGTCAGCAGGTGGATCCTCTCCGGCAGCTTGTTCCAGCCGAAGATCCACAGGCCCAGGAAGACCGACTCGAGGAAGAAGGCGACGAGCCCCTCGAGGGCGAGCGGCGCGCCGAACACGTCACCGACGTACCGCGCGTACTCCGACCAGTTCAGGCCGAACTGGAACTCCTGGACGATGCCCGTCGCGATGCCGATCGCGAAGTTCAGCACGAGCAGGGAGCCGAAGAACTTCGTCATACGGGTCCAGGCGTCCTTGCGGTCCGGGTCCTTCGCGAACACGGAGAAGGTCTGCATGACCGCGACGAGCAGCGAGAGGCCGATCGTGAGCGGGACGAAGAGGAAGTGGTAGACGGTGGTGATGCCGAACTGCCACCGGGCAAGATCGAGGGCTTCCATGAATGCTCCAAGTCGGGGGACGACGGGACGCCACGACGACCGTACGGTGCACCGCAGCACGGCCGTGGGGACCATGGTCCTCCCTCCCCGGGTGACACGCATCCCGGTCCGAGGGGCCCGCTGTGCCATACTGACCGCGGCACTCTCCTGCTCCGTACCGGGTGGGGGAACCTCCCGGCGTCGATGCGCCGGAGCACCGGTGACGCGTCCGTCGCGACCGAGTCGGCTCCTCCATCGACACGCTGCGCTCCCCTCGGGAGCAGCGCCTGGCGAGGGCCGGAGACTTCCGTCCCCCAGGACGATGACCACGTGGACCCAGGGTGCGCTGGATCCTTTCGAAGGAGACGGCCTCATGGCTGACAGCACCACCACCCCCGATCCCGCGGATCCCGCGCCCCGCCGGACCCGCCGCCGCGCGGCTGGAGCCCCCGCCGGCGCCCCGGCGCCGTCCGTCGTCGAGACGCCCGCCGCGGAGTCCTCCGAGACCTCTGCGGCCCCCCGCACGTCCGTGCCCGAGCAGACGGCGGCCCCCGCTGAGCCCACCTCCCCGAAGCGCCCCCGTCGCCGTGCGGCCGGTGCCCCGGCCGGTGCCCCCGTGTTCCGCGCGGCCACCGATCCCGCCCCCGAGCCCGAGGTCGAGGAGGCCCCGGCCCCCGCGCCGGAGGCCGACGTCGAGCAGGACGCCCCCGAGGAGGACGCCCCCGCGGCGCCCGAGCCCACCACCCGCGCCGAGCGCGAGCGTCCCGCCGAGGACGACCACGACACCTCGAGCGTCGTCGCAGATCTTCGCGCCCTCGCCGATGCCCGCGGCAGCGGCGACCGCGCCGACGAGGACGGCCGGGAGCGCCGCGAGCGCGCCCAGCTCGACTTCGCCTCGCTCCTGTTCCAGGCGCCGGCGCCCGCGCAGCCCCGCACCACCGTCGGCCCCGGCCTGCCCGTGTTCTCCGAGGACGAGGACGACGAGACCCCCGACAGCGCGGAGGACCGCGAGGACGCCGACGGGACCGACGCGGACGACCGCGACCGGGACGAGCGCGACGCCCAGGGCTCCGACGATGACGACGAGCAGCGCTCCGGCGCCTCCCGCCGCCGTCGCCGCCGCGGCGGCCGCGGTCGGCGCGGCCGCGGTCGCGGCGAGGACGACGCCCGCGACGAGGAGCAGGGCGAGGACGACCGGGGCGATGCCTCCGGTGACGCCGACGACGCCGCGCAGGACGAGGACTCCCAGGACGACGCCGAGCAGCGCACCGAGGGCGAGGGCAGGTCCTCGCGCTCGCGGTCCGGCCGCCGCCGGGGCCGCGGTCGCGGCGCGGGCGCCCGCTCCGAGGAGCCCGCCGAGGGCGACAGCGCCCCCGAGGGCTCGGCGGAGGACGCCGGGGTCGAGGGCTCCGGCTCCGAGGACTCCGGTCCCGACGACCAGGACCAGTCCGGCTCCTCGTCGAGCTCGCGCCGGCGTCGCCGCCGTCGCCGCTCGGACGCGGGGGACGGCGAGTCGACCTCGCCCGACGATCCGCCCAACACCGTGGTCAAGGTCCGCGAGGCCCGTGACGAGGTGAAGGCCGTCAAGGGCTCGACCCGTCTCGAGGCCAAGAAGCAGCGCCGCCGCGAGGGCCGCGACAACGGCCGTCGTCGCAACGTCATCACCGAGGCGGAGTTCCTCGCCCGCCGCGAGTCCGTGAAGCGCTCGATGATCGTGCGCGAGCGCCCGGGCCGCACGCAGATCGCCGTGCTCGAGGACGACGTGCTCGTCGAGCACTACGTCGCCGCGAAGTCGCACACCTCGATGGTCGGCAACGTGTACCTGGGCAAGGTCCAGAACGTGCTGCCCTCGATGGAGGCCGCGTTCGTGGACATCGGCAAGGGCCGCAACGCCGTGCTCTACGCCGGCGAGGTGAACTGGGACGCCGTGGGTCTCGAGGGCCAGCCGCGCCGCATCGAGCTCGCCCTCAAGAGCGGCGACCCGGTGCTGGTCCAGGTCACCAAGGACCCGATCGGCCACAAGGGCGCTCGGCTCACGAGCCAGATCTCGCTGCCCGGCCGCTACGTCGTCTTCGTGCCCGGTGGCTCGATGACGGGCATCTCCCGCAAGCTCCCGGACACCGAGCGCAACCGCCTGAAGAAGATCATGCGCCAGCTCATCCCGGAGGACGCGGGCGTCATCGTGCGCACCGCCGCTGAGGGGGCGAGCGAGGAGGAGCTGACCCACGACGTCGAGCGCCTGCGCGCCCAGTGGGAGAAGATCCAGAAGGCGCAGAAGGCGCGCTCCGCGCCGATCGCTCTCTCCCAGGAGCCCGACCTCGCGATCAAGGTGGTCCGCGACGTCTTCAACGAGGACTTCACCTCGCTGATCGTCGAGGGCTCCTCGACCTACGAGGCCGTCCACGAGTACGTCAAGGACGTGGCCCCGGACCTCCTCGAGCGCGTCACCGCGCACGTGGGCCCCAAGGACTCCTTCGCGAAGCACCGCGTGGACGAGCAGCTGCTCAAGGCCATGGACCGCAAGGTCTACCTGCCCTCCGGCGGCTCCCTCGTCATCGACCGAACCGAGGCGATGACGGTCATCGACGTGAACACCGGCAAGTTCACCGGCTCCGGCGGATCCCTCGAGGAGACGGTGACCCGCAACAACCTCGAGTCCGCCGAGGAGATCGTGCGCCAGCTGCGGCTGCGCGACATCGGCGGCATCATCGTCATCGACTTCATCGACATGGTGCTCGAGTCCAACCGCGACCTCGTGCTGCGGCGCCTGGTCGAGTGCCTGGGCCGTGACCGCACCAAGCACCAGGTCGCCGAGGTCACCTCGCTGGGCCTCGTGCAGATGACCCGCAAGCGCGTGGGCCAGGGCCTCGTGGAGACCTTCTCCACCACCTGCGAGCACTGCAACGGCCGCGGCGTCCTCGTGGACATCGACGGCGAGGCGCACCAGCACGGCGACGGCGGCGGCGCCCGCATCGACGGACCGGACGAGCAGTCCTCCTCCGGCTCCTCCCGCTCGGGCAAACGCCGTCGCGGCCGCGGCCGCGGCAAGGACTCCGAGGGCGGCGAGACGGACAAGGGCGGCGAGAACGCCGGCGACCACGCCGACGAGTCCGGGGACGTCCACCGCCTCGGGAACGACGACACGCGGGCCCTGGCCCGCGCGACGATCGCCTCCATCGCGGCGGCGACCACCTCGCACCCGCACCCGGAGGTCGTCGTGGACGGCGAGGTCGTCGCGGTGGCCGAGGGCGAGGAGCCTGCTCCGACGCAGGCCGAGGCCGCCCCCGCGACGCCGGAGGCCCCGGCGGAGGAGCTCCCGAGTACCTCCGCGGACGGCGAGCAGAGCGCCCTGAACTCCGAGGCGTGACGCGTTCCACAGCATTCCTGCAGGTCGCGGCGCACACCGTGGTTGACCGCAGGGTGCGGGGATCGTAGGCTGTCCCGTGGCGCTCAGCGCGCCGATGCCCTTCCCCTCCGGGTCCGCCTGGCCGCAGCCTCCCTCCCGTCCGCGGGACCGGTCGACGGTCGCAGGTCGGCGGTTCGACCCGGGGAACGGCACCCCTCAGCAGAAGCAGCAGTACTCATCGAGATGGAGCAGTGACGTGGTGTACGCAATCGTCCGCGCAGGCGGCCGTCAGGAGAAGGTGTCGGTCGGCGACACCATCGTGATCAACCGCGTGGCCGGCGAGGCGGGCGACGCCGTGGAGCTCGCCCCCGTCCTGCTGGTCGACGGTGACAAGATCACCTCGACGCAGGCCGACCTCGGCAAGGTCAAGGTCACGGCGGAGAAGGTCGAGGACCTCCGCGGTCCGAAGATCCGGATCCTCAAGTACAAGAACAAGACCGGCTACAAGAAGCGCCAGGGCCACCGCCAGGAGCTCACGCGCCTCAAGATCACCGGCATCGCCTGATCGTCCTAGCGACGTCGAAGACTCGAGAGAAGGTCACTCCTCATGGCACATAAGAAGGGCGCAAGCTCCTCCAAGAACGGTCGCGACTCGAACGCGCAGCGCCTCGGCGTGAAGCGCTTCGGCGGCCAGGTCGTCGGCGCGGGCGAGATCATCGTCCGCCAGCGCGGCACCTCCATCCACCCGGGCGACGGCGTCGGCCGCGGCAACGACGACACGCTGTTCGCGCTCACCGCGGGCACCGTCGAGTTCGGCCGCAAGCGCGACCGTCGCGTGGTCAGCGTCGTCGAGACCGCCTGATCCCGCTCCCGGCCCGTCCGGGAACCCAGCCTCTCGAGGGGCGGAGCCGCTGCTCCGCCCCTCGATGCATATCCGCTCCAGAGCCCTCGGGAGGGCACCCATGGCCACGTTCGTCGACCGCGTCCAGCTCCACGTCATCGCCGGCGCCGGCGGGAACGGCGCCGCCTCGATCCGCCGCGAGAAGTTCAAGCCCCTCGCCGGGCCCGACGGCGCCGACGGCGGCCGCGGCGGCGACGTGATCCTCGAGGTGGACCCGTCCACCACGACCCTGCTCGCCTACCACCACAAGCCCCACCGCAAGGCCACCTCGGGCGGCTTCGGCAAGGGCGACATGCGCGCCGGGGCGCGCGGCGAGGACCTGATCCTCCCCGTGCCCGACGGCACCGTCGTCGCGACCGCCGACGGCCAGGTGCTCGCGGACCTCGTGGGCGTCGGCACCCGCTTCGTCGCCGCCCAGGGCGGCCAGGGCGGCCTCGGCAACGCGGCCCTCTCCTCCCGCCAGCGCAAGGCCCCGGGCTTCGCGCTGCTCGGTGAGCCGGGGGAGGAGCGCGACCTGGTCCTCGAGCTGAAGACCGTCGCCGACGTCGCGCTCGTGGGCTACCCGAGCGCCGGCAAGAGCTCGCTCATCGCCGCGATGAGCTCCGCCCGGCCCAAGATCGCCGACTACCCCTTCACCACGCTCGTGCCGAACCTCGGCGTCGTCGAGGCCGGCGAGCACCGGTACACGATCGCCGACGTCCCCGGCCTGATCCCCGGCGCGAGCCAGGGCAAGGGACTGGGACTGGAGTTCCTGCGCCACATCGAGCGCTGCCACGTCATCGTGCACGTGCTGGACACGGCCGCCCTCGAGTCGGACCGCGACCCGGTCTCCGATCTCGAGACCATCGAGAACGAGCTCGCGACCTACGCCGCGGGCCTCGACGAGGGCGCCGGCGACCGCGTGCCGCTCATGGAGCGCCCCACCGTCATCGTCCTGAACAAGACGGACGTGCCCGACGGCGCCGACATGGCGGACCTCGTCCGTGAGCGCCTGGGCGACCGCGGCGTGCCGATCCTCGACATCTCCGCCGTGTCCCACAAGGGCCTGCGCGAGCTGTCCTTCGTCCTCGCGGGCCTCGTCGAGGAGGCGCGGGCCTCGCTGCCCGAGCCCGAGGAGGCGCCCATCGTGCTCACGCCGCGTGCGCGCGGCGGCCGCGAGTTCGAGGTGGTCAAGGAGCAGTTCGAGGGCGACAACGCCTTCCGCGTCGTGGGTGACAAGCCCGAGCGCTGGGTCAAGCAGACCGACTTCGCGAACGACGAGGCCGTGGGCTACCTCGCGGACCGCCTCGCGAAGGTGGGCGTGGAGGAGGCGCTGTACAAGGCGGGGGCCGTCGCGGGCTCGACCGTGATCATCGGTCCTGGACAGGACGCCGTGGTCTTCGACTGGGAGCCCACAATGGTGGGCGGCGCCGAGCTCCTGCTCGGCGCGCGCGGCGCGGATCGCCGCCTCGAGGACCACCACCGCCCCACGCGTGAGCAGAAGCGTGAGGAGCAGCGGGAGCGCACGGCGTCCCGGATGCAGCGGCTCGAGGCGATGGAGAAGGAGCGACGCGCCGGCCACTGGGCCGATCCGACGATCAGCGACGAGGAGAACTGAGCATGGTCACCGTCCCCGCCGAACCGCATCAGCCGGCGAGGCTGCTCGCACGCACCGACATCCCCGGACCGCGGCGGGCGGTGGTCAAGATCGGCTCCTCGAGCCTCACCCGCGCCGACGGGCACCTCGACGAGACCGGACTGCGGCTCATCGCGGACCAGGTCGCCGAGCTCCTGCAGGGCGGCTGGGACGTCGTGCTGGTCTCCTCCGGTGCGATCGCCGCGGCGCTGGGCCCGCTGGGCCTGGACGAGCGCCCGAGCGACGTCCCCACCCAGCAGGCGTGCGCGGCCGTGGGCCAGTCGCTGCTGGCGACGGCATGGGCCGCCGCCTTCGGCGCCCACGGCCGGATCTCCGGTCAGCTGCTGCTGACCGAGGCGGACGTCATCCGCCCGGACACCTACCGCAACGTGCGCTCGGCCCTCGAGGCGATGCTCGCCGTGGGCGTCATCCCCGTGATCAACGAGAACGACACGACGGCGACCCACGAGATCCGCTTCGGCGACAACGACCGCCTCGCCGCGCTCGTGGCGCAGCTCCTGGGCGCGGATCTCCTCGTCCTGCTGACGGACGTCGACGGCCTGTACACGAAGAACCCGGCGGAGCCCGACGCCGAGCGGATCAGCGTGGTCGACGACTTCGCGGCGCTCGTGGACGTGAAGGTCGGCTCGGTGGGCTCGAAGGTCGGCACGGGCGGCATGGTGACCAAGCTCGACGCCGCCCACCACGCCTCCACGACCGGCACCGCCACGATCCTCACCCGTGCGGACCGCTTCGGCGCCGCCGTGCACGGCGAGGACGTCGGCACGTTCTTCCCCGCGCAGACGGGCCGTCGCCGCTCCCGGCTCGTGTGGCTGCGCTACGCGACGCGCGGCGCGGGCACGCTGCGCCTGGACGAGGGCGCCGCGGCGGCGATCCGCTCCCGCCGCCGCTCCCTGCTGGCCGTCGGCATCACGGAGGTGACCGGGGCGTTCTCCGCCGGGGTCCCCGTGGACATCGCCGATCCCGACGGCACCGTCATCGCCCGCGGCCTCGTCGCCTACTCGAGCGAGGACCTCCGCGCCATGGCGGGTCTCACCACCGCGGAGCTCCGCGAGCGCATCGGCGACCACTACGGCCGCTCGGTCGTGCACCGCGACGCGATGGTAATGCTGGGCTGAGCCCCACGGGACCTGCGCCCGCACGGGCGGGGGCCATCCGCCCCGGCGGCACCGGCGCTCAGCGCGGGTAGCTCGACTGCGCCCCGCGGGCGGTGACGGACCTCCCCGCGAAGGCGGTCGCCCGCTCGGCGGCCCGCACGAGTCCCTCACCCGCGGACAGGTGGGCGGCGAGCGCGCCGATGAACGCGTCCCCGGCCCCTGTCGTGTCGACGACCTCGACCTGCGCCGCCGGGATCACCGCGGGGTCGCCGGCCCCGGTCCCGTCGCCCTCATCGAGGGCGGGGCCCGCGACGACGGCCCCGCGGGCGCCGAGGGTCAGCACGACGGACCGCACCCCCGCGTCCCGCAGGGCGGCGACGAGCTCCTGCGGATCCCGGTCCTCGCCCGCGTCCGTGGCCGCGCCCGTGCCTGCACCCTGGAGCTGCTCGAGCACCGCCGCCGCCTCGTGCTCGTTGACGACGAGCGGATCCGCGTCGCGCAGCACCGCGGGGTCCAGGGCGAGCACCGGGGCGGGGTTGAGGACCACACGACCTCCCGCCGTGTGCACCGCCCGCGCCGCCGCCTCGATGCCCTCGCGCGGGATCTCGCCCTGCAGCACGAGCACCGCGGCCCGGGCGAGGAGGTCGGCGTGCCGGTCCACGGCGGCGGCGTCCACGGAGGCGTTCGCGCCGGGGACCACGAGGATGGCGTTCTCGCCGTCCGCCGCGACCGTGACGACGGCGAGGCCCGTCGGCCCGGGGACGACCGCCACGGCGGAGAGGTCCACGCCGTCCTCGCGCAGGAGCCCGAGGGCGACCTCGGCGTCCGGGTCGTCCCCGACGGCGCCCACCATGTGCACCGCGGCGCCGGCGCGCCAGGCGGCGAGGGCCTGGTTCGCCCCCTTGCCACCGGGGGAGCGGCCACCGCCGCCCGCGATCAGCGTCTCGCCGGGGGAGGGGTGGCGGTCCACGGTGAGGGCGAGGTCCACGTTCAGGGAGCCCACCACGACGACGATCTCATCACTCATGCACTCCATCGTGCCTCGCCGCGCCCCGCGTACGCTGGAGCGCATGACTGTCACCCGCGAGCACACCGACGTCGAGACCGCCGTCCTGGCGGCCGCCCGCGCCGCGAAGGAGGCCCAGCCCGCCCTCGCCCGGCTGCACCGCTCCCAGAAGGACGCCCTGCTGCTGGCCATGGCGGACGCCCTCGTCGAGCGCAGCGCGGAGGTCGTGGAGGCGAACGCCCGCGACCTCGCCGCCGCGGACGCCTCCGGCATGGAGGCGGGCCTGCGGGACCGCCTCGCGCTGAGCGAGGAGCGCGTCGCCGCGATCGCCCAGCAGCTGCGCGACGCCGCCGCCCTCCCCGACCCGGTGGGAGAGGTGGTGCGCGGCGGGCTGCTCGACAACGGCCTCGAGCTGCGCCAGGTGCGCGTGCCCATGGGCGTGATCGGCATGGTCTACGAGGCCCGGCCCAACGTCACGGTCGACGCCGCCGGCCTCTCCCTCAAGGCGGGCAGCGCCGTCGTGCTGCGCGGCGGCTCCGCCGCCCTGCACTCCAACACCGCGCTCATCGCCGTCCTCCGCTCCGTGCTCGCCGCGCAGGGCCTGCCCGAGGACCTCGTCATCGGCATCGACGAGCACGGCCGGGACGGCGTCGACGTGCTCATGCGCGCCCGTGGCCTCGTGGACCTGCTCATCCCGCGCGGCGGCGCCGGCCTCATCCGGCGCGTCGTGGAGAACTCCCTGGTGCCCGTCATCGAGACCGGCACCGGCAACACGCACGTCTTCGTCGACGCGAGCGCGGACCTCGACCAGGCCGCCGCGATCGTCGTCAACGCGAAGACCCAGCGGATCGGCGTCTGCAACTCCCTCGAGACGCTGCTCGTCCACGCGGACGTCGCCGAGCGGGCGCTCCCCGCGATCGCCCCGGGCCTCGTCGAGGCCGGGGTGCGGATCCACGCCGACGAGCGCGCGGGGGAGATCCTCGCCGCTGCCGGGGTGGCGAGCGAGCCCGCCACCGAGGAGGACTGGGACACGGAGTACCTGGCCCTCGAGATCGCCGTGCGCGTGGTCGAGGACCTCGACGCCGCGCTCGAGCACATCCGCGCCTGGTCCACGGGGCACACCGAGTCGATCCTCACCGCGGACCTCCGCTCCCAGCAGCGGTTCCTCACCGAGGTGGACTCCGCGGTCGTCATGGCGAACGCCTCGACCCGGTTCTCCGACGGCGGCGAGTTCGGCTTCGGCGCGGAGATCGGCATCTCGACCCAGAAGCTCCACGCCCGCGGGCCGATGGGCCTGACCGAGATCACCGCCACGAAATGGATCGTCGTGGGCCAGGGGCACGTGCGCCCCTGACCCCGGGTGCTGTGGGATGATGACGCGGTCACCCAGGAAAGGCGCTTCCAGTCATGATCGATCAGCTCATCATCCTCGCCGAGGCCGGCCACGAGGCCACCGAGGGCGTGCCGCCGCAGTACATCGGCATCGGGGCGTTCATCACGATGCTCATCCTGCTCGGCATCGCGAGCCTCGTCGGCGGCAGCCACCAGCGTGACGAGGACCCCGAGCAGCACACCGATCACTGAGCCCCATGGAGCAGCAGCGGCGACGGATCGGCGTGATGGGCGGGACCTTCGACCCGATCCACCACGGTCACCTGGTCGCCGCGAGCGAGGTGCAGAGCGTCTTCGCCCTCGACGAGGTGGTGTTCGTGCCCACCGGTCGCCCATGGCAGAAGTCCGAGCGGGAGATCTCCGATCCGGAGCACCGCTACCTCATGACCGTCGTCGCGACGGCCGCGAACCCCGTCTTCACCGTCTCGCGGGTGGACGTGGACCGGCCCGGGGACACCTACACGATCGACACCCTCCGCGACCTCCACGCCCAGCACGACGACGCCGACCTCTTCTTCATCACCGGTGCTGACGCCCTCCAGAACATCCTGACCTGGAAGGACAACCAGGAGATCTTCGAGCTCGCGCACTTCGTCGGGGTCACCCGGCCGGGGCACGAGCTCGACACCTCCGGTCTCCCGGCCGACGGCGTCACCCTCATCGAGGTGCCGGCCATGGCGATCAGCTCGACGGACTGCCGCACCCGCGTGGCCGCCGGGGCCCCCGTCTGGTACCTGGTGCCCGACGGCGTCGTCCAATACATCAGCAAGTACGCCCTCTACACAGGAGGAGACGCTCATGAGTGAGTCCACCGCGGCTCCCCGGCACGGCCGTCGCGCCCGTCGGCTCAGCGAGGAGGAGGCCGCCGCCCTCGCCCCGCACCCCGTGGCGGAGGCCGGGGGCGACCAGCCCGCCGTCCCTGCCGTGCGCGGCGCGGTCGCGGCTCCCGGCGCGGACGCCCCGACGCCCGCGCTGCGCAAGTTCGGCAAGCGCGCGCGGATCATCGAGCTCACGGAGGAGCCGCCCGAGCAGGCGGGGCAGCCCTCCGAGCAGCCGTCGGCCGACGGCGCACCGGACGCGGCATCCCCTGCGGTCGCCGCCGAGGAGCCCGCAGCCCCGGCCGCGCCCCGACCGGGCAGCGCGGCCGGCGCCGGCACCGTCTCCACCGGGGCAGCCCTGACCTCGGGCACCACCGGTGCCGCGAGCGGCACGGGAGGCACGGGAACAGCCACGACCGGTGACGCTTCGTCCTCCGAGACCGCGCCGTCCGGCGCTGCCCCGTCCGACCCCGCGCAGCCCGGCACCGCGTCGTCCGAGGCGGCGTCGTCCGCCGACGGTGCCGCGTCCGTCGCCGCAGCGACCGCCGGCACCGCCACGACGGCCGGCCCCGCGCGCTCCACGGGCACGCCGGCCGCGACCGCCACGATCGAGCGGGACGCCGACGGCGTGGAGCTCGGCGAGCTCTCCGTCACTCAGGCCCCCGACCCCCGGCCCGCGCCGCGGTTCGACGGCCGCGTCCTCCACCGCCCCGAGCGCTCGGGCGGCCGCCCGCTGCTGTGGGTCGTGTGGGGGCTCATCGCGCTCGCGATCGTCGTGCTCGTCGTGCTGCTGATCACCGGTGTGCTCGGCGGCTCGGGCAGCTCCTCGGCGCTCGCCCCGGCCCTCGACGCCCACCTCTCCAGCCTCTCAAGCCTTTCCGGCCCCGGCTCCCCGGCGGCCTCCCTCCCCTCGAGCACCCAGGAGCTCCCCGCGTGACCGCATCCGACGAAGCCCTCGACATCGCCCGCGTCGCCGCCCAGGCCGCGGCGGACAAGCTCGCCCAGGAGGTGATCGGGCTCGACGTCTCCGAGCAGATCGTCATCACCGACGTCTTCCTGGTCTGCTCCGGCGAGTCCGAGCGGCAGGTCTCCGCGATCGTGGGCGCCGTGGAGGAGGAGCTGCTCAAGCAGCGCCGCCGCAAGACCCTGCGCCGCGAGGGCGAGCGGGACTCGCGCTGGGTCCTCCTGGACTACGGCGACGTCGTCGTCCACGTGCAGCACGCCGAGGACCGCGCCTTCTACGCGCTCGAGCGCCTGTGGCGCGACGCCCCCGTGCTGGATCTCGACATCGACGTGGACCGGGACGCCACCGCGTGAGCACCAGTCATGCCGGGGTGCACCATCCGGTGCACACCCGTCTCGTCCTGGTGCGCCACGGGCAGACGGACCACAACCGCGACGGCCGGCTCCAGGGCCAGGTCGACATCCCGCTGAACGCGACGGGCCGCAAGCAGGCCGCTCGGGCCGCCGCGAGCATCGCGCAGAACCCGCCGAATCTCATCGTCGCCTCCCCGCTGGACCGCGCCCACGAGACCGCCCGGATCATCGGCGAGGCCTGCGGGGTCGCGGTGACCACGGACGCCGCCTTCCTCGAGCGCAGCTTCGGCGCGTGGGAGGGTCTGCGCGGCGAGGAGATCCGTGGTCGCTGGCCGCAGGAGCACGCCGCGTGGCGCGCGCACCGACCGGTGCCGGGGCTCGACATCGAGGAGCGGCTCGCGGTGGGGGAGCGGGTCGCGGCCGCGGCGCGCTCGCTGATCGCGGAGAACACCGGCGGCACGGTCATGGTCGTCGCACACGGCGCCGCGATCACCCTCGGGATCACCGCCCTGCTGGGCGAGGACCCGGAGACCTTCCGCGGCCTTGGCGGGCTCGAGAACTGCCATCGCAGCGTGCTCGAGCCGCTCGTCTCGGACCCCACCGGGCAGGCGATGAGGTTGCTGTCACACAACCTCCCTCCGGATTTCACGGGAGCCCCCTGACCATGTAATCTAGTGGAGTCGCCACGGAGCGGGGACGGAGAATCGCGAGAGGATCCGAACCGCGAGGGCGGCACCCTACGGGGCTATGGCGCAGTTGGTAGCGCGCTTCCATGGCATGGAAGAGGTCGGGAGTTCGAATCTCCCTAGCTCCACTCGAGAAACTCTTGAGACAGTGACTCGTCCGAAGGGCCCCACCGCGAGGTGGGGCCCTTCGTCGTGCTCCGGGCGTGATCGGGCCCCGCCCCCGCTCCGGGTACCCGGTCCGCGGTCCGGGACGCCCGGGGCCGCGCTCAGGAGGTGGGCTCGACGCCCTGGCGCAGGATCGTGCGCAATCGCTCCGGGGCCGTGCGCCGCGGGTCCCCGAGATAGATCTCGTGATGGTGGCCGCGCGGTCGCAGCCCCAGGCCCGGAAGCACCTCCTCGTGCAGGCGTGCGAGGACGGGTCCCTCGTCGTCGTACGGGCCCACGTGGAGGGTCTGCACGCAGTCGCCCTCGTCGAGCACCTCGCAGCGCAGCTCCTCGATCAGCGGCGGGGGCGTGCGGCGCGAGCGGGCGCGGGCCAGGGCCGCCTCGACGTGCTCCTTGTCGGCGTGGTCGGGCACGAGCAGCAGCAGCGTCCAGTCCCAGGCGTCCTTGTCGCGGGCCGTGGTGAAGGCGGCGAGGTCCTCCGCCCACCAGCGCCCCTCGAGCGGGGGCACCACGTGATCGCGATTCAGCTCCTCTCGGCATACAGCCTTCAAGGCGTATGAAACTGGATACAGCGTCTGCAGCGCGTCCTGGTAGCGCGGGGCGGTGTTCGGATCGCCGTGGCCGTCGACCATGAGATAGCGGTGCGGCGGCACCACGAGGCGGCGCATCTTCCCCGCGTGCGCCTGGTACTCGTCGAGGTCACGCTTGACGTCGAGGGGGCTCGTCATCGCTCAGCCCACCTGCTCGAGCGTCGCGAGCACCTGCTCGCCGTACTCCGCGAGCTTCTTCGCGCCCACGCCGCTCACCCCGCCGAGCTCCGCGACGGTCCCGGGCCGCTGCTCGATGATGCCCACGAGGGTCGCGTCGGAGAACACCATGTACGGCGCGATCTGCTTCTCCTTCGCCACACCCGTGCGCCAGGTCCGCAGCGCCTCGAACACCTCGCGCTGTGCGGGCTCGAGCGACTCCGCCGCCCCGCCGCCGCGCCGTCGGCCGGACCCGCCGCGCGCCTTCGCGGGCGTGCGATCGACCGCGAGCTCGACCGTCTCCTCGCCGCGCAGCACCGGCCCCGCCGCACGCCCCGGGACGAGCACGCCGTAGTCGCCCACCGCCTCGACGATCCCGCGGGCCAGCAGCTGGCGCAGGGCCGTGCGCCACTCGCGCTCGCTCAGCTCCGTGCCGATGCCCCACACGCTCAGCTCGTGGTGGCGCGACTGCCGGGAGCGCTCCGATTCCTTGCCCAGCAGCACGTCGATCACCTGGCCGGACCCGAAGCGCTGGTCCCGCTCCCGGTCCAGGCGGATCAGCGCGGAGAGCAGCTTCTGCGCGGCCGTCGTCGCGTCCCACGTCTCCGGCGGGGACAGGCAGGTGTCGCAGTTCCCGCAGGGCTCGCCCGCCTCCTGGCCGAAGTACCGCAGCAGCTGCACGCGCCGGCAGCCGACCGTCTCGCACAGGGCGAGCATCGCGTCGAGGTGCGCGCGGGCATTGCGCTTGAACTGCTCGCCGCCCTCGCCCTCGTCGATGAAGCGTCGCTGGTTGACGACGTCCGCGAGGCCGTAGGCCATCCAGGCGGTCGAGGGGAGCCCGTCGCGGCCGGCGCGGCCCGTCTCCTGGTAGTAGCCCTCGATGGACTTGGGCAGGTCCAGGTGCGCCACGAAGCGGACGTCCGGCTTGTCGATCCCCATACCGAAGGCGATCGTCGCGACGATGACGAGCCCCTCCTCGCGCAGGAACCGCTCCTGGTGGTCCTGGCGCATGCGGGCGTCGAGCCCCGCGTGGTACGGCAGGGCCGGGACGCCCTGGTCGGCGAGGAACTGCGCCGTCTGCTCCACGCTGCGCCGCGAGAGGCAGTAGACGATGCCCGCGTCCCCCGCATGCTCGGTGCGGATGAGCCGCAGCAGCTGCTCGCGAGCGCGGTCCTTGGGGCCGATCCGGTACTGGATGTTGGGGCGGTCGAAGCTCGCGACGAAGTGCTGAGCGCCCTGCAGCGCCAGGCGCTCGGTGATCTCCCGGTGCGTCGCCTCCGTCGCGGTCGCCGTCAGCGCCACCCGCGGCACCCCGGGGAACGTCTCGGCGAGCATCGACAGGCCCAGGTAGTCGGGACGGAAGTCGTGCCCCCACTGGGACACGCAGTGCGCCTCGTCGATCGCGAACAGGGCGAGCCGCGCACGCTGCAGCAGCTGCACGGTGCGGGGGAGCACGAGCCGCTCGGGCGCCATGTAGAGGAGGTCGAGCTCCCCGCCGATCAGCTGCTGCTCGACGGCCTGCGCCTCGTGCGGATCGAGCGTCGAGTTGAGGAACGCGGCGCGGATGCCGACGGCGCCGAGCGCCGCCACCTGGTCCGCCATGAGCGCGATGAGCGGGGAGACGACGATCCCCGTGCCCTCCCGCAGCAGCGAGGGGATCTGGTAGCACAGCGACTTGCCGCCGCCGGTGGGCATGAGGACGACCGCGTCCCCGCCGCCGGCGATCTGGTCGATGATCTGCGCCTGCTCGCCGCGGAACGCGTCGTAGCCGAAGACGGTCGAGAGGATCTGCAGCGCGTCGCCGCCCGTCGGGGCGGGGGAGGGCACGGGGCCGTCGGAGGGGGCAGGGGCGTCGGACGGCGAGGCGGGAGGCATGCCCTCCAGCCTAGGCGCTCGCGACGAGCTGCTCGGTGTGGCGCAGGGCGAGCGCCAGCACGGTCAGCACCGGGTTCGCGCCGCCGTTGGTGACGTGCACGGAGGCGTCGGCCACGAGCACGTTCGGGTGCCCCCAGAGCCGCCCGTGGGGATCGGTCGCGGAGGCCGACGGATCCGTTCCCCATGCGCAGGGTCCCGGCCTGGTGCTGGCCGTTGCTCACGGCGATCGTCCCCGTGAGCGGGGCGGCGGGCACCACACGCCGGGCGCCGGCCTCCGCGAGCCACTCCGCGGCACGCGCGGAGAGCAGGTCCCGGCCCCGCAGGTCCTCCGGGTGCAGGTGCCCCTCGAGGCGCACGAGGGAGCGCCCGAGCCGGTCGCGGCGGCGGTCCAGGCGCACGCGGGCGCTCGCGGTCGTCACCTCCTGGACCGGGCCGACGACCCTCCCCAGCCGGAGCATGGCCCGCTCGAGCTCGGGCGACCCGGCACGTGCCCCGGCGGGGACCAGTCCTGCCTCCCGCAGGTAGCGCTGGGTGGCCGCGGGGGTGGGGACGAACTCGTCGGCGAGGATGCCGCCGCCGATGATCCCGGCGTTGCCGTGGCGGAAGCGCTCGGTGGAGACGTCCGGACCCGGCCCGCGCAGGTCCGCCACCGGATCCTCGAACAGGGCCGTCGCGCCGCCGTAGGCGTGGCCCTGCAGGTGCCGGCCCACCTGGTCCCCGCCGAGGCCGCTGTCCAGCTCGAGCCGCGCGGACTCGATCGCGCCGGCGGAGAGCACCACCTGCTCGGTCAGGACCGTGCGACGGCCCTGCGCGCCGCCGGGGCCGGTGAGGACGATCTCCACCCTCGTCGCCCGGCCCCCGGCGCCGGTGAGGATCCGGGTGGCGACGGCGCCCGGCAGGAGGTGCGCGCGGCCGGTGGCGAGCGCCGCCGGGAGGGTCGTCGTGTGGCTGCCCGCGCGGGCGCCGACGGGGCAGTCGAAGCCGACGCACTGCGAGCACCGCACGCACGCCGCCCGGCCGCGCCGCGCGACGGTGTTGATCAGCAGCGGCACCGGCCGGGTCGCGAGCCCCAGCCGCTCGCCCGCCGCGGCGAGGCGCCCGCCGAGCGGCGAGGGGTCCAGCGGCGGCATGGGCAGGTCCCCGCCGCCGCTCACGCCGAGCATGTCCTCGACCCGCGCATAGAACGGGGCGAGCTCCGCGGCGGTGAGCGGCCAGTCGGCGAGGGAGCTGCCGTCGGGCACGCCGTAGGTGCTCGCCATCGTGAAGTCCTCGGCAACGAAGCGCCAGGCCTGCGCCCCGTACATGCGGGTGCCGCCGCCCACGGTCATCGCGTTGTTGCCCCAGGCGGGGGAGCTGGGCGGGACCTCCCCGGTGGCCGTGAGGCGGGGCTCGGCGTCCGCTGCGGGACCGGAGCTGGGCGGCAGGCCCAGGGTGGCCCGCGGGGTCGTGAGGTGGTCCTCGAGGAGGCGGTCGCGCTGCGGCCAGGCGCCCCGTTCGAGCACGAGCACCGACCATCCGGCCTCGGCGAGGACCTGCGCCGCCATGCCGCCGCCTGCGCCCGAGCCGATGACGACCGCGTCGTAGCGCTCTTGGAGGGCGGCCGGGTCGAGGAAGGAGCTCGGGCCCAGCAGGGTGGGCAGGCGCTTCTCGGCGGGCGGGGGTGACCAGACCCCGACGTGCGGGGCGAGGTCCGGCCCCACCCTGCCGTGCTGCAGCCCGTGCTCGTACAGCACGTCCGTGACGATGGCCTCTGCGGTGCCCGGGGCGCCGGTGAGGACCTGCTGCTCCCAGCCGATGGGCGCCGTCGTATCCAGCGCCCGGATCCGCGCCGTGAGCCGTGCGGCGAGCTCCGGGGAGCTCAGCTGCGGATCGAGCGCCGCGGCGACGCGGGCGAGGAGCGGATCATCGATGACCATGCGCCCACGCTAGCGGCGCGGGGGCTCCGGGGTGCGCGTGCGCAGCGCGGCGAGATAGCGGGCGGTGATCCGTCGCTGCATCAGGCGGGACACGGGACGGCCGAGCCGTGACCACCAGAGCGCCGGGGCGGAGACCGCGGTGATCCTCAGCTCCGGCTCGGAGCCGGGCGAGGCGATGACCGTGAAGCGCTCGAGGCCCTGCTCGGGATGGCCCGCGAGGGTCGCATAGGTGAAGCTCGCGAGGCCCTGCTCCTGACGGACCTCGACCACCTCGCAGGGGACGCCGATGCGCAGCGGACCGAGCCGCAGCGTCATGAGCAGGCGGGTGCCGACCTGCAGACGCGCCGACGTCGCCGCCACGTGGAGCCCGGCCCGCTTCTGGACCCGGCCGGTCAACAGCTCCTCGGTGAGGTCCGCGAAGGACCGGCCGGGCAGTGCGGCCCCGACCTCCATCCGCTCCATGCCCCGCGGAGTGTCGACGTCGACCGCGGTGACGCCGCCCGTGCGCAGCGGGAGCGCCTCGAGGGCGAGGCGTCGCGGGTCGTCCGAGGTCAGCAGCTGCATGGGCTCACGGTAGCGGTGCAGCGGTGAGCTCGAGGGAGAGGTCCCAGATGCGCGAGGCGTCGGCAGTGCTGCGCAGGGGGCGGTACAGCGCGTGCCGGGTCGGCGCGCCGCCCAGATGGCCGAGCCCGCCCGGGCCGTACATCATGCCCTCGACAGGGGAGGGGTCCGTGGCGGCGAGCAGGGCCGGCAGGGCCGCGGACTCCGCGGTGCCCAGCAGGATCCCGCGCGAGGAGAGAGCGCCGATGAGTCGGCGGCTCAGGCTCGTCACGCCGCGGCCGTACTCGGGATGCGCGGCGAGCAGGTTCGTCGCGGCGACCCCAGGATGGGAGAGCACGCTCGTGAGCCCCCAGCCGGCGTCATCGCTGCGCCGCTGCAGCTCGGTCGCGAACAGGCCGAGCGCGATCTTCGAGCTCGCGTAGGCGCGGCCGGCGTCATAGGAACGCGCCGACTGCAGGTCCTCCCAGAGAACGGAGCCGCTGCGGGCGGCGACGCTCACCTGGGTGACGACCCGGGCACGACGCTCCCGCAGCAGCGGCAGCAGTCCTGCCACGAGGGCCACGTGCCCCAGATGGTTGGTGCCGAGCTGCAGCTCGAAGCCGTCGGCCGTCGTACGCCGCCCGGGTGGTGTCATCACACCCGCGTTGAGGACCAGCAGGTCGATGCCCTGCCCGTCCTCGAGGAGCCGTGCGGTGAGGGCGCGCACCGAGGTGAGGGAGGCGAGGTCGAGGGAGCTCAGATCGACCTGCGCGCCGGGGTGCTCGGTGAGGACGCCGTCGCGGGCGGCCGCTCCTTTGTCGGCGCTGCGCACGGGCAGGAGGACCTCGGCGCCCGCAGCGGCGAGACGGGTCGCGATGCGGCGGCCGATCCCGTCGCTCCCCCCGGTGACGAGGGCGCGGCGACCACGGAGATCGAGGAGGTCCAGGGTGGGTGCGGTGCGTGTCATGCGGCCAGCCTCGCGCCGCCCGCCGCGCGGATCCACACCCTGCCGGGGCATGGATACCCGCGGCGGCGCGGGGTAGGAAGGTCACATGGACCCCGCGACCCCCGCGACCCCCGCGACCCCCGCGTCGGCTTCGCTCGCCGACTTCCTGCGCTCGCGCCGGGAGCTTCTCACCCCCATGGAGGTGGGTCTTCCGCCGGGACGGCGGCGTCGCACGCCCGGGCTGCGGCGCGAGGAGGTCGCGGCGCTCGCGAGCATGTCCCCGGACTACTACGGCCGGCTCGAGCGCGGCGACGCCGATCGGCCCTCCGCGGCGCTGCTCGGCGCGCTCGCCCAGGCGCTCCGTCTGGACCGCGACGAGCGCGATCACCTCTTCCGCCTCGCCGGGCAGGCCGCTCCGCCGCGCGGGGCCGACGGCGGCGAGCACGTGGGACCGGGCATGCTGCGGATCCTCGACCATCTTCGCGATGCGCCTGCCGAGATCGTCACCGAGCTGGGCGAGAGCCTCGTGCAGACGCCGCTCGCCGTGGCCCTCACGGGGGACCTGGTGGCGCTCACGGGGCCGATGCGATCGATCGGCTACCGATGGTTCATGGACCCTGCTGTGCGGGAGCTCTACGACGAGCGGGACCACGAGCTGCTGGGACGCTCCTTTGCGAGCGGCCTGCGCGAGGTGCTGGGGCGCCGCGGCCCCGGCTCACGAGCTGCGAGGTATGCCGAGCTGCTGCTCGAGGGCAGCGCGGAGTTCCGGGAGGTCTGGGACCGGCGGGAGATCGGCGTGCGGCCAGCGGACATGAAGCGCTTCCGCCACCCGCAGGTGGGGCCGATCGAGCTGCGTTGCCAGACCCTGCTGGACCCCGAGGAGTCCCATCTCCTCCTCGTCTACACGGCCGCGCCGGGGAGCGGGAGCCGGGAGAAGCTCGAGCTGCTGGAGGTCCTCGGTGACGAGCGCGCGGAGCAGGTGGTCACCGCTCCGGGTGGACCGACTCCCCGGTGAGGTCCGCCTCGACCATGTCGCGGCGCAGCGGCGCCCCGGCCACGTAGCCCACGAGCGCGATCGCGACGATCACGCCGATCGTGCCGAGGGTCAGCGCCTCGAACGCCGCATAGGGCACGCCCATCGCCTCGGAAAAGTCGAAGTCCAGTCCCAGCAGTGTCTCGAGGGTGCCCGGGAACACGGAGACCCACGAGCCGAGCGCCACGAAGCCCGTGGTCACGATCCCGAAGGCGAGCATGACGCCGTTCCCGCCCGGCACCGTGAAGGGGCGCGGCTGGTCGGGGCGGGAGAAGCGCAGGCGGATCGCCGCCGGGATGACGATGAGGTAGCTGAACAGGTAGGTCGTGATCGCGACGGAGAGCACCACGTCGAACAGCGCCGCGGAGGTGCCCGTCAGCTGCATCGCGGCGAGCATGAACACCGTCGAGATCGTGCCGGAGAGCAGGTTCACGCGGATCGGGGTGCCGAGGGTCGCGTGGAACTTCCCGAAGAAGCCGCCGAAGAAGGAGCCGTCGGCCGCGGCGATCGCCTGCATGCGGTCGGACATGATCATCCACGCCGCTCCCTGACCCACGTTCGCGAGCAGGAAGAGCACCACCGCGAGGGTGAGCATGGCCGGTGCGGCCGGGCCGTAGACGTCGAACACCGTCGCGACGGCGGTGATGAGGCCCGTGAGGCCGTCGATGTCCTGGTGCGGGATGACCAGCAGGATCGTCAGAACCGGGACGAGATAGAGGACCCCGGCGAGGGCGGAGGAGCGCAGCACCGCGAAGGAGACGTCCTTCGAGGCGTCCTTCATCTCGCCCGAGGCGCTCGAGCCGGACTCGAAGCCCAGGAACGCGAACAGCAGCAGCGGGGTGAGGGTGATGAAGCCGGAGACGGTGGGGGAGAAGTCCCCGAGGGCGAGGCCCTGCACCCCGTGCTCCGCGGCGTAGACGACGGCCGTGACGATGAAGATCCCGAGGAACACGATCTTGCAGACGGCGCCCATCGAGGGGATCCACTTCGCCCGGCGCAGCGACAGCACCGCGGCGAGCACGGTCGCCCAGATGATGAGCAGCTTCACCGCGTAGTCGGCGACGGAGCCGGCCTCGAAGGCCACGAGGTGCTCGCGCACCGCCTCGGTGCTGAGGAAGGCCATCGACCCGCCCACCCAGACCGGCTGGGTGATCCAGGTGAACGCGGAGGCGACCGCCGCGGCGGGCCGGCCGAACGCCTCCCGCACCCACAGGTACACGCCGCCCTCGCCCACGAAGGCGCTGCCGGTCTCCGCGAAGATCAGCGCGTAGGGCACGAGGAACACGAGGATCAGGATGACGAGCCAGGTGAAGGTCTCCGGGCCCTGCGAGGAGACCGAGCCGAGCATCTCGAGGCCCACCACGGCGGAGACGACGATGAAGACGATGTCGAAGCGGCCCAGGGTCCGATGCAGCACCTCGTTCTGCTTCTGCGCGAAACGGGTGGTGCCGGAGGACCGGGGCGTGGGCATGCGGGAGCTCTTCTCGGATCGGGGAGGGGAGGGGCCGACGGCGGCCCTCGGGCAGGGTAGCGCTCGCGCGGCGGTCCCCGCAGTGCCGTCCTCCCCGGCCACGGCCCGCGGGGCCTGCCCGCCGGTGCCGGGCTCAGTCGCCGTCGGGCAGCAGGCGGTACCCCATCCCGGCCTCGGTGAGCAGGTAGCGGGGGCGGGCGGGGTCCGGCTCGAGCTTCCGTCGCAGCTGGGAGACGTAGAGGCGCAGGTAGCCGGTGTCCTCCACGTGCTCGCCGCCCCAGATCGAGGTGAGCAGAGTGCCGCGGCTCACGAGGGTCCCCGGGTGGCGGGCGAGCACCTCGAGCACCTTCCACTCCGTGGGGGTGAGACGGATCTGACGCGGCGCGGCGTGCCCCTCGTCGCCGTCCGGGGCGGCGTGGACGGAGCGGGCGGCGAGGTCCACCGTGATCGTGCCGAGGCGCACCACGGGTCCCGCGGTCTCGTCCTCCCCGGCGCGGCGGGCCAGGGCGCGGAGCCTGGCGAGCAGCTCGTCCACCGCGAAGGGCTTGGTGACGTAGTCGTCGGCGCCCGCGTCGAGCGCGTCGACCTTGTCGGCGGAGTCGGTGCGGCCGGAGACCACGAGGATCGGGGCGCGGGACCAGCCGCGCAGCGCCTGGATGACCTCGATCCCGTCGAGGCCGGGCATGCCGAGGTCCAGCAGCACAAGGTCCGGCGGATGGTCCGCGGCGTGGGAGACGGCCTGGGCGCCGTCGGCCGCGGTGATCACCTCGTAGCCCTTCGCGCCGAGGGTGATGCGCAGGGCGCGCAGGATCTGCGGGTCGTCGTCGGCGACGAGGATCCTCATCGGGGGCTCCCTCCGGGCGGGGCGAGCGGCAGCGAGATCACCATGGTGAGACCGCCGCCGGGCGTGTCCTCCGGGGTGAGGGCGCCGCCCATCGATTCGACCACACCGCGGGACAAGGCGAGGCCCAGCCCCAGCCCGGCGGTGTTGTCCGTGTCGCCGAGACGCTGGAAGGGCCGGAAGACCGCCTCGAGCCGCTCCGCGGGGATGCCCGGGCCGTGGTCGATCACCCGGATCTCCGCGCGGCCGCCGAACACGCTCGTCGTGACGCGGATCGTGCCGGCGGCGCCCCCGTGGCGGTCCGCGTTCGCGAGCAGGTTCACGACGGCGCGGCGCAGCAGCACGGGATCGGCGAGGACGAGCTCCTCCTCGTGCCCGAGGTCGAGGTCCACCCGGTCCGGTCCCATGCCGAGCTCGTCGAGCGCCGCGGCGAGCGCCTCGGAGGGGTCGCAGGGCCGTGGCCGGACCTCCAGGGCCCCCGCCTCGACGCGGCTCACGTCGAGCAGGTCCGTGAGCAGGGAGGAGAGCGCCACGAGGCTCTGATCGGCCGTGGCGAGCAGTTCGTCGCGCTCCTCCGGGCGGAGGGAGTGACCGGCCTCGCGGAGCCCGCCGACGGCGGTGCGGGCGGCGGCGAGCGGACGCCGGAGGTCGTGCCCGAGGGCGGAGAGCAGCGCCCCGCGCACCTTGTCCGAGGCGGCGAGGGGCGCGAGGTCGCTCGCGGTCTCCTCGAGCCGCTGGTGCTCGAGGGCCGTGCTGAGCTGCGCGGCGGCGACCGCGAGCAGGCGCCGCTCCGAGGCGGGCAGGTCCGGGCCGCGCCAGTCCAGACGTGCCCCGTCGGCGAGCGGCAGGGAGGCGGTGACGCCGCCGGCGAGCGAGCCGACCTCCGCGAGCACCGTGCCCGCCGCGCCGCCCGTGCTGCCACCGCTGGACGTGCCGGCCTCGACGACCGCGAGACCCTCGAGGCGCAGGGCGCGGGCGGTGCGCTCGGCGACCGCCTCGACGGCGTCCCCGCCGCGCAGCACGCTCCCGGCGATGTCCTGGATCAGCTCGGACTCCGCCGCGGAGCGCTGCGCGGCCCGGGTGCGGCGCGCCGCCCGGTCCACGACGAGGCTCACGAGCGCCGCGATGACGACGTACAGGCCGAGCGCGAGCGTGTGGCGAGGGTCCGCGATCGAGACCGTGCGCACCGGGTCGATGAAGAAGAAGTCGAGGGTCACGCCGGAGAGCACCGCCGCGAGGAGCGCCGGCCACAGCCCGCCGAGGAGGGCGACGAGGACCACCAGCAGCTGGTAGGAGAGCACCTCGCCGGTGATCGACTCGGGCCCGCGCAGCGGGATCATCACCGCGGTGAGGAGCGGCCCGCCGAGCAGCGCGAGGGCGAGGCCCAGCAGCCGGCGGCGCACGGAGAGCGCACCGCCGATCCGCGGGAGCGGACCCCCGCGGGCGGCACCCGCATGGGGGACCATGTGCACGTCGATGTCCCCCGCGGCGCGGACCACGCTCGCCCCGATCCCTGGACCGGTGAGCACGGTGGCGAGGGCGCCCCGCCGGCTCGCGCCCATGACCAGCTGGGTCGCGTTGACGGAGCGGGCGAAGTCGAGCAGTGCCGCCGGGACGTCCTCGCCGATCACCTGGTGGTAGCCGCCGCCGAGGGATTCGCACAGCGCCCGCTGCCGCTCCAGGGCGGCCGGGTCCCCGGTGCGCAGCCCGTCCTGGCCGCCGACGTGCACCGCCAGCAGCTCCCCGCCGGAGGAGCGCGCGGCGATCCGGGCCCCGCGCCGCAGCAGGGTCTCGCCCTCGGGTCCGCCCGTGAGCGCGACGACCACCCGCTCCCGCGTCTCCCAGGTGCGACGGATGCCCTGCGCGTCCCGGTAGGCGATGAGCGCCTGGTCGACCTCGTCCGCGAGCCACAGCAGCGCCAGCTCCCGCAGCGCCGTGAGGTTGCCGAGGCGGAAGTAGTTCGACAGCGCCGCGTCGATCCGCTCCGCGGGGTAGACGAGACCGCCGGAGAGCCGGTCCCGCAGCGCCTGCGGGTCGAGGTCCACGACCTCGACCTGGTCCGCGGCCCGCAGCAGGGAGTCCGGGACGGTCTCCTGCTGGGGGACTCCGGTGATCTCCTCGACGACGTCGTTGAGCGAGGCGATGTGCTGGATGTTCACGGTCGTCAGCACGTCGATCCCGGCGTCGAGCAGGGAGGCGACGTCCTCGTGCCGGCGCTCGTGGGGAGAGCCGGGCGCGCAGCGGTGGGCGAGCTCGTCGACGAGGGCGACCTGCGGGGCGCGGGCGAGCACGGCCTCGAGGTCCATCTCCTCGAGCTCGACCCCGCGGTGCCGCAGCCGCCGCCGGGGCACCGTCTCGAGGCCCTCGGCGCGGGCGGCGGTGGCGCGCCGGCCGTGGGTCTCCAGGACGGCCACGACCACGTCGCGGCCCTCCTCCCGGAGCCGGTGCCCCTCCTCGAGCATGGTGTACGTCTTGCCCACGCCCGGGGCGGCGCCGAGCAGCACCCGCAGGTGACCGCGTGCGCTCATGCACCACCGTCCTTCTCGTCGAGGGCCAGGTTAAGCGCGGCGACGTCGACCACGGGCTCCCCGATCACACCGAGCAGCGGCTCCCGGGTGCAGGCGGCGACCTCAGCGCGCACCACCTGCGGGTCCAGTCCCCGCTCCCGGGCGACCCGGTCCACCTGCAGCGCCGCGTAGGCGGGGCTGATCTGCGGGTCCAGCCCGGAGCCGGAGGCCGTGAGCGCGTCCGCCGGGACGGCGGCGGGGTCCACGCCCTCCCGCTCGGCGATCTCGGCCCGGCGCTCCTCGATGCTCGCGACGAGGTCCCGGTCCTCGGGGCCCTGGTTCGATCCGCCCGAGGCGGTCGCGTCGAAGCCGTCGCCGGCGGCGGAGGGACGGGACTGGAAGTACTGCGGCAGGGCGTTGCCCTCCGCGTCGGTGAACGACTGGCCGATGAGGGTGCTGCCCGCGGCGGTGCCGTCGGAGCGGAGCAACAGGGAGCCGTCGGCCCGGCCGGGCATCAGCAGCTGCCCGATCCCCGTGAGGACGAGCGTGTACCCCGCCCCGAGGACGAGCGTGGACAGCAGCAGGGCGCGCACGGCGACGGCCGCGGTGCGCAGCCCCGAGCGGGTGCCAACGGGCCGGCGGCTCCGGGCCGGCGCGATGACAGGGGAGGGGACGGTGGTGGTTCCGGTGGACATGGTTCCTCGATCCGTGGAAGGGACGGGCCGGCTCAGAAGCCGGGCAGGAGGCGCACGAGCTGGTCGATCGCCCAGATCCCGAGGAACGGCGCGATCACCCCGCCGAGGCCGTAGACGAGCAGGTTCCGGCGCAGCAGGGCGGCCGCCCCGCCGGGACGGTGGCGCACGCCGCGCAGGGCCAGCGGCACGAGCGCGACGATGACGAGGGCGTTGAAGATCACCGCGGAGAGCACCGCGGAGGCCGGCGAGTGCAGCCCCATCACGTTCAGCGCCTGCAGCTGCGGCAGCGAGGAGGCGAACAGCGCCGGCACGATCGCGAAGTACTTCGCGAGGTCGTTCGCGATCGAGAAGGTCGTCAGCGCGCCGCGGGTGATGAGCAGCTGCTTGCCGATGCCGACGATCTCGATGAGCTTCGTGGGGTCGCTGTCGAGGTCCACCATGTTCCCGGCCTCCTTCGCGGCGGAGGTGCCGGAGTTCATCGCGACGCCGACGTCGGCCTGCGCGAGCGCGGGCGCGTCGTTCGTGCCGTCCCCCGTCATCGCGACGAGCCGCCCGCCCGCCTGCTCGCGGCGGATGTAGTCGAGCTTCTGCTCCGGGGTGGCCTCGGCGAGGTGGTCGTCCACGCCGGCCTCGCGGGCGATCGCCGCGGCCGTGATCGGGTTGTCCCCGGTGACCATGACGGTGCGGATGCCCATCGCGCGCAGCTGCGCGAAGCGCTCGCCGAGGCCCTCCTTGACCGTGTCCTTGAGGTGGACGACGCCGAGCGCGCGGGCGGTGCCGTCGGCGGTCCGCTCGGCGACAACGAGGGGCGTGCCGCCCGAGCGGGAGATCCCGCCGGTGAGGTCGTCGAGCTGGGCGGCGAGCGGACCCTCGAGCGGGTGGCCGAGCTCCGCGAGCCAGGCGGTGACGGCGGAGGCGGCGCCCTTGCGCAGCACGGCGCCGTCGGCGAGGTCGAGGCCGGACATGCGGGTGGTGGCGGTGAACGGGACGGCCGTGCCGCGGGGGAGGGCGTCGACGTCCGCGCCGCCCTCGCGCACCAGGTCCAGGATCGAGGCGCCCTCCGGGGTCGGGTCCGCGAGGGAGGCGGCGGCCGCCGCGCGGGCGAGGCGGTCGGGGTCGACGTCGCCGAGCGGGAGCAGCGCCGCGGCCCGGCGGCTGCCGTAGGTAATCGTGCCGGTCTTGTCGAGCAGCAGGGTCGAGACGTCCCCCGCGGCCTCGACCGCGCGCCCCGAGAGGGCGAGCACGTTGCGCCGCACGAGCCGGTCCATGCCGGCGATGCCGATCGCGGAGAGCAGCCCGCCGATCGTCGTGGGAACGAGGCACACGAGCAGGGCGACGAGGACCGGCAGTCCGGGGCCCTCCGCGGTGAGCGCGGCGATCGGGCCGAGGGTCACGACGACCACGACGAACACGATCGAGAGGGCGGCGAGCAGGATCCCGAGGGCGATCTCGTTGGGGGTGCGGCGGCGGGACGCACCCTCGACGAGGGCGATCATCCGGTCCACGAAGGTCTCCCCGGGCCAGGAGCTGATCCGCACCACGACCCGGTCCGAGAGCACGCGGGTGCCGCCGGTGACGGCGGAGCGGTCCCCGCCGGACTCCCGGATGACGGGGGCGGACTCGCCGGTGATCGCGGACTCGTCGACGCTCGCGACGCCGTGCACGACCTCGCCGTCGCCGGGGACCAGGTCCCCGGCGCGGACCTCGACGAGGTCCCCGGGCTGCAGCTCCGCCGAGGACACCTCGAGGATCACGAGGTCCGGCTGGCCGAGGCGATCCACCGGGGTGCCCGCGTGCAGGCGGCGGGCGACGGTGCTGCTGCGCGTGGCGCGCAGGGCCTGCGCCTGGGCGGCGCCGCGGCCCTCCGCGATCGCCTCCGCGAGGTTCGCGAAGAGGACGGTGAGCCACAGCCACACGGCGAGCAGCGGGGTGAGGCCGGGCGGGGAGGCGGCGGCGTCCTCGACGAGGCCGAGCGGGGTGAGGAGGGCGATCAGGGTGGTGAGCGCCGCGCCCGCCCACACGATCGCGATGACGGGGCGGTCCCTCAGCGTGCGCGGGTGGAGCTTGCGCAGGGCGCCGGAGAGGGCGGGGCGGAGGGTGGAGCGGGTCATGTCAGGACAGTCCTTCGGCGAGGGGGCCCAGGGCGAGCACGGGGACGACGACGAGCGCGGTGACGAGCACCGCCGTGCCGGCCATGAGGCCGATGAAGAGGGGCCCGTGGGTGGGCAGGGTGCCGGCGGTCGCCGGGGCCGGGCGTTGGGCCGCGAAGGACCCCGCGAGGGCGAGCACGAGCACGATCGGCACGAAGCGGCCCAGCAGCATCACCGCAGCGAGCGAGAGCGTCATCCACGGTGTGGAGGCGTCCAGGCCCGCGAAGGCGGAGCCGTTGTTGTTCGCGGCGGAGGCGACGGCGTAGAGCAGTTCGGAGAGCCCGTGGGGACCGGTCGCGGAGAGCGAGTCCTCCTCGATGCTGCGGCGCAGCGGCGGGACGGCCAGGCCGATCGCGGTCGTCGACAGCACCAGCACGGGCATGACGAGCAGGGCGAGGCCGGTGAGCGTCATCTCGCGCCGCCCGATCCGCTTGCCGAGCCATTCCGGGGTGCGGCCCACGAGCAGGCCGGCCACGAAGGCCGCGAGCACCGCGATCAGCAGCATCCCGTACAGGCCCGAGCCCACCCCGCCGGGGGCGATCTCCCCGAGCAGCATGTTCAGCATCGCGACCATCCCGCCGAGCGCCGTGAACGAGTCGTGCATGGCGTTGACGGCGCCGGTCGAGGTGAGGGTCGTCGCGGCGGCGAAGATCGCCGATCCGATCACCCCGAAGCGGGTCTCCTTGCCCTCCATCGCGGCGCCGGCCGCCTCCGGAGCGGCGCCGTGCCCGGCGAGCTCCGCCGCGCTGAGCGCGAGCACGGAGAGCGTCCCGAGCAGCGCCATGGCGGCGAGCACCGCGCGGCCCTGGCGGAGGTCGCCGGTCATCCGGCCGAAGGCGCGCGGCAGGGACACCGGGATGAGGAGGATCAGCAGGATCTCCACGAGGTTCGTCCACGCGCTCGGGTTCTCGAAGGGGTGGGCGGAGTTCGCGTTGAAGAAGCCGCCGCCGTTGGTGCCGAGCAGCTTGATCGCCTCCTGCGAGGCGACGGGCCCGCCGGGCAGCACCTGGGTGCCGCCCGCGACCGTGGTGACGGTGAGGTCGCCGCGGAGGGTCTGGACGACGCCCCCGGTCATGAGCAGGAGCGCGGCGAGCAGGGCGAGCGGCAGCAGCACCCGGGTGATCGAGCGGGTGAGGTCCACCCAGAAGTTGCCGAGGGTCGGCGTCGCCTGCGGGGAGGCGCCGTCGGCGGGACCGCGCGAGGCGACGCCGCGCACGAGCGCCGCGGCGACCGCGAGCCCCGTCGCGGCGGAGAGGAAGTTCTGGACCACGAGGCCGAGCGCCTGGCCCGCGTCCCCGAGGGTCTCCCCGGAGTAGGCCTGCCAGTTCGTGTTCGTCACGAACGAGGCCGCGGTGTTCACGGCGATCAGCGGGGTCATGCCCTGCGTGCGCAGCAGCGCGTACAGGCCCAGCACCCCCACGAGGGAGAGCAGCAGCACCGAGCGGGCGTAGGCGCGCCAGGACTGACCGACGTCGGGGTCCACGCCGAGCAGGCGGTACACCGCGCGCTCCGGCGCGAGGTGTCCCGGCGCGGTGTAGGTGCGGGCGAGGTGGTCGCCGAGCGGCCGGTGCAGGACCAGCAGGGGGAGGGCCAGCGCGAGCAGGCTCGCGAGCAGGGGCCAGGTCACGGCGCCCATCAGAAGCGCTCCGGGAGGACGAGCGCGAGCAGGAGGTGCACGAGGGAGGCGAGGGCCAGGAGGAGGGCGAGCAGGTCGAGGGGGTTCACAGCCGATCGACCGCCTTCGCGAGGAGGCCGAGCAGCGCGAACAGTCCGAGGACCGCCGCGACGAGGACGAGGTCGAGCATCTGCGACTCCGGTTCCGTGGGGCACGGTGCCCGGTCGGGCACGGCTCGCGATCAGACACCCGCTCTCACGGCCCGTCGCCGATCCTCACGGAATCCATACGGCCGCCTCGGCGGCCCCTCACGGCCTGCTCACACCGGAGGTCCGACAGGGCCGTCGCCGGCTCAGAGGCGGGCGAGCACCGCCTCGGCGAGGATCTCGACGACCTCCGGCACGAGGTGCAGGTTGAAGGTCGGCTCGAAGAGCTCCGCCTCGAGCAGCACGAGCCCGAAGGCGGCGGAGTCCACCATGTCGATCCGGGCGTACAGCGGCAGCGGCGCGCCCGTGACCGCACCGGTGGCGGCGACCACCTGCTCCGCGAGGGCGGCCTCCGCGGCGCTCACCTCCACGAGCTCCGGGTGCTCCTGGTAGACCCCGCCGCGCAGGCCGCCGCCGCGGGCGAGCAGGGCGCCCTTGGAGATCGCGTGGGTGACGCGGCCGTCGACGAGGTACACGGCCTTCTCCGCGCCCTCGGAGAGCTCGGGGACCTCCGGCTGCAGCAGCACGGCCCCGCCGCCGCCGAGGATCGCCCGCGCGGGCCCGAGCAGCGCGGGGTCCTCCCGGGCGAAGAGCCCCGTGTGCAGGGAGCCCGCACCCACGGCGGGCTTGACGACGACGTGCTCCTCGTCGGCCGCCCCGAGGGCCTCCTGCAGGGAGGCCTCGTCCTCGTGGTAGGTCGTGGGGACGACGGGGACGCCCGCGAGGGCGAGCTGGGCGAGGTAGCGCTTGTCCATGTTCCAGCGCACGAGCGCGGGCGGGTTCAGCACCGTCGTCGCCTCCCCGACCTTCGCGAGCCAGCGCGAGAAGCCCTCCGGGTCCAGGTGGTAGTCCCAGGGGCTGCGCAGCACCGCGAGGTCGACGCCGGACCAGTCCACGGAGTCGTCGTGCCAGCTGACCGCCTCGGCCTCCACCCCGCGGAGGCGCAGCGCCTCGACCAGGAGCGGGGAGTCGACGTCCGCGTCGAGCTCGGAGTAGAAGGACGGGTCGGTGCCGACGACGGCGATGCGCGAGGTCATCGCAGAATCGTAGGTCAGCCGGTCATCGCAGCGGCAGCCACACGCGCATCGGACCGATCTCGCGGTTCGCCCACGCGTAGTAGGGCACGGCGCGCCAGGTGTGCGGTGCGGGCTCGGGCGCCGGGGCGTCCCAGGGCAGGTAGCCGTCGCCCGCGGGAGCAGGGCTGATCGCGCCGTCGAGGTCGAGGGCGACGACCCCGTCGAGCGCGTCGATCCGGTGCTCCGTGACGGGGGACGACGGGTCGATCAGGGCGTCGTCCACGGTGCCCCGGCCCTCCTGGTCCGCCTGCTCGAGGGCGTAGACGAGCGGGCCACGCAGCAGGGCCACGGCGCCGCGGGAGGCGTCCACACGATGCGGGGCGCGCACGAAGCGCGGCGTCATGGGCAGCTCGAGCAGGATCTCCTCACCCGGGGTGAGGACACGGCGGATCGTGTGCGCGCCGGGGGAGACCTCGGTGCTCGTGCCGCCCTCGGTGAGCGTGGCGCCCGCGGCCCAGGCGGGGACGCGCAGGCTGATCGCCGCCTCTCCCTGCGGCGCCTCGAGGATCCGCACGGCGACCTGCCCGTCGTGGGGGTAGGCGGTCTTGACCTCGACGGTCAGGCCGCCGCCGCTCCAGGTGCCGCTCGCGTAGAGGTGCAGCTGGAGTCCGTCCTCGGTGGCGGTGGCCATGTACTGGTCGAGGGAGGAGAGGGTCCGCATGACATTGGGCGGGCAGCACGCGCAGTCGAACCAGCCGCGGCGGCCGTGGACGATCGACCGGCCCTCGTCCGCGATCGCGCCGTCGCGCAGCTGCAGGGAGTTGACGTAGAAGAACTCGGTGCCCGCGAGCGAGACGCCCGGGAGGACGGCGTTGTGCAGGAGGCGGTCGATCTCGTCCGCGTAGGCGGGGTCGCCGGTCGCGAGCAGCAGCCGCCACGCCCACTGCACGCCCGCGATGCCCGCGCAGGTCTCCGCGTAGCCGCGGTCCGTGGAGAGCTCGAAGGGGTCGCCGAAGGCCTCCCAGTCCCAGCGCGCGCCCATGCCGCCGGTGACGTAGGTCTTGGTGGCGAGGGTCGTCGCGAAGAGCGCGCGCTGCTGCTCCAGGAGCGCGGCGTCGCCGTCCTCGATCGCGAGATCCGTCGCGCCGGCGGCGAGGTAGAGGGCGCGCACGGCGTGGCCCTCGACGGTGCTCGCCTCCCGCACGGGCACGCGGTCGGAGAAGTAGCCGGGGTTGTCCTTCCCGTTCGCGTTGTGCCCGCGGGCGTCGAGGAAATGGCGGGCGAGGTCGACGGCGTCGGCGCGGCCGGTGAGGCGGTGCAGCTCCACGAGGGCCGTCTCGATCTCGGGGTGGCCGGGCACACCAGGGTGGCCGCCGCGCAGGAACACCTCGACGAGGTGGTCGAGGATCCGCAGCACCACGTCGAGCAGCGCGTCGTCCCCGGCGGAGCGGGAGGTGGCGACGGCGGCCTGCATGAGGTGCCCGTAGCAGTAGAGCTCATGGTTCCAGGCGAGGTCGGAGTAGCGCTCCTCGCGGGTGTGGCGCAGCTGGTGGACGGCGTTGAGGTAGCCGTCCTCCTGCTGCGCGCCGGCGACCGCGGCGGTCACCTCCGCGAGCAGGGCCCGCAGCTCGGGATCGTCCCCGCGGCCCAGCTCGTGACCGACGGCCTCGAGCCACTTGTAGGCGTCGGAGTCCTGGAAGATCATGCCGCGCGCCTCGCCCTGCTCGAGGCCGGCGGCGATGCGGAAGTTCGCGAGGGTGCCGGACTCCTCGAGCTGGCGGTGGCCCGCGCGCAGCGCGTCGCGGCGGTTGCGCTCCTGACGCAGGGCCCAGAACCCGCCGGTGATCCGGGCCGCGCCCGGGGCGAGCGGCCGCAGGGCGGTGCGGGCGGAGGCGGTGGGGGCGACGGGAGGGGCGAGGACGGACGTCGTCGTCATGGGGGAGCTCTCCTGTGAGCGTGCCGGTCGGATGCGCTCCGCCAGTGGCGGAGCCCGGGTCGTCGGCGGAACCTGCACCGTCGACGGAAACAAAGGCAAACGATTGCCTCTTCGGATCAGTATGAGCGACGACGGATGCGGATCGCAAGGGTTCGCAGTACAGTTCCCGCATGTCACCGCAGCGGCCGTCCTCCACCACCGTCAGGATCGGTGACGTCGCGCGCGCCGCAGGAGTTTCCGTCGGCACGGTCTCCAAGGCGCTCAACGGCACCGGGAGCCTCCGCGAGGAGACCCGGCGGCACGTCCGCGAGACCGCCGAGCGGCTCGGCTTCGTGGCCGACGCCCGCGCCCGCGGCCTCGTCGCCGGTCGCACCTACACGGTCGGCTTCCTCACGACGGACAGCTTCGGCCGCTTCATGCTCCCGATCCTCATGGGGGCGGAGGACGCCCTCTCCGTGGGGCAGATCGCCGTGATCCTCGCGGACACCCGCGACGACCACGCCCGCGAGCAGCACCTCCTGCGCTCGCTGCGCTCCCGCCGCGTCGACGGGCTCATCGTCACCGGGCGCACGACCGACGCCCGCGACCCGCTCGACGTCGACATCCCCGTCGTCCACGCCTTCGCCCCCTCGAACGACGACTCCGCCCCCGCCGTGCTCACCGACGAGGCCGGGGCGGCGCGGCTCGTCGTCGAGCACCTGCTCGCGATCGGGCGGCGGCGGATCCTCCACGTCACCGGCCCCGAGCGGCACCGCTCCTCGCGCGTGCGCGCCGAGGAGGTGCGCCGCGTCGCGGGGGAGGCGCTCGTGGGCGAGCCCATGTTCGGCGCCTGGAGCGAGGAATGGGGCCTGCGGGCGATCGACCTCGCCCTCGCCTCCGGCCGCGAGTTCGACGCGGTCTGCGCGGGCTCCGACCAGATCGCCCGGGGGGTGCTGGACCGGCTCCGCGAGCGGGGGCTGTCCGTCCCGGCCGACGTCGCCGTGACGGGCGTGGACAACTGGGACGTCATGGCGCTCGCCGCCCGCCCCGCGCTCACCACCGCGGATCTCTGCCTCGCGGAGATCGGCCGCCGCTCCGGCGAGATGCTGCTGGACCTCGTCGAGGGCCGTGAGCTCAGCGAGCAGCGGGTGGTCGTGCCGCCGCGGCTCGAGGTGCGCGGCTCGACGGTCTGAGGCCCGACGGCGCGCGGCCCGGTGCGGCGGGGCGCGACCGCGCGAGAGCGGCGGCCTTGCCCTCCTCGACGATGAGGCCGTGCAGCTCGGCGAGCTCCGCCACCGTGAACGCCGCCTCCTCGAGGGAGGGCGCGATCCACCGGGCGAAGGCCGTGTAGGAGCGCGGCACCGCGTGACCGCGCTCGGCCAGCGCACGCCGCGCGTACTCGTCGCACAGGAACGCCGGCCGCCCGAAGCAGTACAGGGAGATCGCGTCCGCCGTCTCCTCGCCCACGCCGTCGACCCCGCGCAGCTCCGAGCGCAGCTCGGCGTCCGTCAGCCCCGGCACCTGCGGGGCGCGCTCCGCCCACCAGGTCGCGAGGGCGCGCAGCCGACGCGGCTTCTGCGAGGGGAAGCCCGCCGCGCGCACGAGCTCGCGCACCTCCTCCTCGGGCGTCGCCGCGAGGGCGGCCGCCTCGAGCAGCCCTCGCGCGCGCAGCGCCGTGACGGCGACGTCGGCCTGCTCCCAGCGGGAGCGCTGGACGAGGATCGCGCCGACGGCGATCTCGAAGGGATCCTCCCCGGGCCACCACCACCCCTGCGGGCCGTGCGCACGGAGCAGCTCGGCATGCAGGGCGCGCAGGTCGGGGTTCACGCGCCGGGGTGCTCCGGCAGCAGGCGGGAGTCGTCCGCGGGATTGCGCAGGGTGAGCACGGCCCGGGAGACGGAGGGCTCGCGCTCGAGCAGGTCCTCGATCGCCTGCACCTTCTCCTGCAGCACCGACTCGCGGACGTCCCCCACGAGGTCCACGGAGGCGACGACGAACAGCTGGTCCGCGCCCACCCACTCCGTGTGCAGGAAGGTCACCTGCTCGACGTCTGCGTGCCCCGCGATGATCTGCAGGAGGTGGTCGCGCAGCGCGGGGGAGCCGCCCTCGCCGCTGAGGAACGCGGCGTTGCGGCCCACGAGGATGATCGCGACGATGCCGAGCAGCACGCCCACGAGGATCGAGCCGATCGCGTCCCACACGGCCTGTCCGGTGATCTGGTGCAGGCCCATGCCCGCGGCGGCGATGACGAGGCCGATCAGCGCGCAGGCGTCCTCCGCGAAGACCGCGCGGAGCATCGGGTCCGAGGTGCGGCCCACGTAGTGCAGCAGCGGCATGCGACGGTCCCGGGCGCCCGAGCGGGACTGCCGGAACGCCTGCAGGAAGCTGATCCCCTCGAGCACGAAGGCGATCGCGAGCACGAGGTAGCCCCAGCCGTAGCCGGCCTCCTCGGTGCCCGTCTCGCCGAGGGACTGGATGCCGTGCCACACGGAGACGCCGGCGCCGACGGCGAACAGCCCGATCGCGGCGAACATCGCGTAGACGTAGCCGACGCGGCCGTAGCCCAGCGGGTGGGAGGAGTCCGGCCTGCGACGTGCCCGCCGCTCGCCCACCAGAAGGAAGGCCTCGTTGCCGGTGTCCGCCCAGGAGTGGGTGGCCTCCGCGAGCAGCGAGGCGGAGCCCGTGAGCCCCGCGACCACCGTCTTCGCGATCGCGACGAGCAGGTTCGCCCCGAAGGCGAGGAGCACCGTCAGCGAGCTCCCGCCGCCGGAGTCCTTCCCCTCCTGCTGTGCCGCGTCGATCCCGTTCCCTGTGCCTGCCGGCCGTGCCGTGCTCGCTGCTCGCTCGTCCATCTGCCCCTGCTCTCCTGGTTCACCTCGCAGGGTAGATCGTCACGGCGTCCCGCGGCACGAGCAGGCGCACGTCGGAACCCGGTCGCAGGGTCCCGGCCGCGACCGCCTCGGGCGCGAGGTCCGCCTCGAGATCCGCCGTGCGCACCCGCACGAGGTCGCCGCGGGGCTCGAGGCCCGTGACCGTCCGGGCGAGGACCGTCCCGGCGGGCCGGTCGCCCGTGGAGGCTGCGAGCGCCACGGCGGCGGGTCGCAGCGCGGCGAGGCCGGGGTCGCCCTCGCGGAGGTCGCCGCTGCGGCGGCCTTGGATCAGCTCCCCCGTGGGCAGGCGCAGCGTGGCGTCCTGGTCGGTGCCGGGAACCCCTGTCGGGCCGACGGCACCCGCCCTCTCGGCGACCCCGCCCGCCGTCGGGGCGGTGCCGGCGCGGCCGTGCAGAAGAGCCAGGCCCGCGAAGCGCGCGGCGAAGGCGGTGCGCGGGCGGGCGAGCAGATCCGCCGTCGGCCCGCGGTCCCGGACCTCCCCGCCCTCGAGCACGAGCACGTCGTGCGCCATCGTGATCGCGTCGAGCACGTCGTGGGTGACGATCAGGGCGGAGCGGCCCTCGAGGAAGCGGGGGAGCAGGGCGCGGATCTCCGCGGCGGCGTCCACGTCGAGGGCGGACATCGGCTCGTCCAGCAGCAGCAGCTCGGGATCCGCGGCGAGCGCGCGGGCGATCGCGACGCGCTGCTGCTGACCCCCGGAGAGCCGGCCCGGTCGGCGCTCGGCGAGGTCCGCGGCGCCCACCTCCGCGAGCAGCTCGTGCGCCCGGGCCCGGGCGTCGCGGCGCGGGACCCCGCGGGCGCGCAGCGGGAACGCGACGTTGCCGAGCGCCGTGAGATGGGGGATCAGGTGCGCCTCCTGGCCGAGCGTGGCCACACGCCGCGCATGCGCGGGGACCCGCACGGTCCGGCCCCCCGGGCGCACGGACGTCAGCACGCGCCCCCCGAGCACGACCTCCCCGCGGGCGGGGCGCAGGTCGCCTCCCAGCAGTGCGAGCAGGCTCGACTTGCCGGCGCCGTTGGGGCCGACGAGCGCGAGGGTGCGGCCGGCGGGGAGGTCCAGCACGAGATCCAGCCCCCGCTCCGGTGCGTGCGCCTCGACGTGCAGGCTCATACCCGAGCCCTCCGATGCGCGAGCAGGATGACGACGAGCGCGACGAGCACGAGCAGCAGCGACAGGGCCACCGCGGCGTCCGGGTCCGTCTCCCGCAGCAGGTAGATCTCGAGCGGCAGCGTGCGCGTGGTCCCCTCGAGGGAGCCGGCGACGGTGATCGTCGCACCGAACTCGCCGAGCGCGCGGGCGAAGGAGAGCACCGTCCCCGAGGCGAGCGCCGGCAGCACCCCGGGCAGGGTCACCCCGAGCAGCACGCGGGTGGGCCGTGCCCCGAGCGCGGCGGCCGCGCGCTCCGCGCCGCCGCCCGTGCTGCGCAGCGCCCCCTCGAGGGTGAGGACGAGGAAGGGCAGGGCGACGAAGGTCTGGGCGAGGACGACGGCGGCGGTGGAGAACGCCACCTGGAGCCCGAGCGCCTGGAGCGGCCCGCCCAGCAGCCCTTGGCGACCCACGGTGAAGAGCAGCGCGAGACCGCCGACGACGGGCGGGAGCACGAGCGGGATCAGCAGCAGCGCCCGGAGCAGGGACAGCGCCGGCCCGGGGATCCGTGAGCGGGACAGCACGAGGGCGAGCGGCACCCCCAGCAGGAGGCACAGCACGGTGCTGCAGGCGGCGGTGACCAGGCTCAGGCGCAGGGCGGAGAGCGAGGACGGCGCGCTGATCAGGGCCAGGAACGTCGATGGGTCGACGCGCACGAGCACCGCCGCGAGCGGCAGCAGCACGAAGAGCGCGCCGATCAGGGCGGGCGGCCAGGCCCAGCGGGGCAGCGCGCTCGTCACGGCGCCTGGAACCCCTGCGCCGCGAGCACCTCCTGGCCGCGCTCCCCGAGCACCTCCTGGGTGAACTCCGTCGCGAGCTCCTCCTGCGAGGTCCCGGCGACGACGGCGAGCGGGTACGTGTTCACGGCGGCCTTCGCCTCGGGGAGGTCGATCTGCTCGACGGCGTCCCCGGCGGAGGCGGCGTCGGTGACGTAGACGAGGCCGGCGTCGGCCTCGCCGGAGGTGACCTTGCCGAGCACGTCGGTCACGCTCTGCTCCTCGCTGACGGGGGAGAGCGTCACGCCGGCGGACTCCTCGACCTTCTGCGCGGCGCGGCCACACGGCACCTGGGGTGCGCAGAGCACGAGCTGGACGCCCGGCTCGGCGAGCGAGGCGAGGTCGGTGATCCCGGCGGGGTTGCCGGCGGGCACGGCGATCGTCAGGGTGTTCGTCGCGAAGTCCTGCGGGGTCCCCGTGACGAGCTCCTGCTCGACGGCCTGGTCCATGGTGGCGGTGTCCGCGGTGGCGAGGACGTCCGCCGGGGCGCCCTGGCCGATCTGGGTGACGAGGTCGGAGGAGCCGGCGAAGGAGAGCTGGACGTCGACCCCGGGATGGTCGGCCTCGAAATCGGTGGCGATCTCCTCGAAGGAGCTCTTCAGGCTCGCCGCCGCGAAGACGGTGAGGGTCGTGGAGCCGCCGGCGTCGCTCGCCCCGGCGGTGTCGGAGGAGGAGCCCGAGCAGCCCCCGAGCAGCAGGGCGCCTGCGAGCGCTGCGGCGAGGGCGGGGACGGTGCGGCGGATCATGCGGGGACTCCGATCGATTCGGCCTCGACGAGGACGGTGGTGGCCTTGACGACGGCGGTCGCGACGCTGCCGGGGGCGAGGCCCAGCTCCCGGACCGCCTCCGTGCTCATGAGGGAGACCACGCGGAAGGGGCCGCACTGGAGCTCGACCTGCGCCATGACCGTGTCCGTCGTGACGGCCGTGACGAGGCCGGTGAAGCGGTTGCGGGCGGAGGTGCGGGCGTGGCGGCCGCTCGGGGTGCGCGCGTGCTCGCGTGCCGCGCGGGCGACCTCCGCGCCGTCCAGGACCTTGCGGCCGCTCTCGTCGGTGCCGGCCGTGAGCGTCCCCCGCTCGATCCACCGTCGCACCGTGTCCTCGCTGACCCCCAGGAGGTCGGCGGCTTCTCTCACCCGCAGCTGCGTCATGGTCAGGCATCCTAGCCGCGCAGATGCGTGTTGCGGGGCCGCGTCCATGCGCGAGTGCGGGTCCAGGCGGCGGGAGGCTCAGGAGGCGAGCAGGACGCCGCCGAGCGCCACGAGCGCCACGAGCACGCTCGAGCAGAGTGCGAGCAGCAGCGGCCGCACGCCCACGCGGAGCAGCTCCCGCACCCGCACCCCGCAGCCCAGCGCGAACATGGCCGCGGCGAGCAGCGTGGTCTGCAGCAGGTGGGCGGTGTCGAGGACCGCCGTCGGCACCGGGAGCCCGGTGCGCGCGAGCACCAGCGCGAGGAAGCCCGCGACGAACCAGGGCACGATCGGGGGGAGCCGCGGCGCGGTCGCCCCGGTCCCCGGATCGGGCGTCCGACGCACCCGCGCCCGCTCCCGCAGGGCGAGGATCGTCATCACGGGGGCGAGCATGAGCACGCGGGCGAGCTTCACGACCACCGCGAGGGCGAGGGCCCCGCCGCCGATCAGCCCTCCGGCGGCGACCACCTGCGCGACCTCGTGGATCGCCGCGCCCGCCCAGAGCCCGCCGGTCGCGGTCCCGAGGTCCAGCAGCGTCACCGCGGCGGGCAGGATCAGGATCATCGCCGTCCCGCACACGACCACGAGCGCGATCGCCGTCGCGGTGGGCGTCTCGTGCTCGCCGTCGGGGTCGGTGACGTCGGCCGCCGCGGCGACCGCCGCCGCCCCGCAGATCGAGAACCCGCACGCGACGAGCAGGGTGAGGCGCGGATCGACCCGCAGCAGCCGGCCCAGCAGGAGCGTCCCGCCCACGCCGATCCCCACGACCGCGACGACGACGAGGATCATCCCGGCGCCGAGGGCGAGCACGTCGCCGAGGGCGAGCTGGAGCCCCAGGAGCACGATCCCGAGCCGCAGCAGCAGCTTGGCGGCCACGCCGATCCCCGGGGTGAGCGCGGGGAGCGGCGGGAGAAGATTCGCGGTCACCACCCCGGCGACGATCGCGAGCAGCAGCGGGCTCAGCAGGGGCAGCGGCGCGGTGAGGAGCTGGGCGGCGACGGCGACGGCGAGGCACACCCCGATCCCGGGGAGCGCGGCGGCGAGGCGCGCGCCGCGGCCCGGGCCGGCGGGGCGGGGGGCGGGGCCCGAGGTGGGGGTGCTGAGGGGGGTGTGGCCGCGGGCTTGGAGCATGGATCCACCCTGGCCCGCTGCGCGGCCATGCAGTAGACCCCGATCCGGCACGGGGGCATATCCTGCTGATATGACGTCGTCGCTGCCGAACCTCCCCGCCCTCGCGCTCTTCGTCGCCGTGATCGACGAGGGCGGCCTCGGCGCCGGAGCCCGCCGGCAGGGCATGGCGCAGCCCAATGCGAGCCGCATGATCGCCCGGCTCGAGGCGCAGGCCGGGCAGGCCCTGCTCGAGCGCAGCCCGCGCGGCGCCCGTCCCACCTCCGCCGGTGTCGTGCTCGCCGCCCACGCCCGGGAGCTGCTCGAGGCCGCCGCCGCCTTCACCGAGTGGATCGAGCACGGCACCGAGGAGGAGACCACGCTCCTGGAGATCGGGGCGAGCATGACGGTCGCCGAGCACCTGGTGCCCGCCTGGCTCACCGCGCTGCGCTCCGTGGAGCCCGCCGTGCGCGTCACCCCGCACGTGCTGAACTCGACCGGCGTGGTCTCCCGGGTGCGCGAGGGCTCGTTGCGGCTCGGCTTCATCGAGACCCCGCACCTGCCCGCCGGGCTCCATGCGCTGACGGTCGGGGAGGACGAGCTCGTCGTGGTCGTCGCCCCGGGCCATCCCTGGGCGGGGCGCACGGACCTCTCCCGTGACGAGCTCGCCGCGACGCCGCTCGTGGTGCGTGAGGGGGGCTCCGGGACGCGGGAGGCCTTCGAGCAGCTCGTGCCCGCCGCCGCGGGGACCGAGCCCGTGCAGGTCCTCGGCAGCAACGCGGCAGTGCGCGTCGCCGTCGCGGGCGGCGCGGGACCGGCGGTGCTCAGCCGCCTCGCCGTGCGCTCCGCGCTGAGCGGGGGAGACCTGCTCGAGGTGGGACTTGCCGGAGAGCCGCTCCGCCGGCCGCTCACCGCGGTCTGGGGCGGGCCGCGCCGTCTCTCCGGTGCGGCGGCGGAGCTCGTCGCCCTCGCCCGGCGGCACGCCCCCGCGAACCGCTGACATCTCCCGCCGGGCGGAGCATACTGGCAGGCCCGGCCGCCCGTGCCGCGGGGAGGAGGTGCTCGAATGAACGTCGTCCTCTGGGTGCTCGCGTTCGCCCTCGCCGCCGTCTTCGTGGCGTCCGGGATCATGAAGCTCACCGTCCCGCGCGAGAAGCTCATCGAGCGCACCCCCTATGCGGCGGACCTCCCGCACTCCGTGGTGCTCACGATCGGCGTCGTCGAGGTGCTCGGCGCCGCGGGGCTGCTGCTCCCCGGGCTGCTCGGCATCGCGCCGGTGCTTGTCCCGCTCGCCGCCGCGGGCCTCGCGATCACGATGGCCCTCGCCTTCCTCACCCACATCCGGCGCGGCGACCAGCTCGCCCAGACGCTCCCCGCGATCGTGCTGCTGGTGCTCTCCACGCTCCTGGCCTGGGGCCGCTTCGGACCGTACCCGCTCTGAGCGGGCGGCCTCAGCGACCCAGGATGTCCTCGAGGTCGAAGCCTCCCAGCAGGCCGCCCAGCAGCCCGGCGTCCCCGAGCAGGTCGGTGTCGCCCTGCGCCCAGAAGTCCTCTCCGCCCGGCGGGCCGACGGGGGCGCCGAGCAGGTCGTGACCGGGGGAGACCGCCCCGTGCAGGAGCGAGGAGGCGGCCGACGAGACGACGGCCCCTCCCGCCACGGCGGCGAGCAGGCCGCCCACGCCGAGCAGTCCCCCGCCCCCGAGGGTCGCGGCGCCCGCGGAGAGCGAGCCGGCGAGGTCCTCGACGCGGGAGGAGCGGGGACGCTCCTCCTCGGGCAGCCCCGCGCGGAGCCGGGCCTCGACCTCCTGCCGCTGGAGCGGCGTGAGGCGCTCGAGCGCCTCGCGGTGCACGGCCTCGAGCTGCTCGGGGCTCGCCTCCCGGACGAGCCGCTCGTACTGCGCGATCGCCTCGCGGTCCTGCTCGGTGAGCGCGGCGGAGTGCGGGGTGAAGGAGCTCTGCCAGAGGCCGGGCGATGACGTCGCAGGGGAGGTGGCGGCGGTCGTGCCGGTGGTGGGCACGGCGGAGGTGGGTGCGGCGTGCTCCGCCTCGCGGAGGGGAGTCGGGGCAGAGGTGCTCGGGGTGCTCACCCCGAGGGCGCGGCGCAGCTTCTCGGTCAGGCGGTCGAACGTGCTCATGGTGGCCTCCGGTCCTCGGGCGCCGCCGGCTGCGACGCGGGACCCAGTCCATCGCGCGGACCGGGGAGGGCGCTGTGGCGCGGCCCAGCGGAACCTGTGCGCCCCGCCGCGGGGCACGCGCCGGAGGTCCTGCCGTCCGTCGTGCCGCCGTCGGCCGTGGTCCGAGGACAGGGCCTGTCCTCCCGGCGTCGAAGACTGGTCCCTGACGGCGGGGAGCGGCCCCGCCCCACCGGACGGAGTCCCGATGTCCTTCCTCACCCGCCACGACGTCACCGGGGCGCGCGAGCTGCTCGCCGTCTTCGTCGAGCAGCAGGCCGATCAGATCGCCACGAGCCTGTACGGGCTCTCCCAGGAGGACCTCGCCCGCGCCGCGAGCGCCTCCGCGATGACCCTCGGCGCCCTGGCGCGGCATGCGCTGCTCATGGTCGAGGGCACCGTGCTGCGCGTGCAGGCCGCGCCGGAGGCCTCCGCCCCCGCTCCGCGCACCCCCGAGCAGGCAGAGGCGGAGGGGTCGATCGACCCCTCCGCCCTGCGCGAGGGGGACACGGCGGAGTCCCTCGCCGCGGCGCTGCGCGAGGCCGGCGCCGCGCTCGGTGCCGCGCTGCTCGCGGCGGACCCGGCGACGAGCGTGCCGATCCCGCAGGCCCCCTGGTTCCCGACCGAGGGGGAGTGGACCGTGCGCTGGGTGGCCCTGCACCTCGTCGAGGAGCTCGCCCGCCACGCCGGGCACGCGGACATCCTGCGCGAGAGCATCGACGGCAAGGGCACCTACGAGCTCAACGCGCGCTCCGACGGCGAGCCCTGGCCCGCCGAGTGGGCGCAGGGCTGAGCGCCCGAGGTCGGGGCCCGGGTGCCGGGCCGTTCCGGAGGTGGCAGGATCGAGCCATGATCGACGCCGACCTCCGGACCTGGCTCCTGGACACCGACCCCGCCCTGCGCTGGCAGGTGGAGCGCGACCTGCTCGACGCCCCCGAGCACGTGTGGCTCGCGACCCGGGCACGGATCGCCACCGAGGGGCGCGGGGCCCGCTTCCTCTCCCTCCAGGACGAGGACGGCCGCTGGGCCGGCGGCTCGTTCTTCCCGGGCGGCTTCCTCGACGACCCCGCGAACCAGCAGCTGCCCGGTCAGCCCTGGACCGCGACCACCTGGACCCTCACGACGATGCGCGAGGACGGCATGGACCCCGCGCCGCTGATCGCGAACGACACCGCCGGCAAGCTCGAGCGGAACGCCCGTTGGGAGTACGACGGCCTGCCCTACTGGGACGGCGAGGTGGACTGCTGCATCAACGCGATGACCCTCGCCAACGGCCTCTGGCTGGGCCGCGACATGGAGGCGAACGCCGCCTGGTTCGTCGAGCACCAGATGCGGGACGGCGGCTGGAACTGCGAATGGGTCGAGGGCTCCACCCGCGGCAGCTTCCACTCGACGCTCAACGCCCTCAAGGGTCTGCTCGACCACGAGATCGCGACCCGCGGCACACCCGCCACGCGTCTCGCCCGTCGCCGCGGCGAGGAGTACCTGCTCTCGCGCGGCCTCATGCGCCGCGCCTCGACCCACGAGGTCGTCGGCAGCTTCATCCCGTGGTTCGGCTACCCGTTCCGGCACATCGCGAGCGCCCTGAACAGCGCGGACCACATGCGCCGCGCCTCCCTGCACGACGGCACCCCGCCCGATCCGCGCATGCGCGAGGCGATCGAGATGATCCGCGAGTCCCGGGAGAGCGACGGCACCTGGCACCAGGGCCGGGTGCTGCCGGGTGAGGTGTGGTTCCCGCTCGACGTCCCCGAGGGCGAGCCCTCGCCATGGGTCACGATGATCGCCCTGCGCGTGCTGCGCTGGTACGACGAGGGGACCGGCGCGAGCGGGCCCGCGGCGCTGCCCTTCTCCTGAGCCGCGTTCAGCGGGCGGCGGCGTCCTGCGCGGTCGTGCGCACGCGGTACAGGCTCGTCGTCGCCGTCATGTAGAGGGTGCGGCCGTCGTCCCCGCCGAAGCAGAGGTTCGAGACGGTCTCCGGGACGGGCAGGTCCAGCAGCGGCCAGCCGTCGGGGGAGAAGACCTGCACGCCCGAGGCGCTCGAGCTCCACACGTTGCCGGCCGTGTCTACGCGGATCCCGTCGGGCACGCCCGGGGAGACCTCGACGAAGGGGCGCCCGTAGCGGGCGCGGTCCCCGCCGATCACGTCGTAGACGCGGATCGTGTGACCACGCTCCGGGCCGGCGGAGTCGGCGACGTAGAGCAGGGAGGCGTCCGGGGAGAAGGCGAGCCCGTTGGGTGCCTCCATGTCCGTGACGACCGGACGCAGCTCGCCCGTCGCGGGGTCGAGGCGCAGCACCCAGCGGTCGCCGTACTCCTCCTCGCCCAGGTGTCCCTCCTCGGGCTTCTGGATGCCGTAGGACGGATCGGTGAACCAGATGGCGCCGTCGGGTGCGACGACGACGTCGTTGGGGGAGTTCAGGCGCACCGGCCCCAGGCGGTCCACGAGCACCTCGGGTCGGTGTGCGTCCCCGGGGCCGGCGGAGTCGTCGCGCTGCACGGCGCGGCGGCCGTGGGAGCACTCCACGACGCGCCCCTCGAGGTCCAGGGTGCGGCCGTTGGTGAACTCGACGCCCTCGGCGAAGACGCTCAGCTCCCCGGTCTCCTCGGAGTACTCGAGGATGCGGTCCCCGGGGATGTCGCTGAAGCGGAGCGCCCGACGGTGGGGCAGCCAGAGCGGCCCCTCGGCCCAGGTGGCGCCGGTCGCGACCTTCTCGACGGCCGCCCCGGGCTCGAGCAGCGGCGCGCTCATCCGCGCCGCTCCAGGAGGGCCAGGTGATGCGGGGTGACGGCATCGACGGCGCCGGCCACCTCGTCGTGCGTGGTGAGCCAGCGCTCGACATAGGGGCAGACGGGGACGATCCGCCGCCCGGCGTCCACGGTCTGGCGCAGCGCCTCCCGGGTGAGGGTCGAGGCGAGGCCGCGCCCCTCGAAGGCGTCCTTGATCGCGGTGTGGAAGAAGATGCGCTGCGCCGCGCCCTCGACCTCGGTGTCGAGGTAGTGGGAGGTCCCAGCGAGGGTGCCGTCGACCCGCACCTCGTAGCGTCGACGGTCCGGCACATCCTGGACGATGATCTGCTCGCTCATGCGGGAAGCGTAGCGGGGGAGAGGGCCCGCCCCATCTGGAGGGTCGCCGCGCCGATCGCGCCGACGTCGTCGCCGAACACCGAGGAGCGGATCTCGACCTCGGGGGCGCCGCGATCGGTGGAGCGGGCCCGCTCCAGCAGTCCCGGGAGGGCGTGCGGGGAGAGCAGCTCCCAGTAGGGGCCGCCGATGATCACGAGGGACGGGTCGTGGACGCTGATGAGGGTGCGCAGGGCCTCGCCGAGCGCCGTGCCGTGACCGCGCACCTCGGCGAGCGGGCCCTCCTCGCCGGCGTCCGCCCGGGCGACGAGCGCGGCGACGTGCGCGGAGGTGGGCGCGCCGCCGGAGAGGGGCCCGCCCTGCGCGGTGCGCTCAAGCATCCCGGCGACGTCGGTGAACATCGACAGGCAGGCGAGACGGCCGCAGCCGCAGCGCGTCCCCGGCAGGCCCGTGGGGAGGTGGCCGATCTCGCCGGCCTGCGTGGTCGCGCCGGCGCGGACCCTCCCTCCGGAGGCGACCGCGGAGCCGACGCCCGCGCCGACGTACAGGTACAGCACGGTGCCCTCGACGGTGCGCCGGCCGGACCAGAGCTCCGCGGTGAGCGCGGCGTTGGTGTCCTTGTCCAGCATGACGGGGCGACCCGTGGCCGCGCCGAGGAGCTCGGTGAGGGGGACGTTCCGCCAGCCGGGCAGCCACGGCGGGCTCTCGACGAGGCCGAGGCGGGCGTCGAGGCTGCCAGGGGAGGCGACGCCGATCCCGAGCAGCGTCTCGGCGGGGGTGCCGCCGTCCGGTGCGCGCCAGCCCTCCCGCTCGAGCCGGTCGAGGACCGCGTCGAGGCCCGCCGCGATGCGGGCGACGTCGGCCTCCGGGTCGGTGGTGGGGGCGGGGAGCGTCTCCTCTGCGACCACCCGCGCCTCGAGGTCCACGATCGCGATCGCGATGCCCGAGGGGTCCAGGTGCACGCCGGCGGCGAGCAGCGCCGTGGGCACGACCTTGAGCAGCGTGCGGGGCTTGCCGCGGGCGCCGCCCAAGGTCCCGGCCGTCTCCACGATGCCGCGCTCGAGCAGGCGGCGCGTGATGAGCGAGACCGCCTGACGCGAGAGACCGCTGCGCCGGATCACCTCGGACTGGGAGCTGCCGTCGGGATCGCTGCGGATCGCATCGAGCACCACGAGCTCGTTGCGTGCGCCGATATCCACCATCGAGGAGCCGCGCATGACCGTCCTTCCGCACTCATTGCCTTTAGTCCAACAGTGTGAGTAATGTACGACACGTCCCGGACGGCCGCAGGTCGTCCCACCCCGGATCCGACGCACGACACGGGACCACCACGGCCCCGACACGCAGGACGGCACCGACGGCGGCGCCGTCACGGACCCGATCCCCGCCCCTCTCCACTCCGCAATGTCGCGGAGGAAGGAAGCACGATGAGTGTCCCCGACACCGTCGGCCCCCAGATCACGGAACCCGGCGCGCAGCGCGCAGCGGCTTCGGACCGGGCGGCCGCCCGACCACCGGACCGACCCCGGCGGATGAACTCCGGCCAACGGCGCAAGCTGCGCACGGGCCTGCTGTTCATCTCGCCCTGGATCATCGGCGTGGTCGTCTTCATCCTGTACCCGGTGATCTACTCGATCTCGCTGAGCTTCACGCGGTACTCCGGCATGGAGGCACCCACCTGGGTGGGCATCCAGAACTACGTCACCGCCGTGACGGACCCCCTCGTCGCCAAGGCCGCGAGCAACACGATCTTCTACGCGATCATCGCGGTGCCGCTGGGACTGATCGTCGCCCTCTCGCTCGCGATCGCGATGAACCAGAACGTGCGCGAGGTCGCCCTGTACCGGACGATCTTCTACGCGCCCTCGCTCATCCCCGCCTTCGCGATGTCCTTCATCTTCATCGTGTTCCTGAATCCCCAGTTCGGCGTCTTCAACCAGGTGCTGAACCTGTTCGGCGGCGCGAACGTCAACCTCCTGGGCGACCCGACGGGCGTGAAGATCGCGATCATCCTCATGGCACAGCTGGGAGCGGGCAACGCGGCCCTGATCTTCCTCGCCGGACTGCGCAACGTCCCGCGCACCGTGTACGAGGCAGCCCGCGTGGACGGCGCCGGCCCGATCCGGCAGTTCTTCTCGATCACCTTCCCGCTGCTGACCCCGGTGCTGCTGTTCAACCTCATCACCGGCGTCTCCGGCGCCCTCCAGGTGTTCACCGAGGCCTTCATCGTCACCAACGGCACCGGCGACCCCGACGCCGGCGCGCTCTTCTACATGATGTACCTCTACAAGAACGCCTTCGGCTTCGCGGAGCTCGGCTACGCCTCGGCACTCGCCGTGCTCCTGTTCCTCGCAGGCCTCGCCCTGGCCCTGCTGATCTTCTGGCTCTCGCGCCGGTTCGTGAACTACGACGTGGAGGCCGGCTGATGACCAGCATGATCCAGACCGATACCGAGAACGTCGTCCGACGCAAGAAGTCCGACGCCGAGCTCTACAACCGCCGGGCCGACGGCACCCGTCGCCCCTGGTACTCCACCGTGATCGCGCGAGTCGTCATGATCGCGCTGAGCATCCTCTTCCTGCTGCCCCTGTACTGGATGATCGCCTCGGCGCTGAAGTCCGACGAGGAGCTCGCGAAGTTCCCGCCCACGTTGTGGCCCCACGTCCCCGAGTTCGGGAACTTCGTCAAGGCCGTCACGGCGATGCCGTTCCTGCAGTTCTTCGCGAACTCCGCGATCATCACGATCAGCGTCGTGATCCTCTCGGTGATCTCGAACTTCGTCATCGCCTACGGGTTCTCGTGCATCGACTGGCCGGGCCGGGACAAGATCTTCTACGTCGTCATCGCGACGCTGTTCCTGCCCTTCCCGGTGACCCTTATCCCGATGTTCGACATGTGGGCGCGGCTCGGACTCGTCAACACGCTCTTCCCGCTCATCATCCCGGCGGCATTCGGCTCGGCGTTCTACGTGTTCCTGCTGCGCCAGTTCCTGCTGCAGATCCCGCGGGCGATGCTCGACGCGGCCCGCGTGGACGGTGCGAGCGAGTGGACGATCCTGTGGAAGATCGCGCTGCCCACCTCGATGCCGGCGCTGACCACCGTCGCGATCTTCGCGGCCGTCGGCTCGTGGAACGACTTCATGGGCCCGCTGATCTACCTGCAGGACTCGAAGGTCCAGACCCTCTCGATCGGTCTGCAGACCTTCCGCTCCGTGAACGCGCAGGACGTCACCTTCAACCAGCTCATGGCGGCCTCGTTCCTCGTGATCCTCCCGCTGCTGGTCCTGTTCTTCGTCTTCCAGCGGTACTTCATCCGCGGCATCACGATCGGAGGCTTCAAGTGATCTCGAGGCGTTCCTTCCTCACCGGCACCTCCGCCGCCGGTCTCGCGCTGGGCCTCGGCGCCTGCGCCTCCCGTCCCGCCTCGGGGCCCAACACCATCAGCTACTGGGGTGTGGGCGCGGCGGACAAGGACAAGGACGAGCAGGTCCGCGATGCGTTCCTCGCGACCGACGCCGGGAAGGACGCCCAGATCTACATCGATCAGGTGCCCTCCTCCGGCGTGGCGGACATGTCCCAGATCATCACCGCGGTGCGCGGCGGGACCGCCCCGGACCTGTGGTGGATGGACCGCTTCAACGCGGTGCAGAACGCCTCGATCGGGCTGCTCGAGCCGCTCGACGACCTCATCGAGAAGTACGAGGACGTCTCCCCGGAGGAGTTCAAGTCGCAGTGGATCCAGTTCGCCGTGGACGAGCTGACCTACGACGGCCGCCTCTACGGGCTGCCCTGCACGACCGACGCCCGCGGGCTCATGTACAACGAGGACGTCCTCAAGGACGCCGGCGTGGACCTGGACCTGTTCGACGCCTCCCAGCACACCATCACCTGGGACGAGATGGACGACGCGGTCGAGAAGATCGTGCAGCAGGACAAGCGCGGCAACTACACGCGGTTCGGCTTCGCTCCCTGGCTCTCCGAGGGCTGGCCGTACACGTGGGGCTTCGGCCTCGGCGCGTCGGCCTACGACAACGCGACCGGCACCGTCACCCTCGACTCGCCCGAGTGGCAGTCGGTGTACGAGCTCTACGCGGACTGGGCCGAGCGGTTCCCCTACGCCTCGGTGGACGCGTTCTTCGCGACCTACCAGCCGCCGAACGCCCCGCCCACGCAGACCGCCATGTTCAGCGGACGCCTCGGGATCGACACCACCGGTCCCTGGCAGATCTCCGGCAACGAGAAGTACGCGCCGGACCTCCCGCTGAAGTTCACCTACCTCCCCGTGGCGAAGGAGGGCGACCCCACCTACACGTGGTCGGGCGGCCAGTGCCTCGTCATCCCGCGCGGCGCGAACATCACGAAGACCCTCTGGGAGTTCCTGAAGTTCTACGCCGGCTACGAGGGGCAGTCGAGGGTGGTGCCGCAGTACGGCAACCTTCCCACGAACCTGCAGGCCATCGAGGAGGGGAAGTACAACCCCAAGGCCGAGCTGTTCCGCACGATGCTCCCGAACTCCACCTCGCGGCCCCCGCTGCCGGTGGGCTCGGCGATGTGGGACACGCTCACCCGCACCAAGTCCTCGGTGGCGCTGGGATCATCGACCCCGGAGGAGGCCGTCGCCTCCAACCAGCAGATGATCGAGCCGAAGATGGCGCTGTTCCCCGACTACAGGATGCCGGAGACCTACGGGAAGCCCAGTCCCGTCCCCGGCAGCTGACCCGGTGCGGCAGGGGGCGAGCCCCCTGCCGCACCACCCGACGAGCGAAGGCGCTCCACCATGATCGACAGACGACACCTGCTCCAGGGCACCGGCCGCACGAGCCGGACAGGACCCCACCCACGAGAAGAGAAGAAGGAAACCCTCCCCATGACCCACCCCCTGCGCATCGCCGTGCTCTCCGCATGGCACGTGCACGCCGAGGAGTACGGGCGCGCCGCCCTCGACCACCCGGACACGGAGCTCGTGGCCGTCTGGGATGACGACGCCGAGCGCGGCGCCGCCCTGGCGGAGACCCTCGGGGTGCCCTTCGAGGCGGACCTCGACGCGCTGCTCGCCCGCGAGGACCTCGACGGTGTCACGAACACGACCGCGACCACCGACCACGACGAGATCCTCGGGAAGGTGATCGCGAGCGGGAAGCACGTCTTCACCGAGAAGCTGCTCTCGCCCACCGTCGAGGGCTGCGACGCCCTGACCTCCGCGGCGAGCGCCGCCGGCGTGCAGATCACCGTGTCCCTGCCGCGGCTCTCGCACGGGTACACCGTCGCCCTGCGCGAGGTGCTCGAGGCCGGGACCCTGGGCCGCATCAGCTACTCGCGGGTGCGTCTGGCCCACAACGGCTCGACCGGCGACTGGCTGCCCGCCCGCTTCTACGACCCGGCCGAGGCGATCGGCGGCGCGTTCAGCGATCTCGCCGCGCACCCCGTGTACCTCACCCAGCTGATCCTGGGCGCCGAGGCCTCGAGCGTGCGCGCCGCGTACACCGACATGACCGGCCGCGGCGTCGAGGACAACGCGGTCGTCTCGATCACCACGCCGGACGGCGCGATCGGCGTCATCGAGACCGGCTTCGTGACCCCCTTCAGCCCCTTCACCATCGAGGTGCAGGGCACCGAGGGGACCCTGCTCTACGGGTTCGACGAGGGCCGCATGCAGCTCGGCACCGCCGAGGGGTGGAAGGACCTCGAGGTCCCCGCCGACATCGACGCCCCCTTCGCCCAGTGGGTCACCGCGATCCGCACCGGCACCCCCACCACCGAGAACCTCGAGCGCGCCCGTGCGCTCACCCAGCTCGTCGTCGCCGCGAACGCCGCGGCCTGACCCCTCAGGAGAGACACCATGACCCTCACCCTTCCCGTCCGCATCGGCCTCATCGGCGGCGGCGGCATCGCCAACGCCCACCTCGGCGGCTACGCCACCATCCCCGACCGCGTGAAGGTCACCGCCGTGGCCGACGCCGTCCCCGAGACCCTCGCCCAGCGCGTCGAGCAGCTCGGCGCGACCGGCTACAGCGACTTCACCGAGCTCGTGAAGGACCCGGACGTCGACGCGGTCGACATCTGCCTGCCCCACCACCTCCACAAGCCCGCGATCATCGCCGCGGCGGAGGCCGGCAAGCACATCCTCTGCGAGAAGCCGCTGTGCCTCACCGCCGAGGAGGCGCGCGAGGTGCGCGACGCCGTGCAGAAGGCGGGCGTGACCCTCATGTGCGCCCACAACCAGCTGTTCATGCCCGCCGTCGCGAAGGCCAAGGAGGTCATCGACTCCGGCGTCCTCGGCACCGTCTACGAGGTGCGCACGACGGACTCGTTCTTCAACGACTTCGACCCGGAGTCCATGGGCTGGCGCGCGAAGGCCGCGACCTCGGGCGGCGGCGAGTACATCGACACCGGCTACCACCCGACCTACCTGCTCATGCACCTCTCCGGCGGCAAGCCGGTCGAGGCGTTCTCCATGATGTCCACGCACCGCCTCACCTTCATGGAGGGCGAGGACTCCGCCCAGGTGCTCGTGCGCTTCGACAACGGCTCGGTGGGCCAGCTCGTGACCTCGTGGGCCTACCAGGCCGCGCCGGGCACGGACCGCTTCTCCGTCGTGGGCGAGAAGGGCTCGCTGAGCTCCGACGGCTCGACCCTGCGCGTGAAGCTGCGCGCCGAGGAGGAGGAGCAGGTGTTCGCGGCGGAGCCGATCGACACCTTCGCCGCGGAGATCGCGGACTTCGTCACCTGCCTCGAGACGGGGCGTCGCCCGATCAACACCGAGGAGGAGGGCATCGCGGTGCTCGGCATCATCCTCGCGGCGTACGAGAGCTCCCGCTCCGGCAAGGCGGAGCCCGTCCCCGCCGTGTGAGACCTGTCGGCCCCGCCCCGCACGTCCTGCGGGGCGGGGCCGACGGCCGTCCGGAGGCCCTCGCTCAGGCGGTGGCCCCGCCGGCACCCGGCCCGCGGCGGAGCACGAATCTGCTCCGGCCGCGGGCCGTCGCCGTCCCCGGGGTGAGCACCGTGCGGTGCACACGCTCGCCCCAGGTCCCGCGCAGCCGCGCGTCCGTCAGCGGGATCTCCTCGATGCGCACCGCGAGGTCCGGGGGATCCAGCCGCAGCTCGGCGGGGCCGATGCGCAGCCGCCCCTCGCCGAGCGGCTCGGGCCGGTCCAGGGTCATGAGCACCTGCTCCATCACGAGCGGCGAGGCGGCCTCCCAGTCGTCTTCGATCCGCACCTCCTGGCGTCGCCGGTCGAGGGTCGCGGTGCGGTCGCAGCGCCGCAGGCCCGCCTCCTCCGGGTAGGCACCGGCGAGGTCCGCGGAGAGCGCGGCGCGGTCGCCGTCGTCGGAGAAGGCGGTGCCCGCGGCGCGGAAGCCGATCCCGGCCGGCTGCTCGAGCCCGCCGGGCAACGGGCAGCTGTGGAAGCTGCTGCGCATGGTCCAGATCGTGTAGCGGGTCTCGGGCAGGAAGGTCTCGCGCCGGTAGTCGCCCACGCCGGCGTCGATGAGCACGGGAAGGCCGTCGAGCGAGGCGATCACGCCGCCCACGTCGTCGTGGTTGTGGCTGACGTCGTTGTGGCCGCCCTTCGCGGCGAGGAACCAGCCGCGCACCTCCCCCTCCTTCTCGCGCATCACGGCGAGCTCGGTGCCGGGGGAGTACCAGGAGCGCGGCATGCCGGGCGCCTCGGGCCCCGCCTCGCGCCAGGCGGGGTCGCGCAGCTCGTGGAGCGTGCGCAGGAACTGGGGCGCGAGCTGCTCGGGCAGGCGCAGGGGGTGCAGCCCGCCCATCCAGCGCGCGTGGGCGGCGACCGTCTCGTCCTGCACCCGCTCGCCGAAGCGGCCGAGCAGGTGCCAGGAGGCGTTCGGCGGCAGGGAGGCCGCGCCGTCGGAGTAGTTGACCTGGGAGTCGGCGCTGATCTGCATGCGCATGGGGAAGGCGGCCATCGCCGCGACCGGCTCGACGCGGAAGCCGTCGAGCGCGCCGCCGGTGATCTCCTCTAACAGGTCGAGCGCCTCGAAGAGCGTCGCCCCGGCCCACCACCAGTAGGTGGCGCCCTCGTCGCAGCTGCCGTCGGTCGCATAGCCCGCGCGGAAGCGGTCGAGGATCGCGAGCGCCCGGCGGGCGTCCTCGGCGAGCTCGGCCGGGTCCTCCTCGAGGGCGGCCGCGCAGAGCAGGGCGTTCGAGACGATCCACGGCGCCCAGTTGTTGGGGGTCTCCTCGATCCCGTGCCAGAAGTAGACCTCCTCGCGCCACGGGCGCAGCACGCGGTCGCGGATCTCGTGGTGCATGCGTGCCCGGATCCCCGGGTACTCCTCCTCGAGCGCCTCGCCGGCGAAGGAGTCGACGGCGGCGAGCATCCCGCCCGCGTAGCCGCAGGCGAGGTCGAGCACGTCCCGACCGGGCTGGGGGAGCGGCGGCCGGGAGCCGTCCTCGGGGAGCGCGTAGTGGGAGGGCAGGCACCAGGCGGAGAGCTCGCACAGCCGCCAGACGTCGTCCGCGAGGTCGCGCCGCCAGCGGTCCTCGCCGGTGAGCGCGAGCGCGAGGGCGGCGGAGGCCGTCGCGTTCAGCAGCAGCCGCTGCGCGGTGTCGTAGGGCAGCCGCTCCCCGGTGCGGTGGTAGTGGGTCCACAGCTCGAGGCTCGGCGGGGTCTCCCGCGAGTCGCGCTGCCAGGCCTCCGCCGCCTCGAGCACCTTCTCGCGGTGCGTCGCGGGCACGTGCTCCCAGGCGGCGCGGTCCGCGACGGGCGGGGCCGCACGCCAGGCGCCGGGCCGGAGGGCGGCGAGGACGGGAGGGGTGAGGAGGTCCTCGAAGCGGGAGGGGACGGTCATCGCGGGGCCTCCTCAGGCGCGCAGGGAGAAGGTCGAGGCGGAGATCTCCTCGGCGAAGGTGCCGGTCGTGGCGAAGGAGATGACCTCGTCCACCGCGTGCGCAGAGAGGCGGCCCAGCTCGGTGCCCACGGACCCGGCGATGTGCGGGGTGAGGAACGCATGGGGGTGCGTGCGCAGTCGTGAGCCCAGGGGGAGCGGCTCCTCCTCGGCGACGTCGAGCAGCGCGGTCACGTCCCCGTCGTCGAGACGGTCGGCGAGGGCGTCCTGGTCCACGAGCTCGCCGCGGGCGGTGTTGACGAAGGTGGTCCCCGGCCGCATGCGACGCAGCAGGTCGCGGTCGATCATGCGGGAGGTCGAGGGCAGCAGCGGGGCGTGCAGGGAGATGATGTCGCTGCGCTCCATGAGCTCGGGAAGGGGCACGAGGGCCACGCCGAGCTCCCGGGCCTGGGCGGGGATGAGCGTGGGATCGGCGAGGACGACGTCGAGATCGAAGGCGCGCAGGCGCTCGATGACGAGACGCCCCACGCTCGAGGCGCCGATGATGCCGACGGTGCGGGAGCGGATGCCGACGGCGGGCCAGCTGCCCTCCAGGTCGATCTCCGGGGCGCCCTCGCGCAGGCGCTGCGCGGCCCAGAAGGCGCGCTTCGCGCCGAGCACGATCAGCGCCACGGTGAACTCGGCGACGGGGATCGCGTTGACGCTCGCGCTCGAGCTCACCGCGATGCCGCGGCGGTAGACCTCGTCCGTGACGAGGGTGCGCACGGTGCCGGCGGAGTGGGCGATCGCGCGCAGGGCGGGCATCTCGTCCAGGAGCGCCGCGTCGAGGACGGGGGAGCCCCAGCCGGTCACGAGGATCTCGACCTCGGAGAGCAGCGGGGCGTCCTGCGCGACGGTGCGCAGGGGACGGTCCGTGAGCAGGCGCAGGGCGGGATGGGACTCGAGCCGCTGCAGGTCGACCTGCCCGAAGACCCGTCGGAACGTCTCCTCGGGAAGGAGCATCCCGACGCTGCGACGGGATGCGGAGGCGTGATCGGTCATGGGGTGTGTCTCCTCGTTCGGTGGCCCCGTCATCTCACCGGCTCCCGAACGACCACGTCAACCATCACCGTGCGATCGAACAGATACCGATCACCTGGGGGGCGCGGCCGTCGAGGCGCGGACCGCGAGCGAGGGGCGAACGGCCACGTGACGTGCGGCGAGATCGGCCTGAGTGCCGCTCGAGAGGCGATCGAACACGAGTCCCACCGCGATCCTGCCCACGTCCCGGCGGGGCGGGGAGACCGCGGTGAGCGGCACCGCGGCGAGCTCCGCGATCTCGTCGTCGTAGGAGACCAGCGACAGGTCCCCGGGGATCTCGAGCCCGGTCTCGAGCGCGGTGCCGAGGAAGTCCGCGGCGTAGTGGTCGGAGTGCACGAGCAGCGCCGTCACCCCGGCCTCGAGCGCCCGGTCCAGGCAGCGCCGGGACTGCGCGGCGGTGTCCTCGCCCTCCTCGATGACGATCACGGGGGCGTCGCCGGGAAGGCTCCGGCGCTCGAGCGCCCGCGCGAAGCCCGGGCGCAGCGCTCCGGCGGTGGGGGTGTCGTAGGTGAACATGCCGATCCTCTCGTGGCCGAGCTCGGCGAGGTGGCCGACGGCGAGGGCGGCGCCCGCGGCGTGGTCCGTGCGCACCGACTCGAGGACGGCGCCCTCGGCCTCCTCGGCGACGCCGCGCTCGACCATGACGACCGGCAGGCCGCACTCGACGAGGCGCTCGCGCAGGGCAGGGTTGTCTGCGGAGGCACTGGTCACGAGCAGGGCGTCGGCACCGCCGGCGATCAGACGCTCGAGCTGGATGCGCTCGCGGTCGGCGTCGTAGCGGGAGACGCCGAGCATCATCCGGCCGCCGAGCTCGCGGGTGCGCTCGAGGGCGCCGTCCACGACGGTGGGGAAGTAGTAGCTGGGGTCGGGGCTCAGCACGCCGAGCGTGAACAGCGCCCCGCCCTCGGGATCCGCATCCGGGCCGCGGCGCGCCGAGGGCCGGTGCCGGACGGTCGTGGAGGGCGGCACCTCGATCGCCTCGGCCCCGCCGTGGATCCGTCGCAGGGCGCCGGCGTCGGCGAGCTCGCGGAGGTCGCGGCGCACGGTCATGGGGGAGATCCCCATGCGCGCGGCGAAGTCCGCGACGGAGACGGTGCCGTGCATCCGCAGCTCCATGAGGATGCGCTCCTGGCGCCCCGGGACGTTCATGACAACTCCTGTTCGAGTTCTGTGCGAGTGATCGAAGGTGATTGACCGTGATCGTAACGGTTGCGTTCACTGTCCAGCACCCGGGCCACCGCGACGAGGCGCGCCCGAGCGGGACGGCCGAGTGGCCGCTCCCCAGGTCAGGACAGAACCGTCCCGTGAGCGAGGGAGCCACATGACCGTCAGGACACCGACAAGGCCGCCGGGCACCGGCGTGCTCCGGCGCGCCGGCGCACGCCGCGACACCGGCGACGCGATCCCGCGGCGCACCGTGCCGTGGGCGCAGCGGCTGCGCCGCGACTACACGCTCGCGCTCATGGTCGCCCCCGCGGTGATCCTGCTGCTGCTGTTCGTGTACGTGCCGCTGCTGGGCAACGTCATCGCGTTCATGGACTACCAGCCCTACATCCCGATCCTGCAGAGCCCGTGGGCGGGGCTGTCCAACTTCACCGCCCTGTTCACCGACGCCGCCTTCTGGGCCGCGGTCGTCAACACCCTCGAGATCACGGCGATCCAGCTCGTTCTCTTCTTCCCGGTGCCGATCGCGCTCGCGCTGCTCATCCACTCGCTCGTGTGGCCGTGGCTGCGCGCGGTCGTGCAGTCGGTGCTCTACCTCCCGCACTTCCTCTCGTGGGTGATCGTCGTGGGGTTCTTCCAGCAGAGCCTGGGCTCCGCCGGCATCATCAACCGCTGGCTGCGCGAGCTGGACATCCACACGATCAACATCCTCGCGGAGCCCTCCACCTTCAAGCTCCTGCTCTCCGCGCAGGTCATCTGGAAGGACGCCGGCTGGGGCACGATCATCTTTCTCGCCGCGCTCGCCGCGATCGACGACTCCCTCTACGAGGCCGCCGCGATCGACGGCGCCGGCGCCTGGGGCCGGTTCTGGCACGTGACGCTCCCGGGCATCCGCCCGATCATCGTGCTGCTGCTGATCCTCCGGCTCGGCGACGCGCTGAGCGTCGGCTTCGAGCAGATCATCCTCCAGCGCAGCGCCGTCGGACCGGGCGCCGCGGAGGTCCTGGACACCTACGTCTACTACCACGGCGTGATCGACGGGAACTGGTCCACCGGCATCGCCGCCGGACTCATCAAGGGACTCGTCGGCCTCGTGCTGATCCTCGCGGCCAACAAGGCCGCCCACATGCTCGGCGAGCAAGGAGTGTATGCGAAGTCATGAGCACCGTCGTGCGGCCCGTGTGGGCCGGAAAACCCCAGCCCGTCGTCCTGCTGCTGAAGGCGCTCGCGATCCTCGTCGCCCTCACCGTCGTTCTCTTCCCGTTCCTCATGGTCATCTCCACGAGCCTGTCCAGCGCGGCGGACGTCACCGCCGCCGGCGGCTACGTGCTCTGGCCCCGCTCGGTGACCTTCGAGGCCTATGAGCAGATCCTCTCCGGGGGCCTCGTCACCCGGGCGATCCTCGTGACCGCCGCCGTCACCGCGGTCGGCACCACGATCAGCGTCGCCTCGACGGTGCTCGCCGCCTGGGCGCTCAGCCGGCCCTCGTTCTTCCAGCGGCCCGTGCTGATGTTCGTGCTGCTGACGTTCCTGTTCTCCCCGGGCATGATCCCGCTGTACCTCATGGTCAAGCAGCTCGGACTGCTGGACAGCCTGTGGTCGCTGATCCTGCCCTCGGCGTTCAGCGTCTTCAACATGATCGTCGTGCGAGGCTTCATGATGGGCATCCCGCAGGAGCTCGTGGACAGCGCCAAGATCGACGGCGCCGGCGAGCTGCGGATCCTGCTGCGGATCATCCTCCCGCTCTCCCGCGCCGTGATCGCCGTGGTCGCCCTGTTCTACGCCGTCGGCTACTGGAACTCCTTCTTCAACGCGATGCTCTACATCGACGACACCTCGAAGTGGACGCTCCAGCTGGTGCTGCGCACCTACGTGCTGCAGGGCTCCTCCCTCGTCGAGGCGAGCACGGACTCCGTGACACCGCCCGCCCAGTCGATCCAGATGGCCGTCGTGATGATCGCGATCATCCCGATCCTGTGCGCCTACCCGCTCGTCCAGCGCCACCTCACCAAGGGCGTGCTCACCGGCGCCGTCAAGGGCTGACACCACCGCGCGCCCCCGCCCGTCGTCCCCGCAGACCCCACCGCTACACCATCCCGCCACCCGATCACAGGAGATCACCATGTCCGCATCCCTGCACGCCGCCGACCGTCCCAACCGCGCGTTCACCCGGCGCCGCGCCCTCACCGGGGCCGCCGTCGGCATCGCCGGCATCGCCGGTGCCGGGGCCCTCGCCGGCTGCGGCGGCTCCGCCGCGACCGAGGAGATCGCCACCGAGCTCGCCGCCGTCCCCACCTACACGCCCGTCACCGGCGGCCCCACCCCGGACCTCCCCGGCGACGAGAACGTCCAGCCCGTCTACTTCGAGGCGCCCCAGGAGGCGGACCTCTTCACCTCGGTCACCGACGCGCAGCTGCCGCACACCACGGACCCCGTCTCCGCCTTCGTCATCTCCTACGCCCCGCCGGCGCCCTCCTCCAACAGCTACCTCGAGGAGGCCCGGAAGCGGCTGGACACCGACCTCGAGGTGCAGATCGTCTCCTCGGAGAACTTCAGCGCCAAGTTCGCGACCGTCATGGCCGGCGGCGACATCCCCGACATGGTCGAGTTCATCGCCTTCGATATGCCCACCAACGCGCCGCAGCTCCTGGACGCCCAGTTCACGGACCTCTCCGAGCTGCTCGGCGGGGACGCGATCGCGGACTACCCGAACCTCGCCAACATCCCCAGCTCCTCGTGGGAGAACTGCCGGGTCAACGGCCGCATCTACGGCACCCCCGTGCACCGGCCGCCGTTCGGCAGCATCCTCGTCACCCGCACCGACCTCGTCGAGCAGCTCACCGGCGAGGCGCCCGCCCCCTCCTCGAAGGACGAGTTCACCGCCCTCCTGGACGCGGTGACCGACGCGAAGGCCGGTCGCTGGGCGCTGTGCGGGCAGACCGCCGGCGACAGCGTGGACTGGGGCTACGACTTCATGGCCGCGATGTTCGGCGTGCCCAACGGCTGGGGCCTCGTGGACGGGAAGCTCGTCCACAAGTTCGAGCACGAGGGCTACCTCGAGATGGCGTCGTACATCAAGGAGATGCACGACGCCGGTTACTACCACCCCGACACCCCGAGCATGTCCGGCTCGCAGGCGAAGACCAACATCGCGAACGGCAGCGTGCTCATGCACCTCGACGGGATCTCCGCGCTGCTGGACACCTCGCTCCCGGAGGGCACCGCGACCGGCGCGATCGTCCCCTTCGCGGCGGACGGCGGCGCCGGGATCATCTACCAGGGCAGCTCGCTGTTCTCCTTCACCGCGCTCAAGAAGGCGGAGGAGGGCCGCATCCTCGAGCAGCTCAAGGTCCTCAACTACCTCGCCGCGCCCTACGGCAGCGAGGAGGGCTTCTTCCTCCAGTACGGGACGAAGGGCGAGCACTTCGAGCGCGCGGGCGACGGCTCGATCTCGGTGACCGACGCCGGCACCGCCCAGATCGGCCCGACCTCCCTGAACAGGATCTCCGCGCCGCCGCAGATCCTCACCTCCGCCGTGCGGATCGACGACCAGCTGCGCCGCTCCCACGCCTGGCAGGAGGACTCCTCCCCGATGCTGCTCAAGAGCGCGGTCGCGGGCCTCTACTCGCCGACGGCCGCCAAGAACTCCTCCGCCGCGGGTGCCGTGATGACCGCGCTGGACGAGTACATCCTGGGCCGCGGCTCCCTCGACGCGGTGAAGGAGGCGACCTCGACCTGGACCACCCAGAGCGGCGACACGATCCGCGCGGAGTACGAGGAGCAGCTCTGAGCTCTCTCTCTGCTCCTGCCGTTCCCGCCGCTCGGCCCCACTACCGACCGACACCTCGATCCCTGTCCCGTCCCTGATCCGCTCCCCGGACCCTCCGGGGTGTTCTCGAAGGAGAGAACCATGACCAGCGCATCCCGCATCCGTCGTCGCAGCATGCTCGGCGTGGGCGCCGCCGCGGCCACCGCCGGCGCCGGACTGCTCGCCGCCCCCGCCGCCCAGGCCGCCCCGCCCGGCCGCACCCTCGCCCTCGCGGCGGACACCACCAGCATCCTGCGCAACCCCCTCACCGGATGGGTGCTGTACGGCACCGGGTCCCCGTCGGCCGACTACTGGACGACCTACGACGCCCTCGAGATCGAGGGGCGGGACGAGCCCGTGCGCGTCGCCGACCACGCCCAGACCCTCTACATGCGCCTCAGCTGGACCGTGCTGAACCCCGAGGAGGGCGTCTACGGGTGGGACGTGCACGAGGGCCTGCGCAGCATGATCCAGGGCGCCCGTGAGCGCGACCTCCGCCTCGCCTTCCGGGTGGTCGTCGACAGCCGCGACAAGCCCGGCGACTTCACCCCCGCCTGGGTGCGCGCGGCCGGCGCCGAGGGCTACGAGACCCAGACCGGATCGACGACCGTGTGGACCCCCTACCCGGACGACCCGGTCTTCCAGTCGAGCTACGAGACCTTCCTCGAGGCCTTCGCCGCGCGCTTCGACGACCCCGACGAGGTCGCCTTCATCGACGCCTACGGCCTCGGCAAATGGGGAGAGGGGCATTCGATGCGCTACCTCGACGCCGCGAACCGGGCGGACGTCTTCCACTGGAACATCGACCTGTACCACCGGCTCTTCGACCACGTCCCGCTCGCGATCAACTACCACCGCATGATCGGCGCGGCAGGCGACTGGGGTCCCGCGGACCCGGACTCGCGGGGCCTGCTCGAGTACGCCTTCGAGAAGGGGTGCATGTTGCGCCATGACGCCTTCGGGATGAGCGTCTACTACGGGCAGTGGGAGCGGGACCTCGCCGCGGAGTGGATCGGCCGGCGGCCGATCGTCTTCGAGGGCGGCTGGGTCACCAAGCAGCACGACTTCTCGGTGGACCCGCGCGGCTACGAGACCGTCGAGGACGTGCGCCGCGGCGAGTACGAGGACGCCGTCGAGGCCCACGTGAACATGCTCGACTTCCGGATGGGGGAGACCGAGTCCTGGTTCCGGGACGTCCCCGACCTCGTCGCGGACTTCGAGTCCCAGGGCGGATACCGCCTGCAGCTCGAGCAGGTGGTACTGCCGCCGGCGGAGCGGGCCGGCCGCTGCACGATCCGGCACCGCTGGACGAACCTCGGGTGGGGCATGTTCCCCAACGACCTCCCGCAGTGGGGGCACCGGTACAAGGTCGCCTTCGCCCTGCTGGACGTCGCGGACCACCGGGTGCTGCGCACCTATGTGGACGGGGAGGCGGAGCCGTCGGAATGGCTGCGCGGGGACCACGCCGAGCACGATCTCGCGGTCACGCTCGAGCCCGGTGCGGGCGAGCGGAGGGTCTGGGCGGTCGCGCTCGTGGACACCACGAAGGACGGTGCCCCGGCGATCGCCATCGCCTCGCAGGGGGAGGTCACCGACGACGGGTGGCTGCTGCTCACCGGGAACTGAAAGGAGAAGGCTCGTGGAGGGCGGAGGCTCAGCCGCGGGCGGGGCGCCAGCCGGCGCAGGGCGGCGGTGCCGGGGTGATGCCCCGGCGCCGCCGGCGGAGCCGGTGCGGCGTCGCCTGGGAGGGAGGCGTGCCGCTGCCCCGATCGCCGGTCGAATCGGGGGTGGGCTCGTCCTGCTGAGAAGTCATGGGACGATTCTCTATCCTTGCCCGGACAATCGACTCCCGTGTGATCACACCGTGATGAAGGGGCCCAGCCGGGCGGTCTGGGAGGGCCTCCGCGGCCGTGTCGCTGTGACCGCGGGCACGGTCGGGGGAGGATGGGGCGATGCCCCGGCCCAACATCCTCCTCGTCCTCTCCGACGACCACGCCGCCCACTCGATCTCCGCCTACGGCAGCCGTGTGAACAGCACGCCCCACATCGACCGGCTCGCCGCGGAGGGCGCGCTGATGGAGGCTTGGAGGCGGCCTGCTGCACGAACTCGATCTGCACTCCCTCGCGGGCCTCGATCCTCACCGGCACCTACAGCCATGTGAACCGGGCCTGCTCGATCCACTCCCAGTTCGACCACCGGGTGGGGACCTTCCCCGAGGCGCTCCACGACGCGGGCTACCAGACGGCCGTCCACGGCAAGTGGCACCTGGGGACCTCCGAGGTATCGCTGCCCCGCGGCATGGACGACTGGTCGATCTTCCCGGACCAGGGCGCCTACGTCGATCCCGTGATGATCGACCCCGCGGGGGAGGAGACGGTCCCGGGCTACGCGACGGACAGGTCACCTCCCGCAGCATCGACTTCCTGGACCGTCGCGATCCCGAGCAGCCCTTCTGCCTCCTCGTCCACCACAAGGCGCCCCACCGCCCCTGGATCCCGCACCCCCGCTACGAGGGGCGCTACACGGAGGGCACGATCCCCGAGCCGGAGACCATCGCCGACGACCACGCCGGTCGCAGCGCGTCGGTGCGGCGCGTCGCGATGCGCCTGGACGACCTCACCCTCACCGACGTGAAGGAGCCGGTGCCGCCGGAGCTCGAGGGGGAGGAGCACCTCGCCGAGCGCTCCTCCTGGAAGTACCAGCGGTACATGCGCGACTACCTCCGCTGCGTGCAGGCGGTCGACGACTCCGTGGGCGAGCTCCTGGACTACCTCGACGAGCACGACCTCGCCGAGAGCACCCTGGTCATCTACACCTCCGACCAGGGGTTCTTCCTCGGCGACCACGGCTGGTTCGACAAGCGGCTCATGTTCGACGAGTCACTGACGATGCCCGTCGTCGTCCGCTGGCCTGAGGCGATCGGCGCCGGGACGCGCGTCGGCGAGATGGTCACCAACGTCGACATGGCCGCGACGCTGCTCGAGGCGGCCGGCATCGGATCCTCCGCGCTCCCGGCGCAGCAGGGACGCAGCTTCCTGCCGCTGCTGCGGGGCGAGCGCGTCGAGGACTGGCCGGAGGCCGTCTACTACCGCTACTGGGAGCACGACGACCCCGGGCACCACGCCCCCGCCCACTACGGGGTGCGCACCCGCTCCCACACGTACGTCCACTGCTACAACGACGGGCTCGGCACCCCCGGCTCGAGCGGCGCCGTCATGCCCGAGGAGATCGAGCTCTACGACAACATCGCGGACCCGCAGCAGCTGACCGACATCGCCGACGATCCCGCCGCGGCAGGGATCCGCGAGGAGCTCGCGGCGCTGCTCGCCCGGCTCCAGGAGGAGCTCGGCGACGCCCCCTACGAGGGCCCGGACACCCCGCGCCTGGAGTGGCCCCGCTGACCTGCCCGCGCGAGGGCTCTACGATCGCCGCATGAGCACCCCCGTCCTCCCGCGCGGCATCCTCCTGCTGATCGGCCTCGCCGCGGCCTGGCTGGTCCTCGCGGGGCTCCAGGAGCTGGCCTCCCTCGTCGTGCCGGTCTTCCTCGCGCTGAACCTCATGATCGCGGCGCACCCGCTCGCGGCGGTGATCGAGCGGGCCGGGGCGCCGCGGGTGCTGGGGTCGATCGCCGCGATGCTCGCGGTGCTGCTCGCCCTCGCCGCGTTCTTCCTCTCGATCGCCTGGGCGGTGCGCACCCTCGTGCTCGAGCTGCCCGGCTACTCGGACTCCTTCGACGCCCTCCTGCAGAGCTCGCTCGACGCGCTCGCCGGGGTGGGCGTGAGCCAGGACCAGATCAGCACCTGGCTCGCGCAGTTCAACTTCTCGAGCCTGTTCGGCCTGCTCAACCAGGCACTGTCCTCGGTGAGCGCGATCGGCGCCCTCGTCGCCGCGGCCGTCGCGACGATCATCTTCTTCGGCATGGACGCCGCCGGTCTGCCGGAGCGGATGGCGGTCGTCGAGCGCACGCACCCGCGCTTCGCCCACGCCCTCGTCGACTTCTCCCGGGCCGTGCGCACCTACTGGATCGTGACGACAGTGTTCGGCGTCGTCGTCGCCGTGATCGACGGGCTCGCCCTGTGGGCGCTCGGGGTGCCGCTGCCCGCGGTGTGGGCGGTGCTGCTGTTCGTGTGCAACTACATCCCCAACATCGGCTTCCTCATCGCGATGGTGCCGCCCACGCTCATGGCGCTGCTCGCGCAGGGCCCGTGGACGGCGGTGCTCGTGGTCGCCGTGTGCGTCGTCGTCGCGATGCTCCTGCAGGGCCTCGTGCAGCCGCGCGTCACGGGCCGCGCGGTGGGGCTCGCACCGAGCATCTCGTTCCTCTCGGTGCTGTTCTGGTCCTGGGTCCTCGGGGCCGCCGGGGCGCTGCTCTCGGTGCCGATGACCCTGCTCGTGAAGGAGCTGTTCCTCGACGCGGACCCATCGGCCCGCTGGCTGAACGCCTTCGTCGCGGACACGCCCCGTGCGGCGGTCGAGTCGCCGAGCGAGCGGATCGGGGAACGGGCCGACGAGCCCGCCGACGGCACGGCCGCCGGCTCCGCCGGGGAGCGCGTCAGCGACGCGGGCGCGCCCGCAGCAGCGAGCGCACCACCAGCCCCGCCAGCAGCGCCCAGAACGCCGCGCTGATCCCGCCGACCGCGATGCCGGAGGCGGCGACGAGCAGGGTGATCCCCGCGGGCAGCTGCTCCTCCTCGCGCGCGAGCGCCCCCTTCACCGCGGCGACGAAGGTGCCCAGCAGTGCGAGTCCCGCGACGGCGGGGACGATGCCCTCCGGGGCGAGGGCCACGAGCTGCGCGGCCGACGAGGCGAGCACGCCGAGGACGACCATGGCGATCCCCGAGGTGAGGCTCGCGATCCAGCGGCGCGAGCGGTCCTCCCCGGCCTCGGGCCCGGCCGCGAGGGCCGCGCTGATCGCGGCGAGGTTGATGCCGTGCCCGCCGAGCGGCGCCCCGAGCAGGGAGCCCGCGCCGGTCACGAGCATGGCGGGCCGCCACGGGACCTCGTAGCCGAGGCTGCGCAGCACCGCGACGCCCGGCACGTTCTGCGAGGCCATGGTGACCAGGTACAGCGGCAGCGCGATGCCGATCACGGCGCCCGGGGTGAGCCGCGGCGCGGTGAGCTCGAGATGACCGGCGAGGGCGCCGGCCGGCAGGGATCCGCCCGTCGACACGAGATGCACCACGATGACGACGGCCGCAGCGGCAAAGGCGAGCGGGGAGGCCCAGCGGGGCGCGAGCCGCAGCGCGAGCAGCCACACGATCACGACGGGCGCGACCTCGAGCGGGTTCGCCGCGACGCCCAGCACCGGCTCGAGGCACAGCTGGAGGAGCACCCCGGCGAGCATCGCCTGCGCGAGCGCCGGCGGGATCCGCGCCATGAGGTCCGCGAGGGCGGGCACCAGCCCGGTGAGCACGATGAGCACGGCGACGAGCGCGAAGGCGCCCACCGCGGCGGGCCAGCCGCCCTCGACGGTGCCCGTCGCGGCGAGCAGCGCGGCGCCGGGGGTGGACCAGGCGACCGTGATCGGCAGCCGTGTCATGACGGAGAGCACGATCGAGCCGAGACCCATGAGCACGCTCACCGCGGTGAGCCCGCTCGCGGCCTGCGCGGGGCTCGCGCCGACGGCTTCGAGACCGGTGAGGACGACGACGAAGGAGCTCGTGAAGGCGACGAGGGCGGAGATCGCTCCGGCGCTGAGCGGGGCGGCGTGACCGGAGGGCATGGGCGTGACGATAGCGGGGCGGCGGGCGCGGGGCGGGGCGCGTCCGGGCAGGTGACGGTCCTGTGACCCGGACTCCGCCGAGGTGGGGACAATCCGCGAGGATCGGAGTACCGTCGACGGGGTCAGGCATTACGCTCCACCGACGGAAGGATCGTCATGATGGCCACCAGCTCATCCTCGAAGGCGTCAGTGAAGACCACCCCCACCGAGAACGCCGAGAGCGGGTTCCTCGCGGACGACGCGCTCGCCAAGAACCTCCAGGCGGTCCTCGTGGACCTCATCGCCCTGCACCTCGTGGGCAAGCAGGCGCACTGGAACATCGTCGGCCCCAACTTCCGGGACCTGCACCTGAACCTCGACGAGGTCGTCGCGATCGCCCGCGACAGCTCCGACGACGTCGCCGAGCGCATGCGCGCCCTCCATGCCACGCCCGACGGCCGCCCCGACGTGGTCGCCGAGCAGACCTCGCTCGCCGACTTCCCGGCCGGGGAGGTGCTCACCCATGACGCGATCGACCTCATCACCGCCGCCGTCGAGCAGACCGTGCGCACGATGCGCACGGTGCACGACGAGGTCGACGAGGCGGATCCGACGAGCGCGGACATCCTCCACGGCGTCATCGAGAAGCTCGAGCAGCAGGCCTGGTTCCTCTCCGCGGAGACCCGGAAGCCCGCGAGCTGACTCCTCCGTGACCGGACACCGGCCGTTCGCCGGGCCGACCGCGGTGTGCCGCGGCGATCAGAAGCGGGGGAGCGCACCCGCGACGAGCAGATCCACGATCGGCTGATCCGCCTCGGGCCAGTCCCGCTCCGCGAGCGCGTCACGATCCAGCCATGCGAGCTCGTCGTGATCGGTGGAGCTCGCGGGGCGGTCGCCGAGCACTCGCGCCCAGTAGCAGTCCAGGTGCAGCTCGCGCCCGCCCGCGCCCGTGGTGCCGCGGCCGATCAGCCACCCCACCCGGGTCTCGACGCCGAGCTCCTCGCGCAGCTCCCTCCGCAGCGCCTCCTGCGGGGACTCGCCCGGCTCGATCTTGCCGCCCGGGAACTCCCAGCGCCCGGCCTCGCGCAGGCCGGCGCGCCGCCGCGCCGCGAGGACCCGTTGCTGCGCGTCCACGAGCACCGCGCCCACCACGCGCAGCGGCGCCGCCGGTTCCTCCTCGGCGTCCTCGGGATCGAACTCCTCCTGCTCCGCGTGGCCGTGGTCGTGCTCCCACCAGGTCCAGCCGCAGGAGGTGCACTCACGATCGGGGCCGAGCCCGACGCAGCCGTCCCAGCGCAACCAGTGCGGGGAGGACTCCATGACGCCGGCGAGCGGGAGGCCGATCACGTGCAGCAGCACCTCGGGGCTCTCGCAGCGGGGGCAGGTGCCGCGGTGCCAGGCAGGATCGGTCGCGCTCATGGGGACAGTCTCGCGCAGGGGTGGGACACCCGGCGGGCGCCGCCGATCGGGGCTCCGCGCCCGGCTCCCGCAGCGGCCGCACGCGCTCGCGGACCGCGAGCACCGAGACGCCTGCCCGAGGCACCGGGAGCCGAACTGCGGCACGATGGCCCCATGGCTGACGCAGAACAGACCCTCACCTCCACCGAGATCGCCGCGTCCCTCCCCGACGGCTGGACGCAGAGCGGCGAGAGCATCACCGCCGGCTACGACACCGGGGACTTCGCCACCGGCCTCGACCTCGTGAACCGCATCGGCGCGGCCGCGGAGGCCGCGGGGCACCACCCCGACCTCACCCTCACCTATCCCTCCGTGACCGTGACGCTCACGAGCCACGACGTCGGCGGGGTGACTCGGCGCGACCTCGACCTCGCGGAGATCGTCGCCCAGCACGCCGCGACGCTCGGGGTCTCCCCGGCCCACGGGTGAGCGGCGCCTTCCCGACGGACGCCGCCGTGGTGGTCCGGGACGCGGGCGCCGACCCCGAGCCCGGCTTCGACCCCGTCGAGGTCGGCAACCTCGGCACCTTCACCCGCTTGCCGACGATCGACGAGGCCGGGCTGACCTTCGCCGATGCCTGCGCCCGCACCGACAGCGCCCCGCTCACGGTGCTCCGCGACCGGGACCTCGCCCCCGAAGGGGAGCAGGGCCACCTCCGCGAGACCTGCTGAGCGCGGCGCCGCGCGGCATCCAGGACTGAGACCCCAGATCACGAGAAGGTCACGGCGCCCTCCCGGGCTTCGTGTCCCCGGGACCAGAGCCCACGATGGCCGCACCCCGTTGCAGGCGCACGGGACATGTGAACACTCCCCTTCTCGCTGAGGAGCTGCCATGTCCTCCCTCTCGCCCGCCGAGCTCGTCGACCGCCTCGCCGCCGTCGGAGCCTCCAAGGTCTCCTACACCCGCACGCAGACCCTGGTGCGCTCCTACATGGGGGCCGCGATCCTCACCCTGGGCGCCGCCTTCGCCGTCACGGTCTCCACCCAGACCGGTCAGCCGCTGCTGGGCGCGCTGCTCTTCCCCGTCGGCTTCATCCTCCTGTACCTGCTCGGGTACGACCTGCTCACGGGGGTGTTCACGCTCCTCCCGCTCGCGATGATGATGCGGCGCAAGGAGGTCACCTGGGGCGCGATGCTCCGCACCTGGGGCCTCGTGTTCCTCGGCAACCTCGGCGGGGCGATCACCGTCGCCGTGCTCATGGCGATCTACTTCACCTACGGCTTCTCCGCACCGCCGAGCCCCGTGGGCGAGGCGATCGGCGAGATCGGCCACGGTCGCACCGTCGGCTACGCCGACCACGGCGCCGCCGGCATGCTGACCCTGTTCGTGCGCGGCGTGCTGTGCAACTGGATGGTCTCCACCGGCGTCGTCGTCGCCTTCCTCAGCAAGGACCTCCTGGGCCGGATCATCGCGATGTGGATGCCGATCATGCTCTTCTTCTACATGGGCTTCGAGCACTCGATCGTCAACATGTTCCTGTTCCCCTCGGGCCTGCTCCTCGGCGCCGACTTCACCCTCACCGACTACCTCGTGTGGAACGAGATCCCGACGGTGCTCGGCAACCTCGTGGGCGGCGTGACCTTCGTGGCCGTGCCCCTGTACCTCGCCCACGGCCGCCGCTCGGCCGCGAAGGCGGCGGAGGCCGCCCCCGGCAGCGTGGCCCTCGCCCCGCAGCCCGAGCTCGCGGGTGCCGCCCGATGAGCGCCCGCATCGTCGTCATCGGCGCCGGCATGGTCGCGCACCGCTTCGTCGACTCCCTCGTCACCCGCGCGGAGGAGAAGCTCGAGGTGACCGTCCTCGGCGACGAGTCCCGCCACCCCTACGACCGCGTCGGGCTCACCCGCTTCTTCGACGGCGCCACGGCGGAGGACCTCACCCTCCCCGCGACGATCTTCGAGGACCCGCGCATCACCCTCCACAGCGGGGACGCCGCGACCTCGATCGACCGCGCGGCCCGCACGGTCACCACGGCCGCCGGCACGGTCCACCCCTACGACCGTCTGGTCCTCGCCACGGGCTCCTACGCGGCGAGGCCGCCGGTCGAGGGAGCCGAGCTCGACGGCTGCTTCGTCTACCGCACCCTGGAAGATGTGGAGGGCCTGCGCGCCCACGTCGCACGGCGCTCCGCGGCGCTCGGGCGCCCGGCGCGCGGCGTCGTCATCGGCGGCGGGCTGCTGGGCCTCGAGGCCGCCGGCGCGCTGCAGGGCATGGACGCCGAGGCGACCGTCGTGCAGTCCGGCGACCGGCTGATGTCCGCGCAGCTGGACCTGCCTGCCGGCGGCGTCCTCCAGCGGCTCATCGAGCAGCGCGGCATCGCCGTGCGCACCCGCTCGCGCACCTCCGCGGTGCTCGCGGGGGAGGACGGCGAGGTGCGCGCGGTCGCCTTCGCGGACGGCTCCGAGGTGGAGGCCGACGTCGTCGTCCTCACCGTCGGCGTCCGCCCCCGCGACGAGCTCGCCCGCGCCGCCGGGCTGGACTGCCACGAGCGCGGCGGCGTCACCATCGACGCCGGCTGCGTGACCTCGGATCCCGCGGTCCTCGCGATCGGCGAGGTCGCCTCCTACGACGGGCAGTGCGTGGGCCTCGTCGCCCCCGGCTACGCGATGGCGGAGGTCGCCTGCGACCGCATCCTCGGCGGCGAGGCGACCTTCGGCGGCTACGACCTCTCCGCGAAGCTCAAGCTCTCCGGCGTGGAGGTCGCGAGCTTCGGCGACGCCTTCGCGACGACCCCCGGCGCCCTCGACGTCGTCTACACCGACCCCGTGGGCGGCGTGCACAAGAAGCTCGTGCTCTCCGACGACGCGAAGACCCTGCTGGGCGGCATGCTCGTGGGCGACGCCTCCGCCTACGGCGCGTTGCGCCCGCTCGTGGGCAGCGCGCTCGGCGCCGACCCCGCCGCCTATCTCCTGCCCGCCGACGCCGCCGCCCCCACGGCCGAGCTGCCCGACGAGGCCGTGGTCTGCTCGTGCTCCTCGGTGACCGCCGGGACGATCCGCGACGCCGTCCGCGTGGACGGCTGCACCGATCCCGCGGAGGTCACCGCCTGCACGAAGGCCGGCGCCACGTGCGGCTCGTGCCTGGTCATGGTGAAGAGCCTCGTCGGCACCGAGCTCACCCGCATGGGCCGCACGGTCTCCACGGCCCTGTGCGAGCACTTCGAGCTCTCCCGCCGCCAGCTCTTCGACGCCGTCCGCGTCTCGGAGCTGACCACCTTCAGCGCCGTCATCGAGCGGTTCGGCCGGGGTCGCGGCTGCGACATCTGCAAGCCGGTCCTCGCGAGCATCCTCGCGGTCCTCACCCCGAGCCACGTGCTCGACGGCGAGAACGCGACCCTCCAGGACACCAACGACCACGTCATGGCGAACATGCAGAAGGACGGCACCTACTCGGTGGTCCCGCGGATGCCCGGCGGCGAGGTCACCCCGGAGGGGCTCATCGTCGTCGGCGAGGTCGCCCGGGACTTCGGCCTGTACACGAAGATCACCGGCGGTCAGCGGGTGGACATGTTCGGCGCCCGGCTCGAGGAGCTGCCGCTGATCTGGCAGCGGCTCGTCGATGCCGGCTTCGAGTCCGGCCACGCCTACGGCAAGTCCCTGCGCACCGTGAAGTCCTGCGTGGGCTCCGCCTGGTGCCGCTACGGCGTGCTCGACTCCACCGGCATGGCCGTCCGGCTCGAGCTGCGGTACCGGGGCCTGCGGGCGCCGCACAAGTTCAAGCTCGGCGTCTCCGGCTGCGCGCGCGAATGCGCCGAGGCACGCGGCAAGGACGCGGGCATCATCGCGACCGCCCAGGGCTGGAACCTGTACGTGGGCGGCAACGGCGGCGCGACCCCACGCCACGCCGAGCTGCTCGCCGAGGGACTGGACGACGACACCCTCATCCGCACCCTGGACCGGTACTTCATGTACTACATCCGCACCGCGGACAAGCTCCAGCGCACCGCCCCCTGGCTCGAGGCCCTCGACGGCGGCATCGACGGCCTCCGCGAGGTCGTCATGGAGGACTCGCTCGGCATCTGCGCGGATCTCGACGCGGCGATGGACCGCCACGTCGAGCACTACGAGGACGAGTGGGCGGCGACCCTCGCCGACCCCGCGAAGCTCGCCCGCTTCTCCTCCTTCGTGAACGCCCCGACCACCCCCGACCCGTCCCTGGCCTACGTCCCCGAGCGCGGCCAGGTGCGCCCCGCACGTCCCGATGAACGACGATCCGGCGAGGTCCTCATCGCCGGCACTACCCTGGAGGTACGACGATGAGCACGCAGACCCTCTCCCCGGCCACCCGCTCGAGCACCGAGTGGACGCGCGTGTGCGCGCTCGGCGACCTCGAGGTGGAGCGCGGCCGCGCCGCCCTCGTGGACGGCGACCAGGTGGCCCTGTTCCTCCTGCCCGACGGCAGCCTCCACGCCCTCGACAACCACGATCCCTACAGCGGGGCGAACGTCATCTCCCGCGGGATCGTCGGCACCCGGGGCAGCCGGGCCACCGTCGCCTCGCCCATGTACAAGCAGGTCTTCGACCTCCGCTCGGGCACCTGCGTGGACCCCCGCGGCAAGGAGCACCTGCGCCTGCACGTGTGGCCGATCGAGGACCGCGGCGGCGAGGTCTACCTGCTGCGGGGCGGCGCGCGATGACCCTGCTGCTCGGTGTCGCCCTCGAGGGGCGCGCGGTGCTCCTCGTGGGCGGGGGAGAGGTCGCGGCGCGCCGCGCCCGACGGCTCCTCGACGAGGGCGCCCGGGTGCGGGTCGTCGCCCCGCGGCTCGACCCGGTGCTCGCCGACCTCGCCGCGCGCGGCCGGATCACGTGGACCCCGCGCACCTACCGGCGCCGTGACCTGCGCGGCGCCTGGCTCGTGCACGCGGCGACCGGCCGCCCCGCCGTGGACCGTCAGGTCGCCGCCGACTGCGAGCGACGCCGCCTCCTCTGCACGAACGCCTCCCAGGCGGGACACGGCACCGCGCGACTCGCCGCGCAGACCACCGCCGGGGACGTGGCCGTCGGCGTCGTCTCCGCCGTCGGCGCCGACCCCCGCCGCTCGATGGCCGTGCGCGACGGGATCTCCCTGCTCCTCGCGGAGGGCGCGCTGCCCCTGCAGCCCCGCCGGCCCGCCGCGAGCGGGAGCGTCGCCCTCGTGGGCGGGGGCCCCGGCCCGCTCGACCTCCTGACCGTCCGCGCCCGACGCCTGCTCGCCGAGGCCGACGTCGTCGTCGCGGACCGGCTCGGCCCGGGCGAGGCCGTCGCGGAGATCCTCGGCGCCCGCACCCGGATCATCCCGGTGGGCAAGCATCCCGGTCACCACCCCGTGCCGCAGGCGGAGATCAACCGGATCCTCGTCGAGGAGGCGAGCGCGGGACACCGCGTGGTGCGCCTCAAGGGCGGGGACCCGTTCGTGCTGGGCCGCGGCGGGGAGGAGTACACCGCCTGCCTCGCCGCCGGGATCGCGGTCGACGTGGTGCCCGGGATCACGAGCGCGATCGCCGTCCCCCAGGCCGCCGGCATCCCCGTCACCCAGCGCGGCACCGCGACCGCCCTGCACGTGGTGAGCGGGCACGACGCCCTGGGCCCGCTCGGCGCGAGCCCGGCGACCCTCGCCGCCCTCGCCGACCCCGCCGTCACGACGATCGTGCTCATGGGCGTCGCCGCGCTGCCCGGTCTCGTCGGAGCGGCCCTCGAGCACGGGGTGCCCGCCGCACGGCCCGTCGCCGTCGTCGAGAACGGTCACACCCCGCAGCAGCGCACCACCCGCACCACCCTCGGCGAGGCGGAGCGCGCCGTGCGCGAGGCCGGGGTGCGCAGCCCGGCCGTCGTCGTCATCGGCGAGGTGGCCCGCGAGGGCCTGCTGCTGCCCGTCCCCCTCACCGCCCCCGCCGCCGGCACGGCGACGCCGGGCCCGACCACCCCCAGGGAGCTCATCACGTGACCACCGCCCCCGCCATGCTCTCGACGACCCTCCGCGGCCGTCGCATCGTGCTCGCCCTGGACCGGCGGGCCGAGGACCTCGCCGCCGCCCTCGAGCGGCACGGCGCCGAGATCCACCACGCCCCGGCGCTGAGCATGATCCCGCACGTCGACGATCCGCAGCTGCTCGCCACGACCCGTGAGCTGCTCGCCGATCCGCCGTCGATGCTCGTGGTGACGACGGGGGTGGGCCTGCGGGGCTGGTTCGAGGCGGCGGAGTCCGCGGACGTCGACGAGCGGCTGCGGGAGGCCCTCGCCGGGGCGAGCGTCATCGCGCGCGGGCCCAAGGCGCGCGGTGCCGCCCAGCAGGCCGGGCTCGCCGTCGACTGGGTCGCGGAGAACGGCACCTCCGCCGAGATCGCCGAGCACCTGTCCACCCTCGACCTGCAGGGCGTGCGGGTCGCCGTCCAGCACCACGGCTCCGGGGCCGACGGCCTCGACGAGCACCTCGCCGCGCTCGGCGCCGAGGTCGTGAACCTCACCGTCTACCGCTGGGGACCGCCGCGCGACCCCGCCGCCGTGCACCGCTCCGTGCTCGAGGCGAGCCGCGGCGAGGTCGACGCCGTGCTCTTCACCGCCGCCCCCGGCACCGAGAACTGGCTGCAGGCCGCGGAGGCCGCCGGCGTCATGCCCGGCATCACGGAGCACGCGGAGGCCGGTGACCTGCTGTTCGCCGCCGTCGGCCCGCTCACCGCCGGGCCGCTCGTGGATCGCGGCCTGCCCGCCCTGCTCCCCGAGCGCAGCCGCATGGGGGCGCTCGTGCGCGCCGTCGTCCAGCACTACACGCCCGACGCCCGCGCCGACCCCGCCGGTCCCCGAGGAGGGAACCCGTCATGAGCATCGTCATCGCCTGCTCCCACGGCACGCGCTTCGCCGAGGGCCGCGCCGAGATCGCCCGCGTGCGCGAGGCCCTCGCCGCCGCGCTCCCCGGGGACACGGTCCTCGAGGCCTTCGTCGACGTCGAGCAGCCCGAGGTCGCCGACGTCGTCGCCCGCGCCGTCGGCACCGCACGCGAGTCCGCCCCGGCATCCGAGGACGACACCGCCCGCAGCGTCGAGGTGGTCGTCGTGCCCCTGCTGCTCTCCACCGGGTTCCACACCGGCGTCGACATCGCGGGATCTGTCGAGCCGTGGCCCGAGGCCGTCGCCGCCGCCCCCATCGGGCCGCACCCGCGGCTCGTCCTCGCCCTCCGCGACCGCATCGCGGACCTCCCCGGGAACGACGCCGGGCACCGCCCCGGCGACCACGTGGTCCTCGCGGCCGCCGGCTCCTCGGACCCCGCCGCCGCCGTGGCCGTCCGCCAGATGCGGGACCTGCTCGCCCGCTGGCTGCCCTGCCCGGTGACCATCGGCTACGGGGCCGGCGCCGCGCCGTCGATCCCGGACGCGGTGGACTGCGCACGCTCCTCCGGTGCGCGTCGCGTCATCGCCGTGAGCTACGTGCTCGCCCCGGGGCACTTCGCGAACCTCGTCACCGCCGCCGGCGCGGATCTCACGACGGCGCCGCTGGGCGCGCACCCGGCCGTCGTCGACGTGCTCGTCGAGCGGCGCCGCGCCGCCGCCTCCATCGCGGCGGGGCCGCTCGCGACCGTCTGACCGTCGCGGTCCCGCCCGGGCTCGACCGGGTCAGACCCCCGCGAAGGACATCACCGCCACGGCGGTCTCCTCCGGAGCGCCCTGGTTCAGGGAGCGCTGCACCGTCCAGGGATCGCCCTCCGCGAAGGTGGTCGCGATGTCCTCGTCCGTGAGCAGCTCCGACCCGTCGTCGCAGCGGTACCAGCTGAACCGGCCGTTCCAATGCGTGTCGTGGTCGTGGGCGACCGTCGCGCAGAGGGCCCCGTCCTCGAGCTCGACGGTCATCGGGATCGGCTCCCCCTCGGACCCGAGCCCCGCGTCCAGGGCCTCGCGAGCGGTGGGGGAGTCGAAGCGCATGGCCGTGCGCTCGAGCGGGTCCGTGATGCACACCGTCGTGTCGCCGTCCTCGATCATGCAGGCGAGGAGGCTGTCCGCGGTCGCCCCGCAGGTGAACACGTCCTCCTGCTCGGAGTACGGCGAGACCGTCGGGCCGCCGAAGGAGCACGGGTCGTCCTCGCGCTCCTCGATCGTCCAGGAGTCGTCCACCCAGAGCGTCGTGAGCTCGGTGGAGCCGGAAGCGGGGGCGTCGCCCGGCGCGGGCGAGGTGTCCTCCTCCGCCGTGCCGTCCTCGCCGCCGTCCTCGGGCTCGGTCGGATCCCCGGTCTCGGCGTCGTCCCCGGCGCGGGTGGCCTCGATCGACATGGGGGAGGTGCTCTCCGTGGGGGCCTCGGAGGTCGACTCCGACGTGGGGCTCGCGGAGTCCTCCCCGGTGGCCTCCTCCGTGGGCGTCGCGGACTCCTCGGCGCCGCTCGTCGAGGCGGAGGGCTGCTCCTCCGCCGCACCGCCGCACGCGGTGACACCCAGCAGGAGCAGCGGCAGCGCCGCGAGCAGCGTGAGGAGACGGCGACGGAGGAGTGCGGCGCGCACGGACGGGGCGGATGAGCGGGGCACGGGACGGCTCCTCGTCGTCGATCGGACCTGGGGCGACCCATTCCACCGATCGTGGGCGACGAGCACAAGCCCCGCGGGCTCGGGCGGCGGATCAGCCGGCGATGCGGTCCGTGTCCACGATGATCAGCTCCATGTGCCCGCCCGCGGTGCGGTAGGCGCGGGAGGGGTCGTAGGGATCGAAGCGCAGCGCCATCCCCGCCTCCTCGGGAGTCCGGTCCGCCTTGCGGTTGTTGCACTCCTTGCAGGCGCACACGAGGTTCAGCCAGGAGGACTCGCCGCCGCGGGAGCTGGGCAGCACATGGTCCACGGTCGCGAGCAGGGCGTCGCACGCGGGCGTGCGGGAGACGCTGCGGCCGCAGTAGGCGCAGCTCCAGTGATCGCGCTCGTGCACGGCCCGGTAGGAGAAGCCGATCGAGCGCTGGCCGATGCCCTCCACCCAGGCGCCGCTGAGCTCACGTGTCAGGGCGAGCACCGTCGGCACGATGCGGTCCTCGACGATCGCGAGCTCGACGGGCTCCGCGACGCCGCGCCGGATCATGCCGAAGGCATGGCGCACGCTCGTGGTATGGAGCATCTCGCCGATGCCGGTGAAGGGGTCGTACCCCTTGTTGAAGACTCTGACCTGGCCCATCACCGACCACCTCCACGGAGCACGAGTCGCCGCCCCGGCATCGGGGCCGGAGCGAACGACTCGTCGTTCAGCACTCTCCGCATCGCCGCGCGCAGGCGCGGGAGCGGCTCTGGATGTCCCGGTGCCAGGGGACCCGTGGGAGGGGCGGGGATCGAACCCGCGAAGGGCGCTCTCGCCGTGAGGCAGGGAGCGGTGCGACGTGCCATGTCGCTGCCCTCCCTTCGCCGCGGTGCTCAGACCGCGGGCATCGGCAGGAGGAGCGTGCCGGCCGACGCATCGGCCGTTCGTCGGTGCTCGTGATGCTGCGTGCGCATCGGCTCCATGGCTCCTCCTTCCCCTGATGCTGCTGGTCGTCGCGGGCACAGCGCCCGCAACCTCGTCCAGACTGCCGCAGGGCGGGGCGGGTGGCAACCGATTTATCCGGAACAGGGGATGAATGCTCGGTGACCCGGGCAGGCGACCCCGGGGGCGTCAGGAACGGGCGACGCCCGCACCCCCGGGTGCGGGGAGCGGGCGTCGGCCGGGACGGAGGTGGATCAGATGTCGCGGAAGGTGGCGATCTTCGCGCCCAGGGCGTTGAGGCGCTCGGCAAGGTCCTCGTAGCCGCGGTTGATGACGTAGACGTTGCGCAGCACGCTCGTGCCCTTGGCGGCGAGCATCGCCAGCAGGATCACCACGGCGGGGCGCAGCGCGGGCGGGCACACGAGCTCCGCGCCGCTCCAGCGGGTGGGGCCCTCGATGAGCACGCGGTGCGGGTCCATGAGCTGCACACGGCCGCCGAGCTTCGTGAGGTCGGTGAGGTAGATGGCGCGGTTCTCGTAGACCCAGTCGTGCAGCTGGGTGCGGCCCTGCGCGGTCGCCGCGATGACGGCGAAGAACGGCAGGTTGTCGATGTTCAGGCCCGGGAACGGCATGGGGTGGATCTTGTCGATCGGGGCGGTGAGCTCCGAGGGATGGGTCGTGATGTCGACGAGGCGGGTGCGTCCGTTCGCGGCGAGGTACTCCTCGGAGCGGTCGTACCGGAAGCCCATGTCCTCGAGGACCGCGAGCTCGATCTCCATGAACTCGATCGGCACGCGGCGCACCGTGATCTCGGAGGAGGTGACGATCGCGGCGGCGATGAGGCTCATGGCCTCGATCGGGTCCTCGCTGGGCGCGTAGTCCACGTCGGTGCTGATCTCCGCGACGCCGCGCACGCGCAGGGTCGTCGTGCCGATCCCGTCGATGCGGACGCCGAGCTTCTCGAGGAAGAAGCAGAGGTCCTGGACCATGTAGTTCGGGCTCGCGTTGCGGATGACCGTCTCCGTCTCACGGCGGGCGGCGGCCAGGAGCGCGTTCTCGGTGACGGTGTCGCCGCGCTCGGTGAGGACGATCGGCTTGGCGGGGGAGGTGCCCGGGTCGAGGGTCGCCTGGTAGTGGCCCTCGGTCGCGACGACCTGCAGGCCGAACGGGCGCAGCGCCGTCATGTGCGGCTCGACGGTGCGGGTGCCGAGGTCGCAGCCGCCGGCGTAGGGGAGCTGGAACTGCTCGGCACGGTGCATGAGCGGGCCCATGAACATGATGATCGAGCGGGTGCGGCGGGCGGCGTCGGCGTCGATGGCCTCGAGGTCGAGCTGCTCGGGGACCATGATCTCGAGGTCGTTGTCCTCGTTGAGCCAGCGGGTGCGCACGCCGATGGAGGTGAGCACCTCGAGCAGGCGGTTGACCTCCTCGATGCGCGCCACGCGGCGCAGCACGGTCGTGCCGCGGTTGAGGAGGGAGGCGCACAGCAGCGCGACGCCCGCGTTCTTCGAGGTCTTCACGTCGATCGCGCCGCTGAGGGTGCGGCCGCCCTCGACACGCAGGTGGGTGGGGCCGGAGGTGCCGATGCCGACGAAGCCGGAGTCGAGCACGCGACCGATCTTCGCGAGGGTGTCGAGCGTCATGTTCTGCTGGCCCTGCTCCATGCGGTGCACGGCGCTCTGGCTCGTGGCGAGCTCGGTGGCGAGCTCGCTCTGGGTGAGTCCGGCGTGCTGTCGTGCGTCGCGGATGAGGGATCCGATGCGGGAGCGGTAGTCCTCGGTCGTCGTCATGCGGGGAGCGTATCTCAGATATGAGATAGAGAGTGGAGGTGGTGTGGGCGTCCCGGGTGAGCCTCGACACCCACGGGGAACCGTTCCCGGGGAACGCCCAGGCCAGACGGTGGGCCGCCGGTCCGAGCGGTCCGAGGCCTCGCGCCGACCGCTCGATCGCGTGCAGAATGGGGCCCGTTTGTGACCGGGGGAGCGGTGATACGAGCGGTATCGCGCACCCCGGCTTCTTCCTCGAGAGGTAACGATGAAGTTCTTCCAGCGCCTGGGCAGATCCCTGATGCTGCCCGTCGCCGTCCTGCCCGTCGCCGCGATCCTCAGCGGCATCGGCTATTGGATCCTCACCGGCACCGGCGACCCGAACAACGTGATCGGCGTGTTCCTCACACTCGCCGGCAACGCTCTGCTGAACAACCTCGCCCTGCTCTTCGCGATCGGCGTCGCGCTCGGCATGGCCACCAAGCCCGACGGCACCTCCGCGCTCGCGGGCCTCGTCTCCTGGCTCACCGTGACGACGCTGCTGGACCCCGAGAACGTCGCGACCTTCCGCGGGATCGACGTCGGCGAGGTCAACCCCGCCTTCGACAACCTGCAGAACGTGTTCGTCGGCATCCTGTGCGGCCTCATCGGCGCCTGGTCCTACGACCGCTTCAAGGACACGAAGCTCCCGGACGCCCTCGCCTTCTTCTCGGGCCGCCGCTCCGTGGCGATCATCAGCGCGGGGCTCTCGCTCGTGCTCGCTCTCGCCCTGTTCTTCGTGTGGCCGCTCGTCTACTCGGGCCTCGTCGCCTTCGGTGAGTTCATCGTGACCCTGGGCCCCGTGGGCGCGGGCATCTACGGCTTCCTCAACCGCCTGCTCATCCCGCTGGGTCTCCATCACGCGCTGAACTCGGTGTTCTGGTTCGACGTCGCCGGCATCAACGACCTCGGCAACTTCCTCAACGCCACCGGCACCCGCGGCGTCACCGGCCAGTACATGACCGGCTTCTTCCCGATCATGATGTTCGGCCTGCCGGGCGCCGCCCTCGCGATGTACACGACCGCGAAGACCTCCCGCCGCAAGATCGCCGCGGGCGTGCTGCTCTCGAGCGCCGTGGCGAGTTTCGTGGTGGGCGTGACCGAGCCCCTCGAGTTCTCCTTCATGTTCCTCGCCCCGGGGCTCTACCTCGTGCACGCGATCTTCACCGGCATCTCGATGGCGATCAGCGCGATGCTGCCCGTGCGCATGGGCTTCGGCTTCTCCGGCGGCTTCATCGACCTCGTGCTGGGCTGGGTGAACCCGATGGCGCAGAACCCGTGGGCGATCCCCGTGATGGGCATCTTCTGGTTCGTCGTCTACTTCCTCGTCTTCCGCTTCATCATCCGCCGCTTCGACCTCAAGACCATCGGCCGTGAGGATGACGAGGACCTCGAGGAGACGGACCCCGCCGCCACGGAGCAGAAGGGTGACAAGTACGCCGTCACCGCGACCGCCTTCCTCGCCGCCCTCGGCGGCAAGGAGAACATCCTCGACCTCGAGAACTGCGCGACCCGCCTGCGCATGGAGATCGCGGACACCTCGAAGGTCGACGAGCCCGCGCTGCGCCGTGCCGGCGCCGCCGGGATCATGAAGCCCGGCGGTCGCTCCGTGCAGGTCATCTACGGCACCTCCGTGCAGTTCGTGAAGGACGCCATGGAACGGATCATGAGCGGCCAGGAGGCCCCGGCCTCGACGGCCGCGGTCGATCACGCGGCGTCCGACGGCGCGACGACCGGGGCAGCGTCGGCCGGCGGTGCCACGGCCGGCACCGCGACCCGCGTGGGCCACCTCGTGCGCCTGCGTGCGCCGCTGCCCGGCACCGTCGTCCCGCTCTCCGAGGTCCCGGACCCCACCTTCGCGAAGGAGCTCATGGGGCCCGGCCTCGCGATCGAGCCCGAGGGCGGGCTCGTCGTCGCCCCGGCCGCCGGCTCCGTCACCCACGTCTTCGACACGGGCCACGCCGTGGCGCTCACCCTGGACGACGGCACCCAGCTGCTCATCCACGTGGGCCTGGACACCGTGCAGATGAAGGGTGAGGGCTTCGAGCGCCTCGTCGCGACCGGGGACCGCGTCGTCGCGGGTGATCCGCTGCTGCGGGTGGACCTCGCCGCCGTGCGCGCCGCCGGCCATCCGACGATCACCCCGCTGGTCGTGCTCGAGGACCCGGAGGCGGTCATCGAGCTCGTCTGAGCCCCAACCCCGCCGGGTGCGCTCCTCGGAGCACGCCCTGCTCGACGGCCCCTCGTCGCGGTCATGCACCGCGGTGAGGGGCCGTCATCGTGCCCGGGGCCTTGCGGGGGCGTCGAGGAGGTCCTATCGTGGCCGGTCATCGATAGGGGGAGCGCTCCCCCTTGTTCGATGGCTGTTCATCTTCTCCTGCGGTCGCCGTCGCCCGCAGGTCACTCCCGACGACGAGAGTCCTCGCAAGGGGGAGCGCTCCCCCTCCTGCTCCACGGCACCGGGACCGACCCGGCGCCACCCCGCATCGCCCGTCCTCCGCACCGGGGCCCCGCCCCGAGCACAGAAAGTGGTCCGCCATGCGCCAGCTCCTCAAGGCCTCCGCCGTCCTCGCCTCCGCCGCCCTCGCCCTCACCGCCTGCGGCACCGCCGGCGACGCCGCCTCCGGCTCCGACGACCCGTTGATCGTCTACACCAACTCCAACTCCGACGGCCGCGCCGAATGGCTGACCGAGCAGGCCGCCGAGGCCGGCTTCGAGATCGAGGTCGTCGGCCAGGGCGGCGGGGACACGACCAACAAGATCCTCGCCGAGGCCGGCAACCCCGTCGCCGACGTCGTCTTCGGGCTCAACAACGTCTACTTCAACCAGCTCGTCGACGCCGGCACCATCGACCCCTTCACCCCGGAGTGGTCCGACGAGGTCGATCCCGAGCTCGGCGATGCCTCGGGGGAGGGGAACTACTGGCCGATCGTGCAGCAGGCGATCCTCTTCACCTACGACGCGGACAGGACCTCCGCGAAGGACGCCCCCGCGGACCTCACCGACCTCTGGAACGATCCGGCCTACCAGGGCCGCTACCAGTCCGAGATCAGCACCGGCGCGGCCACCACCCAGATCGTCATGGCCGGGATCCTCACCCGCTACCAGGACCCGGACGGGGAGCTCGGCGTCTCCGAGGAGGGCTGGCAGCAGATCGAGGCCTACTTCGCGAACGGCAGCCCGGCCGTCGAGGACGTCGACCTCTTCCAGCGGCTCAGCGACGACGAGGTCGACTACGGCCAGATGGCCTCCTCCGGCATCCCCGCCCGCGAGGAGTCCTACGGCTTCACCGCCGGCCACCTCGAGCCCGAGGTGGGCGTGCCCTTCGTCGTCGAGCAGGTGGGCGTCATCGAGGGCACCGACCAGCTCGACGAGTCGCAGGCCTTCATCAACTGGTTCGGCAGTGCCGACGTGCAGGCGGCGTGGTCCGCCGAGTTCGACTCGATGCCCGTGAACCAGGGCGCGATCGACGCCGCCGATCCGGCGATCGTCGAGTTCCACGAGGGCCTGCAGCGCCAGGACATCGACTGGGGCTTCGTCACCGAGAACCTGGGCGGCTGGATCGAGAAGATCGAGCTCGAGTACCTGGGCTGATCCCGACCCGACCACCGAGGAAGGCAGAACGATGATCCGCTTCGACGGCATCCGGGTCGACTACGGCGACTTCACCGCGATCCACGACCTGGACCTCCATGTCCGCGAGGGGGAGTTCTTCACGCTCCTGGGCCCCTCCGGCTGCGGCAAGACGACCGCCCTGCGCACGCTCGCCGGGTTCATCACGCCCACCGCGGGCGACCTCCATGTCGCGGGCCGGCGCGTGACCCATCTGCCCAGCGACAAGCGGGGCATCGGCATGGTGTTCCAGAACTATGCGCTGTTCCCGTCCCTGGACGTGTACGAGAACATCGCCTTCGGGCTGAAGGTCCGCAAGGAGCCGCGGGCGGACGTCGACCGGAAGGTGCGGGAGATCGTGGAGCAGGTGGACCTCGCGCCCGCGCAGCTCGGCAAGAACCTCGCGGACCTCTCCGGAGGGCAGCAGCAGCGTGTGGCGATCGCCCGGGCGCTCGTGCTCCGCCCGGAGATCCTGCTGCTGGACGAGCCCCTGTCCAACCTCGACGCGAAGCTCCGCGCCCAGCTGCGGGTCCAGCTCAAGGACCTCCAGGAGCGGTTCGGCATCACGACCGTCTACGTCACCCACGATCAGGACGAGGCGCTCTCGATGAGCGACCGGATCGCCGTGTTCCACGACGGGCGGGTCGAGCAGGTGGGCACGCCGGAGGAGATCTACGACGCCTCCGCCACGGAGTTCGTGTGCCACTTCATCGGCGACGCGAGCCGGCTGGGGCCCGAGCTGGTCGGCGAGCTCTCCCGCCGCTCGGGCGGCGACCTGGATCCGGCGCTGCCGTCCTACGTGCGTGAGGAGAAGGTGCGCCTGGCCGTCGGTCCCGGCATGCCGACGCCCGGCGCGCTGCAGGGGACCGTGCGCCGCCGCCGCTACCACGGGCTGCGCTCGAGCTACGAGGTCGAGGTGCTCGGCAGCCTCGTGACGGTCATGCGGAGCGAGGACGGCTCCGCCCGTCCGGAGGTCGGGGAGGAGGTGGGCGTGCACCTCGATCCCGCCGCTGTGCTCCAGTACGGCCAGGGGTCCTCCGTCGGCGACGTCCCCTCCGCCGTCCCCGCCACCGCGGGCGCGACCCGATGACGGGCCGCGGGAGCATCCGCAGCATGCTCCGCTCCCCGCTCGTGTGGGTCGTCGGGGTCGTGCTCACCTGGTTCGTGGTCGCCCTGCTGGTCTGGCCCAACGCGAACCTCCTGCTGCAGACCTTCGCGCCCGAGGGCACGCCCACCCTCCGCGCGGTCGAGAAGCTCGCCTCCTCCGAGCGGGCGATGACCTCGCTCGCGCACTCCTTCCTGCTCGCCGCGGTGCTCTCCGTGACCGTCAACGTGGTGGGCGTCTTCATCGTGCTCGTCACCCGCTACTACGACATCACAGGCGCCCGCTTCCTGTTCCTCGGCTACGCGACGACGCTCGTCTACGGCGGGATCGTGCTCGCCGCCGGGTGGCGCTTCGTGTACGGGGCCGACGGCATCGTCACCGGTCTCCTGCAGAGCGTGCTCCCCGGGCTGCCCGAGGACTGGTTCAGCGGCTTCCCCGCTGTCGTCGTCGTGATGACCTTCGCGACCACGACGAACCACCTGCTGTTCGTCTCCGGTGCCCTGGGGAAGGTGGACCATCAGACGATCGAGGCGGCTCGCGCCATGGGCGCCTCGGAGTGGACGATCCTGCGGCGGATCGTGCTGCCGATGATGCGGCCCGTGCTGTTCGCGGTCACGGTCCTCACCTTCCTGGGCGGCCTCGGGGCGCTCTCCGCGCCGCAGGTCCTCGGCGGCCGGGACTTCCAGACCGTCGCGCCGATGATCCTCACCTTCGCCTCGAGTCCCGGATCCCGGGACATCGCGGCGCTGCTCGCCCTCGTGCTCGGCGTGGCGACCGTGCTGCTGCTCATCGTGCTCACGCGGGTGGAGAAGGGCGGCACCTACTTCTCGATCTCGAAGGTGTCCTCCGCGCTCGTGAAGCAGCGGATCGCGAACCCGGTGCTGAACGTCGCCGTCCACGTGCTGGCCTACGCGCTGTGCGCGGTGTACCTCGTGCCCGTGGCCGTGATCGTCCTGTACTCCTTCGTCGACTCGCGGTCGATCGGTGCCTCCGAGCTAAGCCTCGGCGCGATGAGCCTGGACAACTACGTGCGGGTGCTCGGCGACGGCCGCACGCTGCGACCCTTCCTGGTGAGCGTGGTGTACGCGGGGCTCACGGCCGTCATCAGCGTCGTGGGGCTGCTGTTCGTCGCGCGGATCCTCGTGCGCTGGCGGAACCCGCTCACGGCCGCGGTCGAGTACCTGCTGCACATCCCGTGGATCCTGCCCACGACGCTGATCGCCCTGGGCCTGATCATCAGCTTCGATCATCCGAGCCCGCTCGTGGGCTGGCAGGTGCTCACGGGGACCGCGGTGATCCTGCTGATCGCCTACGTGATCGGCAAGATCCCCTTCACCCTGCGCCTGCTGAAGGCCGCCTTCGCCGGGGTCGACGGCCGGCTCGAGGAGGCCGCCTCCCTCATGGGCGCCCGGTCGCTGACAGTGTTCCGGAGGATCCTGCTGCCCTCCGTGCTGCCCACGGCTCTCGCGATCGGGGCGCTGAACTTCAACAGCCTGCTCGACGACTACGACACCGCGGTGTTCCTCGCCCACCCGCTGTACCAGCCGCTGGGGCTCGCCATCAAGGCGGCGACGGAGGGGGACGCGAACCTCGACGGACGCGCGGACACCTTCGTCTATACCGTGCTGCTCATGATCATCACCGGGGCCACCATGTACCTCGTCTACGGCCGCGGTGTGCGCGGTCGCCCGCGTCGCCGGCGGATCGACGGCCCGGGCACGCCTGAGGCCGCCACCACCGGCCCCTCCACCGCCGGCTCCTCCGCGCGGCTCGTCCGGAGCGGGCGATGAGCCCCATGACGGCCGCCGGAGGGCGCGGCCCCGCCGCCACCGCACCGCGGGAGCTCGGGCGGCCCGAGCACGCCGCCGTGAACCGCGTCCTCGCCGAGCGCCTCGCGCGCCGTCGGCCCCTCGTCCTCGCCCATCGCGGCACCGCGATCGGCTCCGTCGCGGAGAACACTCTCGCCGCGGCCCGGGCGTCGATCGCCTCGGGCGCCGACATGGTGGAGATCGACGTGAGCGCCTCGACGGACGGCCGCTTCTACTCCTTCCACGACGGCACCGAGCAGGAGAACCTCGGCATCGGCACGAACCTGTGCACGCTCGACGCCGCGCGCATCGAGGAGCTGCGGTACGTGCGGGTGGACCGCCGGGAGCGGCCCGCCAGGGTCGAGCCGCTGCTCGAGCTGCTGGGTGCCCTGCGCGACCACCGCGGCCCGGACGGCGAGGAGGCGCTCGTGAACGTCGACCGCTCCTGGCCCTGGTGGCCCACGCTGCTGCCGCTGCTCGACCGCCTGGACATGACCGGCCGCCTGCTGCTGAAGTGCCCCGCGACGGCGACCGCGGCGCTCGACGTGCTTCGCGCGCAACCGGTGAAGCACCCCTTCGTGCCGATCTGCACCGAGCCCGAGCAGGTGGAGGACCTGATCGAGGACCGCGACCTGAACCTCGTGGGCGTCGAGCTGCTCGCGGGCACCGAGGACTACCCGTTCGTCGACGCCGGGTACATCGCGTCGCTGCACGCGCGGGGACTGCTCGTGCTCGCCAACGCCGAGGTGCTCACGAACGACCGGCCGCTGTTCGCCGGGTATGACGACGAGCGTGCGCTCGCCGAGGGCCCGGAGGCGGGGTGGGGACCGCTGATCGACCTCGGTGTCGACGTGGTGCAGACGGACTGGCCGTGGCTCCTGCATGCCTATCGTGAGCGTCGTGACGGCGACGCCTCCGCGCGACGCCCGGCGGAGCCCGACGACGCAGGAGACCAGGCATGAACGACGCAGGACGCACGGAGCGCACGGGGGACGGCCGGGACACGACGGGAGGGGACTACGCCCCGACGCCCGACGACGGCCCGACGGCGCCGCGTCCCCGTGCCCGCGTGCGCCTCGAGGACGTCGCCGCCGCCGCGGGCGTCTCCCGCACCTCGGCCTCCCGCGTCATGCTCGGGCAGGGGAAGGTCTCCGAGGAGACCCGACGCCGTGTGCTCGCGGTCGCCGACGAGCTCGGCTACGTCACCAACGTCGCCGCGAGCGAGCTCGCCTCCGGGGGCTCCTCCACCGTGGGCCTGCTGCTGCGGGACGCCTCGAACCCGGCCTACGGCCTGCTGTTCACCCAGCTGCAGCGCGCCGCGGCGGAGGCCGGGATCACGCTCGTGTCGATGACGATCCTCCACGACGAGAACGGACGGCGGCAGGTCGCGAGCCTGCACCACCTCATGGGCATGCGCGTCGCCGGTCTCATCGTCGCGACCGGCGGGGTCACGAGCGAGCAGCTCGAGCCCTTCCGGAACCGGCTCCCGATCATCCGCGCCGGCCGCCCGGAGACGAGCGGGAGGATCCACGCCGTCTCCTACGACGAGGAGGACGCGGGCCGCCGGCTCGCCGAGCACCTCCTCGGCCTCGGCCACCGCCGCATCGTCGTCCAGCTCGCCCGGCCCGAGGATTCCTACCCCGAGCACGTGCGCGGCACCGCGACCGCCCGGGCGCTCGAGGAGGGCGGGGCGACCGTGCACCGCCTCGTCTACCGACCGGGGGCGGACAGGATCGACGAGGCGATCGCGCTCGTGCGCGAGGACGGCGCCACCGCGATCACGGTCCCCAACGACCTGCGCCAGCTCGTCCTCATCCGTCGCCTCCGCGAGGCCGGGCTGCGCACCCCCGAGGACGTCGCGACCACGGGCTGCGACGGCATCCTGCCCGGCGTGGACCTGCTGGGCCTGACCACCGTGCGGATCGCCGTCGAGGAGGTCGCCGACCGCACGATCGCCCACATCGCCCGCATGATCGGCGTGCTCCCGGCCGGCCCCGGCCGCACCGACGCCCCGGGCCCCGACGACCCCGCCGGGGGTCCGCTCGTCCACGAGCGCGTGCCCGGCACCCTCCTCACCGGCGTCACCGCCGGCCCCGCCCCGCACCCCACCGGAAGGACCCCTGCATGAACCGCCCCGACCCCCGGAGCCCGAGCGGGACCGGACCCACCGACGCGCGGGGTGCCCTGCGCGCCGCGGAGCACCCCCGCGCCCAGCACACGCTCGTGCACCTCTCCGACACCCACTTCGTGCCACCGGGGCAGCTGCTCGCGGGCGTCGCCCCCGTGCGCGACCACCTCGAGGAGCTGCTCGAGGACCTCGTCGCCACGAACCTCCGTCCCGAGGCGCTCGTCGTCACGGGCGACCTCGCGGACGCCGGCGAGGCGCTCGCCTACCGGGACCTGCGCGGACTCGTCGAGCCCGTCGCCGAGCGCCTCGGCGCCGAGCTGATCTGGGTGATGGGCAACCACGACCACCGCTCCACGATGCGCACCGAGCTGCTGGGCCTCCCCGCGGACGACTCCCCGTACGACCGCGTCGTCCAGCTCGGCGGGCTGCGGATCATCGTCCTGGACACGACCGTGCCCGGCCACGCCCACGGCGAGATCCGCCCGGCCCAGCACGACTGGTTGCGCGAGGTGCTCGCGACCCCGGCCCCGGAGGGGACGATCCTCGCCCTGCACCATCCGCCGATCCCGTGCGTCCAGGACCTCGCCGTCACGGTCGAGCTGCGCGATCAGGGCCCCTTCGCCGAGGTGCTCGAGGGCACGGACGTGCGGGCGATCATCGGCGGCCACTTCCACTACTCGACCTTCGCGAGCTTCGCGGGGATCCCCGTCTCCGTCGCCTCCGCCACCTGCTACACGCAGGACCTCCAGACCCCGGACCGCGGCACCCGTGGCCGGGACACGTCGCAGGCGTTCAACCTCGTGCACGTCCACGAGGACACGATCATGCACTCGGTGGTGCCGCGCGGCGGCGGGGAGACCGTGGGACGGCACGTCGACGGCCCCACGACCGCTCGGATGCTCGCCGAGCAGGGCCTGTACATCCCCGAGGCCCCCGTCCCCGCCCGCTGGTCGGGCCGGCGATGAGGCTCCCCGAGGGCAGGCGGATCGTCTTCCTCGACATCGACGGCACGATCATCGCCCACGACGGCACGATCCTCGACTCCGCGGCCGCGGCGATCCGCGAGGCCCGGGCGGCGGGGCACCTCGTGCTGCTCGCCACCGGGCGCTCGCCGCGCGAGGTCGACCCGCGCCTCGAGGAGATCGGCTTCGACGGCGCCGTCCTCAGCGCAGGGGCCTTCGTGCGGATCGACGACGCCTGGATCATCGAGCACCCCATGCCCGCGCCGATGGTGCGGAGGATGGTCGAGGGCTTCGACGCGCTGGGCCTCGACTACGCGCTGCAGGCGCGGGACGGCGTCCATCCCAGCGCCGGACGGCGTGAGGACGTGCGCGAGGTGCTCGGGATCGACGAGGCCCAGCTGGGGGAGGCGGCCGAGGGGGCCGCGCACGCGCACGTCGCGAAGGCGGTGTTCCTGGGGCGCGAGCCGGACGCCTTCGCCCGCGTACACGCCCTCCTCGCCCCCGAGGGGTTCACGGTCATCACCGGCACCATGCCGAGCCTCGGCACCGGCGGCGGGGAGGTCTCCCCGGGGGACGTGAGCAAGGGCGCCTCGATCCTCGAGCTGCTCGAGCGGGAGGGCATCGACCCGTCCCGGGCGATCGGGATCGGCGACAACAACAACGACCTCGAGATGCTCGCGGCGTGCGGGGTGGGCATCGCCATGGGCAATGCGACCGCCGAGGCCCTCGCCGCGGCGGACGAGATCACCGGGGCCGTGCACGAGGACGGTCTCGCGGAGGCCTTCGCCCGGCACGGGCTGATCGCGCGTCCCCGGGCACGACGGGACCCCGCCGCGCCCTGAGCTGCGACGGGGTCCGGTGCGGGGCTCCTGCGCCGGTCAGGGCAGGCGCACCTCCTCGACCTGCCCGGAGACGGCGGAGCGGGTCGCCGCCTCCATGAGGGCGAGGCTGCCGAGGTTCGCCGCGCCGGCGGTCTCCGGGGCGGTGCCGTTCGCGATCGCCTCGGCGAACAGGGCGAGCCCCGCGGAGCGGCCGTAGAGCTCCTGCTCGGGCAGGGCGATCTCCTCGACGGTGCCGTCGGCGCCGCGCAGGGAGACGCGGTCCTCGTCCGCCGGGTGGGGGAGGTGGCCGCCGCCGCGGCTCGTGAAGGACAGCTCGCCGTCCTCGCCGGTGATCCGCCACTCGCCCGCCCACGGGGTGGGCTCGCCGCGGCTCAGCCAGCTGCCGCGGTAGGAGACGAGCAGGCCGTCGGCCATCTCGATCGTCATGAGGGCTGAGGCCTCCTCGACGTACTTGCTGTACGAGGGGTCCTTGACCTTCGTGTAGACCCGCAGGGCCTCCTGACCGGTGACCTTGCGGAGCAGGTCGAAGTGGTGGATCGCCATGTCGTGGATCAGCGGGTGCGGGAACCGGTAGTGGGGGTGGTCGGCGAAGGGCCGGTCGTTGTCCCACTGGCGGAAGTCGATGCTGATCCCGGCGAGCTCGCCGACGGCGCCCTCGGCGAGCAGCCGCTGCGCCTCCCGCGGGGCCGGGTAGTTGCGGTAGTTCTGGCTGACCTGCACCACGAGCCCCAGCTCCGCGGCGCGGCGGGAGACCGTCGCGGCGTCCTCGACGCTCGTGGCGAAGGGCTTCTCGACGATCACGTGCTTGCCTGCCTCGAGCGCCTCGAGGGCGAGCGGGGCATGGGTGACGGCCGGCGCCGTGATGACGACGGCGTCGGCCTCGACGCCCGCGAGGGCGGCGGTGAGGTTCGGGAAGGTCTGGTCCTCGCGCAGGCCCAGGTGCTCCTGGACGGCGCGGAGGGTCGGCTCGCTCGGGTCGGCGATCGCGACGACCTCGACGGCGTCGACCGCGGGGATCGCGGTGCGCGCCCAGTCGCCGCCCCAGCCGCCGAGGCCCACGTGGATGAGCCGGAGCGTCATCGGGTGGCCTCCTCGGTGGTGGTGGTGGTGGTGGTGGCGGTCTCGGCGGTGGATGCGGCGGCGCCCGCGAGGGCGGCCCAGTCGCGGCGGGCGGGGTTCGAGACCGCCGGGGTCGCGCGGACCTCCGAGGCCGGCGCCGCCCACTGCACGGCGTTCGCGAGGACGCGACGCACCTGCGGGTGGAAGTAGACGGGGTACTCCTGGTCGCCGGGGCTGAAGTAGAAGATGCGCCCGCGGCCGCGGGTGAAGGTCACGCCGGAGCGGAACACCTCGCCGCCCTCGAAGGAGCTGATGAACACCTGGTTCTCGGGCTCGGGGATGTCGAAGTGCTCGCCGTACATCTCCTGCTTGTCGATGACGAAGGGCTGATCGACGCCCGCGGCGATCGGGTGGCCGGGGGAGGTGGTCCACACGATCTCCCGCTCGCCCTCGTTGCGCCAGGAGAGCGAGCAGGTGGTGCCCAGCAGGCGGGTGAAGATCTTCGAGAAGTGACCCGAGTGCAGGACGATCAGCCCCGTCCCGCCGAGGACGGCCTCCTGGACGCGGGCGACGACGGCGTCGTCGACCTGGTCGTGGCCGATGTGGCCCCACCAGAGGATGACGTCGGTGCGCTCGAGCACCTCGGCGGTGAGACCGTGCTCGGGATCGGCGAGGGTCGCGGTGGCGACCTCGACCTCGTCGCCGAGCAGCTCGGCGAGGCCTTCGGCGATCGCGCCGTGGATGCCGGAGGGGTAGATCGCGCGGATCTCCTCCTGGGTGGATTCGTGGATGTTCTCGTTCCAGACGAGGACGCGGGTGGTCATGTCGCGGATGCTCCTGTTGGCGTTGTCGTTGTCGTTCGGCGTGGCCGGTCCCGGGGCCCGGCTCAGCGCCGGATCCAGGCCGTCGTGCCCGCGGGGAGCACGGCGGCGCCGTCGGCCGCCGCCTCGAGCGGGCCGCTCGCGAGGAGCAGCTCGCCGGCGGGGAGCGTCGTGCCTGCGGCGCCGAGGTTCGCGACGGTGAGCCAGCCGCCGGGTCGCTCGAAGGCGAGCACCTCGCCGCCGTCGATGCCCGCGGCCCAGGTGAGCTCCTCGGCTCCCTGGAGCTCGCGGCGCAGGCGCAGCGCCTCCCGGTACAGCTCGAGGGTCGAGCCGGGCACGCCGTCCTCCGCCTGCACGGACGAGCTGCCGAACCAAGCAGGCTGGGGGAGGTGCGCGCCGCCCTCGCCGAAGCCGAAGGAGGAGCCCTCGCGGGTCCACGGCAGCGGCACGCGGCAGCCGTCGCGGCCCACGCCGTCGAAGCCGCGGTTCTCCGGGGTGGTGCGGAAGAACGCCGGGTCCTGCCGGTCGGCGTCGGGGATCTCCGCGACCTCGTGCAGGCCCAGCTCCTCACCCTGGAAGAGGTAGGCGCTGCCGGGCAGGGCGAGCTCCACGAGCGTCGCCGCGCGGGCGAGCCGCAGCCCGCGCTCGCGGTCGATGCCCTCCTCGGGGCCGCCCTCGGCGAGCCAGGCGGTGCCCTGCTTCTCGCGACGGCCCTCGAGCGGCGGCAGGCCGTAGCGGGTCGCGTGGCGCACCACGTCGTGGTTCGAGAGCACCCAGGTGCTCGAGGAGCCGGAGAGGGCGGACTGCTCGAGGTTCGCGGTGATGATGCGGCGGAAGGCGCCCGCCTCGGGGTCGGCGACGAGCAGGTCGAAGTTGAAGGCCTGCCCGAGCCCCTCGGGGCTCGCGTACCGGGCGCGGCGCTCGGGGGAGTCCACCCAGGCCTCGGCGACGGCGGTGCGGGGCGGGTCGTACTCGTCGAACACGCGCCGCCACTCGGCGTAGATCTCGTGGACCTCGTCGCGGTCCCACAGCGGGTGGGTGCCGTCCTTGGGCATCGCGGAGAGCTCCGCGGAGGAGGGGAGCACCTCGGTGAGGTCCTTGGCGAGGGAGTTCGCGACGTCCACGCGGAAGCCGTCCACGCCGCGGTCCGCCCAGAAGCGGAGGGTGGTCAGGAAGTCCTCGCGCACCTCGGGGTGCGCCCAGTTGTAGTCGGGCTGCTCGGTGGCGAAGGTGTGGAGGTACCACTGCCCGTCCTCGACGCGGGTCCAGGCGGGGCCGCCGAAGGCGCTCGTCCAGTCCGCGGGCGGGAGCTCGCCGTGCTCGCCGAGGCCGTCGCGGAAGATGTACCGCTCCCGCTCGGGGGAGCCGGGCCCGGCGGCGAGCGCCGCGCGGAACCAGGCGTGACGGTCCGAGGAGTGGTTGGGGACGATGTCGACGACGACGCGGATCCCGGCCCCGTGGAGCGCGGCGACCATGGCGTCGAAGTCCTCGAGGGTCCCGATGCGCGGGTCCACGCCGCGGGGGTCGTCCACGTCGTAGCCGCCGTCGGCCAGCGCCGAGGGGTAGAAGGGGCTCAGCCACACGGCGTCGACGCCGAGCGCGCTCAGGTAGGGCACGCGGGAGGTCACGCCGCGCAGGTCGCCGATGCCGTCGCCGTTCGCGTCGGCGAAGGAGCGGGGGTAGATCTGGTAGACGGCCGCCTGGCGCCACCAGGTGGGGTCGGGGGCCGGGGCGGCGGGGTCGGCGGCGGGGACGGTCATGGGAGGGAGCTCCTCGGATCGGTGTCGGGTGGTCGGGGTGGGGACGTCAGCGGCGGGGCCGAGTCACTTCACGGCACCCTGGGTGAGGCCGGAGATGACCCAGCGCTGCGTGATCGCGAAGACGACGATCGCCGGGGCCATCGCCATGAGGTAGCTCGCGAAGGCGACGTTGTAGCTGTTGGAGAACTGCGTCTGGAACATCTGCTGGAGCACGGGGATCGTCTGCAGCTCGGGGTTCGAGGTGATGAGGCTCGGCATCATGAAGTCGTTCCACGAGCCGAGGAAGGCGAAGATGCCGACGGTCGCCGCCATGGGGCCCAGCAGCGGCAGGATCAGCCGGAGGAACACCTTCACGGTGCTCGCGCCGTCCATGCGCATCGACTCCTCGAGCTCGATCGGGATCGAGCGCAGGAAGGCCGTGAACAGCATGGTGTTGAAGGCGAGCGCGAAGACGATGTGCAGGATCGCGACGCCGAGCGGGTTGTCCAGGCCCACGATGCCCGTGAGCCGCACCTGCGGCAGGGCGACCACGGGGAAGGGGATGAACATCGCCGCGAGCAGGTAGAAGAACGACCAGCGGAACAGGCGGCGGTCCCAGTTGCGCACGATCGCGTAGGCGGCGAGCGCGGAGATGATGATCTCCCCGGCCACGGAGACGGCGGTGACGAACACGGAGACCGCGAAGGCGCGCGGGAAGTCGGTGAGCTCCCAGGCCCCGGTGAAGCCCTCGAGGCTCCACGGGGAGGGGAGGCTGAACGCCTTCCCGTCCATGGCCTGGGCGCCGGTCTTGAAGGCCATCGAGACGGTCACCAGCAGCGGCACGAGCACGCTGAGCGAGCAGACCAGCAGGATCACGGTGAGCCCGGTGGCCCGACGGCCGCTGCGGCTGCCGCGACGGGGGCGTCGCGGGGCGGAGGAGGCGTCACCCGTGACGCCGGGACGGGGGAGAGTGGTCGAGGTGCTCATGCGCCGAAGCTCGCCTTCCCGCGCGTGATGCGCAGCTGCACCACGGCGATGATGATGCTGATGACGAAGAAGACCGCGGCGTTGGCCATCTGGTAGCCGTAGTCGCCGCCGCTGAATCCCTTGAAGATCGACATGGCGACGCTGCGGGTCGCGGTGCCGGGGCCGCCGTCGGTGAGTCCCACGATGATGTCGTAGGCGTTGAGGTAGTTCTTGAAGCCCAGGATCGTGTTGATGACGACGTAGCCGGAGACGAGCGGCAGCGTGAGCCGCCGCAGCTGCTGGAACCCGGTCGCGCCGTCGATCGCGCCCGCCTCGTAGACCTCGGCGGGGATCGTCACGAGCCCGGCGATGTAGATGAGCATCGTCGAGGGGATCGTGGACCACGCCGTGACGATGACGATCGCGATCCACGCGAGGTCCTCGTTCGCGAGGATCGAGGAGGAGAGCGCGTCGATCCCGAGGGCCTGCCCGATCGCCGGGAGCGAGTTCGAGAACAGGAACTGGAAGACGAAGGCGATGATGATGCCGGAGATGACCATCGGCAGCACGAAGATCGTGCGCAGCAGCGACTGCAGGCGGATCCGGGCGGTGAGGCCGAGCGCGAGGGCGAAGCCGATCGCGTTGACCACCACGACGGTCACGAGCGCGAAGCCGAGGGTGAACAGGTAGGAGCTCACGATGCCCTCGTCGCGGAACAGGGCGATGTAGTTGCGCACCCCCACGAGGTCCCAGTCGCCGAAGCCCATGGAGTTGGTGAAGCTGTAGCCGAAGCCGAGCACGGCCGGGAGCGTGATGGCGAGGGTGAACAGGACGAGGGCGGGGAAGAGAAAGAGGTAGTAGACGGGATCGGTGCGGCGCCGGCGTGCGCGCGGTGCCGTGTCCGTCGCGGATCCGGGTGTCGTCGTCGACATGCTGCGGACTCCTTCGGTGGTGGTCGGCGGGGTGGTCACTGGCGGTAGGCGAGGCGGGCCCAGTCGGAGTCCATGCGGCGCAGCACGGGCTCGGGGTCCGCGCCGAGCGCGATGGACTGGATGTAGTTCTCGTAGGGGATCGTCAGCGGGATGAACTGCGAGGCGCCCATGGTGAAGGCGCCGCGGTCGTAGTACTCCTGCATGGGGGCGATGCGGGGGTCGCTCACGGGCGGCGCGTCCTTCGTGGTGCCGAAGGCGAGGAAGGACGCGTTGTACTCGTCCTGCACGGCGGGCTCCATGAAGCGGGTGAGCAGCTCGCGGGCGCCCTCGGGCTGGTCCGCCTGCTCGGGGATCCACAGCGAGAGGTCGATGTTCACGCGGATCCTCAGGTCCTCGGCGGAGTCCGTCATGGGCAGCGGGAAGGTCCCGAGGTCCACGTCGGTCCCGGCCTTGTCGATCTCCGCGAGCGCCCAGGGGCCCTGGAAGTACATGGCGGCCTCGCCGTTGGCCATCGCGGTGTTGCCGTCGCCGTAGCCGCGGCCGGCGGCGTCGGGGTTGAGGAAAGCGAGCAGCTCGACCATGCGCCGCATGGGCTCCAGGAGAGTGCGCTGGAAGGAGACCTCGGAGTCGGGGCCGACGGCCTCGCCCTGAGCGTTCATGGTCTTGAAGAAGGAGCGGACGTCCACCATGCCGCCGACGGTGTAGTCGAACAGGCCCTGGGTGATCGTCCAGGTGTCCGCGAGGGTGGCGTAGATAGGGGTCACGCCCGCGCCCTGCAGCTCCTCGCACACGTGGAGCATCTCGTCCCAGGTGACCGGGACCTCGAGGCCGTGCTCCGCGAAGATCGCCTTGTTGTAGATGACCGACGCTCCGGTGACCGAGTAGGGGATCACGCTCGTGCGGCCCTCGTAGCCGGGGTACCAGTCCGCGAGCGCGAGCACGTCCTCGCGGATGGTCGCGGCCTCGGGCATGTCGGAGAGGTCGCTGAGCGCGCCGCGCTCCATGAAGCGGGCCATCTCGAGGTTGTAGTTCTGGCAGGCGATGTCCGGCGGGGAGGCACGGACGAAGCTCGCCGAGAGGTTGGTGGCGACGTCGTGGACGTAGCGGTAGGCGGACTGCGCGCCGTTCGCCTCGCCGACGAGGTCGCGGAAGAAGGGGATGGCCTCGGGCTTGGACTGGTAGAGGGTGACGGTGGGGCGGCTGCTGCCGGTGCATCCGGCGAGCAGTCCTGCGGTGAGCGCGGCGCCGCCGGCGAGCACGGCGCGGCGGCCGGGCCGCGCGGACGCGGAGGGGTGGGCGGGGCGAGCAGGTGACAACGGCGTCTCCTTGTCGGGCGAGGACGACGGGGCGTCCACGGGGCCGGGGATCCAGATAAATCTAAGGTCTAGATTTAGATAGTGGAGAAAATAGACCCGCCCGTCCGCTACCGTCAAGCCATGGTCCACGGCACGGCACGATCCCCTCGGCTGCTGCGGCGGATGAACTCCGCCGCACTGCTGCGCTTCGCCCTGGACACCGAGGAGTTCACAGCGGGCGAGGCGATGGCCGCGAGCGGCCTCACGCGCGCGACCGTGCTCGGCGTGTGCACGGATCTCGTGGCCGCCGGCTGGCTCGAGGAGCTCGCGGACTCCCGTGAGGCGGGGCTGACCCAGCGCGGCCGTCCGGCTCGTCGCTACCGGCTGCGCGAGCAGGTCGGCGTGCTCGTCGGCGTCGACGCCGACGAGGCCGTGCTCCGGGTGGAGGTCTCTTCCCTGCGCGGGCGGCGGCTCGCGGAGCGCACGCTGGAGCTCGAGGGCCCCACGCGGGACGGTCCCGCGCGTCGCGAGCTGGTCTCGCGCACCGTCGCCGAGGTCCTCGCCGAGCCCGCCGTGGGCGGCGCACCCTCCCTCCTGACGGTCATCGGCGTCCCCGCCCCGGTCGACGCCGGCGGCGCCTCACCCACGGACGACCCGCCCTTCTGGGCGGCCATGAACCCCGGCTTCGCGGACACCCCCGGCGCCCGCGTGCTCGTCGAGAACGACGCGAACCTCGCCGCCCTCGCCGAGCACGCCCATCGGCAGGTCGCCCACATGGCCGCCCTGCTCACGGGGGAGCGCTTCGGCGCGGGTCTCGTCGTGGACGGCCGGCTCCTGCGCGGACGCCGCGGCGGTGCGGGCGAGATGCGCATGCTCGAGCTCCTCGTGGGCAGCGACCCGGATGCGGGCACCACCGACGGCCTCGGTGCCCTCGCGAGGCGCTGGGCGCTCGGCGCGCTCGCCCGCGACGACGGATCCTCCTCGCTGCGGTCCGTGGACCCCGAGGTGCTCGGCATCGCCGAGGTCCTCACCGCCGCGGCGGACGAGGACGCGCTCGCGCTCGGCGTGCTGCGTCGGCTCGGGGAGCGACTCGCCCGGATCGTCGCCGTGATCGAGAGCCTCCTCGACGTCGAGGAGATCGTGCTCTGCGGCGCCGACATCACGGGCATCGGCCCGGTGCTCGACGAGGCCCGGACCGTGCTCGAGGAGCAGTTCTCCCCTCCGTGGCCCGAGCTCACCGCGAGCACGCTGGGACGGGAGGTCGTCCTGCGCGGTGCGGTCGCGCTCGCGCTGGACCGGCTCCGCGAGGACCCCCTCGCCCTGCGGGACGACGGCTGACGCAGGCCCACGGCGGGACGTTCGCGAGGGCTCGTCTCAGGCCGTGCGGGCCTCGGAGAGCGCGCGCTCGGCGGCGAGCGCGGGGTGCGGTCCGTCCACGAGGTGCAGGGCGAGCTCGCAGAGCATCGAGTCCGCCCAGGAGAACCAAGGGCGGCTGAAGCTCGTCGGGTCGTCGACGTGGAAGGACTCGTGCATGCGGCCCGTCCCGGCATCGGTGCGCAGCAGGAGGTCGAGGATCTCGAGGGCGCGCTCCCGGGTCCCGGTGAGCCCCTCGACCGCGAAGGCGATCGGCCAGACGTGCTCGGGCAGCGTGTGCGGGCTGCCCACCCCGGAGGCCACGGAGCCGCTGAAGTAGAAGGGGTTCCGCTCGCTCAGCACGAGATCGCGGGTCGCCGCGGCGATCGCCGGGTCGTGGACCGAGGCGGCGTCCAGCGGCAGGGAGAGCAGGGACGGCATGTTCGCGTCGTCCATGACGAGCGTGCCGCCCAGTCCGTCGACCTCGTAGGCGTAGACGGAGCGCCCGCCCTCCTCGAGCACGCCGTGGCGGCGCACGCCCTCGAGCAGCTGCTCACGCAGGGCATCGGCGTCCGCGGCGAGTGCCTCGTCCTCGAGGTCCGTGCGGGCGAGGTCCGCGATCGCGAGCAGCGCCTGGGCGGCGAGCAGGTTCGCGGGGATGTTGTAGCCGTAGGTGCAGGCGTCGTCCGACGGGCGGAAGCCGGACCACGTCATGCCGGTGACGCCGACGGGCGTGCCGCGGCCGTCGCGCTCGAGGGTCTCGGTCGGGATGCCGACGTCCCGCACGAAGCGGTAGCTGCTGCGGGCCTCGTGTTCCGTCTCGAGCCGCCAGTGGTCCACGACGGTGCGCAGGGCGCGATGCGCGGTGTCGTCCAGGACGCCGCGGCGCAGCTCCTCGCTCCCGGCGAGGCGCAGCAGGCGGTGGGTGAGGACCACCGGGTATGCGAGGGAGTCCACCTCGTACTTCTGCTCCCAGACGTGCGGGTCCTCGCAGAGGTCGCGGTCGTCGTGGTGGGCGCCGTTCCCCGTGAGGTTGAACGAGTTCGCGTAGGGGTCGTGGACGATGCAGCGCAGCTGCCGTCGCACGACGGCCGCGAGGAGCTCCGCGAGCTCGGGGCTCTCGCCGACGAACCGCAGGTAGGGGAGCATCTGCGTGGTCGAGTCCCGCAGCCACATCGCGGGGATGTCCCCGGTGATGACGAAGGCGGTGCCGTCGCCCGGTGCGGTGATGGTGTCGGTGAGGGTGCGCAGCAGGGCCTGCTCGACGAGGAGGCCTGCGCGGTCGCCGAGCTGCTCGCGCACGCGCTGGGCGGCGGCGGTGAGGACGGCGCTGATCGGGGGCTCCACGGTGAACGTCACCGGCTCAGCCTAGGTGAGGGCGAGCGCTTCCCGGGCGTCGATCCAGGGATTCTCCCTGCTCGCTCGCGGGCGGTCCTGCGGAGCGGTGCGGTGGGCGCCGTCTTCGCACTTCCCGGCGAGCATGCCTCGTGTCGGGACATGGGATGGGTTATGTGCGGACAAGAGACCGATGGAGCTGTCGAGGAGGACGCCGTGCTACTGGGACTGGTGGGATATGGGAACGGCGGGCGGCTCTTCCATGCGCCCTTCATCGAGGCGGCGCAGGGGGTGGAGATCGCGGGCGTCATCGCCCGCGCCCCTCGCACCCGGGAGGCCGTGGCGGCGGATCTCCCGGGGGGGGGGTGCCGATCCACGGCTCGCTCACCGAGCTCCTCGCCGCGGGGGTCGACGCCGCCACGATCACGACGCCGCCCGCGACGCGGCGGGATCTCGTGCTCGAGGCCCTCGCCGCCGGCGTGCATGTCGTCGCGGACAAGCCCTTCGCCCCCACCGCTGCGGCGGGGCAGGAGCTCGCCGATGCCGCACAGGAGGCGGGGAGAGTCCTGTCGGTGTTCCGCAACCGCCGCTTCGACGCCGACCTGCTCACGCTGCGCGGCGTCCTCGGGAGCGGGAGGCTGGGCGAGATCTGGCGGGTGCACTCGCGCTTCGACCTCGACCAGCCCGAGGCCGGGCCCGACGGGGGGCTGCTGCGGGACCTCGGCACCCATCTGGTGGACCAGATGATGTGGCTGCTGGGCCCCGTCTCGAGCGTGCACGCCCAGTGGGACGAGGTCGAGCTCCCCGCAGGGCGCACCGATGCCGCCTTCGTCCTCTCGCTGCGCCACGACTCCGGCGTGACCTCCTACGTGAGCTCCACCAAGCTCACCCACCTGCACGAGAGGACGCTCCGTGCCTACGGCTCCGCGGGCTCCTACGTGGTCACGAGCGCCGACGTCCAGGCCGAGGCGGTCGCCGCGGGACGTCATCCGGCGGATGAACGGGCGGGCTGGGGGTTCGACGACCCCTCCCGCGCCGGACTGCTCCGCACCGCCGCGGGGGAGGAGCGGGTGCCCTCTGTCCAGGGCGACTACGCCGCCTTCTACGAGCAGCTCGCGCGGGCCTGCGCGGGGGAGGGGCCGCACCGTCCCCCGCGCACGAGGGTGTCGCGGTGCTCGCCGCGCTCGACGCCGCGCGGGAGAGCGCCGTGAGCGGGCAGGTCGTGTCGGTCCTGCGCTGACCGGGGCGTCCTCCGACGACGGACGGGCGGGGACGGGGCGTGCTCGCCCCGTCCCCGCCTGTTCCCGGCTGCGAGGGGATGACCTCAGCGGGCCAGGCCGAACCCGCCGGTCCAGGAGATCTTCTCGCCGGCGGCGAGGGTGAGCTGGAGGAAGCCGACGGCCTCGAGCTCACGGGCGCGGGAGAGGGCGCCCGCGTCGGCGGCCTCGAGGCCGCCCTCGCGGACGAGGCCCAGGAGGGTCTGCTTGGCGGCGTCGTCGTCCCCGGCCACGAGCACCGTGGTGGTCAGTGCGCCCACGGTGCCGCTCGCGAGGGTCGCGGCGAAGTTCGTGTTGAAGGCCTTGAGCACCTTCGCGGTGGGCAGGGCGGACTGGATCTGCGCGGCCGCGGAGGAGTCCGCGGGAACGACGAGGGAGTCGAAGGTGGAGAAGTCCAGCGGGTTCGTGATGTCCACGACGACCTTGCCGGCGAGCTGCTCGGCGTGGGTGTCGAGGATCTCCGCGACGGCCGGGTGCGGGACGGCGAGCACGACGATGTCGCCGGCGAGCGTCGCGGAGGCGGCATCGGCGTGGGCGACGTGCTGGATGTCGGCGCCGCCCTTCGCGAGCACGCCGGCGATCGCGGTGGCCATGGATCCGGTGCCGAAGATCGAGACGGTGGTCATGGGGTTGTCCTCCTGGGTTCGGGGCCCGCTGTCGCGCACCCCCGGAATTAGTTGATGAGGCAACTTTAGACCTCGATGGTTGAGAAAGCAACTATTGGGCTGTCCTGTCCGTCACGCCCGAGGGGTGGCGTGCCCGGAACGGCTCCGGCCACGACCTCGGGGGAGGGGTCGTGGCCGGAGCGTCCCGCGACGGGAGGTGATCGGGCGCCCCGTGCGGGGCGCCGGGATCACAGGGTTGTCGCGAAGGGATCGAAGTCCGCGGGCATGGGCTCGACAGGGGTGAAGGTCGAGGTGACCTCGACGGTCTCGCCCGAGCCGATCGAGGCCTCGATCGCGAGCATCACGTCGAGGACATGCGCCGCGATCTCGCCCTGGCCGCGGTGCGGGACACCGGCGCGGATCGCGCGGGCCATCTCGAGCACGCCCAGGCCGCGGCCGGTGACGGGGCCGGCGGCCGGGATCGCGGTCGCCTCCTTGCCGCGGTACACGGTGAGCTCCGAGTCGCCGTCGAACACGTTGGGGTCCGGGAACGAGAGCGTCGCCTCGGTGCCGTAGACCTCGACGAAGCCCGCGCGCGAGTTGGGGTTGTCGAAGCTCAGCAGCGTCGTCGCGTTCTGGCCGGACTCGAAGCGCAGGATCGACGTGACCTGGGTGGGGACCGTGACGTCGAAGACCTCGCCGGCCTTGGGGCCGGAGCCGATCGTGCGCTGCTCGCGGGCCTTCGAGCCCGCCGCGGAGACGCTCTGGACCGGGCCGAGGGCCAGGACGAGGGTCGTCACGTAGTAGGGCGCGATGTCGAACAGCGGGCCCGCGCCCTCCTGGAAGAGGAAGGCGGGGTTCGGGTGCCAGTCCTCCGGGCCGGGGGTCTGGAACAGGGTCAGCGCGCTCGCGGGGGTGCCGATGGTGCCCTCGCGGAGGGTGCGCAGCGCGGTCTGGATGCCGGCGCCGAGGACGGTGTCCGGGGCGCCGCCCACGCGCACGCCCTTCTCCGCCGCGAGCGCGAGCAGCGCGGCCGCGTCCTCGGAGGCGGTGGTGATCGGCTTCTCGGTCCACACGTGCTTCCCGGCCTCGACGATCCGGCGGGAGACGTCGAAGTGGGCGGTGGGGATCGTCAGGTTCACGACGATCTCGATGCCCGGGTGGTCCAGGACGACCTCGGGGCCGCCGTGCAGCTCGATGCCGTACTCCCCGGCCCGCGTGGCGGCCGCCTCGGGGACGATGTCGCCGATCGCGAGCACGGCGACGTCCGGGAAGGAGGTGAGGTGCGTGAGGTACTGCTCGGAGATGACGCCGGCGCCGATGATGCCGACGCCGACGGGTCCGGTGGAGGTGCTGGTCATGAGGTTCTCTCTCCGTAGGGGTTTCAGGCGCGAGCGCGCAGGTAGGTGAGCGAGGTGGCGATGCCGTCGAACATGTCGCCGGCGTACTGGTCGAACTCGATGACGCCGTAGTCGACCCCGGCGCTCGCGGCGAGGGTGCCGGGCAGGGGCATGCGGCCCTCGCCGAGCGGGAGCTGGCCGGCGGGGTCCTCGGCGAGGTCGCCGTCCTTGAGGTGGACGAGGCGCACGCGGTCGCCGAGGGCCGAGAGCAGGGCGGGGACGTCCGCGCCGCCGACGGCGGCCCAGTAGGTGTCCACCTCGAGCACGACCTCAGGGTCGAGCTGCTCGGCGAGCACCTCGAGCGCGCTGCGGTCGCCGATCCGGGAGGAGACCTCGAAGGCGTGGTTGTGGTAGCCCACGCGGATCCCCTCGGCGGCGGCCTGCTGGGCGCGCTGGTTCAGGCGCTGGGCGATCGAGGCGACGCCCGCCTCGTCCTTCCAGTCCTCGGGGTTCCAGAAGGGGTCCACGAGGTAGGTGACGCCCACGGCCTTCGCGGCCTCGAGCACCGGGGTGAAGTCGTCGTCCCCGAGGAAGGACTGGTGCGCGCTCGGGAAGGCGATCTCGAAGGAGTCGCGAGCCTTCACGAGCTCGTCGCGGCGCTCGAGCAGGGCGAAGGGCTCGGCGACGGCGAACCCGAGCTCGACCAGACGGCCCACGGTCCCCTGGTAGTCCTCGGCGAGGGCGTCGCGGACGCTGTACATCTGGACGGAGATCTGCACGGGTGCTCCTTCGCACGGTGGACGGCGGCAGGCCGTCGCTTAATCGATTCGAACGGAAGTATTCCCGGGTGCCGAGGACGGTGTCAACGCGGTCCCGCCCCCGGATCGACGCTCGAGGCGCGCACGATCAGCCGCGACGGCGCGGAGCGGCGCACGGTGCCCGCGGTCGCGCCGCCGTCGAGCAGTCCCAGCAGCAGTGATCCCGCCTCCTGGCCCTGTTCGTACGGGCGACGCGCGAGGGCGGTGATCGGCGGATCGACGTTCTCCGCGATGGCCGAGTCGTCCCAGCTCAGCACCGCGACGTCCCCGGGCACGGCGCGGCCGTCGGCGAGCAGCGCCCGCTGGGCCCCGAGGGCGAGCAGGTCGCTCGAGGCGACGACCGCCGGGCGCTCCCCGAGGTCGAGCGGGAGGTGTCGCAGCCCCTCCTCGCCGCCGGAGCGCGTGTACGGCCCGGAGACCGCCGCGTGCGCGATGCCGGCACGCGCGCAGAGCCCGGCCACGAGCTCCGTGCGCCGGTGCTCGTGCTCGTAGACCAGCGGCCCCGTGAGCTGCAGGCAGGCGTCCCTCCCGGTGTCCACCAGGTGCGCGACGAGCGTCGCCGCGTCGGCCGCCTCGGCCCCCGCCAGGCGCACCCCCGGGCCCGTCCCCTCCCAGGCGCCGAGGACCACGAAGGGCAGGCCCAGCTCGGCGAGGAGCGCCGGCCGAGGGTCCTCGATATGGAGGTCCAGCAGCAGCACGCCGTCCACCCGGCGCTGCTCCGCCCAGGAGCGGAACACCGCCATCTCCTCCTCGGCGCCGCCCGCGACGAAGCGCAGCAGCAGCTCCCGTCCGGCGGCGCTCGCGGCGGACTGGATGCCCGCGGTGAGCGCGGCGAAGAACGGTTCGTGCGAGACCTCGCGCGGGTCACGCGCGAGCACGAGGCCGACGTTGCCGCTGCGCCCCTGCCGGAGGGCGCGGGCACCGGAGTGCGGCGTCCATCCGACGGTCGCGGCGTGCGCGAGCACGCGATCGCGGGTGGCGGCGCTGACCCCGGGCTTCGCGTTCAGGGCGTAGCTGACCGTCGCGGGGGAGATGCCGAGGTCACGGGCGATCGTCGCGATGGTGGGGCGGGCCGGGGGCCGCGGCATGGTGCAGAGCGCTCCGGTGCGTGAGGAGGGGGAGGACGCGGGTGCGGCGCGGAGGCCCCCCCGATCCGTCCGCCGTGATCAGGATACGCCCAGGTAGGGGGCTTGCGGCAAGGGCCCCCGGGTGGTGCACCATCACTCCTCGCACCGCTCCGCCGGGCGGTGCGAGGACCACCCCGGGGGGACGCGTGAACCAGCCCAGCACCGACCTTGCCAGCACCGACCGCTCCTGCATCGACCGCTCCAGCACCGACGAGCAGCACCTCGCGGCCGCCCGCGACGAGCTGGACCGCCAGGTGCGGGTGCTCCGGGACCGGCTCGACGCCGTGCTCGCCGGCCGTGGGGCGGGGGAGCAGGGGCGCCTCGAGCGTGACGAGATCGCGGAGCACCTCCGCTCCCGCCTGCGCGGGCTCGCCGCCGTGAGCGGGGACCTCGTCCTGGGGCGCATGGACCTCGCGGGCGGCGGCTCGCTGCACGTGGGCCGCATCGGGGTGAGCGGGCAGGACGGGCGTCCGCTGCTCGTGGACTGGCGCTCGGAGGCCGCGCGCCCGTTCTTCGCCGCGACGAGGGCGGAGCCGCTCGGCCTCGTCTCGCGGCGTCGCTACCGCTGGTCGGGCGGGCAGGTCACCTCCTTCTGGGACGAGCTGCTGGATCCTGCTGCGACGCCGCCGTCGGACCTGCGGCCCGACGGCGAGTCGGCGCTCCTGGCGAGCCTGGGGCGGGCGCGCGGCCCCCGGATGCAGGACGTGCTCACCACTCTCGCAGCGGACCAGGACGCGATCATCCGCGCCGATGCCCGGCGACCGCTCGTGGTGGACGGCGGACCGGGCACCGGCAAGACCGTCGTCGCCCTGCATCGCGCCGCCTACCTGCTCCACCACGACCCGCGGCTGCGCGCGGGCCGGGCCGGGATCCTCGTCGTCGGGCCCAGTCGGCCCTATCTCGACTACGTCGCGGACGTCCTGCCGAACCTCGGCGAGGACGTGCTCACGGCCACCCCTGCCGACCTCGTCCCCGAGGCGGCGACGGCCCAGTCCTGCGCGGACCCGGAGCTCGCCGCGCTCCTCGCCGACGCCCACCTGCTCGACGCCGTCGACGCGCGGGTCGCGATCGACGAGCGGCCGCCCCGCACCACGGTCGTCGTGGACTCCGCGGCGGGGGAGCTCGTGATCGGCCCCGAGGAGTGGAGCGCCGCCTTCGCGGCCGTCGACCCCGGCACCGCGCATGACCACGCCCGCGAGGCCGTCCGCGAGGAGCTCGCGGAGATCATCGCCGTGCGGCTCGACGAGGAGCGAACCGTGGACGATGTCGACGCCGACGACGACGCCGACGGCCGGGAGGACGGCCGCTCCGCCGAGGAGCTGCTGCCCGACCTCCTCGCGGACGACGAGCTCAGGGCGACGCTCGAGGGGGCCTGGCCACTGCTGGATCCCGTGCAGGTCGTCCGGGACCTACTCGGCGACCCGGCGCTGCTGCGGCGATGCGCGCCCTGGCTCGACGCGGCGCAGATCTCGCAGCTCCTGCTGGCGCCCGGCGCGCCGTGGACCCTCGAGCACCTCCCGCTGCTCGACGCCGCCCGCCGGCGCATCGGCGACCCGGAGCGGGAGGCGCGCGCGGAGCGTCGGGCGCGGGCCGTCGCCCGGGACTCCGCCCGCATGGACGAGGTGGTCGCGGACCTCGTGGCGGACGACCCCACCGAGATGCGGCAGATGTCCATGCTGCGCGGCGACGACCTGCGCGGCGCACTCGATGCGCAGGTCGTCACCGAGGCCGCTCCTGTCGACCCCTTCGAGGGGCCCTTCGCGCACCTCGTCGTCGACGAGGCGCAGGAGCTGACGGACGCGCAGTGGCGGATGCTGCTCGCGCGGTGCCCGTCCCACCGGGTGACGATCGTCGGCGACCGCGCGCAGGCGGTCGCCGGCTTCCCCGAGAGCTGGGGCGAGCGGCTCGCCCGGGTGGGGCTGCCGCGCGTCGACGTGGCGACCCTGCACCTGAACTACCGCACCCCGGCGGAGATCATGGAGGTCGCGGCGGAGCAGATCCGGGAGGCCGTCCCCGGGGCGTCCGTCCCGGAGTCCGTGCGGCGCACCGGACGGCCCGTGCGCGGGGGGCGCCTCGCCGAGCTCGAGCAGGTGCTGCGGGCCTGGCAGGAGCGGATGACAGGCGATCACGCGGCCGACGGCGGCCCCCTGGGCACCGCATGCGTGATCGCACCGGAGCACCTCGAGCTGCCGATTCCGCCGTCGGCCCCGGAGGGGCGCATCGTGTGCCTCAGCCCCGAGCTCGCCAAAGGCCTCGAGTTCGACCTCGTCGTGCTCGCGGACCCGGACGGCCTCGGGGAGGGCGTCGCCGGTGCCGTCTCCCGCTACGTCGCGATGACGCGGTCCACCGCGGATCTCGTCGTGCTGCGTCCCTGATCGGGGCGGGGACGCGCAGGCGGGTCAGTCCGCGCGCGAGTAGCGGTAGACGAAGCGGTGCAGCGTCGAGTCGTCGGTGACCACGGAGACGATCCGCAGCAGCTGGTCGCCCGCGGGACGCAGCTCGTCGAGGATCTCGGTGTCGCCGTCGGAGAGGCGGCGCATGCCGCAGGGCTCCTCGTCGTCGGAGAGCACGAAGAGCCGGCCGCCCTCGCACAGCACGCGGCCCGGGAAGGCGTCGGCCGTCGTGCCGAGCACGCCGTCGGAGGCGAAGATGTCGACCTGCTCGTCGGCGCCGGCGGCGGCCTCCTCGTCGAGGTGGCCGTCGTCGGAGATGTGCAGGGTCAGACCGCTCGCCGGGGACAGCGGGGGGAGATCCTCCGCGGGCGAGCGGGTCCAGGACCGGGCCAGGCGCGCATCGGACGTGAGCACGCCCTCCCCGTCGCCGTGGAAGGCGTCGAGCTCCCAGGTGCCGGAAGCCGCGTTCAGCCCGAGTTCGTCGAGAGTGAGCATGCGCTCCACGCTAACGGCCCGCCGGACGATGAGCGACATCGTCCCGGCGGGCCGTGGTGTGACCTTCGCGGCTCCGGGCCCGTCGGGACCCGGCCGCGAGGGCTCAGGAGGGGATCAGCGCACCCCGCGCATCCCCCGGGAGACGGGGCGGGCGATGAGCAGCATGATGACGCCGATGCCGATCGTCACCGCGCCGAGCACACCGAAGTAGCCGACCTCGGCATCCGCGGAGTAGAAGGTCGCGAGCGAGCCGGAGAGCGACGTGCCGAGCGCGACGGCGAGGTTGTACAGCGCCATCATCATCACCGGGTAGGAGCGCGGCGCGAGCTTCGTCGCGAGCGAGAGCCCCACGGGGGAGATCCACAGCTCGCCCAGGGTCGCGACGAGCATGATCAGCGCGATCCACAGCACCGGCACCGAGGTGATCGCCGCCATCGGCAGGAAGAGCACGAAGGCGGAACCCATGAGGATGATGCCCACGCCGAACTTGGTGGGCGTGATCGGGTTGCGGCTGCCGAGCTTCGCCCACAGCGCTGCGAAGACCGGGGCGAGCACGATGATGAAGAACGGGTTGAAGGACTGCACCCAGGAGATCGGCATCTCCCAGCCCAGCACGGAGCGGTTCAGCCGCGTGTCCGAGTACAGGGTGATGACGGTGAACTGCTGCTGGAAGAGCGCGAAGAACGCGGCGGTGCCGATGAACAGCGGGATGAAGGCGACCACGCGGGAGCGCTCGTCGGCGTCCAGCTTCCGGCTGCGCAGCAGCAGGGCGAAGATGACGACCGCGCCGATCACCGCGAGCGCGGAGACGATCGTGGCGAGGTTCCCCGGGTTCACGAGGCCCGTCGCGACGAGCACGATGATCGCGACCACGACGACGAGCGCGGTGCCCGCCCAGACCGGGTACTGCGAGCGGGGCAGCGGGTCGGGGACGCGGTGCACGGACTCGGGCAGCCCCTTGCGGGTGAGCACGTACTGGACCAGGCCGATCGCCATGCCGATCGCGGCGAGGCCGAAGCCCAGGTGGAAGCCCCAGAGGTCCTGGGCGAGGCCGGTGACGAGCGGGCCGAAGAGGCCGCCGATGTTCACGCCCATGTAGTAGAGCGAGAAGCCGGCGTCGCGGCGGGGGTCGTTGACCTCGTAGAGCGAGCCGACGAGCGTCGCGGCGGTGGACTTCAGGCCGCCGGAGCCGACGGCGACGAGCATGAGGCCGATGACGAGGCCCGGCACGCCCGGCAGCAGCGAGAGCGCGATGTGGCCGAGCATGATCATCACGGCGGAGGAGAAGAGGGTCTTCTCCGGGCCGAGCAGGCGGTCCGAGACGAGGGCGCCGAGGATCGAGAAGATGTAGACGGAGCCGCCGTAGGCGCCGACGATCCCGAGCGCGGTGGTCTTGTCGATGCCGAGGCCGCCCTGGGTCGCCGCGAAGTACATGTAGATCGCGAGGATGCCCTGCATGCCGTAGAAGCTGAAGCGCTCCCACATCTCGACGCTGAACAGGTTCGCGAGCGCACGCGGGTGACCGAAGAAGGTCTTCCCGGTGGGGTTGTGCGGGTCGTGGGCGCCGGCGCCCGCCGTGGCGACGGTGCCGCCGGCGGTGGCGTCCGCGGGCACGGCGTCCTGCGGGCGCGGGGGATTCTGGGGTCCGGTGGAATTCACGATCATCCATCCTGCGCCGCATAAGTTCACGGATCAACGTGAGAACCCTCGATGTGACCCGTTCCCCTGCATGCAGCCACCTGCATGACTGTGCATCGTCGGGTGCGGCCACGGGTGCCCTGCGTCACCCTGGCCTGGAAAGACGGGGCCCTGACCGGCCTCAGCGGGGGAGCGGCGCGAGCTCCGGGAGGTCGCGGATCCCGAAGCGATCGCGCAGCACGCGTCGCGCGGCGTGCCAGCCGCTCATCCCGTGCACCCCGGGACCGGGAGGCGTCGCCGCGGAGCACAGGTACCAGCCGTCGGCGCCCAGGCGGTACGGGTCCGCGGTCGCGGTGGGCCGCGCGATCATCGAGCGCATCGTCACGGCGCCCAGCGCGATGTCCCCGCCCACGAGGGACGGGTTGTGCGCGCCCATCTTCGAGGCCGGGACGCCGCGCGCGGCGACGACGAGGTCGCGCACCCCGGGCGCCATCGTCTCGAGCCGGCGCAGCACCAGCTCGGTGGGATCGGTCGGGTCCCCGTGCGGCACGTGGGCGTAGGCCCAGACGGGGCGCAGCCCGCCCACGGCCCGGGAGGGATCCGCGACGGCGGGGTCGCTCACGAGCACCATCGGCTCCTCGGGCATGCGGCCCGCGGCGACCTGCGTCTCGGCGCGCGCCATCTGGGCGCGGGTGCCGCCCACGTGCTGGGTCCCGGCGCGCCCCACCTCGGGATCGCGCCAGGGGATCGGCCCGGAGAGCACGAGGTCCACCTTCGCGGCGGCGTCCCCGTGCCGGAACCGTCGCAGGGAGCGCTCGAGCCGGCCGGGCAGGCGGTTCGCGAGGATCCCGGCCGCGGCGGGCGCCGTCGTGTCCAGCAGCACCGCTCGCGCGGGCGGCACGTCCCTCCAGGTGCGCACCCGCTCGCCGGTGCGTATCCGGCCGCCGTGCGCGCGCAGGTCCGCGAGCAGGGCGTCGGCGATGGCCTGGGAGCCGCCCACGGGGACGGGCCAGCCGCCCGCGTGGCCCAGCGAGGCGAGCAGGAGGGAGGTCGCGGCGGGGGCGAGGCCGGGCAGCGGCCCGATCGCGTGGGCGGCGACCCCGGCGAGGAGGGCCCGGCCGCGCTCGGTGCGCAGCGGCCGGTCCCAGAGCGGGGTGCCCTGGAGCCCGAGGAGCGCGCCGAACCGGGCCGCCGTGACCACGCCGCCGGGGGAGAGCAGGGAGGGCGGGACGGAGCGCTTGTCCCCGAGCGCGAGATCGACGACGGTCCCTGCGTGGGCGGCCAGCGCGCCGACGCTCCTGCCCCAGGCGGGGCCGTCCGCCCCGAGCCCCTCGACGGTGCGGTCGAGGTCGTGCCAGGCGACGGCCGAGCGCTCCGTCCCGATCACCTGGGCGTAGGAGGCCTCGGGGACGCGCAGGTCCACGCCGCGCGCGGGGAGGTCGAAGCGCTGCAGGAAGGGGCTCGCGAGGGCGAGCGGGTGCACGGCGGAGCAGAGGTCGTGGCGGACGCCCGGTGCGAGACCGAGGTCCTCGGTGCGGGACCCGCCGCCGAGGGTGGAGGTCGCCTCGAGGACGAGCACCTCCAGCCCGGCGCGGGCGAGGGTGACGGCGGCGGCGAGGCCGTTGGGCCCGCTGCCGACGACGACGACGTCGTGCTCGTGCGGACGGGGCGCGGCGCTCATGGGCCCACGGTATCCGGGGCCGCCGCGCCGTGCGGGGACGGCGGTCCCGCGGCACCGCCTGCTGGACAGCTGTTTTTCGTCACAAGTTCTGCGCGTAATCTGGCGGGCATGGACAGAACGAGCACCGCGACCGCCGCCCCCGCCCCGCAGAAGCGCCCCCAGCGGGTGCAGGCGGTGCTCGAGGTGCAGGCCAAGACCAGGATCTCCCCGCGACTCCTGCGGATCCGTCTCGGCGGTGAGCAGTTCGGGCTCCTGCGCCGCAACGAGCACACCGACTCCTACGTGAAGCTCCTGCTCGCGGATCCCTCCTCCGGGCTGACCCCGCCCTACGACCTCGACGCGATCCGCGAGGCCGCCCCGGAGAAGCTCCCCGTGCGCCGCACCTACACGGTGCGCCGCTGGCACGACGCCGAGCAGGCCCTCGACCTCGACGTCGTCCTCCACGCCGAGGAGGACGCCGACGGCGGCACCCGCATCGCCGGCGTCGCCGCGCGCTGGGCGGACGAGGCGCTCCCCGGGGACCGCATCGCCCTCAGCGGTGCAGGCGGCGCCTACACGCCCGACCCCGATGCCGCCCGCCACCTCCTCCTCGGGGACCACGCGGCGCTCCCCGCCGTCGCCGCCGCCCTCGAGTCGCTGCCGGCGCACGCGACGGGCACCGCCCTGGTGCACCTCGACCACGCCGACGACGCGCTCGACATCCCGCACCCCGCCGGCGTCGAGCTGCGCTGGGTGGTGGGGGAGCGCGAGCAGCTGCTCGCCGAGGCGGCCGCCCTCGACCTCTCCGACGTCAGCGGCCTGCAGGTGTTCTGCCACGCCGAGCGGGGCCTCACGAAGTCGCTGCGTCGCCTGCTCGTGTCCGAGCGGGGCGTCCCCAAGGAGCAGCTCTCGATCTCCGCGTACTGGGCGCTGGGACGGGTGGAGGACCAGTTCCAGGCGGAGAAGCGCGAGCCGATCGGCGCGATCGACTCCTGAGCCTCCCGCTCCTCCCCGGCAGGTGGCGCCACAGTTCGTCACGAACCTTCGCCCCTGCCCCTCCCGTGCGCCACGGTGGACCCACAGCGACGCACGGGAGGACACCATGAGCACAGCCGCAATCCACGCCGGGTGGCGAGCCGAGGACGCGCACCGCGCCGTCAACCCGCCCATCTACGCGACGAGCGCCTACGCGCACCCCGACCACGACTCGCTCAAGAACCTCTTCGCCCGCCGCAGCGACGGCTACGCCTACTCCCGCTCCGGCAACCCGACGACGGCCGTGCTCGAGGAGCGGATCTCCGCCCTCGAGGGCGGCACCGACGCGATCGCGGTGGCGAGCGGCCAGGCGGCGGTGACGATCGCGCTGTGCGCGCTGCTCGCCCCCGGCACCCACGTCGTCGCCTCGCAGCGCCTGTACGGAGGCACCACCGAGTTCCTCGACGACACGCTCGCCGATCTCGGTGTGCGCACGACCGTCGTGGACCCTTGGGACCCGGGCGCCGTCGCCGGGGCGATCGAGGAGGACACCCGCGCGGTGCTCGTGGAGTCGATCGCCAACCCCGGGGGCGAGCTCGTCGACCTCCCCGCGATCGCCCGGATCGCCCACGAGCGGGACGTCCCCGTCGTCGTCGACTCGACGCTCGCGAGCCCCGCCCTGTACCGGCCCGGCGACCACGGGGCCGACGTCGTCGTCCACTCCGCCACGAAGTACCTCGCAGGGCACGGCACCACGCTCGCCGGGCTGATCGTCGACACGGGCCGGTTCGACCCGCGCCGATGTCCGGAGCGCTGGCCGCGCCTGACCACCCGCAACGCACGCTTCGGCGTGACCTTCTCCCGCGAGTACGAGCACGGACGCTCCGGGCTCCTCGCCTTCGCCCGCGCCAAGTACATGACCGACTTCGGGGCGACCCTGCCCGCCTCGAGCGCCCAGCAGGTGTTGCTCGGCATCGAGACCCTCGACCTGCGCATGCGGGCGATCAGCAGCACCGCGCGCACCCTCGCCGAGCGGCTCGACGCCGAGCCCGGCGTGCTCCGCGTCAACCACCCGCAGCTCCCCCACCGCGAGGACCGTGCGATCGCCGAGCGCGACTTCCCGCTCGGGACCGCGGGTGTGTTCTCCGTGGACCTGCCGGCGGGGGAGGCGGGCGCCCGCGCCTTCACCGACGCTCTCGAGCTGTGGACCATCGCCGTGAACATCGGCGACGTCCGCTCGCTCGTGTGCCACCCGGGCACCACCACGCACTCCCACCTCACCGAGGCCCAGCGGGGCATCTGCGGCGTCACCCCGGGCACCGTGCGCCTGAGCGCCGGGCTCGAGGACCTCGAGGACCTCTGGACGGATCTGCAGCGGGGGCTCGCCGCGGTGCGCCGCCTCGCCCCCGAGGTCACCGCTGCCGCGTCCGCCGCGACCGAGACCGCCGCCGTCTGAGCGCTCCCGTCGGCGCGCCGGCCGGCGTGAGCCCCGTCGCCCCGGGGAACACGATCGGGCCGACGCCGGTTGACCGCGTCATGAGCGCTCCCGCCAGCACCGCCCGCCCGGGCGAGTCCCGCGTCGCCGACGCGGTCGGCGTCCTCGACGCCGTCGTGATCGGGGCAGGGCAGGCCGGGCTCTCCGCGGTGCACCACCTCCTGCGCCGCGGCGCCCACGCCCCGGGAGCGCCGTCACCGATCGAGGGTGCGCCCTCCGGGGGACCGGCCGTCGTGGTGCTCGATGCCGAGGAGGGCCCGGGCGGCGCCTGGCGCCACCGCTGGGACGCGCTGACCATGGCCACGGTCAACGGGATCCGTGAGCTGCCGGGAATGCCGCCTGTCGAGCCCGTCCCCGAGGAGCCCGCGAGCCGCGCCGTCCCCGACTACTTCGCCCGCTTCGAAGGACGGAACCCGCTGCCGATCCTGCGCCCCGTCCGCGTCACCCGCGTCGCGGACGACCGCACCTCACCCCCTGACCCGGCGACCGGACTGCCGCTGCTGCGCGTGCACGCCGAGCGGACCGATGGCGGGACGGCCCCCGCGCCGCTGCGCACCCGCGCCCTGCTGAACGCGACCGGCACCTGGACCCGTCCTTTCGTCCCCGCAGTGCCCGGAGCCCGCGACTTCCGGGGCCGCACCCTCCACACGGCCGAGTACATCCGTGCCGCGGACCTCGCCGGCCTCCGCATCGCGGTGGTCGGCGGCGGGATCAGCGCGCTCGGCTTCCTGCTGGACCTCGAAGGGGTGGCGGAGACCACCTGGTACACGCGACGGGAGTCCGTCTTCCGGGACGAGCCCTTCACCGAGGAGGCCGGCCGGCTCGCCGTCGCCGGCGTCGCCGAGCGGGTGGAGGCGGGGCTCCCCGTGCGCAGCGTCGTCTCGGCGACCGGCCTCGCCTGGACGCCCGCCCTGCGCGCCGCCGCCGACCGGGGCCTGCTGCAGCGCCACGAGATGTTCACGCGGATCCTCCCCGACGGCGTCCTCGAGGCCGACGGCCGACGGCGCGACGTCGACGTCATCCTCTGGGCGACCGGCTTCCGCCACGAGCTGCGCCATCTTCGCCCCCTCCACCTCCACGGCCCCGCGGGCGGCATCCGGATGCAGGGCACCGCGGTCGCCGCGGATCCCCGGATCCACCTCCTGGGCTACGGTCCGAGCGCGTCGACGATCGGAGCGAACCGCGCGGGGCGCGCGGCGGTCGGCGCCCTGCTGGTCACCCTCGCGGGAGACGTGCACGAAAAGCCTGGCGGAAAGGCCCCGTCCCGGGAATAGTCCTCCGCGGGACGTCGTTGCGATCTCCCGTAGCCGTCCCCGGCCGCGGTCGTGCCGACCGCCCGGCCGCACCCGCGCCCGCCTCCTCCTCGGCAGCCGCCCCTCTTCCCGTCCGCCTCGAATCGCCGTCACCCACCGACGGCCGTCCGCTCCCCTGCAGGAGACGCATGACCACCACCGACACCACCGCCGCGCGCGCCGCGCAGCCGGAGATCGACCCGCAGGGCATGCGCGTCATCTGGCTGCTCCTGGTCGCCGCGTTCGTGGCGATCCTCAACGAGACCACGATGGGCATCGCGATCCCGCACCTGAACGTGGATCTGGGCCTGCCGCCGGAGCTCGGCCAGTGGCTCACGAGCGCCTTCATGCTCACGATGGCCGTGGTCATCCCGACCACCGGCTTCCTCCTGGTGCGCTTCACCACGCGCCAGGTGTTCCTCGCCGCGATCAGCGCGTTCACGCTGGGCACCCTCGTGAGCCTGCTCGCGAACGGCTTCCCGATGCTGCTCGGCGGGCGCGTCATCCAGGCCGTCGGCACCGGGGTCATGATGCCGCTGCTGATGACGACCATGATGAACGTCGTCCCCGCGCACATCCGCGGCCGCATGATGGGCCGCGTGGGCATGGTCATCTCGCTCGCCCCGGCGATCGGCCCCTCGCTCTCCGGCCTCGTGCTGGACACGCTCGGCTGGCGCTGGCTGTTCGGCATCGTGCTCCCGATCGCGATCATCGCCCTGCTGCTCGGCGCGAAGTGGATGACGAACCTCGGCGAGACCACGAAGGCCCCGATCGACGTGCTCTCCATCGTGCTCTCCGCCGGCGGCTTCGGCGGCATCGTCTACGGCCTGAGCCTGTTCGGCTCCCACTCCGCGGAGGGCTCCGCCACCGGGGTCATCCCGGGCACCACGGCGCAGACCTCCGGCGGGATCCTGCTGGCCCTCGGCATCGTGATCCTCGGGGGCTTCGCCTGGCGCCAGCTCACCCTGCAGCGCAAGGACGCGGCCCTCCTGGACCTGCGCGTGTTCCTCTCGCGGAACTTCACGATCTCCGTCGTGATCATGGCGGTCATCGCGATGGCCATGTTCGGCACGCTGACCCTGCTGCCGCAGTACCTGCAGAACGTCGCCGGTCTCGACGCGCTGCTGTCCGGGCTGATCCTCATGCCGGGCTCGATCCTCATGGGCCTGCTGGGCCCCGTCATGGGACGCATCTACGACGCGCGCGGGCCGCGCACGCTGCTCGTGCCCGGCACGATCATGATCGCGGGATCGCTGTTCTACTACGCGACCGTCACGGAGACGACCCCGTGGCCGGTGCTGATGGTCGTGCAGTCGGTCATGAGCGTGGGTCTCGCGATGTCCTTCACGCCGCTGTTCTCCGCCTCGCTCGGCTCGCTCGTGCCGCGGCTGTACTCGCACGGCTCCGCCGCGCTGAACACGCTGCAGCAGGTGGGCGGCGCCGCCGGCGTCGCCGTGCTCATCGGCCTGTACTCGAGCATCCTCCACACGGGGGAGCAGGACGGCCTGGCGACCGCCGCGGCCGGCGCCCCGGGCGCGCGCGCGGCGTTCCTCGTGGCCGCCTTCATCGCGCTGGTCCCGGTGGTCCTCGCCTGGCTCGTCCGCAAGCCGGAGGAGTCCGAGGACATGCCCGCAGGGAGCCACGGGCACTGACCCCCACCTCCTGACCGAGCCTTCGCCCCGGTCCCTCGACGGCCGCGCAGCCCTCCGGGTGCGCGGCCGTCGTGCGTCATCGTCAGGAGGGGACGCGCGAGCTCGGGGAGGACGTGATGGTCCGGGCCCGGAGACGGCTCAGCTGCGGCTCCTCGGGCGCATGGCCTTCTTCGCCCGCTGGTACCAGCCGGCGGTGGAGATCATGTTCGGGAGGCCGCCGCCCACGATCGCGCCGGCCGTCGCGCCGGTGAGGCGGTCGTTGCAGCGTTCGCAGAGGATCCTGCCCGTGTAGGTGCGGTGCGGGGTCCCGCGGATCTTGCTCCGGCACTGATCGCATCGCTGGCTCATGGGGCGATCGTCCCACGGCGCCGCGGCCGGTGCGAGTCGAGGATCCTGCTCGACCTCGCGGCGGAGGGCGGCGTCGCCACCGCGGTGCAGCCGGTCACGTCCCGCAGCAGCCCCGCGGAGACCGGCGCGGTCACGGTGCGCAGGAGGCCGGTCCCGCGCAGCATGGCGTGCACGAGCGCCCGCCCGGTGCGGCCGTTGCCGTCGGTGAACGGGTGGATCGTCTCGAACTGGGCATGGGCGAGGGCCGCGTGCAGCAGGGGAGGCAGGTCCGTGCGGGCGACGAAGTCGAGGAGGTCCTCCATCGCCGCGGGCACGTCCTCGGCCTCGGGGGCGACGAAGCCCGCCCCGACCGGTGAGCTCGCCCTGCGTCCCACCCAGACGAGCTGCTCGCGTAGGCGGCCGGCGTCCTGGCCGTGGACGGCGTCGTCGCCCAGCAGGGCGCGGTGGATGTCCAGGCACCGCCGTGAGGTCGAGGCGGACGGCGAGGGCGAGCGCGGCCGCGGTCTCGCGGTCCAGGCCGACAAGCGCCGCCTCGGCGTCGGCGACGTCGGTCGCGAGATCCGCCGGGAGCGGGAGCGGGAGGGGGGACCGCGAGCGGGGGAAGTTCAACCACGACGGCTCCTTGCTCACCGTTTCTCAGAAAGTGAGAGCAAGGAGCCGTCGGAGGTCCAGGAGAAGCCGGGTGACCTGTCAGTCGGTGCCGAGCCGGTCCAGCTCCTCGTCCACGATCTTCGGGTCGAGCTTCGTGAAGATCGGCGTGGGCTTCGCGACCGGCCGGCCGGTGACGACCTCGCGGTGCCCCCATGCGGGGACGCCCGTGTAGTCGCCCGTGATGATCGGGTACGCGGGACCGCCGTCGAGATCCTCGACCTCCTGCAGCTGCGGCAGCGGCGCGATCTCCAGCTCCCCGCCCAGTGCCTTCTCCACCGCATTCGCGGAGAAGGGCAGGAACGGCGCGAGCATCGTGTTGAGGTCCGTGACGGCCTGAGCGAGCACGTGCAGGACCGTGAGCAGGCGCGGGCGCTGCTCCTCGGCCTTGAGCTTGAAGGGCTCCGTCTCGGAGACGTAGCGGTTCGCCTCGCCCACCAGGCGCATGGCCTCGGCGATCGCGGCCCGCTGGCGGTGCGCGGCGATGAGCGAGCCCACCGTCTCGAAGCCCGCCTCGATCTGCTCGAGCAGAGCGCGGTCGATCTCCTCGAGCTCTCCGGCCTCCGGGATCTCGCCCACGTTCTTGGCGATCATCGCCGCGGTGCGGTTCACGAGGTTGCCCCAGCCGGCGACGAGCTCGTTGTTCGTGCGGGAGACGAACTCGGACCACGTGAAGTCCGCGTCCTGGTTCTCGGGGCCGGCGGCGGAGATGAAGTAGCGCAGCGCGTCGGGCTGGTAGCGGGAGAGCACGTCGCGCACGTAGATGACGATGTTCTTCGAGCTCGAGAACTTCCGGCCCTCCATCGTGAGGAACTCGGAGGAGACCACCTCGGTGGGCAGGTTCAGCTCACCGAACCGGCCCGGCTCGCCTCCGCGATCGCCCTTCCCGTTCTGGGCGAGCATCTCCGCCGGCCAGATCTGGGAGTGGAAGACGATGTTGTCCTTGCCCATGAAGTAGTAGGTGAGCGCCTCGGGGTCGTTCCACCACTTCCGCCACGCGTCGGCGTCGCCGCTGCGCCGCGCCCACTCGATGGAGGCGGAGAGGTAGCCGATCACGGCATCGAACCACACGTACAGGCGCTTGGTGGGCTGGTCCTCCCAGCCCGGGACCGGGATGCCCCAGTCGATGTCGCGGGTCATCGCGCGGGGGCGGATGTCCTTGAGGATGTTCTGGCTGAAGCGGATGACGTTGGGGCGCCACAGCCCGGTCGCCTCCCGCTCGTCGAGCCAGCGGCCCAGCTCGCCGGCGAGGGCGGGCAGGTCGAGGTACCAGTGCGTGGTCTCCACGAACTCCGGGGTCTCGCCGTTGATGCGGGAGACGGGGTCGATGAGGTCCGTCGGGTCGAGCTGGTTGCCGCAGGTGTCGCACTGGTCGCCGCGCGCGCCCGGCGCCCCGCAGATCGGGCAGGTGCCCTCGATGTAGCGGTCCGGCAGCGTGCGACCGGTCGACGGCGAGATCGCGCCGTGGCCCGTCTGCTCGATCATGTAGCCGTTGTCCCGCACGCTCACGAACATGTCCTGGACCACCTGGTAGTGGTTCCGGGTCGTGGTGCGGGTGAAGAGGTCGTAGGACAGGCCCAGGGCGACGAGGTCCTCGACGATCACCCGGTTGTTGCGGTCCGCGAGCTCGCGGGCGGTGACGCCCTCGGCGTCCGCCGCGACGAGGATCGGGGTCCCGTGCTCGTCCGTGCCGGAGACCATGAGCACGTCGTGGCCGGCCATCCGCATGTAGCGCGAGAAGACGTCGGAGGGGACGCCGAAGCCGGCGACGTGGCCGATGTGGCGGGGACCGTTGGCGTACGGCCAGGCGACCGCGGACAGGACTGTGCTCATGGGGACCGATTCTAGGGGAGGGCGGAGCCGCCGGGCGCCCCTGGCCGCGCAGGAGCTCCCCAGCTCCTCCCCGGGACCTGCCCAGGTCCTCACCGGCTCCTGTGCGGGAGGCTGCCCGGCCTCGCACGGGCCGTCGCGCGTGTGCCCGGCCTCGCACGGGCCGTCGCGCGTGAGGATCATCCGCGCGGGGGTCGGACCCCCGATCTCGACCCCGCTGCCCCCTCCACGAGGGGCGGGAGGCCGGCTGAGGCGGGGGCCGGATCGGTGGCGGTCATCGCTCCTCCTCGAGCAGCGGCCGCGGGAGGACTCCCGCCCGGCTCCGCGACCAGTCGAGCACCGGGCGCGGGTCGGGGGAGGAGGAGCGGGCCCCCTCCGGATACGCTGGTGCACATGAGCAACGAAGGACTCCAGGCCGCACAGCGGAAGATGGCCGACGCCGGCGTGGCGCAGACGGCGATCGACGTCTTCTCCCACTACTACGGTCAGCTCGAGGAGGGCGTCACCGGGTCCATCCCCGAGGACACCATCGAGCCCTACCTCGACCCGCCCCGCCTCGAGGACGTGACCATCGACCCGGCGCAGGCGAAGAGCGCCTTCGACCAGCTCGTCGTCATCAACCTCAACGGCGGCCTCGGCACCTCGATGGGCATGGACCGCGCGAAGTCCCTGCTGCCCGTGCGGGACGGGAAGAGCTTCCTCGACCTCATCGTCGAGCAGGTCCTCGCCGCCCGCCGCGCCACCGGCTCCCGCCTGCCGCTCGTGTTCATGAACTCCTTCCGCACCCGCGAGGACACCCTCGAGGTGCTCGCGAAGCACCCCGACCTCCCCGTGGGCGACCTGCCGTTGGACTTCCTGCAGAACATGGAGCCCAAGCTGACGGTGGACGGCCTCCAGCCCGTCACCTGGGACGCCGATCCCGATCTCGAGTGGTGCCCGCCCGGCCACGGCGACATCTACACCGCCCTGCAGACCTCCGGCCTGCTCCAGCAGCTGCTCGACGCCGGCTTCACGTACGCCTCCGTCTCCAACTCCGACAACCTCGGCACCGTCCCGAGCCCCGTCCTCGCCGGCTGGTTCGCCTCGACCGGCGCCCCCTACGCCGCCGAGCTGTGCCGCCGCACCCCCGCGGACCGCAAGGGCGGCCACCTCGCCGTGCGCCGCTCCGACGGCCGGCTCATCCTGCGCGACACCGCGCAGACCCCGCCGGAGGAGATGGACTACTTCACCGACGAGCACCGTCACCCGTTCTTCCACACCAACAACCTGTGGTGGGACCTCGAGAAGCTCGACGCGATCCTCAAGGAGCGCGACGGCGTCATGGGCCTCCCGCTCATCCGCAACGAGAAGACGGTCGACCCCGGCGACAAGACCTCGACGCCCGTCTACCAGATCGAGTCCGCGATGGGCGCCGCGATCGAGGTGTTCGACGGGGCGACCGCGATCGTCGTGGGCCGCGACCGCTTCCTGCCCGTGAAGGCGACGAGCGACCTGCTGCTCGTCCGCTCGGACGTCTACGACCTCGACGAGCGCCGCGCGCTCGTGCAGAAGGTCGACAGGGTCCCCGGGGTGTCGCTGACCTCCGAGCCGTACAAGCTCATCGGCGACTTCGAGCTGCGCTTCCCGCAGGGCGTCCCCTCCCTCAAGGAGGCGACGAGCCTCGACGTGCAGGGCGACTGGACCTTCGGCGCCGACGTCTCCGTGGTGGGTGCGGCCGTGCTCGGCGAGGAGGGCGGCACCGTCCCCGAGGGCGCCCACGTGGGCACCCGCGTCGGCACCGAGGGCTGACCCCCTCCGCCTCCCCCTGCTGCTGATCAGCCGGCCCCGGTCCCCTCGAGGACCGGGGCCGGCCGCATGCCCAGCCCCGCGCGTGAGAGGTACTGCCGTTCCCCGGAACGACAGGGACTCCCACGCGCTCTGCGATGCTGGTCGGATGGGATCCGACCACCGACGAAGGAGCAGCACATGACCGCACCGATCCCCGATCTCGTCCTGAACAACGGCGTGTCCATGCCGCCGATCGGACTGGGCGTCTTCCAGAGCCCGCCTGTGACTCCGTCCGCTAATTGGCGGGGTTCTTCGGTCGCTTCGTGGCGGTCTCACTGACGAGCGATGGCCAGCGGGGCCGGGTCGATCGGTCCCCGGGACGCTGTTCGGCACCAAGCGGTGGGCACTGCGCCAGCCAGGTTCGGGACCGTGCGGATCACAGGTAGCGGCAGATGGTCGTGGCGTCGCAGTTGGTCGGGTCGACCGTGGCGGCAGCGTCGCTGAGTTGGGCGACGGTGTGTCGCAGTGCCTGTAGGTCGGCGATTTGGCGGTCCAGGTCGTCCAGGCGGGTCTCGAGCAGATCTTGCACGTGCCGGCAGGGTGCGACCCCGGCGTCGCGGATGTCGAGGACCTCGCGGATTTGGGCCAGAGTGAACCCAGCGGTGCGGCTGCGGCGGATGAAGCCCAGGCGCGCCAGGGCTTCAGCGGCGTAGTCGCGGTAGCCGTTGGCGGTTCGGTCCGGTGCGGGCAGCAGCCCGGCTTCTTCGTAGAAGCGCAGCGTCTTGGTTGTGGTGCCGCTGGCCTCGGCCAGCTCACCAATCCGCACGGCGCCTCCTTGCTCGAACGGCTTCCACGTTCATCTTGACCTTTCCCTGCACTGGAAGGTCCATTCTGGTCACTGGAGACGTGCAACGCAAAGGAGATGTGCGATATGGGTGAGGACTACGACGTCGATTTGGCCGTGATCGGGTCAGGAGGCGCGGCCATGTCGGCGGCGATCGTGGCCAGCCAGGCCGGCAAGAGTGTGGTGTTGATCGAACGCGGCGTCCTCGGCGGCACGTGCGTGAACATCGGCTGTGTGCCGTCCAAGACGCTGCTGGCGGCCGCCGGAGCGCGGCACGCCGCGCTGACCAACCCCTTCGCAGGCGTCCCGACGTCAGCCGGACCGGTGGATCTGGGCGCCCTAGTGGCGCAGAAGGATGGCCTGATCGAGAGCCTGCGCGAGGCGAAGTACGCCGACGTAGCCGCCGCCTACGGCTTCGAGGTCCGCTCGGGCCAGGCCGCCTTCCTGAACAAGGACACCATGGCCGTCGACGGCGCGGTGCTGCGGGCCCGGGCCTACCTGATCGCCACCGGCTCCACCCCCGCCGTCCCGGACGTGGCCGGCCTTGAGTCCGTGGACTGGCTGACCTCGACCACGGCGATGGAGCTCACCGAGCTGCCCAAGTCCCTGGTCGTCATCGGTGGCGGCTATGTCGGGATGGAGCAGGCCCAGCTGTTCGCCCACCTCGGTGCCCGGGTGTCGGTGGTCGGGCGTCTGGCGCCCCACGCCGAGCCGGAGCTGGCCCAGGGGCTTCGGGAGGTTTTCGCCGACGATGGCATCACGGTGGTCGAGGAGCACGCGACCGCGGTGGCCACCGGCATCGGTCCTCATGGACAGGACGTCGTGGTGAGCACCGCCTCCGGCGCGCAGGTCCGCGGAGCACGGCTGTTGGTGGCCACCGGGCGCTTCGCGCGCACCGACGGCCTGGACCTGGCCGCTGCCGCGGTGGACGTGGACGAGCGGGGCTTCGTCGTGGTCGACGAGTCCCAGCGCACCTCCAACCCGCGCATCTACGCCGCCGGTGACGTCTCGGGGGCTCCTCAGTACGTCTACGTAGCCGCCGCCGGCGGTCGGGCCGCCGCGCTCAACGCACTTGCCGACGACGGTCGGGCCACGCCCGCACGCGTGGACTACACCGGTCTGCCTGCGGTCGTGTTCACCAGGCCCCAGCTGGCCTCGGCAGGGCTGACAGAGGACGAGGCCCTCGCCCGCGGGTACGTGTGCGACTGCCGGGTCCTGGGCCTATCCGACGTCCCTCGGGCGTTGGTCCAGCACGACACCAGGGGCGCGGTGAAGCTCGTAGTTGACGCCACGACCGGCAAGGTGCTGGGCGTGCACGCTCTGGCCGACGGCGCCGGGGAGATCATGCTGGCGGCCACCTACGCCATCAAGGCCGGCATGACCGTTGATGATCTGGCCGACACCTGGGCGCCGTACCTGACCATGGCGGAGAGTCTGCGCATCGTCGCCGGCCTCTTCCGCAACCAGATGCCGACGTCCTGCTGCGCCTGAGATCCCTCGTATCCACTGGCCCAATCCGAGGCCCGGGCCGGAGCGCCGGGGACGCCTGGTCCTCGGTACTGGTGCAGCAGTGCGCCTGTTCTGCATCGGGCACCCTTGCTGCTGGCCTTCAGTGTAGTCGGTCTCGGCGCGGTGTTTTCACCGGCACCGCCGCCGTGCTCACTATCGCCGCCATCGTCCTGGCAGTGACCGGAGCACGCCGCGCCGACCTCATCTCGCCGGTAGCTGTGGCGGCACGGAGGCTGAATCCTCGCTGTGTGGTTGGGCCGGTTCAGGGTGGCGTTGAGAAAACTCGCCGGTGGTGGTGGGGGCCTGACCCTTGTTCGTGGACACGCTGATTCCAGCATCTGCTGGGGAAGCGAGATCATGAACCATGGCCAGGAAGAACTACTCCGAAGAGTTTCGCCAGCAGGCGGTTGACCTGTACGAGTCGACACCGGGAGCGACGCTCCGCGGTATCGCGGAGGACCTCGGGATCGTCCGAGGCACGCTGCGACAGTGGCTCGAGACCCACGGGAGTGGGAAGAAGACCGCGGCTGACGGTGTGACTTCGTCTGCTGAATGGCGGGGTTCTTCGGTCGCTTCGTGGCGGGGTCAGGTGACACCGATGACCAGGGTGCTCTGTGCGGCTTCGATGACGTCGTTGGTGATGGTGTCGAGTTCGTTGATCTTCAGGACCCGCTGGATCTGGGGGAAGAGGCGTTCGAGGAGCCGGAAGTTGCCGCGGGTGATCCGTGCGATGGCTGCGATGGCTTGGGCGTCGGTGAAGTCGTCGGGGTCGAGGGTCTTGCCGAGGGATCGCCAGTGTCGCTCGAGGACGAACAGCAGTTCGTCTTGTCCCAGGGGCCGGTACTGGTGGGCGAAGCCGACTCGGCTGTAGAACTGGGGTAGTGGCTGAACTGCTTCTCCAGGCCGGGCATGCCGATCAGGATCAGGGCGATGCCGTCGCGGTCGTAGCGATCGCGCAGCAGTTCCAGCGCGGCGGGACGCAGTCGTTCGGCCTCGTCGACGATGATCAGCTCCACGTAGTTCCTGCCGTGTCGCCATCCCCAGGCCTCGGGAGTGGCCGTGCCGGGAGGTACGAGGTGCTGCTCGATGCACATGTTGGTGCGGGTGATGGCTTGGGTCAGCTCGTCCTTCAGGGTCCGCGGGGTGGTCAGCACGCTGGGGGTGTAGAGCACGGTGCGGCTCCGGTTCAAGGCGGCGTAGATCTTGGCGTCGTTGTCGGAGCGCGGCCCCCAGTAGGTCAGCAGGTCATGAGCCTTCTCGTAGTGTGCGTAGCGGCGTGCGGAGAGTGTCTTTCCTACGCCGGCTGATCCGAAGCACAAACCGATGGTGTGCCCGCGGCGCACGGCGTCGGCGAACTCGGTGAAGCGGCGGTGCTCCTTGGTGACGATGAAGCGCTGGCTCACCTGAGGTCCTCCTTGTAGATCTTCAACGCCGACCTCGGCGCCGGAGCCGGTGCTTCGGTGATCCGTGGCGTCTCGGTAGGTGCGGCCACGAGGGCGATGCGTTCGTTGATGCCGGCTCGCAGCGCCCGGCGGCGGGCGTTGCGCGCGGCCTGGATCTCCTTGAGGCTGACCTTCTGGTCGTGGTGCTCTTGGTTGACGGCCTTGCAGACGAATTCGTCGTGATCGAAGACGCGGATCTCGGTGATGTCGCGGGGGTCGTAGCGGATCACGACCGAGCGTCCGACGTAGCCGGCCAGAGTTGGCGAGACGTAGCGCAGGCCCTGGAAGCGGATGCCATCGCGGCGCACGACGCGGGTCTTGGCGACGGTTAACAGCAGTCTGTCGAGGTCTTCCAGGCTCTCGGGCATTCGGGGCAGCCAGCCATCGGCGATCCACGCGCTGCGCGGGGAGGTTCCGAGCTCGCTGTGCGTGCGGTCGTTGTAGGTGGCCACGAACGCCTCCAGGGCGCTATCGAGGGCGGCCAGGGACAGTTTCGGTGTCGGCCAGGGGTGCCCTTCGGTGATGAGTCCGGGCAGGGTGGCGAGTAGCTCGGTGTTGATGGTGCCGAAGAACCGCTCGATCTTGCCCCGTCCCTGGGGTCGGGCGACGGTGGAGTGGATCAGTCGGATGTGGAGGTCGACGGCGGTGTGGGCGAGCTGGTCACTGGTGAAGTCGCTGCCGTGGTCGACGTAGAGCACGTCGGGCAGGCCGCACATCGGCCAGGCCGGGTCGGTCTTGTGCCAGATCGCTTGGCGCAGCGCCAGGGCGGTGTTCATCGCCGACGGTGCGCCCACGAAGACTGTGTAGCCGCAGACCGCCCGGGAGCAGTCGTCGAGGATCGTTGTTAGCCATGGCCGTGCGGGCTTGCCGTCGGTGCCCACCACCAGGATGTCGAGCATGGTGTGATCGGATTGCCACATCGCGTTGGGCAGCTCTGCTTGCCGGCGTAGCACCAGCTCGTGCTTGTCGCGGTAGGACGCTGCGCCCTCCAGGGCGAGGGTGACCATGCCGGGATCCAGGGTCCGCACGATGTCCCACACCACCGAGTAGGAGGGGACCGGCCACCTCCGGGCGGCGCAGATGCCCGTGACTTTGCGATGGATCGTGGCGATGGCCGGCCGCGGCTTGCTCAGTGCCAGGCCCTCGATCAGGTCGACGAGGTCGGGCGGAAGGCGGCGGGAGCCGGCGTCCGCCCGTGAGGCTGTCTCCGGTCCGGCGTAGCCGTCGGCGCGGTAGCGGGCGTGCCAGCGCTCCAGGGTCCGCAGCCCTACATCGGTCTCGCGAGCTAAGCGCGCGAGGGGCACCTGGTCCTCGACGTGGAGCCTGAGGATTCGCCACCGCGCTCGAGCGTCCACGACGCACCTACTGCACGACGTTCTCGCGCCCGCGCTCGGCGCGCTGAAGGGCGCGGTAGACCGTGGAGCGGCCCACGCTGAACAGCTCGGCCAGCTCGCCCACGGTGTGCTCGTCGGCAGCATGTAGCTGGACGAGGTGAGCTTCTTGCCGGGGGGTGAGTTTCGGTGACTTCCCGCGCAGCCGGCCCTTGGCCTTGGCGACCTTCATCCCCTCGCGGGTGCGGGCACGGATGAGGTCGGCTTCGAACTCGGCGACCATCGCCAGCACGTTGAACAACAGTTTCCCCATCGGGTCGGTCGGGTCGTACACCGATCCGGCGATGCTCAGCTTCACTTCCCGCGCCGCGAGGTCGTCGGCGATCTGGTGGGCATCACGGACTGAACGCGCCAGCCGATCGAGCTTGGTGACCACGAACGTATCGCCGTCCCGACAGGCAGCCAGCGCCTGCCGCAGGCCCTCACGGTCGGCGTTGCGGCCCGTGAGCCCGTGATCGACGTAGATGCGCTTGGGATCGACGCCGAACGCCGCGAGTCCGTCACGCTGCGCGGTCAGGTCCTGCTCGTCGGTGGAGACTCGGGCATAGCCGACCTTCAAGGGGGACATGCTCCCCAGTGTGTCATATAGCCTCCCTTCACCGGACAGTTCACCGGACGGGTCTTACGGGACAGCCCGCCAGGCGTGCCGTCGTTCCTCTCGATCAGTAGCGGTGGTGTCCGGTGAGGGTTCCCCTTACGGGCATGCGATCTGGGCTGACGCCTGTGACCGAGTGTTCAGTGCGCGCTGTATAGTTCAGTCCATGCTGACTATTGCTTCGCGTCTCGACGTGATGAACCGCCTGGGTCGTGCACTGGCCGACCCCACTCGATCCCGGATCATCTTGACCCTGCTCGACCATCCCGCTTACCCGGCGGAACTGGCCCGAGATCTGGACCTGACACGCCCGAACGTGTCCAACCACCTGGCATGCCTGCGCGATTGCGGGATCGTCGTCTCCGAGCCCGAGGGTCGTCGGACACGATATGAGATCGCCGATTCGCACCTGGCGCAGGCGCTGACGGCACTGGTCGATGCCACCCTGGCAGTGGACGAAGACGCCCCGTGCATCGATCCCGCCTGCTCGCTTCCCGGATGCGACGCAGCTGGGGAGGGCGCATGATCCTCACCTCGGTCTTGCAGGCGATGGGCCTGTTCGCAGCGACCAACATCGACGACATCATCGTGCTCTCCCTCTTCTTCGCGCGAGGGGCAGGCCAGCGCGGCACTACCGCCCGCATTCTGGCCGGCCAGTACCTCGGATTCGCCGGCATCCTCGGTGCCGCGGTCCTGGTGACCATCGGCGCCGGAGCATTCCTGCCCTCGGCAGCCATCCCGTACTTCGGTCTCATCCCTCTGGGCCTCGGCCTCTGGGCCGCATGGCAGGCCTGGCGCGGAGACGATGACGACGATGACGACGAGGCCAAGGTTGCCGGCAAGAAGGTCGGCGTGTGGACCGTCGCAGGCGTCACCCTTGCCAACGGCGGCGACAACATCGGCGTCTACACCCCTGTCTTCCTCAGCGTGGAACCTCTCGCAGCAGTCGCCTACTGCATCGTCTTCCTCGCGCTCGTCGCGGTCCTGGTGGCCCTGGCAAAGTTCGTCGCCACCCGCCCCCCGATCGCCGAAGTGCTCGAACGCTGGGAGCACATCCTCTTCCCCATCGTTCTCATCGGCCTCGGCATCGTGATCCTCGTCAGCGGCGGAGCCTTCGGACTCTGACGTAGCGGCAGCGATCCAAACGGCCCCGACCGGGCGCACCCCTCTCGGTTCAGACCGCGACACCTACCTGCAGCCAGTCCTGCGTGATCGCGGCAACAAGACCGCCACGGAGCGCTGCAAAAACCCCGCCACCAAGCGAACGAAGCCACAGCCCGCCCGAGGAGACCGCCGCCGCGGTCGACACGGCGCTGCGCGCCGGCTACCGCCACATCGACACTGCCGCCGCCTACGGCAACGAGCGCGAGGTGGGCGAGGGCCTGCGCCGCTCGGGCGTGGACCGCGAGGACGTGTTCCTCGAGACCAAGGTGTGGGTGAGCGACTACGGCGACGACGAGACCCTCCACGCCTTCGACAAGGCGACGGGCAAGCTCGGCGTCGAGACCCTCGACCTGCTGATCCTCCACCAGCCGATCCCCACCCGTTTCGAGCGCACCCGCGAGGCGTACCGGGCGCTCGAGACGCTGCTCGCGGACGGGAAGGTGCGCGCGATCGGCGTCAGCAACTTCATGCCCGGGCACCTCGACGCCCTGCTCGAGCAGGCCGCCGTCGTCCCGTCCGTCAACCAGATCGAGCTGCACCCCTACTTCCAGCAGGCGGAGGTGCAGGCGAAGGACGCCGAGCACGGCGTGCTCACCCAGGCCTGGTCGCCGATCGGCGGCATCACCTTCTACCCGGGCTGGGGCGTGGACCGCCGCAGCGTGCTCGCCGATCCCACCATCGGGGAGATCGCCGCCGCGCACGGGGCGACGCCGGCGCAGGTCATGCTCCGCTGGCATCTCCAGCAGGGACGCTCGGCGATCCCCAAGTCCGTCACGCCCTCGCGGATCCGCGAGAACCTCGAGGCGTTCCGGATCGAGCTCGACGAGCAGGAGCTCTCCCGCCTCGACGCCCTCGAGACCGGCGTGCGCGGGGGCCCCGACCCCGAGACCCCGAGCGACGCCTACTTCGACGTGGTGATCCCCGAGGCCCCGGAGGCCTGAGCCCCCGCCGTCGGGCCGCCTGCGGTCTCCGGACCGCGGGCGGCCCACGCCGCGAGCATGCGCAGGCCGTCCGCGGAGGGCGATCCCGGCGCCGCGGTGTAGACCAGGAGCCGCAGATCGTCCTGCTCCGCGAGATCCATCGCGAGGTAGTCCAGGTCCAGGTCGCCGACCACCGGATGGTGCAGGCGCTTGGAGCCCGCCCGGTGGAAGCGGACGTCGTGCCGCGCCCAGCGCACCGAGAACTCCGTGCTGCGCGTGGAGAGCTCGCCGATCAGGTCGCTGAGGTCCCGGTTGCCGGGGTGGCGCCCCGCCTCGATGCGGAGCATGCCGGTGACGTCGTCCGCGGAGCGCTCCCAGTCCCGGAAGAACGTGCGGGAGGCGGGGTCCAGGAACAGGAAGCGCGCCGTGTTCAGGGGCCGGACGGGGCTCTCCATGAGCGGCGCGTACAGGGCATGCCCCAGCGCGTTCGCCGCGAGCACGTCGTGTCGGGCGTTGCGCACCCACGCAGGGGCGTCGGTGATCGCGTCGAGTACGTGCTGGACCACCGCGGGCACGCAACGCGCGGAGAGGTCGAGCGGGGTGGGCGGGTGCCGGCGCCGGCACGCCGTGCGAGGTCCAGCAGGTGCTCGTGCTCCGCCTCGTCGAGCTGCAGCGCGTGGGCGAGCGCCTCGAGCACCGAGCCGGAGGCACCCGAGAGGTTCCCCCGCTCGAGGCGGATGTAGTAGTCCACGCTCATACCCGCGAGCATTGCGACCTCCTCACGGCGCAGCCCGGGTACCCGCCGATGGCCGCCGTACGCGGGCAGACCGGCCCGGTCCGGGGTGAGGTGGGCGCGGCGGGAGGTGAGGAAGTCGCGGACATCGGACTGCAGGCTCATCCCACGAGCGTAGGAGCGCTCGCGCCGACCCGGGAGGTTCCGGCGTCACCTCCCTGGGCTCGGCACCGGCCGGGTCCGGGACCGGGCACCTCAGGTGACGCAAGGCCCGCCGGTGCGACGTGGCGAGGGCGAGGATCCGCGCGACACCTGCCTGGTCGAGCAGGTGCGGGCCCCTGTCCGTCTTCCGGGAGCCGGTGACCGGGTCGGTCTCCGGGTCGCGACGGGGACGGTGCCGCGGTCGTCGTCCCGGTCGTCCCGGTCGTCCCGGTCGACCTGGGGCCACCCGATCCCGCCGGGCGAGGGGAGGCCGGGTGCGGCGGCCTCCCCGGATCGACGCAGATCGAGCAGCTCCACCGCCTGCTCGCGGTCGCCCGCGGCGGAGCCGAGGACGGGCGCGGCTACAGCTCGCCACGCTCCCAGCCCCGGCCGCCCGTGAGGTCCAGCGGATGCGGCAGCGGGTTGCCGTAACGGTGGGCCGTCGCGCTGATCGCCTGCTCGCGCAGGAAGGTCAGCAGCTCGACCCGGCCGCTCGCGAGCACGGGGCCGGTGAACAGGGCCACCTCGACCCGCTCGGCGTGCGCAGCGCGCAGCGCGTCGTCGACCTCACCGATGACCCGCACCCGGTGCTGGTCGAGGCCGGCGACCCGGCCCGCGAACGCGGCCGCGTCCTCGACGCGCACCGCCCCGGGGTCCTGCCCGGCGGCGACGGCGACGGCGAGCAGCGCCGGGTCCGCGAGGGAGACCTCGACCGGGGCGCCCGCCGTCGCGGCCGCGTGCAGCACCCGCTCGAGCTCCGCGGCGCTCGTCCCCGCGGCTCCGCGCACGAGCACGGGCAGCGGCAGGTGACGCAGCACGTTGATCTCCCCATGGAGGTCCTGCACGTCCCGCGGGGCGAGCAGCCCGGCGAGGTGATCGCGGTCCGAGGCCTTCGCCGCCTCGAGCCACGCCGCCGGGTCCTGCTCCCGGGAGGGCACGGCGGGGGAGTCGGCGAGGTCCTGGAGGTGGACGAGGTAGTGCGGCCCGCCGGCCTTGGAGGTCTGTCCGATCGCCGAGCGCTTCCAGCCGCCGAAGGGCTGGCGCTGCACGATCGCGCCCGTGATGCCGCGGTTGATGTAGAGGTTCCCGGCCTCGACGTGCTCGGTCCACCAGGCGATCTCCGCCGGGTCCAGCGAGTGCAGGCCGGCGGTGAGGCCGTAGTCGGTGCCGTTCTGGATGCGGACGGCGTCCTCGAGGGTGTCGGCGTGGATGACGCCCAGCACGGGTCCGAAGTACTCCGTGAGGTGGAAGGCGGAGCCCTCGCGCACGCCGACGCGCACGCCCGGGGACCAGAGCCGGCCGGAGTCGTCCAGCTGCCGCGGCTCCGCGAGCCAGGACTCGCCCTCGCCGAGCTCGGTGAGTCCCGAGAGCAGCTTCTCGCCGGGCGGCTCGATGATCGGGCCCATCTGCACGGTGGGGTCGAGCGGCTCGCCCACGTGCAGGGAGAGCACGGCGTCGGCGAGCTGCGCGTTGAAGCGCCGCGAGCGGGAGACCGAGCCGACGGTGATGACGAGGCTCGCCGCGGAGCACTTCTGCCCCGCGTGCCCGAAGGCGGAATCGGCGACGTCCTTCGCCGCGAGGTCGAGATCCGCCTGCGGCGTCACGATGATCGCGTTCTTGCCGCTCGTCTCCGCGAGCACCCGCAGCGACGGGCGCCACGAGGAGAACAGGCTCGCGGTCTCGTAGGCGCCGGTGAGGATCAGCTGGTCGATCCGGGGATCGGTGATGAGCGCGCGACCCACCTCGTCCTCGGGGACGTCGATCAGGGTGAGCACGTGCTCGGGGATCCCGGCCTGGTGGAGCAGCGCCCCGATCAGGGCGCCGGTGCGCCGGGCCTGCGGGGCCGGCTTCATGATGACGGCGCTGCCGGTGACGAGCGCGGCGAGGGCGCCGCCGGTCGGGATCGCGAGCGGGAAGTTCCAGGGCGGGGTGACGAGGGTCAGCGGGCGCGGGGTGAGGGACAGCTCGCCGTGGCGCTCGAGGCGCTCCGCCTGCTCGGCGTAGTAGAGCGCGAAGTCGATCGCCTCGCTCACCTCCGCGTCGCCCTGGGCGAGGGTCTTGCCGGTCTCCGAGGCCATCACCTCGAGCAGCTCGGCGCGGTGGGCGGCGAGCACGCGGGCGGCCCGCCGCAGCAGCAGCGCCCGCTTCTCGGTGCCGAGCGCGGCCCAGCCCCTCTGCGCCTCGAGCGCGGCGGTGATCGCCGCATCGACTCCCTCGCGGGTGCTCACGCGCGCCGCCTCGGCCTCGTCCGCTCCGAGGGTCGAGCAGCGGATCCGGTGGGTGATCTGGCCGGCCCACAGGTGGTTGGCGCGCACGGAGACGTCGGTGTCCGGGGTGTTGCGGAAGCGTCCCGGTACCGTGGGCAGGGCGGGGTCGCCCAGCTCGGGGCCGCCGTCGAGCGGCTCCTCACGCCGGTCCTGGGTGCGGTGGGTCTCGGCGGAGACCTCGCGCAGCGCCCGCTCGAGCGAACGGGAGAAGCGCTCCTCCTCGCGCGCGTAGAGCTCCTCGGAGCGGTCCAGCTCGACCAGGGCGGACATGAAGTTCTCGGGGGAGGCGTTCTCCTCGAGCCGGCGCACGAGGTAGGAGACGGCGACGTCGAAGTGCTGGGGGTGGACGACGGGGACGTACAGCCGCATGCTGCCCACCGCCTCGCCGACGACGGCCTGGTGGCCGGGGGCCATGCCCGCGAGCATCTCGAACTCGACTCCGCCCTCGCCGCCGCCGGGAATGCCGCGCTCGGTCATGAGCAGGTGGGCCAGTGCGATGTCGAAGAGGTTGTGGCCGGCGACCCCGAGCCGCACCGCCGCCAGCTCCTCGGGGCGCAGGCAGTCCAGCAGCATCCGCACGTACTGGGCGTCGGTCTCCTCCTTGGTCAGCAGGGGAGCCTGCTGCCAGCCGTGGAGCGAGGCCTCGACCTTCTCCAAGGCGAGGTTGGCGCCCTTGACCAGGCGCACCTTGATCGGCTCGCCCCCGGCGGCGACCCGGCGGCGGGCGAAGACGCGCAGCCGCTCCATGGCGCGAGGGGCGTCCGGCAGGTAGGCCTGGAGGACGATCCCGGCGGGGAGGTGGGCGAGCTCGGGCCGGTCCAGGAGCTTCTCGAAGACCTGCAGGGTCAGCTCGAGGTCGCGGTACTCCTCCATGTCCATGTTGAGGAAGGTGGGGTGCTCGGAGCGGGCGGACTCGAGGTACAGCGGGAGCAGCGTCTCGACGATGTGGTCGACGGTCTCCGCGGCGGCCCACAGGGGCAGGTGGTCGACGATCGAGGAGACCTTGATGGACACGTAGTCCACGTCGGGGCGGGCGACGAGCTCGTGCACCCCGGCGAGCCGGCGCGCGGCCTCCTGGGCGCCGAGGACGGCCTCGCCGAGGAGGTTGATGTTCAGCGTGGTGCCGTCCGCGGTGAGGCGGGCGATCGAGGCGGTGAGCGGGGCGGGCCGGGCGTCGAGGATGAGATGGGAGACCATCTGGCGCATGACCCGCTGCGCGGTGGGGACCACGAGCTGCGGGGCGAGCCGCGAGGCCGCACCGCCGAGGCCGAGAACGCGCCGCAGCGGCGCGGGCAGGAAGCGCGGCGGGTCCTGGGCGAGGCGCCGCAGCTCCACGGCGGCGGCGCGGGGATCCTCGGGTCGGATCACCCGGTCCACGAAGGCGAGCGTGAAGTCCAGGCCCTTCGGGTCCCGCAGCAGCCCCGTGAGGAGCTCCGAGGAGGAGGGCACGGGCCGCGCCGCTGCCTCGGTGACCCAGGCCCTGACCTGGGCGGTGATCTCCTGGGGGGTGAGGCTGGTGGGACGGGCGGTCTCGCGCTGAGAGGAGGACGAGGACAACGTGCACTGCTCCTTGGGTCGCCGGATCCACGGCGGGTGGTGGGTCGCGGGGCGACGCTGCCCCGACTCCCGCATCGTAGGGCCTCGGGCAGGCCCGCATCGACGATCCTGCCGCCCTGCGCGACCGACCGGTCGGCGAGGGGTCCGCGTTCATCGGAACGTGACACGGTGGCCGGATTCCGGCATGCTCGACGTGTCCCACGTCGCATCCGGCGTGCCGTCCGACGAAGGAGATCATCGTGAAGAAGTTCGTGTTCCTGGCCGGTCTCGCGATCGGCGTGGTGGTCGGCTCCCGCCTGGGCCGCGGCCCCTACGAGTCCCTCGAGCGCACCGCGAAGCAGGTCGCCGGGGATCCCGAGGTGCAGCGCCGTGCCGGTCAGGCCAAGGAGGCCGCGGGCAAGGTCGCGCACGACGCCGCGGAGACCGTCAAGGCCAAGGCGCCCGAGGTGGCCTCGGCCGCGAGCGGCGCCGTCTCCGGTGCCGCGAGCGCCGCGAAGGAGAAGGTCTCCGGCTCCTCCGACGACGCGGCCGACGCCACCGTCGCCGAGGACTCCACCGCGGCCGCCGGCGGCGACGCCGAGGTCGGCGAGGACCGTCCGCTGAGCTCCTGATCGCACGTGCTCGCGAGGTGGTGCGGCCCTGAGCGTCCTCGCTCCTCGCAGCGGTGAGCAGATGGCCCCCGTCCCTCAGGGACGGGGGCCATCTGCTGTCGTCGTCCCGCTCGACGGTGCGGAGCGCTCAGCCCAGGACGTGCACCCCGGCCCGCTCCTGCTCCTCCATGAAGCACGGCCCGCACAGCGAGACGTAGGTGACCGCCCCGGTCGCGCCGTCGGCGCCCTCGTCGATGGCGACCTGCTCGCCCTCGAAGACGAAGCGGCCGTCCACGGTGCGGGTGTTGAACTCGGCCTGGGAGCCGCAGCGGCACATGGTCGGCAGCTTCTCGACGTTGTCGGCGAGCTCGAGCAGCCGCTGGGCGCCGGGGAACGCGGCGGTGCGGAAGTCGGTGCGCAGCCCGTAGCAGATCACCGAGATCGACTCCGCTTTCGCGAGGCGCAGCAGCTGGTCGATCTGCGCGGGCTCGAGGAACTGCGACTCGTCGACGAGGACGGCGTGCAGCGGCCGACGGTCCAGGGCGTCCGCCGCGTCGAGGATGTGCCGGCGCAGGTCCTCGCCGGGGGCGGCGAGCACGTCGACCCGGCGCTTCGCGCCGCCGCGTGCGACCACCCAGTCCTCGCCCTTGGTGTCGAGCGCGGGCTTCACGGTGATCGTGGCGAGGCCGCGCTCGTCGTAGTTGTAGGCGGTCTTGATGAGGGTGTCGGACTTCCCGGAGTTCATCGCTCCGTACTTGAAGTGCAGCTTCGCCATGCGGGGTGGTCGCTCCGGTGTCGGGGTGTCGGGAAGGGGCTCCGTGAGGGGGCGGTGCTCAGAACTGGTCCATGACCGCGGGCCGGGGCCCGGCGAGCAGCGCATCGAGCAGGGTACGGGCCGCCGGGTCCGCCTGCACGCCGAGGCCCAGCCGCTCGGCGTCGGCGAGGGAGCGGCCGCCGATCAGCAGGAGCGACGCCGCATGGACGTCGAGGTGCACGACGGGGAGTTCCTGTGCCCCGTCGGCCCCGTCGTCGGGGCTCGGGAGCGGGACGGCGTGCACGACGCCGTCCGTGATCTCCACGCGCCACGCACCGGCCGCGGCCGTCGTGCCCGCAGGCAGCGCGGCATCGTCCACCTCGAGGCGCAGCGCGCCCTGCAGCCCCGCCGGGGCGGGCCGCGCGGTGAGCGCGGCGGCCGTGTCCGTCACGCGCACCATGACCAGCGGCATCACCTGCGGGTCGTGCCGGGCGCGGCCCCCGGGGAGGGCGTCGAGCACCGGGTCCTCGGCGCGCACCCGCAGTCGCAGCGTCTCCGTGACCGTGGACCAGGTGCCGAGCGAGCGCAGCAGCTCGCGACGGTCCTCGCGGCTGCGACCCAGCAGCTCGTGCACCTCGAGCCCCACGCCGTCCTCCCCGCCCGTGCGGGTGAAGGAGACGTAGCCGTGGGCGGTGCCCGCCTCGTCCTCGAGCAGCACCGCGTGCCAGGGCTCGGCCGGGAGCTCGGTCCCGAAGAGCGGCCCTTCGCGTGTGAGCATGCCGTTGTCCCCGGCGGTGAGCTCCCGGTACAGGGCGCGCACCCGGTCGAAGGAGCCGGCGGTCACGGGCACCGTGCGACGGTCCGGGACGGGGCGCAGCCGCTGGAGGTCCAGCAGCGGCACGCGCAGGAACCCCACCTCGGTGACGACCTGATAGCCGAGGGCCCGGTAGATCGCGACGTTCGCCGGGTAGAGCATCGAGAAGGCCATGCCCTCCTGCGTGCAGCGCGCGAGGACGGCGGTCATGAGCTCGCGGAACAGGCCTCCCGCCCGATGCGCCGGGTGGACGGCGACCCCTCCGATCCCGCCGCAGGCGACCGTGCCGCCGGCGAGGGTCACGCGGTCCTCGCGGATCTGCGCGCCCGCGGCGAGCACCCCCTCGGCGCCGCCGGGCAGGGACGCGGAGTCGATGCCCAGCGGGATGATCCCGGACGCGAAGGGCCTGCCCGGGTCATCTCCCGCGGTCCCGCCGAAGGCGAGCGCGCTCAGGCGGCGGTAGGCGGCGGCGTCGGCGGTCGTGAGGTCTCGAACGGGCATGGCGCGAGTCTAGGTGGGCTCCCGCGGCGCCCAGGGGCGCCGTTGCATACTTGTCGCGGCCGCGCTCGAGCACGGCCAGGAGGAGGTCCCGTGAACCAGCGCAGCGAGCAGGGGTCGCGCCCCGCGCCCCGCAAGCCCATCACCCGCCCGAGCACTGCGCACCGCTCGGGACGCGAGGCCCTGCACCGTCGGCTCTCCGCCGGCGACCCGCGCAGCGACCAGGTTCCCGCGCGCCGGATCCCCGTGGGCCTGTCGACCTCGTGCGTCTTCCCCTCCGGGGTCGAGGAGGCCTTCCGGCTCGGGCAGCTCATCGGCTACGACGGCGTCGAGGTGATGGTCTCCTACCCCAAGGACAGCCAGGACGTCGCCGAGCTTCGCGGCTACTCGCGCCTCTACGAGCAGCCGATCATGTCCCTCCACGCGCCCACGCTGTTCTTCCTGCAGGGCCTGTGGGGCCGGGACCCGTGGGTGAAGATCGAGCGCACGGTGCAGATGGCCGTCGACCTCGAGGTGCCCACGGTCGTCGCGCACCCGCCGTTCCGCTGGCAGGGGAAGTACGCCCACGGCTTCGTCGACGGCGTCGCCGATCTCGAGGAGCGCTACGGTGTCGCGATCGCCGTGGAGAACATGTACCCGTGGCGGCTCGGGGTGCGCGAGGTGCTCACCTACCTCCCCGACCACGACCCCACGGACGAGGACTACGAGCACGTCACGGTGGACCTCTCGCACGCCGCGACCGCGGGGGACGACGCCCTCGCGATGATCGACCGCCTCGGCGACCGGCTCACCCACCTGCACCTCGCGGACGGTTCCGGCTCGACCACGAAGGACGAGCACCTGCCGCCGGGGGAGGGCAACCAGCCCTGCGCGGAGGTGCTGCGGCGGCTCGCGAACACGGGCTGGGGCGGTTCGGTGCTGCTCGAGGTCAACACCCGCGGGGCGGGCGGGGCCGAGGGCCGCGAGCGGATCCTCCGCCAGTGCCTCTCCTTCGCACGGCACCACCTGGGCCACCACCTCGACGAGCCGGGGGAGGCCGACGCTTCCTGACGTGGGATCGGACACCCCACGGCCCACTGCCAGGAGCCAGTGGGAGGATAGGGGCCATCTGCGCCCGATCCACTCGTGCATCCAGCGGGGGCCGGCGCCGAGCCCGACGACGACAGACGAGGTAGCGCACGTACATGGGGAATGCGAACACGGGATTCGTGCACAGGAACGCGGCGCTGCTCGCCGTGGAGATGAGCCTCCCGCAGGTCACCGTCACGTCCGACGAGATCGACGAGATGCTCGCCCCGGCGCGCAAGCGGCTGCGCCTGCCCAAGGGCGTGCTCCAGCGCGTGGCGGGGGTCTACGAGCGACGCTGGTGGCGTGACCGCGAGAACGGCTGGAAGCAGGGCGTCGTGCTCGCCGCCGAGCGCGCGATGGCCAAGGCCGGCATCATGCGCGACCAGGTCGACCTCATCATCAACGCCTCGGTCTCCCGCCAGCACCTCGAGCCCGCGGTCGCGACGACGGTCCACCACTCGCTGGGCCTGCCCACGAGCGCCATGAACTTCGACATCACCAACGCGTGCCTCGGCTTCGTCAACGCGATGACCATGGCCGCGGGCCTCATCGACTCGGGGCAGGTCCGCTACGCGCTGATCGTCGGCGCGGAGGACGTCGAGCGCGCCCAGCGCGGCACGATCGAGCGCCTGAACTCGAAGACCGCCGTGCGCGACGACTTCAACAACCAGTTCGCCTCGCTGACCCTCGGCTCGGGCGCCGCCGCCGCCGTCATCGGCCCGGCGGACGAGCACCCCGAGGGCCACCGGCTGAAGGTCACGCAGGCCCGGGCCGGCACCCAGCACCACGAGCTCTGCATCGGCGACATGCACGACATGCGCACCGACTCCGCGGGCCTCCTCGAGAACGGGATCTCCCTGATCCTGGACACCTGGAAGGACGCGAACGACGCCGGCCACGACTTCCGCTCGATCGAGCACATCATCCCGCACCAGGTCTCGATGGTGTACACCCGCAACTTCTCGAAGATCACCGGCGTCTCGATGGACCGCATCCCCGTGACCTTCCCGGACTGGGGCAACATCGCCGCGGAGGCCGTGCCGATGACCCTCGCCCACCACCAGGAGAACATCGCCCGGGGCGAGCGCGTGCTGCTGCTCGGCGTGGGCTCCGGACTCAACACCGCGATGATGGAGGTCGAGTGGTGAGCACCCGCCGCCCGCAGCCCGAGCCCCCCGCCCTGCCCGGCGTCGACCCGCGCATCCAGCGCACCCTCGAGGTGCGCGACCACGCGGGGGAGGAGCGCCGCTGGCACCTCCTGGACTCCGCCCCGCTGCTCGCCGAGCGCGGCGTCACCCCGCGGGGCACGCTGCTCGCGGTGCACGGCAACCCCACGTACTCCTTCCTCTACCGCTCGCTCGTGCGGGAGGACATCCCGTGGCGCGTGATCGCCGTGGACCAGCTCGAGATGGGCTGGTCCGAGCGCACGGGCACCCCCCGTCGCCTGCAGGACCGCATCACGGACCTCTCCCTGCTCACCGATGCCCTGGACCTGCGCGGCCCGGTCGTCACCGTGGGCCACGACTGGGGCGGCATCGTCTCGGTGGGATGGGCGCTGGACAACCGCCACGACGTGGTCGGCATGGTCCTCACGAACACCGGCATCCACCAGCGGATCGGCGAGCAGCTGCCCAGGGCGCTGCAGCTCGCGACGACCCCCGCGGTGCTCCCCGCGACGACGTCGATCACCGACGCCTTCCTGCGCACGACGCTCGCCCTGTCCAAGCCCGCGCTCCCGCGCGAGGTCCAGGACGCGTACCTCGCGCCCTACCGGGGCCGCTCGCGTCGCCGCGGCATCGAGACCTTCGTCGCGGACATCCCCGCCGCGGAGGACCACCCCTCCCGCGCCACGCTCGAGCGGCTCGCCGAGGGCATCCGCGAGATGCAGGTGCCCACCCTGTTCGCCTGGGGCCCCAAGGACATCACCTTCTCCGACCGCTACCTGCGCGATCTCATCGCGCGGGTCCCGCACGCCGCCGTGCACCGCTTCGAGGGCGCCTCGCACCTCGTGTGGGAGGACGCCGACGTCGCCGGTCTCGTCGCCACCTGGCTCGCGGACACCTTCGGCGAGGACGCGTCCGCACCGCCCGCGCCGGCGCCGGCCGCGGTCTCCACCTACGCCGAGCAGGCGCCCGCGGAGCCCGTCGGCGCGCCGATCGCCCGCCTCGCCGCGGATCCCGCGCACGCCCACGGGCCGGCCGTCGTCGAGATCGCGGGGCACGGCACCGCCGGCCGCGAGATCTCCTGGTCGCTGCTGCACCGCCGCGTCGAGGACGTCGCCTGCGGGCTGCTCGCCCACGGGGTGCGCCCCGGCGACCGGGTCAGCGTGCTCATCACCCCCGGCGCGGATCTCACGGTCGTGCTCTACGCGTGCCTGCGGATCGGCGCGGTCGCGGTCATCGCGGACGCCGGCCTCGGCGTGGACGGCCTCACGCGCGCCGTGATCGGCTCGCACCCGGACTGGATCATCGGCATCCCGAAGGCGCTCGTCGGCGCCCGCGCGCTCGGCTGGCCGGGTCGCCGGATCAGCGTCGAGCAGCTGCCGACGGTCGACCGCCGTGCCCTCGGGGTCGAGACCTCGATCGCGCAGCTCGCCGCGGAGGGCGCCCGCATGCGGGACCTCGGCGCCCCGCTCGACGCCCCGCACCCCGCCCCGGGCGCCGACGCCGCCGTGCTCTTCACCTCCGGCTCGACCGGTCCCGCCAAGGGCGCGGTATACACGCACGCCCAGCTCGGCGCCATGTTCGCGGCCGTCGGCGACACGCTCCGGCTGGACCCCTCCCGCGGCCTGGTCGCCGGCTTCGCGCCCTTCGCGCTGCTCGGCCCGGCGCTCGGCGCGCCGAGCGTCGTCCCTGACATGGACGTCACCCGGCCCGGAGAGCTCACCGCGCAGGCCCTCGCCGACGCGGTCGACGCCCTCGGCTCGCCCGCCGTGTTCACCGCCCCCGCGGCGCTGCGCAACATCCTCGACACCGCCGCCTCGCTCGACGACCGCGGCCGCGCGGCCCTCGCCCGGGTGCCGAGCTTCTTCTCCGCCGGCGCCCCGATCCCCGCGCACCTGCTGCGCCGGCTGAAGGACCTCATGCCGGCCGCGAGCGCGCTCACGCCGTACGGCATGACCGAGTGCCTGGCCGTCACCGCGATCTCCCTCGAGGGGATCGAGGCGGCCGGCGAGGGCTCCGGTGTGTGCGTCGGCACCCCCGTCCCGCGCGTCGAGGTGGCCCTCGCGCCGCTGGACGCCGAGGGCAGGACCACCGGCGAGATCACCCAGGAGCCGGGCGTGACCGGCGAGATCCTCGTCCGGGCCCCGCACGTGCGGGACCGCTACCTCATGCTCTGGGGCACGACACGCACCTCCCGGCGCTTCGAGGGCTGGTACGCCACCGGCGACGCCGGTCACCTCGACGAGGACGGCCGGCTCTGGGTCGAGGGGCGCACCACCCATGTGCTCGCGACCGCCGAGGGCCTGTTCACCCCGGTCCGGATCGAGGAGGCCGCCGAGGCCGTCCCGACCGTGCGCCGGGCCGGCGCCGCGGTCGTCGGCCCCCGCGGCACCCAGCAGGTCGTCGTCGTGCTCGAGACGGAGGACGACCACCGCCCCGGCCGCGCGACCCGGCCGCGCCCGGCGTCGCCCGCGCTCCAGGAGGCGGTGCGCCGCGGCGTCCGCGAGGCCGCCGGGGTGGGCGTCGTCGCCGTGTTCACGACGCGCTCCCTGCCCACGGACATCCGCCACAACTCGAAGATCGACCGGGCCGCGCTGTCCCGCTGGGCCGAGCAGACCCTCCGCGGCGAGCGCGCGGACGCGCTGTGAGCGCCCGCAGCGTCCTCGTCACCGGAGCCTCGGGCATGCTCGGCGGCGCCGTCGCCGAGCGCCTGCGGGACCGCGGCGACGCCGTCCGCGCCTTCCAGCGGCGACCCGCCGGTATCCCCGGCGTCGCCGACGTGCAGGGCTCGCTCACGAGCGCGGAGGACGTCCGCCGCGCCGTGGACGGGGTCGATGCGGTCGTGCACCTCGCGGCGAAGGTCTCGATCTCCGGTCCCGAGGAGGAGTACCGGGCGATCAACATCGGCGGCACCGGGAACGTCGTGGACGCCCTGCGCGAGCGCGGCGGCGGCGCCCTGGTCAACGTGTCCTCGCCGTCCGTCGCCCACCTCGGCACCGCGATCGTGGGCCTCGGGGCGACCCCGGCGGATCCCGCGCACGCCCGCGGCCCCTACGCGCGCACCAAGGCCGCCGCGGAGCAGCTCGCCATGGCCGCGGACGGCCACGACGGCCTGCTCGTCACCTCTGTGCGCCCCCACATCGTGTGGGGCCCCGGCGACACGCAGCTCGTGGGCCGCATCGTCCAGCGGGCCGCCGCCGGCCGGCTGCCGCTGCTGGACGACGGCATGGCGCTCATCGACACGACCTACGTCGACAACGCGGCCGACGCGATCGTCGCGGCCCTGGACCGCGTCGAGGACGTCCACGGCGAGAGCTTCGTCGTCACCAACGGCGAGCCGCGCACCGTGCGGGACGTGTTCGGCGGCTTCTGCGACGCGGCGGGGGTGCCGCGGCCGACGCTCCGTGTCCCCGGCGCCGTGGGCCGTCTCGCCGGTCGTCTCGTCGAGGCGGTCTGGGCGGTGCGACCGGGGGAGGACGAGCCGCCGATGACCGAGTTCCTCGCCGAGCAGATGTCCACCGCGCACTGGTTCGACCAGCGGGCCACCCAGGACCGCCTGCGCTGGAAGCCCGCGGTGAGCGTGGACGAGGGCTTCGACCGCCTCGCCGCGTGGTTCCGGGAGCACCCCGTCACCGCCTGAGACTGCTGCAGGACCGACACCGAGCCCGAGCTCGAGACCGAGGGAGAACCGCCATGACTCCGACCCCTGCCGAGGGCGACCGTCACCGGGACAGCGGGAGCGGTGCGTCCGATCAGGACGCCGCGCTGCTCGCCGAGATCGACGCCGAGCTCGCGGCGGAGCGCGCCGCCCGTCCTCGGGCGGGCTCCCGGACCGTCGGCGCCGTGCTGCTCGTGGGCGGCCTCGCGGGCTGGATCGCCGCGCTCGCGCTGTTCATGGACAAGATCTTCCTGCTCGAGAACCCCGGCGCGAGCCTCGGCTGCGACATCAACCCGTTCATCTCCTGCGGCACGGTCATGATGACCTGGCAGGCGAGCGCGCTCGGCATCCCCAACATGGCGATCGGCCTGGGCGGCTTCGCGATCATGGGCGCGATCGGTGCGCTCATGCTCTCCGGGGCGACGCTGCCGAGGTGGTTCCGGTGGGCGCGCCTCGGCGGGATGACCTTCGCCTTCGCCTTCGTGCACTTCCTCGCCGTCTCCGCGATCTTCGTGATCCGAGCGCTGTGCCCCTGGTGCATGGTCGTGTGGACGGTGACGGCGCCGATGTTCTTCGCGACCCTCGCGCACACCGTCGAGTCCGGGGACCTGCGCGTCCCGGCACCGCTCGCCGCCGTGCTGCGCCGCTGGGTGCTGCTGACGATCGCCTGGTACCTGCTCGTGGTGCTCGTGATCGCCGTGGCCTTCTGGAACCAGTGGCTCGCGACCTTCGGCATCGCCTGATCGTTCCTCCCCACCGCCCCGTCGTCCCCACCGGACGGCGGGGCGTCGTGCGTCCCCCTGCCGATCCCTACGGTTCGGGGCATGGGAGCACGCAGCAGGAGTCGGGACATCGCCCCACGACCGGGACGGCACCGGTTGGGCGGCCGGGGCGGGCACAGGACCGGCGGCGCGGGAGGGCGTCGGGGTCGGACCGGTCCGGAGCCTCTCGTCGAGGAGATCCACCACGAGCCGCCGCGACCCCCGCGCCGGGGGCTCCCGGCGCCCTCCGCCGCCTCGCTGCTCGGGATCGGTGTGCTCGTGCTGCTCGCCGTCGGCGTCGTCCACCTCTCCACCTCCGGGTCCGCGGTGCCGGTCACCGAGGGTGAGGGCACCGTCGCGATCGCCGTGAGCGGCACGGCCTCCGCCGGGGAGGACGACGCCGGCGCCTCGGCCTCCGGTGGAGCATCCCCGGCGGGCCCGGCGTCCTCCGCGCCGGTCGCGACGCAGGAGGCGGGGGCGGCGTCGGCTGGGGGAGCGCCGGTGGACGGCGCTCCCGTCGTCGTGCACGTCTCCGGGCAGGTCGCGAGCTCGGGCGTCGTCGAGCTGCCCGCCGGATCCCGCGTCGCCGATGCCCTCGAGGCCGCCGGCGGCGCCACCGACGAGGCCGATCTCGCGGCCGTGAACCTCGCACGCCCCCTCACCGACGGCGAGCAGATCCACGTGCCCGCGCCCGGGGAGGAGGTCCCCGTCGGAGACGGGGCAGAGGCCGCAGGCGGCGGTGCGGGAGGCGCCGGCGGTGCGAGCGGTGGCGACACCGGTGCGGGCGGGGGAGAGGGAGGCACGGTCGACCTCAACACCGCGAGCGCCGAGCAGCTCGACGCGCTGCCCGGGGTGGGGCCCGCGATCGCGCAGCGCATCGTCGAGCACCGCGAGGCCAATGGCCCCTTCACCTCCGTCGACCAGCTCGAGGAGGTCTCCGGGATCGGACCGGCGACCCTCGAGGAGATCCGGCCGCGGGCGACCGTCTGATGCGCCGCGGTGACCTGCGCCTGCTGCCCGCGGCGACCGCCGTCTGGGCCCTCGCGGTGCTCGGCATGAGTGCGGGCACCGCCGCGGCGATCGCCGGCGGCGCCGTGCTCACCGCCCTGGTCCTCGCCGCCGTGCTCTGGTGGGGCGGCCGGAGCCTCGCGCACCGCCTCCTCGCCCACCTGGGGCTCGGGGTGCTCGCCGCCGCGCTCCTGCTCCCCGCCCTCCACCGCGCCGAGACCGCGACAGGCCTCCTCGAGGACGCCGCGGCGCGAGGCCTCGTCGTCGAGCTGGAGGTGCGTCTCGGCGGGGATCCGGAGGCCCCGAGCACCGGTCCCGTCTGGGCCCGTGAGGGCGTCGGGGCGATGGCACGCACGGTGAGGGGTCCCGTGCGCCTCGGCACGGAGCAGCAGCTCCTCCCGGCCTCCGTCCCGCTCCTCGTGCGGGCGCAGGGCACGGAGCCCGCCGAGCAGCTGCGCGGCGCGCGGGACGGGAGCGTGATCGCCGTGCGCGGCACCGTCCGGGCGGACGGCGGACTGGTCGTGCTCCGCGCCCGCGAGGTCCGCGTCGTGCCGGTCGGCGGCGTGCGCGGCGCCCTCGAGGACGCCCGCCACGCCCTGCGGGAGCAGAACCGACGCGCGACCGCCCATCTCCCACCCGACGAGGCCGCCCTCGTGCGCGGGATGACCACCGGCGACACCCGCGGGCTCTCCGAGACGAGCGAGGAGATCATGCGGCGCGCCGGGATCTCGCACCTCGTGGCCGTCTCCGGGGCGAACATCGCCCTCGTGATCGCGGCCGTGCTCGGCCCGCTGCTGCTGCTCGGCGTGCGCCGCCGGCGCCGGATCGCGCTCGCGGCCCTCGCGATGGCCTCCTACGTGTGGCTCGTGGGGGACGAGCCCAGCGTGCAGCGCGCCGCGACGATGGCCGCCCCGCTGCTCGCGGCCCGCTTCGCCGGGGTTCGCGCCTCCCCGGTCGCCGCGCTCGCGATGACCGTGTCCCTGTGGTCCGTGCTGGACCCCGTGACCGCCGCGTCCATCGGCTTCCTGCTCTCGGCGCTCGCCACGGCCGCGATCCTGCTCGCCTCACCGCCGCTGGCCGCGGCGATCTCGGGAATGAGCGGCGGCCGCGTGGGCCGCACGGCGGCGCTCGTCCTCGCGGTGCCCCTCGTCGCCCAGCTCGCCTGCACCCCCGTGCTGATCCTGCTCGCCCCCGAGATCTCGATCTGGGCGGTCCCCGTCAACATGGTGGTCGGGCCGCTCGTCGGGCCCAGCACCGTGATCGGCCTGCTCGCGCTCCTGGTCGGCATGCTCTGGTCGCCGGCCGGCAGTGCGCTCAGCACGGTCGCCGCGGGCGGCGCGCATCTCGTGCTGCTCGTGGCGCGCACGGCGGATGCCCTGCCCGGATCGAGGATCGCGGTCCCCGAGGGCGCGCCCGGGGTGCTCGGCGTGATCGCCGTGATCATCGGCCTCGCCGTCGCGGTCGCGGTGCGGCGGCATCCGCTCACGCGCTGGGTCGTCGCCGCGGTGCTCGTAGTGGTCCTCGCTCCGGGGGCGGCGAGGTGGCTGCCGGGGCAGCGCGCCCCCTCCTGGGCGGTCGCCGCCTGCGCCGTCGGCCAGGGCGATGCGCTGCTGCTGCGGGGCACGGGCGCCGACCCGGTGACCGTGCTCGTGGACACCGGGCCGGACCCGGCCGCGCTGAGGGAGTGCCTGGACCGGCTCCAGGTGCATCGCCTGGACCTGCTCGTCCTCACGCATCCCCACGCCGATCACGTGGGCGGCCTCGCCGCGCTCACCGGGGACCGTGCGCCCGCGCAGCAGTGGATCTGCCCGCTGCCCTCCGCGCGCTCCGTGATCGTCCCCGGCGTCCCGGTGACCGGGGCGATCACCGGAACGGCATGGGAGCAGGAGGGCCTCGCGCTGGAGGTCCTGTGGCCGCCGAGCGCCGAGGCCGCGGAGGACGCCGCCGCGCGGGAGCACGGCGGGGAGGAGGGAGCGGAGAACGACTGCTCGCTGGCCCTCGACGCCCGTCTCGGCACCGACGCGGCCGACGGCGGCGGCACGCGGCTCGTGGCGCTCGGGGACCTCGAGCCCGCCGCCCAGTCCGAGCTCGCGGCCCTCGCCCCCGGGCGGGCAGACATCGTCAAGGTCGCCCATCACGGCTCCCGCTACCAGGACGAGGAGCTGTACGCGCAGCTCGACCCGGAGCTCGCGCTGGTCACGGTGGGGAAGGAGAACACCTTCGGCCACCCCACGACCCGGACCCTCGACATGCTCGCGGGCGCAGGCGCCGACGTCGCCCGCACCGACCTCCACGGGACCGTGGTGCTTCCCGCAGAGGACCCCCTCGCGCCGCGGAGCGTCGGTCCCGGCCGCTAGGATCGATCCGGTCCCCGTCGATGAGAAGGAGCACTGTGAGCGACGTCGAGTGGCACAGCGTCACGCCCGCCCCGATCGTGCTGATCCAGGGCACCGAGACGCTGATCGCCGACCGCGCCGTCCAGCGGCTGCGAGGCCTCGCGCGCGAGCAGGACCCGGGCGTGGCGATCCACGACCTCTCGGGGGAGGCGCTCACCGCCGGCGCCCTCACCCAGGTCGCGAGCCCCTCGCTCTTCGGCGAGCCGCGGTTCGTCGTGGTCCCCGAGCTGCAGGCCGCGCCCGAGGCCCTGATCCTCGAGCTCCTCGACTACCTGCCCCGCCCCGAGGAGGACGTCTCCCTCGTGCTCGTCCACCGCGGCGGTAATCGTGGCAAGAAGCTCCTGGACGCGCTCAAGAAGGCCGGCGTCCCGCGCGTGGACGCGAGCCCCGTCAAGCGCCCCGCGGACAAGCAGGCCTTCGTCGCCGCGGAGTTCGCGCGCGCCGACCGTCGCGCCCAGCCCGAGGCGATCACCGCCCTCGTCGACGCCTTCGGCACCGATCTCGCCGAGCTCGCCGCGATCAGCCGCCAGCTGATCGAGGACACCACCCCCGAGCCGGGGGAGCAGCCCGCACCGATCACCGCGCAGGACGTCCACGCGCTCACGGCGGGACGCGTCGAGTCCACCGCCTTCGCCGTCGCGGACGCCGCCATCGCCGGCCGCGAGCAGGAGGCCCTCCAGCTCCTCGCCCAAGCGCAGCTCGCGGGGGCGGACCCGGTGCCGATCGTCGCGGCGGTCGCGATGAAGATGCGCCAGCTCGCGAAGATCACCTCACCCGGGGCGAGCGCCCGGACCCTCGGCATGCCGGACTGGATGATCCGCAACCTCTCCCGCGAGGCGCGTGCCTGGAACGACCGCTCCCTGGCCCGCGCGATCGAGGCCGTCGCCCGCGCCGATCACGAGGTCAAGGGCGCCGGCCGGGATCCCCGCTGGTCCGTCCAGCGCATGGTGATGGAGATCTGCCGGGCCCGTCGCTCCCGCTGAACGACGCGCCGCCGGGCAGTCGTCACCTCCCGGACCCTCGACCTCTCGGATCGCCGGGCGGACGGCCCCTCGGCCAGGCTGCCCCTCGGACAGCACGGAGCCCCGTGCACCGAGGTGCACGGGGCTCCGTGGCTGCTGGACCCGGGGGTCCCGCCGATCAGATGATCAGGAGATCAGCGATCAGGCGGAGACGCCGGCGACGAGCTTCGCGAGACCGGACTTGCGGTTCGCGGCCTGGTTCTTGTGGATGACGCCCTTGGAGACGGCCTTGTCGAGCTTGCGGGAGGCGAGCTTCAGCGCCTCGCCCGCCGCCTCGGCGTCACCGGAGGTCACCGCGGTGCGGACCTTGCGGGTGTAGGTCTTGAGCTCGGACTTCACCGCACGGTTGCGCAGGCGCGCCTTCTCGTTGGTGCCGATCCGCTTGATCTGGGACTTGATGTTTGCCACGAAGACTCTTCTCTTGTGCTGCTGCTGTGATGGGTCGTCCGCAGCGGCTGAGGATCGGATCCGACGGGGACGGGCGGTGGGGATTCGCCGGGAGACGTCGGACCCGGGTCGCTGCCACGGGTACTCGCTCGGGTCGCACCGACCGGCGGACCCTGACACGGCGGGTCGCCGAGATGCGCACACCTCGCGGTATGTCACACATACAAGGAGAGACATTAGCAGAGGGCGAATACCCCGGTCACGATGCACGGGGCGTGTCCTGCATCCCATCCGCGCCCGCTCGCTCCCGCGGAACAGCAGGTCCGGAGGGCGTCGGCGGCCCGGGGTCAGCCCCAGCCGTGGGCCGAGCGCACCGCGGCGGCGACCCGCTCGAAGGCCTCGGCGGGCAGGCGGCCGTCGGCCCGCCGCACCGCTGCGGGGGCGATCCGCAGCAGGCGATCCGCCCGCACCTCGGAGGCGCGGCCCTGGGAGTCCCAGTCGCCCGTGCCCACGTCCACACACAGGTTGCCGTGCTCGTCGCGGGACGTGTCGCCGGAGCCCACGCGGTCCTTCGAGGTGAGCATGAGCGCCACGAGGGTGGGGCCCGAGCCGTCCGCGCCGCCGTCGGCCGCGTCCTCGAGGGCGATGACGAGCACCGGCCGGTCCTTGCCCTGCGCGAGGGACTCCTCGTAGTGCACCCAGGCCCAGACGACCTCGCCGGGGTCGGGCACGTCGTCGGGGTGCGGGGCGTAGGTCATCGTCACCGGCGAGGAGGTGCTGCGGTCCGCGAGCACGTCGGCGTTCCCATGGGCACCGCCGCCGGCGCGACCGTCGGCGGACCCTCCGCCCTCGCGCCGGGTGGAGGTCGAGGACCGCCCGGTGCTCCCGATATCCCCGCCCGTGCCGCCGCCGCGGCGGGAGTCCTGGAGGGCGTCGATCGCCGAGCGGCCGAGGTCACGGGCCGCGCGCCTCGCGGCCGGGGAGCGGAGGACGGAGCGCAGCACGGAGGACAGCCGGGAGCCGAAGGGCATGGGGACCTTCCTGGGGACGGGCACGGACGCCGGGTCTCGAGCGGGTCACGCCCGGGGGCGGGGCACGGTCCCCGACGGGAGACGGTGTTGAATGGTAGCCATGTCCGACCGCTCCCTCTTCGACGGCACCGGGCCCGGGACCGACGGCGACGAGATGTTCGCCGCGGACGGCGGGCTCCGCCCTACCTACGCACCGCTCCACGACGCGCTCGTGCAGCTGGGCGAGGAGGAGTTCCGATCGCGCTCGGAATCCCTCGCCCGCTCCTACCTGGACCAGGGCGTCACCTTCGACTACGCGGGGGAGGAGCGTCCCTTCCCGGTCGACGCGATCCCGCGGCTGATCGCCGCGGAGGAGTGGGCCGAGGTCAGCGAGGGCATCGCCCAGCGCGTCCGCGCGCTCGAGGCCTTCCTCGAGGACCTCTACACCGACTCCCGCGCGGTCGCGGACGGCGTGATCCCGCGGGAGCTCGTGGACTCCTCCACCTACATCGTCGACGCGATGCGCGGCTACGTCCCGCCCAACGGCGTGCGCCTGCACATCGCCGGCATCGACCTCGTGCGGGACGGATCGGGCGGCTTCCGGGTGCTCGAGGACAACGTCCGCACCCCCTCCGGCGTGAGCTACGTGCTCTCCAACCGCCGCGCGATGGTGCAGACCTTCCCGGAGCTCTTCGCCCACCGGCCCGTGCGCAGCGTCGGCGAGTACCCCGGCCGGCTGCTCGCGGCCCTGCGCGCCGCCTCGCCGGACGTCGGCGGCGACGAGCCGACGGTCGTCGTGCTCACCCCCGGCCGCTACAACAGCGCCTACTTCGAGCACTCGCTGCTCGCCCGCACGATGGGCGTCGAGCTCGTCGAGGCGTCGGACCTCGTCGAGCGGAACAACCGCGTCTACATGCGCACCACCGCGGGCCTGCGCCGCGTGGACGTCATCTACAAGCGCACCGACGACGACTTCATCGACCCCGAGGTGTTCCGCCCCGACTCGATGCTGGGCGTGCCCGGGCTCGTGCGGGCCGTCCTCGCCGGCAACGTGGTCGTCGCCAACGGCATCGGCAACGGCATCGCCGACGACAAGCTCACCTACACCTACGTGCCGGACCTGGTGCGCTACTACCTCCACGAGGAGCCGATCCTGCGCAACGTGGACACCTGGCGGCTCGAGGAGCCGGAGGCCCGCGAGGAGGTGCTGGACCGCCTCGCCGAGCTCGTGGTCAAGCCCGTGGACGGCTCCGGCGGCAAGGGCATCGTCATCGGCCCGGCCGCCTCGCGCGACGAGCTCGACGAGCTCCGGCGTCGCCTGCAGGCCGATCCCCGCGGCTGGATCGCCCAGCCCGTCGTCCAGCTCTCCACGATCCCCACCCTCGTCGAGGACGGCCTGCGGCCCCGGCACGTGGACCTCCGTCCCTTCGCCCTGAACAGCGGCGAGGACGTGTGGGTGCTGCCCGGCGGCCTCACCCGCGTGGCGCTGCCCGAGGGGGAGATGATCGTGAACTCCTCCCGTGGCGGCGGCTCGAAGGACACCTGGGTGCTCGCGGGGACCCGGCCCTCCCGGGTCGAGGTCCCGACCTCCGCCGGCACGGTGCGGGTGGTCGAGGAGGACGCGGCCGACGCCCCGCTCGAGACCGGCGTGGACGAGTCCTTCGTCGCGGACGCCGCCGAGCGCGAGCCCGACCGGGCCCTCGAGCCGATGCCGATCACCTCCGCCATCCCGATGCTCGACGCCGACGACCTCGCCGAGGAGCACGAGGACCGGACCGACGACGGGCGCACGACCGAGGAGGCGCACGATGCTCAGTAGGATCGCCGACGCCATGTTCTGGATCGGCCGCTACGTGGAGCGGGCGGACCAGACGGCCCGCGTGCTCGACGTGAGGCTGCAGTCGATCACCGAGGACGTCAGCGGGGACGTGGCCCCCGCCTGCGCCGCGGTGCACGAGATCTTCGGCAGCCCCGCGCCCGAGGGCTCCGAGCAGTCCGTGCAGAAGGTCCTCGACCGCCTCGTCACCGACCGGTCGAACCCGTCCTCGATCGCGGGCTCCCTGCAGACCGCCCGCGAGAACGCCCGCGGCGCACGCGAGGTGCTCTCGACCGAGGTCTGGGAGTCGCTGAACACGACCACGCTCGGCATGCCCCGCGGCGTGCGCCCGGCGCGGATGCACAGCGTCTTCCAGTACGCGAAGGACCGCTGCGCGGTCGTGAACGGGCTCGTCGACGGCTCGATGACCCGCGACGAGGCATGGCTGTTCTGGCGGCTCGGCCAGCTCGTGGAGCGGGTCGACATGGGCGCGCGCATCCTCCAGGCCCACGACCTCGAGGACTCCTCCGACCAGGCGACGGTGCTGCTGCTGCGCACCTGCAGCGCCCACGAGGCCTACATCCGCTCCTACCGGGGGCGGGTGGACGCCTCCGCCGCGATCTCCTTCCTGCTCCTGGACTCGATCTTCCCGCGGTCCGCCGCGCACTGCCTGCTCCAGATCGACGAGGCGCTCGAGGTGCTCGCGCGGATGCACGGCGCGGGACCGGACCGCCTGGGCACCGCGGATCCCGGCCGGCGGATCGTCGGCCGCGCCGTGGCGAGCCTGCGCTACCGCTCGCTCGAGGAGCTCACCTCGGACTTCGACGCGGAGATGGAGCAGCTCCAGCAGGTCACCGGTGCGGTGACCCGCACGCTCGGCTCGACCTACTTCCACCCGGCGCACTGAGAGGACCGTGCCGCCCCATCGGGGACCGTCCTCGCTGGGCTGCGCCCCTCCCTCATCGGAGGCTCGCGGGTGGTGCGCATCATCCTGCCCGGCGGGATCCCGACGGAGGGCGGCCCCGCACACGGCCTGTGACCTGCCCCGGGCTCCGTGCGCCGTGGCGGGCCCTGCGCGGCGTCGCGTGAGAGCATGGGTCCACACGCCGTCCGGGCGGCGCCTCAGCGCGCCCCGGGCCCGTCCCCACCACAGAGAGGACCACCGCCGGTGACCCCCAGGATCGCTGCCGACGAGGCACGGGACATCCAGCCCGCGTCCACCCCCCAGGAGCGCATCCGCAACTTCTGCATCATCGCGCACATCGACCACGGGAAGTCCACCCTGGCCGATCGCATGCTGCAGATCACCGGGGTGGTCGACGACCGCTCCATGCGCGCCCAGTACCTCGACCGCATGGACATCGAGCGCGAGCGCGGCATCACCGTGAAGAGCCAGGCCGTGCGCATGCCCTGGCAGGTGGACGGCACGAACTACGCGCTGAACATGATCGACACCCCCGGGCACGTCGACTTCACCTACGAGGTCTCCCGCTCGCTCGCCGCCTGCGAGGGCGCGATCCTGCTGGTCGACGCCGCGCAGGGCATCGAGGCGCAGACCCTCGCGAACCTGTACCTCGCGATGGAGAACGACCTCACCATCATCCCGGTGCTCAACAAGATCGACCTGCCGGGCGCGGATCCCGAGAAGTACGCGGCGGAGATCGGCCAGCTCGTCGGCGTGGACCCCGAGGACGTCCTGCGCGTCTCCGGCAAGACCGGTCAGGGCGTGCCCGAGCTGCTCGACCACCTCGTACGCACGCTCCCGCAGCCCCTGGGCGACCCCGACGCCCCCTGCCGGGCGATGATCTTCGACTCCGTCTACGACACCTACCGCGGCGTGGTCACCTACATCCGCGTGGTCGACGGCTACCTCCGCTCCCGCGACCGCATCGACATGATGTCCACGGGCGCGCACCACGAGCTCCTCGAGATCGGCGTGAGCTCCCCGGAGCCGCATGCGACGAACGGCGTGGGACCCGGCGAGGTCGGCTACCTCATCACCGGCGTGAAGGACGTGCGCCAGTCCAAGGTGGGCGACACGATCACCACCTCGGTGCGCGGCGCGACGGAGCCGCTCGCCGGCTACTCCGACCCCAAGCCGATGGTGTTCGCGGGCCTCTTCCCGATCGACGGCTCGGACTACCCGAACCTGCGCGACGCGCTGGACAAGCTCAAGCTCAACGACGCCGCGCTGAACTACGAGCCGGAGACGTCGACGGCGCTCGGCTTCGGATTCCGCGTGGGCTTCCTGGGCCTGCTGCACCTCGAGATCATCCGGGAGCGCCTCGAGCGCGAGTTCGACCTCGACCTCATCTCGACGGCGCCGAGCGTCGTCTACCAGGTGCGGATGGAGGACGGCACACAGGTCGAGGTCATGAACCCCTCGGACTTCCCGACCGGCAAGGTCGCGGAGATCCACGAGCCGATCACGAAGGCGACGATCCTGGTCCCGGCCGAGTTCATCGGCGCGGTCATGGAGCTGTGCCAGTCCAAGCGCGGCACCCTCGGCGGCATGGACTACCTCAGCGAGGACCGTGTCGAGCTGCGCTACACGCTCCCGCTCGCGGAGATCGTCTTCGACTTCTTCGACCAGCTGAAGTCCCGCACCAAGGGCTACGCCTCCCTCGACTACGACGTCTCCGGCTCGCAGACGGCGGACCTCGTCAAGGTCGACATGCTGCTGCAGGGAGAGCCCGTCGACGCCTTCAGCGCGATCGTGCACCGCGACAAGGCGTACCACTACGGCGTCGAGATGGCAGGGAAGCTCAAGAACCTCATCCCGCGCCAGCAGTTCGAGGTGCCGATCCAGGCCGCGATCGGCGCCCGGATCATCGCCCGCGAGAACATCCGCGCGATGCGCAAGGACGTGCTCTCCAAGTGCTACGGCGGCGACATCTCCCGCAAGCGCAAGCTGCTCGAGAAGCAGAAGGAGGGCAAGAAGCGCATGAAGAACATCGGCTCCGTCGAGGTCCCCCAGGAGGCCTTCATCGCCGCGCTCTCCTCCGACGCCGCCGAGCCCAAGGACGGGAAGAAGAAGTGAGCGCCCTCGCGGCGGGCTCGCGGGGCACGGTCGAGGCGGTGTGCGTCGTCGGCGCCCTGCGCCCCGATGCCGGAAGCGTCGGCACCACCGCGATCGACAAGCGGCCCGTGGACGGCCCCGTCGCGATCGGCGAGCTGGGACTCTACGCGGACGTCCAGGCGGACCGCGCCCACCACGGCGGGCCGGACCAGGCCGTCTATGCGATCGACGCCGCGGAGGCCGAGCACTGGTCCGCGCAGCTGGGCCGCCCGATCGGTGCGGGCGGACTCGGCGAGAACCTGCGCGTGCGCGACCTCGCGGTCGACGACCTCGAGATCGGCGCGAGCGTGCGGGCGGGCACGGCGGTGCTCGAGGTGACCGCGCCGCGCACCCCGTGCATGACCTTCCAGCGCTGGATGGGAACGGACGACTTCCGCGCCCGTTACCACGAGCGCGGCCGCACGGGCGTCTACTTCCGGGTGCTCGAGCGCGGCGAGGTGCGCGCCCGGGACGAGCTCCTCGTGGAGTCCGCGCCCGGGCACGGTGCGACGGTCGCCGCCGTCTACGCGGGCGCCCGCGACCGCGACCTCACCCGCCGCCTGGTCCGCTGGGCCGACGGCGCAGGCGTCGCCCTGCACCGCGAGCTCGAGGCCCGCGCGCAGCGTCATCTGAAGGACGAGCGGTGAGCGCCGCGGGCGGCGCCCGGGACCTCTCCGTCTACATCCACGTGCCGTTCTGCGCGGTGCGCTGCGGCTACTGCGACTTCAACACGTACACCGCGACGGAGCTCGGCGGCGGCGGCTCGCAGCGCGAGTACCCCGACAACGCGCGGCGCGAGATGGACCTCGTCCTCGCCGACGACCGCGCCGCCGGATACGAGTACGAGCAGGTCTCCACCGTGTTCTTCGGCGGCGGCACGCCCACGCTGCTGCCCGCCGCGGATGTCGTCGCGATGCTCGACCACCTCCGGGGCCTGATCCCGCTCGCACCGGACGCGGAGGTCACGACCGAGGCGAACCCCGACTCCGTCACCGCCGAGTCGCTGCGGGTCCTCGCCGACGGCGGCATCACCCGCGTCTCCTTCGGCATGCAGTCCGCCGTGCGCTCCGTGCTCGCGACCCTGGACCGCACCCACGACCCCGAGCGCGTGCCGCAGGTCGTGCAGTGGGCGAAGGACGCCGGGCTCGCCGTGAGCCTCGATCTCATCTACGGCACCCCGGGGGAGACCCTCGCGGACGTCGAGACCTCCGTGCGGGCGGCCCTGGCCTGCGAGGTCGACCATCTCTCCGCGTACTCCCTCATCATCGAGGGCAACACGGCCATGGCGCGCCAGCTGCGCAAGGGCGAGATCGCGGAGCCCGACGGCGACGACATGGCGGACAAGTACGAGCTCGTCGACGACCTCGCGAGCGCGGCGGGCCTGTCCTGGTACGAGGTCTCCAACTGGGCCCGGACCCCCGCCCACCGCTCCCGGCACAACCTCGCCTACTGGCGCGGCGGCGACTGGTGGGGGATCGGCCCCGGGGCGCACCGCCATCGTGACGGGCTGCGCTCGTGGAACGTCAAGCACCCCAGCCGCTACGCCGCACGGCTCGCGGAGGGGGAGCTGCCCGTGCAGGAGTCGGAGACGCTCGATCCGGCCACCCGGGCCACCGAGCGGATCCTGCTCGAGCTGCGGATCGCCGACGGCCTGCCCGTCGAGGCGGTGCCGGAGCAGACCCGCGACCAGATCGCCGTGCACGCCGCGCGCGGTCACCTGGACCCGGCGGCCCTCGAGACGGGTCGCCTGGTGCTGACGCGGAACGGGCGGCTGCTCGCCGACGCCGTCGTCCGCGACCTCGTGCCCTGAGCCGAGGCCCGCGCCCCCACGTGACGGAGCCCCCGTCGGTCCGAGGACCGGCGGGGGCTCCGTGCCGGGTGGGTGGTGCGGCCCGCGGCCGCGGGGCTCACTTCACCAGGCGGATGTTCAGCGGGTAGTTCCACCAGATGCCCTGGTTGGCCTTGACCGCGCCGATGATGGCGAAGATGACGTGCAGCAGCGCCGGGACCCACACGAGCGGGACGAGGATCGAGCCGATGCCGAGGGTGACCACCGCGAGGATCGTGATCACGATGGTGAGCACGACCTCCGCGATGACGGTGGCGATCGCGGCGTTGAGCGACTCCGCGGCGTTGTAGCGCACGTAGCGGTCACGGTCCTTGTAGACCAGGAAGATGATCAGCGGACCGACCCAGCCGAGGAAGCCCGCGCCGATGACGTAGCCGAGCACGGCGGAGAGCTGCGCGAACATCGACCACATGCGGGAGTCGGAGGGGCTCACGGGCTGCCCCGAGAGCGGCCCCTCGAAGGCGCCCGAGAAGCCGGGGGGAAGCGGCGCGGCCGACGGGTGCGCGTCGCCGGTGTAGCCCTGGGGGCCGCCCTGGGGCGCACCGTACGGGGCCTGGCCCGCGCCGGGCTGACCGGCGCCGTAGGGCTGGTGCTGGGCTCCCGGCTGCTGGCCCGACGGAGCGGGGCCGGCGGAGGCCGCGCCATCCGCGGCGGGAGCCTGGTAGGGCGAGGGCGCGCCGTACGGGGACCCCGTGCCGGCGGAGGACGGCGCCCCGTAGGGCGACTGCGGCGCCGCGTACGGGGAGGACGCGGCGGCGCCCTCCGGGGCGGCCGCGGGCCGGGAACCCGGGGCCTGGCCGGTGCCGGGCGCCGGCTGCGACGCGGGCTGCTCGGCTCCCGAGCTCTGCGGGGCGCTCTGGTCAGGATCGGTCGCGGGACGACCGCCGAAGGGATCGTGCGGGTACTCGTTCTGGCTCATGGCCCCTCCTCGGGAACGGCGCCGGCGGGACCGGCGATCTCGTGAACAGGGTCCAGCCTACGGAGCGCGGGCGCACGCGTCACCGTGGCGAGCCGCCGTGGCGCCCGGGGGACATCCCCCAGGCGCGCGGGACCGCCGGGGGTCAGGCGTCGACGGTCACGAAGTCGATGAGCTCCTCGATGCGGCCCGAGAGCGTCGGCTCGACGTCGGCGTAGGAGCGGACGGTGGCGAGGATGCGCTGCCAGCCGCGGGCGATGTCCGCCTGGTCCTCGTGGGGCCAGCCGAGCGCGGCGAGCGTGCCGACCTTGATGTCGGTGCCGCGCGGCACGTGCGGCCAGGCGGGGATGCCCACGCGGGCCGGCTTCACGGCCTGCCACACGTCGATGTACGGATGCCCGAGCACGAGGACGTTGCCGCGGGCCCCGGGCTGCGCGAGCGCCTCCTGCGCGATCCGGGTCTCCTTGGAGCCCGTCACGAGGTGGTCGACGAGCACGCCGATGCGGCGGGTCGGGGAGGGGCCGAACTCGCGGATGCGCTCCACGAGGTTGTCCGCGCCGTCGAGCAGCTCGACGACGACGCCCTCGATGCGCAGGTCGTGGCCCCAGACCTTCTGGACGAGCTCGGCGTCGTGCTTGCCCTCGACCCAGATGCGGGAGGCCCGGGCGGTGCGGGCGCGGGCGCCCTCGACGTAGACGGAGCCGCTCGCGGAGCGCTTGGGACCGGTGGGCGCCTGCTTCGCGACGGCCCGGGTGAGGACGACGGGCTTGCCGTCGATCATGTAGCCGGGGCCCAGAGGGAAGGAGCGGACCCTGCCGCGGCAGTCCTCGAGCTCGACGACCGTCTCCCCGGCGATCTTCTCGACCCGCAGGATCGCGCCGGTGAAGCCGGTCGAGGCCTCCTCGACGACGAGGCCGCGCCGGGCCGGCACCTCCCGGGAGGCGGGACGGCTGCGGTGGTGGGACGGCGGGCCGGAGGCGAGCACGTCTCGGCTGTAGCGGTCGGGGAATCGCGAGGTCGGGGCAGGCACGCCCGGCACCGTACACCGGCATCGGCGCCGTTCCGGGGCACCACGCTGGGGCAGTCGGACCGGCGGCCAGGACGGCGGCCGTCTCAGGCGGGATGCGCTCCGGACCCGGCCCACAGCCGCACCGCCGCATAGCTGCGCCACGGCCGCCAGCTCTCCACCACCGCGGGGTCCTCCCCCGCACCGGCGGCGACCATCGCCCGCTTCAGGACGGCGTCGGAGGCGGGGAAGGCGTCCGGATCGGTGCCGGCCCGGATCGCCGCGCAGGCGAGGGTCCACGGGCCGATGCCGGGCACCGCGGCGAGCTCCTCCGAGGTCGGCGCCCGGTCCGGGAGGTCCGCGAACAGCGCGGCGGTCGCGAGCACGGTGCGGGTGCGGGACCGCGTGAGCCCGAGCTCGTCGCGCAGCCGATCGGGATCGACCCGGGCGAGCGCCGCGGGACGAGGGAACCGGCGCAGCGGGCCGACGGGCGTCGCCGCCGTCGCCTCGCCGTGCGCCGCGAGCAGCCGGGAGCCGAACAGGCGGCCGGCCGCGAGGGAGACCTGCTGACCGAGGACGATGAGGACCACCGCCTCGAACGGGTCCGGGTACCGGGTGATGCGCAGCCCGGGCCGCGCGGCGACCTGCGCGGCGAGCACGGGGGAGCGGGAGAGGTGCGCGTCGATCGGCGCGAGGTCCGCGTCGAGGTCGAACCAGCGGCGCACCTGGGCCTGCAGGTCCTCGAGCACGGCCGGGTCCGCGGCGGAGGTGCGCAGGGCGATGCCGTCCGGTCGCGGGGTGAGCGTGACGGGCACCGGGCCGGCGGGGCCGGTGAGGAGGCGGGTCTGGGTGCCCTGCGACGGGTCGAGGTGGTCCAGGCCCGTGATCGTGTGCGCCGCGAGGGAGCCCCACGCCGCGGCGGCGTCGAGGGGCCCGCGGGAGGGGACGAGGATCTCGGTGCTCAGAACAGCCGCGCCCCGTCCTCCGCGGAGGGCTCCTCGAGGGCGAGCAGGGCGCGCTTGCGCTCGAGCCCGCCCGCGTAGCCGGTGAGGGAGCCGTCGGCCCCTACGACGCGGTGGCAGGGGACGATGATGCTGATCGGGTTGTGGCCGACGGCCTGGCCGACCCGCTGGGCGAGGCCCGGCCCGCCCAGCTCGCGGGCGATCTCCCCGTAGGTGGTCGTCGTCCCGTAGGGGATCTCGCGCAGCCGGGCCCAGACCCGTTCGGAGAACTCGCCTCCGTCGGTGCGCACGGGCACGTCGAAGTCCGTGCGCTCCCCGTCGAGGTACTCGCCGATCTGGGTCGCGACCGCGGCGAGCACGGCATCCTCGCCCGCGGTGACCTCGGGCCCCTCGCTGCCGGGGGCGAAGGGGTAGGTGTGGCCCGGGAAGTAGAGGCCCACGAGCGTGTCGCCCTCGGCGAGGGCCGTGAGCGGGCCGAGGGTGCTCGGCAGGACGGCATGGCGTGCGGTCATCGGGACCTCCTGGATCTCCGTCGTCATGCACGGTAGTCGCCTGCCGGCGCCCTCGTGTGAGGCGGGCGGGCGAGGCGGCCTACCGTCGTGGTGCACGCCCGTGGCGAACGCCTCCCGGGGAGGGGTCCCGGGGGCGCGTAGGATTGGCACTCGGCGGCCCCGGGTGCCAGCGTCTCTCCGGCGCCCGCAGCACGGCACCACCGCACACGGACCAGGGAGGTGAGAGGGACGGATCCCCGCAAGCTGCAGATCCTCGGCGCGATCGTCGAGGACTACGTCGCGACCCGCGAGCCCGTCGGCTCGAAGTCCCTGCTCGAACGGCACGAGCTCGGCGTCTCCGCCGCGACCGTGCGCAACGACATGTCCGCCCTCGAGGAGGAGGGGCTCATCACGCAGCCCCACACCTCCGCCGGCCGCGTCCCCACGGACAAGGGCTACCGCGCCTTCGTCGACCACGTCGCGGCGATCAAGCCGCTCTCCACCCCTGAGCGCCGCGCGATCCGCGCCCTGCTCGAGGACTCCGGGGACGTCGAGGAGCTGCTCGCCCGGACGGTGCGGCTGCTGGCCCAGCTCACCCAGCAGGTCGCCATGGTCCAGTACCCGGCGCGCCGCCAGGCCCGCATCCGCCACGTGGAGCTCGTGAAGGTCGCCGAGTCCCTCCTGCTGGTCGTGCTCATCACCGAGTCCGGCCGCGTGGACCAGCGCACCATCCCCGTCACCCCCGGGCGCTCCGCGGAGCACTACGCGGGCATGCGCGATGCGCTGAACCGGGCGGTCGCGGGCCGTGAGGTCACCGATCTCTCCGCCCCGCTCGCGGAGCTGCTCGAGACCGTGCCGCCGATCGACCGTCCGGCGGTCGTGGAGGTCTCCGAGGCGCTGGTCGCGCTTGCGGCGAGCCGCGCCGAGGGCCGGATCATGATGGCCGGCACCGCCAACCTGGCGCGCTCCGCCGAGGATTTCTCCCGGGACGTCGAGCCGCTGCTCGACGTGCTCGAGGAGCAGCTCGTGCTGCTGCGGCTGTTCACCGAGATGCACGCCTCCCCGGGCGCGGTCGAGGTGCGCATCGGCTCCGAGCTGCGCGACCAGGCGCTGAACCAGGCCGCGGTCGTGGGCGCCGGCTACGGGGCGGGATCGCACGTCGCGATCCTGGGCCCCTCCCGCATGGACTACGTCACCGGGATCTCGACCGTGCAGGCGATCGCCCGCTACGTCTCCCGCTTCCTCGCATGACCCTCCTCCTGAACGCACCCCTCCCGACCACGCAAGGACCCACCAGGTGAACGACGACTACTACGAGCTCCTCGGCGTCTCGAAGGACGCCACCACCGAGGAGATCAAGAAGGCGTACCGGAAGCTCGCCCGCTCCCTCCACCCGGACGTCAACCCGGACCCGGAGGCCGCCGAGAAGTTCAAGAAGGTCTCCCAGGCCTACGAGACGCTCTCCCACGAGGACAAGCGCCGCCAGTACGACATGGGTGGCGGCCCGGGCATGGGCGGCGCCGGGTTCGGCGGCTTCGGCGGCGCGGGCGGCTTCGACATGGGCGACATCTTCGACATGTTCGCCGGGGCCGCGGGCATGGGCGGCCGCGGTCGCGGCCAGGGCCCGATCCCGCGCCGCCGCCGCGGCGGCGACGTGCTGCGCCGCGCCACGATCGACCTCCGCGACGTGGTCTTCGGCTCCGAGCAGAAGGTCTCCTACCGCACCGCCGTGCTCTGCGAGCGCTGCGACGGCTCCTGCAGCGAGCCGGGCACGAGCCCCACCCGCTGCACCGCCTGCAACGGCTCCGGCCACGTGCAGCGCGTCGCCCAGTCGCTCCTGGGCCAGATGGTGACCATGGCACCCTGCCCCACCTGCGAGGGCCACGGCGACGTCATCGAGTCGCCCTGCACGGCCTGCTCCGGCCACGGCCGGATCTCCCAGCAGCGCGAGGTCACCGTCCGCATCCCCTCGGGCGTCGAGACCGGCACCCGGATCCAGCTGCGCGGCGAGGGCGAGGTGGGCGAGGCCGGCGGCCCCGCCGGCGACCTCTTCGTCGAGCTCTCGGTCAACGACCACGAGACCTTCGCCCGCTCGGGCGACGACCTCGTCACGACCCTCGCGGTCCCGATGACCTCCGCGGCGCTCGGCGCGACGATCCCGCTCGAGACCTTCGACGGCGTCCAGCAGGTGGAGATCCGCGCCGGCTCCCAGCCCGGCGAGGAGTTCGTGCTCAAGGGCCTCGGCGTCACGCCGCTGCGCCGGGAGCGCCGCGGCGACATCCGCGTCGTGCTCGACGTCGACGTGCCCTCCTCGCTCACGGACGAGCAGCGCGATCTGCTCGAGCAGTTCGCGGCCCTGCGCGGCGACGAGGCGGACCGCCCCAGCCCGCGCGTGCACGGCCCCTTCGCGAAGCTCCGCGAGCGCCTGCGCGACCTCTGAGCATCGCGCCGAGCTGACCCTCGATCCCGGCCCCAGGAGCGGACATGCCCACCACGCCCCCCGGATTCCTGATCCTCGACGACGCCCTCGAGGGCGCCGCGGAGGGTGATGCGCTCACCCTCGACGGTGAGGAGGGTCGCCACGCCGCGAAGGTCGCCCGGATCGGCGTGGGGGAGCAGGTGCTCCTCACCGACGGCCCGGGCCGCCAGGTCCTCGCCGAGGTCACCGCCGCGGCCAAGGAGCAGCTCGAGCTGCGCCTGCTCGGCGATCCGAGCGCCCCGGCCCCGCGGCTCCCGCGGCTCGCCCTCGTGCAGGCGCTCGCGACGGGCGGGCGCGACGAGCAGGCGGTCGAGTCCGCGACCGAGCTCGGCGCGGACCGCATCGTCCCCTGGATCGCGGAGCGCTCCGTCTCCGTGTGGCGCGGGGAGAAGCTGCGCAAGGGCCGCGCCCGCTGGCAGGGCACCGTCCGCGCGGCGGTCAAGCAGTGCCGGCGGCCGGGCATCCCCGAGGTCGACGAGCCCGTCGCCACCGCCGCCCTCGCCGAGCAGGTCGCCGCGACGACCGCCGCGGGCGGGATCGTGCTGGTCCTGCACGAGCAGGAGTCGGTGGGGCTCATGTCGCTCGTCGCCGAGCTCCGCCGTGCCGGGGGAGCCGGGGGAGCGGTGCCCGAGATCGTCGTGGTGGTGGGGCCCGAGGGCGGCATCGCCCCCGCCGAGCTCGACCGGCTCCGTGCCGCGGGCGCCCGCTCGGTGCTGCTGGGACCCGAGGTGCTGCGCTCCTCGACCGCCGGACCGGCCGCGCTCGCGGTGCTGAGCACGCTCGTGGGCCGCTGGGGCTGATCCCGCACCCGGCGGGAATCGGGAGAGCGACGGCCGGAGGGGCCATCGCGTGGCTGCTCGCCGCTCTCCCGTCCGCTCCTGCTGGTGCTCGGCGTCGTCGTCTTCACCCGCCTCTCCCAGCACATGGCACGAGCCCCGGCCACGGAGCGCACAGGACCCCGCCGGCTCGTGGCCGGCGGGGTCCTGGGCGGTGGGGGAGGCGCGGTCAGACGGCGGCGGCCTGCAGGGCCTTCGCGGTCGCGGCCTCGAGGCCGGCGGTGAGCGCGGCGGCCTTCTCCTCGCGGGCGGTGATCTCGCCCTCCACGGAGAGGTCCTCGCCGAAGCCGAGGCCGATCTCGGCGATGACGTCCGCACCCACGCGGCGCATGAGGGCGCCCAGGTGGCCGAGCACCTCGGCGGCGTCCATCCAGCCGTAGCCGACGATCACGGTGGGCAGCTCGGCCCACTCGGTGTACAGCCAGTCCACGGCGTTCTTGAGCGCGCCGGTGTAGGAGCCGTTGTACTGCGGGGTCACGATCACGATCGCGTCGAGGGCGCCGATCCGCTCGGCCCAGGCCTGACCGTGGGCGGTCGTGGGGCGGGCACCGGACTTCGGGGCGTGGGGCTCGTCGAAGGCGGGCAGCGTCTCGACGGCGAGATCGATGAGGTCGATCTCGACCTCCGCCGGGACGGACTCGCGCACCCACTGGGTGACGGAGTCGGAGACGCGGTTCGGGCGGGCGCTGGAGACGAGGATTCCGAGCTTTGTCATGGTGACCAGAACTCTTCGGCGGCCTCATCTGTTCCCGGATCCGGCGCGAGCTGCGTCACGCGTAGACTCGAGGCATGAGCTCCACGACCCCCGGTGCCGCCCCGCACGCCGACCCGGACTGCGTCTTCTGCCGGATCGTCGCCAGCGAGATCCCCGCGGACCGCGTCCACGAGGACGACTCCGTGATCGCCTTCCGCGACCTGAGTCCCCAGGCGCCCCTGCACATGCTCGTCGTGCCGCGCGCGCATTCCCGCGACGTCCGCGAGCTCGCCGCGGAACCCGCCCTGCTCGCCCATGTCGCCGAGGTCGCCGGCCGCGTCGCCGCCGAGCACACCGACGACGGCGACTTCCGCCTGATCTTCAACACCGGCGAGAACGCCGGCCAGACCGTCTTCCACGTGCACGCGCACGTCCTCGCGGGCGGGACGCTCGCAGAAGGAGCGATGTGACCAGCTCGAACGATGGACTCACCCCGCCTCCCGGCACCACCCCCGAGGTGCAGGAGCGGCGGCTCGCGATCCCCGACCACCTCAGCCCCTTCCAGGTGCTGGGCGAGAACGACCAGGCCCTCGCCGCCCTCGAGGACGCGGTCCCCGGGACCGACGTCCACGTGCGCGGTCACCAGGTGACCCTGCGCGGCACCGGTGACGCCCTGCGCCGCAGCGAGCACATCATGCGCAGCCTCATCGAGCTCGCCGCGACCGGCCAGGCCGTCACCGCCGAGGCCGTCCAGCGCGCCGCCGCGCTCTACGGCGACGAGCGCGCCCAGGGAGAGCAGCTCGAGCGGGTGCTCTCCCGCACGATCCTCTCCTCGCGCGGCAAGAGCATCCGTCCCAAGACCCTCGGCCAGCGCGAGTACATCGAGGCGATCGACACCTCGACGATCACCTTCGGCATCGGTCCCGCGGGCACCGGCAAGACCTACCTCGCCGTGGCGATGGCGGTCCAGCAGCTGCTCTCGCAGCGCGTGCAGCGGATCATCCTCACCCGCCCCGCGGTCGAGGCGGGGGAGCGGCTGGGCTTCCTGCCCGGCGGGCTCAACGAGAAGATCGACCCGTACCTGCGGCCGCTGTACGACGCGCTGCACGACATGCTCGATCCCGAGTCGATCCCGCGGCTCATGGGCGCCGGCACGATCGAGGTCGCCCCGCTCGCCTACATGCGCGGTCGCACCCTGAACGATGCCTTCATCATCCTCGACGAGGCGCAGAACACGACGCCCGAGCAGATGAAGATGTTCCTCACCCGCCTCGGCTTCAACTCGACCATGGTCGTCACCGGCGACGTCACCCAGGTGGACCTCCCGAGCGGCCACAAGTCCGGCCTGCGGGTGGTCGAGCAGGTGCTCCAGGGCGTCGAGGACATCTCCTTCTGCCACCTCTCGCCGCGGGACGTGGTGCGCCACCGCCTCGTGAGCGACATCGTCGAGGCCTACGGGCGCTGGGAGATCGGCCCGGGCGGGAACCGCGACTCCCGCCACCGCGGCGGGAAGGGCGGCCCGCGATGAGCATCGAGGTGCGCAACGAGACCACCGCCGTCGTCGAGGAGACCGAGTTCGTCGAGCTCGCCCGCTTCGTCTTCGAGTCGATGCACCTGCACCCGGCGACCGAGCTGTCGATCACCCTCATCGACGAGCAGGCCATGGAGCGCCTCCACGTGCAGTGGCTGGACCTCCCCGGCCCCACGGACGTCATGAGCTTCCCGATGGACGAGCTCACCCCCGGCTCCGCGGAGCACCCGGCGCCCGAGGGTCTGCTCGGCGACGTCGTGCTGTGCCCCTCGGTCGCCGCGAAGCAGGCGGCGGAAGCCGGCCACAGCACCGTCGAGGAGCTGCTGCTGCTCACCGTGCACTCGATCCTCCACCTGCTGGGCTACGACCACATGGAGGCGGAGGAGCGCAAGGTCATGTTCGACCTGCAGCGCACCCTGCTGCTCACCTTCCTCGCCTCCCGTCCCGCATCCTGAGGACCCCGCCCACCCCATGACCGCGGACCTCCTCACCCCGCTCGCCCTCGCCGCCCTGGCGGTCCTCGGCGCCGTCGTCGCCGCGGTGCTCGCCGCCGCGGACTCCGCGCACCGCTCCGTCACCCGGCAGGACGTCACCGGCGCCCTCGAGGAGCGGCCCGCCGAGGCCGCCGCGCAGGTGCGCCGCCAGTACGAGGACGCCGGGCGCACCCTCGCCTCCGTGGGCATCGGCACCGTGCTCGGCGAGACCCTCGCGACCGGCGCGGCGACGGCCGCGCTCGTGCTCGTGCTCGACGGCTGGGTGCTCCCGCTGATCATCGGCGTGCTCGGCAGCGCGATCGTGCTGTTCTGCGCCGCCTCCGTCGCGGGCCGCACCGTGGGCCGGCGCCGCTCCGCACGGGTCATCGTCTCGACCCGGCATGCGACGGCCGCCGCCCGCGTGCTGCTCTGGCCGGTCGCCGGGGCGCTGCTGCGGATCGGGGCGACCGTGACCCCGGGCGTCGCAGAGGACCCGTACGAGGCCGCCGCCGCGGCCCGGCGCGGGGTGGACCGCGCGCTCGAGAACGAGCACCTCCGCTCCGACGAGCGCTCGATGATCCACGGCGTCTTCGAGCTCGGCGGGACCATGGTGCGCGAGCTCATGGTGCCGCGCACGGACATGGTGACCGTCCCCGCTGACGGCACGGCGGAGGCCGCCATGCGGCTGTTCGTGCGCTCCGGCTTCTCCCGCGTCCCCGTCGTGGGGGACGACGTCGACGACCTGCGCGGCATGCTCTACCTCAAGGACGTGATGCGCACGATCCACGCGCCGCGCGACCCCCGGCCCGGGCGGCCCGTCTCCGAGATCATGCGGCCGGCCCGCTTCGTGCCCGAGTTCGTCCCCGCGGACGAGGTCCTGCGGCAGATGCAGGCGAGCCGCGTGCACATCTCGATCGTCGTCGACGAGTACGGCGGCGTCTCCGGGATCGTCACGATCGAGGACATCGTCGAGGAGATCGTGGGCGAGATCGCCGACGAGCACGACCGCGTCGAGCCCGAGATCGAGGAGGTCGCGCCCGGCACGTTCCGGGTCCCGGCCCGCGCCGGCGTCGGCGAGGTCGGCGGGATCTTCGGCCTCGACATCGAGGACGAGGACGTCGACAGCGTCGGCGGCCTGCTCGGCAAGGTCCTCGGCGAGGTGCCGATCGTCGGCTCCTCGGGCGAGGCCCACGGCCTGCGCCTCGAGGCGGAGTCCACCTCCGGGCGCCGCAAGCGCCTCTCCACCCTTCTCGTCTCGCGGGCACCGCGCCCCGGCGACGACCACCACCCGTCCCCTCCGGAGGATCCCGATGACCGCTGAGACCCCCGCCCCCGATCCCGCCGATCACCGCGCGGGCTTCGTCGCCCTCGTCGGCCGGCCGAACGTCGGCAAGTCGACGCTCACGAACGCGCTCGTGGGCGAGAAGGTCGCGATCACCTCCTCGAAGCCGCAGACCACGCGCCGCGCGATCCGCGGCATCGTCACGCGCGAGGACGCGCAGATCATCCTCGTGGACACCCCCGGGGTGCACCGGCCTCGCACGCTCCTCGGCGAGCGGCTGAACGACCTCGTCCGCGAGACGCTCGGCGAGGTGGACGTCGTGGGCTTCTGCCTCCCCGCCGATCAGCGGATCGGTCCCGGCGACCGCTTCATCGCGGAGGACCTCGCCGAGATGCGCTCGGGCCGGCGCGGCCCGAAGGTCGTCGCCGTCGTCACGAAGACCGACCTCGTGACCCGCGACCAGCTCGCCGAGCACCTGCTCGCCGTGGACTCCCTGCTCGACGTCGACGAGATCGTCCCGATCAGCGCCGTCACCGGCGAGCAGGTGGACCTGCTCCTGCAGGTGATCGCCGGGCTGCTCCCGGAGGGGCCGCAGCTCTACCCGGACGACCAGCTCACCGAGGAGTCCCGCGACGACCGCATCTCCGAGCTGATCCGCGAGGCGGCGCTCGAGGGCGTGCGCGACGAGCTCCCGCACTCGATCGCCGTCGTCGTCGAGGAGGTCGTGGAGACCGATTCCGACGACCCCTTCGCCGAGGTCGCGCCGGGGGAGGGGCGGCTCGTGGTGCGGGCGAGCCTCTTCGTCGAGCGCGACAGCCAGAAGGGCATCATCATCGGCCGCGGCGGCTCGCGGCTGAAGGAGGTCGGCTCGACGGCCCGCGGGGAGATCAACCGCCTCCTGGGCCGCAAGGTGCACCTCGACCTCCGGGTCAAGGTCGCCAAGGAGTGGCAGCGCGACCCCAAGCAGCTGGGGCGGCTCGGCTTCTGATCCGCGGCCCGATCCGTGCGGTGCCGCCGCAGCGCGCCGACCCGTCCCGTCTCGCATCGCGACCGCGGCCGGGGAGCCGCGGCGGCGGTGCTACGGTGACGGCGTGCGTGGATCGATGCTCCTGCTTCTCCGCCGCGACGGGGCCTGACGGCCGGAACCCCGCCGCGGCTGATGTCGTGCCCCGGCGTTCGGCTCCCCGTCTCGTGAAGGACCATCGATGACCACCCCCAGCTCCACCACCGCCCCCGTCGTCGCCGACGTGCCCGCGACCCTGGACCCCTCGGTCCCCGTCGTCGGCCCCCGCGGCGACACCCCCCAGCAGCCCTCCGGCATGCCCGTGCACCGCTACCGGCCGTTCCACGAGCAGATCGCCGTGGACCTCCCGGAACGCACCTGGCCCTCCCGCCGCATCACCCGCGCGCCCCGCTGGTGCGCCGTGGATTTGCGCGACGGCAACCAGGCCCTCATCGATCCCATGAACGCCCAGCGCAAGCTGCGGATGTTCGAGCTGCTCGTGCAGATGGGCTACAAGGAGATCGAGGTCGGCTTCCCCTCCGCGAGCCAGACCGACTTCGACTTCGTGCGCACCCTCATCGAGGAGGACCGCATCCCGGAGGACGTCTCCATCCAGGTGCTCACCCAGTCCCGCGAGCACCTCATCGAGCGCACCTACCAGGCGCTCGCGGGGGCGCGCCGCGCCGTGGTGCACCTGTACAACTCGACCTCGATCGTGCAGCGGGACGTAGTCTTCCGCGCCGACGAGGACGGCATCCTCGACATCGCCGTGCAGGGCGCCCTGCTGTGCAAGAAGTACGAGGAGACGATCCCGGACACCGAGATCACCTACGAGTACTCCCCGGAGTCCTACACGGGCACCGAGCTCGAGTACGCCGTGCGCGTGTGCAACGCGGTCATCGAGATCGTGAAGCCCACGCCGGAGGACAAGATGATCATCAACCTCCCGGCGACCGTCGAGATGGCGACCCCGAACGTCTACGCCGACTCGATCGAGTGGATGCACCGCCACCTGGACCGCCGGGACTCGATCGTGCTGTCCCTGCACCCGCACAACGACCGCGGCACCGGCGTCGCGGCGGCGGAGCTCGGCTATCTCGCGGGCGCGGACCGCATCGAGGGCTGCCTGTTCGGCAACGGTGAGCGCACCGGCAACGTGGACCTCGTGACCCTGGGCCTGAACCTGTTCAGCCAGGGCATCGACCCGCAGATCGACTTCTCGCACCTCGACGAGGTGCGCCGCACCGTCGAGCACTGCAACCAGATGCCCGTGCCCGAGCGCAGCCCCTACGGCGGCGACCTCGTGTTCACGGCGTTCTCCGGCTCCCACCAGGACGCGATCAAGAAGGGCCTGGACCGCATGGAGGCGGACGCCGCCGCGGCGGGCCGCACACTCGAGGAGTCCGAGTGGCGGGTCCCGTACCTGCCCGTGGACCCCAAGGACCTGGGCCGCTCCTACGAGGCCGTGATCCGCGTGAACTCGCAGTCCGGCAAGGGCGGCATGGCCTACCTGCTGCGCACCGAGCACGGGCTGGACCTGCCGCGCCGCCTGCAGATCGAGTTCTCCGGGATCGTGCAGCAGCGCACCGACTCCGAGGGCGGCGAGGTCTCCTCCGAGGCGCTCTGGGACGCGTTCACCGACGAGTACCTGCCGGCCACGGATCCGGACCGTCGCTGGGGCCGCTTCGGCTTCCGCGGCGTGCAGCAGGAGTCCACGGGGGACGGCGAGGACCGTCTCACCGTGACCCTGCTCGTGGACGGCGAGGAGCACGAGATCACCGGGATCGGCAACGGTCCGCTCGACGCCTTCACCAAGGCGCTCGCGGAGCGTCACATCCCGGTGCGGATCCTCGACTACGCCGAGCACGCGCTCACCGAGGGCGACGACTCGCTCGCCGCGTCCTACATCGAGTGCGAGATCGGCGACCGGATCTTCTGGGGCGTCGGCATCGACGGCTCGATCACCCGCGCCTCCCTCGAGGCGATCGTCTCCGCGCTGAACCGCGAGCACCGCGCCCGCGTCTGAGCAGGTGAGCAGACGGCCGCCCGGCCGGCACGGAGGGGGTCTCCCCTCCGTCGCCGCCGGGCGGCCGTCCTGCTGCTCAGCGCCGCTCGGCGTCCTCCGCGAGCTCCGCGTCCGGGAGCACCACCGGCATCTCCCCGGTGAGCGTGGCGTGGGTGGGGGTGGGGAGCTCCCAGCCGGGCTGCTCGTCGGCCGGCTGCGGCTGGTCCGGGGCCGCGCCGCGGGCGGTGAGCGTGATGCCCACGCTCGCGCCGACCACGAGCAGCCCCGCGGCGATGCGCAGGGGTGTCGCGCCCTGACCGATCAGCAGGACCCCGGCGATCAGGGCGATGACGGGCTCGAGGCTCAGCAGGATGCCGAACACGTGGCGGGGGAGACGGCGCAGCGCCGCGAGCTCGAGCGTGTAGGGCAGCACCGAGGCGAGCAGGGCGGTGCCGATGCCGAGCGAGAGCAGGTGCAGGTCCGTGAGGCCCGCGACCGCCCCGGGCGCCCCGAGGGGCAGCACCACGAGCGCGCCGACGGCCATCGCGACGGCGAGGCCGTCCTGGCCCGGGACGAGCCGGCCCACCCGTGCACTCGCGAGCACGTACAACCCCCAGAACACGGCGGCGATCAGGGCGAAGAGCACACCGATCCCGTCCAGGGCGGTGTCGCCGGTGGCGGACTCGAGGCCGAACAGGCTCACGCCGCCCAGGGCGAGCACGACCCAGAGCAGGTCGGTGCGGCGGGTGGAGAGCACGGCGGAGACCGCGAGCGGCCCGAGGAACTCGATCGCGACGGCGGTGCCGAGCGGGATGCGCGCGATCGAGACGTAGAAGGCGCCGTTCATCCCGCCGATCGCCCCGCCGAACAGGAGCACGGCGATCCATTGCTCCCGGGTGAAGCGGTGCAGCTTCGGGCGCACGATCACGAGCAGCACCACGGCGGCGATGCCGAGGCGCAGGGCGGTCGTGCCCCAGGAGCCGAGCTCGGGGAAGAGCCGGGTCGCGAGCGCGGCGCCGAACTGGAGGGAGGTGCAGGAGCCGAGGATGAACAGCACCGGCGTCAGGGGCACGCCGGAGCCGCCGCGGGTCGTCCCGAGGGCGGTGGTGGGAGCGGGGGAGGAGGTCGTCACGGGTCCACTCTGAGGCCCCGTGTCCCTTTCGGTCCAGCGCATGTTCCCGACGTGTACCGTGAAGGGATGCTTCATGGACGAGAGGGTGTGCCGTGCTGAACCTCCACCGACTGTTCCTGCTGCACGAACTGCGCAGGCTGGAGACCATGTCCGCGGTCGCCGCGGCCCATTCCCTCTCCCCCTCCGCGGTCTCCCAGCAGCTCTCCCACCTGGAGCGGGAGACCAGGGTCACTCTGTTCGAGCAGGCCGGACGGCGCGTCATCCTCACGGACGCGGGCATGCAGCTCGCCCGCCGTGCCGAGGAGATGCTCGGGCTCATCGAGTCCGCCGAGGCCGAGCTCGCCCTCGCCCAGGGTGAGGCGAGCGGGGTGCTGCGCGTCGCCTCCTTCCAGACGCCGATGATCGCCCTGGCCCCCGCGACGGTGAGCATCCTCGAGCAGAGCCATCCGGATCTTCGGATCGAGCTCGCCCAGCGCGAGGTCGACGAGGCCTACGAGGGGCTGCTCGCCCACCGCTTCGAGGTGATCCTCGGGGAGGACTACCCGGGCGGGCGGCGGGTCGTGCGGCGCGGCACGGACCGCGAGGGGCTGCTGGACGACCCGCTGCTGCTCGTGCTCCCGAGCGCCGGAGCGTGGTCCGCCCCGGCGACCCTCGCGGACCTCGCCGAGGCGCCGTGGGCGCTGGACCCGGAGGACACCCGCACCGGCGACTGGGAGCGCACCTACCTGCGCTCCGCCGGCATCGAGCCGAGGATCCGCTTCGACACCCCGGACCCGCTGCTGCAGGTGCACCTCGTGCGCTCGGGCCACGCCGTGGCCTTCGTCCCCGGCATCATCGCCTCCGAGCACCTCGGCGGGACCCGTCCGGTGCGGCTGCCCGGCGACCCTCAGCGCTCGCTCTACACGGCCGCCCGGGCCGGAGCGGCGGGCCACCCCGCGCTGCTGGCCTTCCGGGCCGCGCTGCTCGAGGCCGGCGCCGCCCCGCGCGACCTCGCCGGTCTGGACCGGATCGGAGGCTGAGCGCTTCCCGGAGGGGAGGACGTCGCCCTCATGCAGCCTCGCGTGCAGATCGGCGCCGTGGTCCGATGCCCGCGTCGCCCGTCGCGCCTCAGCCCCGGTCAGGGAACTGCGCGAGCGCCGCGGCGAGGATGCGGGAGAGCTGCCGGCGGTCGGAGAACGCGCCGATGACCGCGCCGAGCCCGGGGATCGCCTTGCCGAACAGGCGCACCGAGCGCATGCCGAAGCGGGAGAGCGCGCGGCTCGCGATCGCGGCGGCGACGTCGGACTGCGGGGTGCGCTGCATGCGCTGGGTCGCGACCCGCGCGGCGGCGCCCGCGACCGGGCCGAGGCCGAGGCCCTTGAGCAGGTCCTGGGAGTCCTCGCCCACGAGGGTCGCGAGCACGCGGGTGCGGATCTCCTCGTCGTCGAGGTCGTACCCGCGCACCACGGCGATCGCCCCGACCATGCGGGTGGCCTGCACGTAGAACTCCAGTACGTTCGTGGGCAGGAGGAGCGGGAGGGTGATGAAGCCGCCGAGCCCCGTGAGGAAGCCGCCCACGGTCACGCCGCGCCGGTGGCTGCGCACGAGGCGACGGATCGCGACCTCGGGGCGGCGCCTGCCGCGGCCCCGGCGCGCGCGCTCGGCGACGGCCGCGGCGGAGGAGTAGGTGAGGCGGCCGTCCAGCCCGATGTCCCGGATCGTCTCGACGGTGCGGGCGAGGGCGCCGCGCTCGGCATGGATGTGCTGCTCGTCGCCGCGGCCGCGGTCGCGGCGGGCGGCCTTCATCGCCGCGCGGGTGGTGCTGCGGGCGTTCTCGTCCTGGCGCAGGATCTGCCTGATCCCCATGGCCCCTCCTCGATCGGTGCTCGCGGGGCGGCGACGCCGCCCGCCCTCATCATGCCGTGCGCCGGGGCCGGCGTCGCCCCGTCGGCGGACCTTCCGGTCGACCCGGTCCCCTCCAGTGATATCTTGACGTCAAGATAAATCTGGGTCGGACCCCCGGCCCGACGGAGAGGACACCGATGGCCATGCGCTGGGACCCCGACACCTACCTCGCCTACGCGGACGAGCGCGCCCGCCCCTTCCTCGAGCTCACCGCGAGAATCCGCGCCGAGGCGCCGCGCACCGTGGTCGACCTCGGCGCCGGGCCCGGCACGCTCACCGCCCTGCTCCACGAGCGCTGGCCCGAGGCACAGGTCACCGCCGTCGACTCGAGCGCCGAGATGATCGAGCGCGCGAGCGCGATCGAGGGCATCGGGGTCCAGCACGCCGACCTGCGCAGCTGGCGGCCCGACTCACCCGTGGACGTGATCGTCGCGAACGCCTCCCTGCAGTGGGTGCCGGACCACCTCGCGCTGCTGCCCCACCTGATCGACCATCTCGCCCCCGGCGGATGGCTGGCCTTCCAGGTGCCGGGGAACTTCGAGGAGCCCAGCCACACCCTGCGCCGCGAGCTCGCCGCCCAGGAGCCCTTCGCCGCGCACACGGCCTGGGTGGACCACCCCGCCTCCCACGACCCCGCGGTCTACCTGCGTTCCCTGCAGGAGCGGGGCTGCGAGGTCGACGCCTGGGAGACCACCTACCTCCACGTCCTGCACGGCGAGGACCCGGTGCTCGAGTGGGTCAAGGGCACCGGCGCCCGGCCCACCCTGCTCGCCCTGCCCGAGGACCTGCGCGCCCGCTTCGAGGCCGAGCTCGGCGCGCGGCTGCGGGAGGCCTACCCGGAGACCGGCACCGGCGTCGTGCTGCCCTTCCGGCGTGTGTTCGCCGTCGCGCGGAGGCCCTGAGCCCGGCCCGCCTGCCGCCGTGCGTCCCCGTGCGACGGTAGATTCGAGGGACCATGCAGAAGCTCTACCGTGACCATGCGATCGTCCTGCGCACCCACCCGCTGGGCGAGGCCGATCGCATCATCACGCTGCTCACCCGCACCCACGGGAAGGTGCGCGCCGTCGCCAAGGGCGTGCGCCGCACCGCGAGCCGCTTCGGAGCCCGCCTCGAGCCCTTCACCCTCGTCGACGTCCAGCTCCATGCCGGCCGCGGCCTGCACACCGTCAACCAGGTCGTGACGATCGAGGCCTTCGCCGGGCCGATCAGCGCGGACTACGCGCGCTTCACCGCCGCGAGCGCGATGCTCGAGACCACGGACCGGCTGACCGACGAGGTCGTCGACCCCTCCCAGCGCGGGTTCCTGCTGCTCGTGGGAGCCCTGCGCACCATGGCCGCGGGCCGCATCCCACCGCCGCTCGTGCTCGACTCGTTCCTGCTGCGCACCCTCGCCCTCTCCGGCTGGGCGCCGGAGCTGAGCGTCTGCGCCTCCTGCGGCGCGCACGGGCCCCACCACGCCCTCGACATCCGCGCGGGCGGGCTCGTGTGCACCGCCTGCCGGAAGCCCGGCGCACGGGCCGTGCGCCAGGCCGCCGTCGAGCACATGATCTTCCTGCTCGCGGGCGATTGGGAGAACGCCGTCACCGCCGAGGAGTCCGTCGTGCACGAGGCGGGCAGGATCATCGCGGACACGATCACCTGGCACCTCGAGCGCTCCGTGCGCTCGCTCAGCTACGTCGAGCGCTGAGCGCCGGTGGGCGGGGAGCGGGCCCATCCCCGAGGACGACGGCTCGCCCGGGTGCTCCGTGCTGACCTCCCCGCGCTCGGCCGCCCCAGGCGCGGGAGGCGCCGTGCGGGGCACGGGGGTCCTTCCGAGCGGTGACACAGGAGCCGCGGCACGCCTCGGGCGGGGGAGTCCCGCCTCCCAGCGCCGGGTCATCCGCCGTCATGTTCACGGATACGATCAGCGGGTCCGTCCACGTCCTGCCCCGGGAGGCCCTCCCCATGCCCGCCGACGCCCCCTACGCCGCGCCCTTCGAGCACCCGAGCGGCGCTGACGCCCCGCAGCTGCCGCGGGAGCTGGTGCCCGGGCACGTCGCGGTGGTCATGGACGGCAACGGCCGCTGGGCGAACCGCCGGGGCCTGCCGCGCACGGCCGGCCACGAGGCGGGGGAGGCGGCGCTGCTGGACGTGGTCGCGGGAGCCCTGCAGATCGGCGTCACGCACCTCTCCGCGTACGCCTTCTCGACGGAGAACTGGAAGCGCTCCCCGGACGAGGTGCGCTTCCTCATGGGCTTCTCCCGCTCCGTGCTGCGCCGCCAGCGTGACACCCTGAACAGCTGGGGTGTGCGGATCGTGTGGATCGGTCGGGAGCAGCGGCTCTGGGGCTCGGTGATCTCCGAGCTCAAGGCGGCCGAGGAGCTCACCCGGGGCAACACCCGGATGACGCTTTACATGTGCGTGAACTACGGGGGCCGCGCCGAGATCGTCGACGCGGTGCGTGAGATCGCGGAGCAGGCGCGCGCGGGGCGCCTGCGCGGCCGCGGGATCACCGAGAAGAGCTTCGCGCGTCACCTCATCGACCCGACGATGCCCGACGTCGACCTGTTCCTCCGCACGAGCGGGGAGCAGCGGACCTCGAACTTCCTGCTGTGGCAGGCCGCCTACGCGGAGCTGGTCTTCGTGCCGGAGCTGTGGCCCGACATGGACCGGGTGGTGCTGTGGCGCGCGATCACGGAGTACGCGCGGAGGGATCGTCGCTACGGCGGGGCCGTGGATCTGCCGGGCTCGGATCCTGAGCGCGACGACGCGCCCGGGAGCGACGGCTGAGCACGACCACGACGACCAGCAGGATGACGAGCGCGAGCACCGCGACGGCCGCCCAGGGCGAGCGGAGGAACAGCTCGAACCAGGCGGCGAGGGCCACGAGCCCGATCGTCGCGTAGACGACCGCCCAGGCGAGGCCGCCGATCGCGAGCGCCGGCAGGTACCGCCGCAGCGGCATCCCGGTGAGGCCAGCGGCGGCGTTGGCGGCGGTCTGGAAGCCCACGGTGAGGAAGCTCAGCGCGACCACCGGCGCGCCCCAGGAGTTGACGATCCCGGTGGCGCGGCGCACGCGCGGGGAGGCGAGCAGCTCCGCGACCCGGCCGCGGTCGGCGACGGAGCGGGCGCCGCGGGCGATCGCGTAGGTGGCACCGGCGCGGCAGAGGATGACGACGTAGAGCACGCCGACCGCCGGCAGCAGCGGCAGCGACCGCACCCACTCCATCATCGGGAGGAGGCCTCCGCCCGGGCGGCCTCGCACCCTGTGCACAGGCCGAACACCTCGAGGGTGTGGTCGAGGTCGGTGTAGCCCTGCTCGCGCGCGATGCGGGACATGGCGGCCTCGAGCTCGGGGGCGAGGAACTCGACGGTGCGCCCGCACTCGCGGCACACGAGGTGATGGTGGTGCCCGGTCGCCTCGCACTGGCGGTAGCGGGTCTCGCCGTCGTCGCCCACGAGCACGTCGAGGCGGTCGGACTGGGCGAGCGCCTGGAGGTTGCGGTAGACGGTCGCGAGGCCGACGGTCTCGCCGTCGGCCCGCATCTGCTCGTGGATCTGCTGGGCGCTGCGGAAGTCGTCCTGCCGGGAGAGCGCCTCGAGGATCGCGGAGCGCTGGCGGGTGTTCCGTTGCATGCCCCGATTCTCCCTCATGGGGGTCGGGACCTCCATCCCCGGTGACCCGTGCCGCGTCATGCCCGGGCCCGTGTCGGCTCGGCCGCGGGGCGCCGCGAGGGCGTGGGTCGCACCGCCTTGACGACGAGTCCGAGCACGTAGACGCCGATCGTGAGGAGGACGATGACGCCGCCGGGCGGGAGGTCCACGCTCGCGGTGATGATGAGCCCCGCCACGGCGCACACGACCGCGATGACCATGGCCGTGCGCATGGTCCGCGCGAAGCCCACCACGAGGGTCTGGGCGGCGGCGACGGGGACGATCATGAGCGCGGAGACCATGAGCGCGCCCACGATCCGCATGGAGAGGGTGACGGTGAGCGCGGCCATCATCGCGATGAGCACGTTGACGGCGCGCACGGGCAGGCCCGAGGCGCGCGCGAACTCCTCGTCGCTCGTGACGGCGGCGAGCAGCCCGTTCAGGCCGAGGCCGATCCCGAGCACCACGACCGCCAGCACCACCGCGATGATGACGTCGGGCCCGGTGACGGTCGAGAGCGAGCCGAAGAGATAGCCCATGAGCGACTGGGAGGTGCCTCCCGCGAGCTTGATGATGACGACTCCGCCGGCGATGCCGCCGTAGAAGAGGATCGCGAGGGCGACGTCCCTGCTCGTGTGCCCGATCTCGCGGACGTACTCGATCGCGATCGCGCCGATCATCGAGGCGACGAGCGCGCCGGGGATCGCGAGGAGGTCCGCGGGGCTCGCGGCGAGCCAGGCGCCCACGAGCCAGCCGACGGCCACGCCCGTGAGGGCCACGTGGCCCAGCCCGTCGCCGAGCAGGGAGAGCTTCTTCTGGACGAGGAAGGTGCCCACGACGGGCGCGGTGAGACCGATGAGCACGGCGATGATCAGCGGGTAGCGCAGGACGTCGGAGGTGAGGAGTTCGAGGGGCGAGATCATGCGGGGTGGATCTCCTGTCCGAGGCAGTCGTCGATGTGCCCCGCGGGGCCGCTGTGGTCGTCGTGGTCGTCGCCGTGGGACTGCGCGGGCAGGGCGGCGACAGGGCCGTCGTGCACGATGCGGCCGTGGTCGAGGACGACGGCGCGGTTGAGGTGCTCGGCGAGCGCGCCGGTCTCGTGGAGGACGACGAGGATCGTGGTGCCGCTCGCGGAGAGGTCCCGGAACAGGCCGGCGATGAGCTCCTGGGTGGGCAGGTCGATGCCGGCGAAGGGCTCGTCGAGCACGAGCAGCTCGGGGCGGCGCACGAGGGCGCGCGCGATCATCACGCGGCGCCGCTGACCGCCGGACATGCGGGTGACGGGTCGGTCGGCGAGGTCGCCGAGGCCCACGGCGTCGAGCGCTTCCTGGACGCGGCGGTCGCTGCGGCGCACGGTCCAGGTGCGCGGTCCCAGCAGCCCGGCGGCGACGGCCTCGCGGGCGGTGGCCGGGATCGAGCCGCCGCTCGAGCTGTCCTGGGGCACGTAGCCCAGGCGCGAGTGCCCGGCACGGCGACGGGCGGGGGAGCCGAGCAGGGCCACCTCGCCGCACTCGAGGGGCAGCAGGCCCAGCAGCGCCCGCAGCAGGGTGGACTTGCCCGAGCCGTTCGCACCGAGCAGGGCGACCATCTCGCCGGGCGCGATCCGGAGATCCACGCCGTCGAGCACGGGGGAGCCGCCGAGGCTCACGCGGAGGTCGCGCGCCTCGAGCACGGGATCGGAAGAGGGACGGCTCATGACCAGCTCGCCATCAGGGCCTTCGCGTTGCTGCGCATGACCGCAGGGTAGTCCTGGTCCTCGGAGAGCTGGGTCTCGAGGTTGTCGAGCTCCGCGGCGGTGACGCCGACGTTCTCCGCGAGCGTCTGAGCGACCTTGGGGGAGGCCGTGGTCTCGAAGAAGATGGTCGTGACCGCCTCGTCCTTCACGACCTGCTCGAGCTGGAGGAGACGTTGGGGGGACGGCTCGGTCTCGGGGTCCACGCCGCTGATCCCGACCTGGTGGAGGTCGTAGCGGTTCGCGAGGTAGGCGAAGGCCGTGTGGCTCGTGACGAAGGTGCGGCTCCCGCTCACCGAGGAGAAGTCCTCCTCGAGCTCGGTGTCGAGGGCCTCGAGGTCCGAGCGGAGGGTCGTCGCGTTCGCGGTGAGCTCCTCGGCGACGTCCGGCAGCTGCTCGCCGAGGCGCTTCGCGATCGCGTCGCCGATGTCCGCCATGCGCTGCGGGTCGTGCCACAGGTGGGGGTCGTCGCCGGCGAGGTCGTGCTCCTCGCCGTCGTCGCCGGATCCGTCCTCCTCGTGCTCGTGCTCGTCCTCGCCGGAGCTCGCGAGCAGGGTGACGACGCTCGAGACGTCGAGCACGTTGTCGCTGCCCTCGCTCGCGATCGCGTCGTCGAGGGCGGTGGCGAGGCCGGGGATCTGGAGCACCAGGGCGGCCTTCTGGATCTCGAGGGTCTGCTTGACGGAGAGCTCGAGGCCGTGGGCGTCGGCGCCCGGCGTCGCGAGCTGGATCATGTCGATGTGGTCACCGGCCACGCGGGTCGCGAGGTACTCCATGGGGTAGCAGGCGGCGACCACGGCGGGCTTGCCGTCGGAGCCGGATCCGCCCTCCCCGCAGGCGGCGAGGACCGCGGTGCCGGAGGCGGCGCCGAGGAGGGCGAGGAGGTGGCGGCGGCTGGGTGCGAACGACATGACAATCATTCTCACGAGCAGTGCGGCCGACGGCAAGCGGCACCGCGGTGAGATGCGGCATTCGTGGGCACCGTCACAGCCGCGGGGCTGGCTATGCTGGGGCACCGTCCGTCCCACCCGTCACCAGGAGCACCCCCGTGGCCAAGGCCCCCGCCAGCACGCTGGACAACGTCATCGCACTCGCCAAGAAGCGCGGCTTCGTGTTCCCGGCCGGTGAGATCTACGGCGGTACGCGCTCCGCATGGGACTACGGCCCCCTGGGCGTGGAGCTCAAGGAGAACATCAAGAAGCAGTGGTGGCGCACCTTCGTGCAGTCCCGCGGCGACATGGTGGGCCTGGACTCCTCGATCATCCTGCCCTCGAAGGTGTGGGAGGCCTCCGGCCACGTCGCGACCTTCACCGACCCCCTCGTCGAGTGCCGCAGCTGCCACAACCGCTTCCGCGAGGACCACCTGCTCGAGGAGTTCGAGGCGAAGAAGGGCCGTGAGCCCGAGGGCGGCCTCGCCGAGATCCCGTGCCCCCACTGCGGCGTGCGCGGCGAGTTCACCGAGCCCCAGCAGTTCTCCGGGCTCATGAAGACCTACCTCGGCGCCGTCGAGAACGAGGCCGGCCTCGCCTACCTGCGCCCCGAGACCGCGCAGGGCATCTTCGTGAACTTCCTCAACGTGGTCACCGCCACGCGCATGAAGCCCCCCTTCGGCATCGGCCAGGTCGGCAAGTCCTTCCGCAACGAGATCACCCCCGGCAACTTCATCTTCCGCACGCGCGAGTTCGAGCAGATGGAGATCGAGTACTTCACGCCGCCGGCGGAGGCCGACCAGCACTTCAAGGAGTGGGTCGAGGCCTGCTGGGACTGGTACATCGATCTCGGCATCAAGGAGGAGAACCTCCGCCGCTTCGACGTCCCCGAGGACGAGCGCGCGCACTACAGCGCCGGCACGATCGACCTCGAGTACCGCTTCGGCTTCTCCGGCAGCGAGTGGGGCGAGCTCATGGGCATCGCCAACCGCACCGACTTCGACCTCTCGAGCCACACCGAGGGCTCGGGCACGAAGATGCAGTACTTCGACCAGGCCGCGAACGAGCGCTACACGCCGTTCGTCATCGAGCCCAGCTTCGGCCTCACCCGCGCGATGATGGCCTTCCTCGTGGACGCCTACGCCGAGGACGAGGCGCCCAACACCAAGGGCGGCGTCGACGTGCGCACCGTGCTCAAGCTCGACCCGCGCCTCGCGCCCGTCAAGGCCGCGGTGCTGCCGCTGTCCAAGAGCGAGGACCTCGTGCCCCGCGCCGAGGAGCTCGCCACGAAGCTCCGCAAGCACTGGAACGTCGACATGGACGTCTCCCAGGCGATCGGTCGCCGCTACCGCCGCCAGGACGAGATCGGCACCCCGTTCTGCATCACCGTCGACTTCGACACCGCTGGCGATCAGGCGGTGACGATCCGCGAGCGCGACACGATGGCGCAGGAGCGCGTCGCCCTCGACCAGGTCGAGTCCTACCTCGCGGCGCGTCTGCTCGGCGCCTGAGCCGCGCGGCCCGAGGCCCCCGTCCCGCAGCAGCGGGGCGGGGGCCTCGTCCGTTCGCGGTCCGCTCCGGGCCGTGGTGGCCGGTCGCGTCAGGCCCCGCGCAGCAGCGGGACGACCTGCTCAGCCCAGGTGGTGAGGATCCGGCGCACCACGGGGTACGGATGGCCGAAGGGGAGGGCGAGCACGAGCTCGTCCGCCGCGGCGAGCGCGCGGTCCTCCGCGAGGAAGGCGGCCACGGCCTCCGGGGCGTCCGCGACGACGCGGCCGAAGGCGACGGCCATGCCGCCGATCCCCGCGCCGCCCTCGCGCATCGCCTGCTGGCGGGAGCGGTCGCGCTCGATGAGGTCCGCGAAGGCCTCGAGGTCCGCGGGATCGGCGACCGGGAGCATCTGCCGGCTCGCTGAGACATGCCCCTCGCCGTGACCGGCTGCGCGGCTCGCGGCGCGGTACGCCTCGATGACCGCGAGCTGGAGCTCCTCGAAGGAGCGGCCCGCCTCTCCGGGCTGGAGCGTGGAGACCTGCAGGCCGATGCCGAGCTTCCCGGCGCGCTCCGCGCTCGCCACCGATCCCGCACCGTAGGCGATCCGGGAGCGCAGCGAGGCCACCTGCGGGCGGATCCGCAGCGGCGTGCCCTCCGCCTCGGTCTCGAAGAACTCGTCCGCCGTGGAGACCTGCTCGCCGCCCACGAAATCCAGGAGGTCGTGGAGCACGGCGTCCACGCGGGGGCGCACGCCCTCGGGCACGGGGCCGAAGGCGCGCTCGTTGACGTGGTCCTGTTTCGCGTAACCGGAGCCGACCCCGATCCGCAGGCGGCCGCTCACCAGGAGGTCCGTCGTCGCGAGGTCCTCGGCGAGCCGTCCCGCGTTCTCGAAGCGCAGCGGGATGAGCGCGGTGCCGAGAATCAGGGTCGAGGTGCGCTGTCCGGCGGCGGCGAGGAAGGGCAGCGGGGAGGAGAGGTAGTCCTGCAGGTGGCGGTGCCGCACGTAGCCGTTGTCCAGGCCCATGCCCTCGGCCCGCGCGAAGAGGTCCAGGCCGTCGTCGAGCCCGTGGGAGCGGCCGCCGGCGGCGTCGATGCCGGTGTGGTCGACGAAGGCCAGGAACCCCATGCCGAGATGGGCGAGGGGTCCTGCCGCGGGGGCGGGGGAGTCGGCGGGGGAGGTCATGGCTGCTCCTCATGGCCGGGCGCATGCCGACCAGGGTGATTGAAGGGTCAAGAACAGCCTAGGTCCCCGCCGCCGGGCCCGCACCCCCGGGTCATCGGGCGTCATCGGCCCTCGTCCCGCCGAGAACGGCCGGCCCTCCCCAGGACAGCCGGATGCACATCACCCCAGCGGCGCCTCCCGCGCGACGGGCCCGGGTGGGACAATCGGCAGACGATGACCCTTCTCCACGACGCCCCCACCTCACCGGACGGCTCCGCGCCCGGCACCGCCGCGAGAGCCGACGCGAGGTCGGCAGCCCCCGCCGGATCCGTGCCCGCCCCGGCGCAGGGCTCCCGCGAGCGACGGCCGCTGACGATCGGCCCGCTCACCGTCGACACCCCCGTCATGCTCGCGCCGATGGCCGGCGTCACGAACATGGCCTTCCGCGTGCTGTGCCGCGAGTTCGGTGCCCGGCACAGCGTCGACGACGGCGGCCTGTTCCCCACCGAGATGGTCACCACGCGCGCCCTCATCGAGGACCACACCGAGTCCTGGCGCCTGCTGCGGATGGCCGATCGCGAGCGCCCGCGCTCCGTGCAGCTCTACGGGGTCGACCCGACCGTCGTCGCCCGCAGCATCGAGATGATCCTCGAGCGGGACGCCGCGGACCACATCGACCTCAACTTCGGCTGCCCCGTGCCCAAGGTGACCCGTCGCGGAGGAGGCGGCGTGCTGCCCTGGAAGGACGAGCTGTTCACCCGCATCCTCCGCGCCGCGGTCGACGCCGCCGGGGACGTGCCCGTCACGCTCAAGACCCGCAAGGGCGTGGACGACGCCCACCTCACGTACCGCGACGCGGGCCTCATCGCCCAGGAGGTCGGCGCGGCCGCGATCACCCTGCACGGCCGCACCGTCAAGGAGCAGTACTCCGGCACCGCCGACTGGACCTCGATCGCCGACCTCAAGCAGACCGTCACCGACATCCCGGTGCTCGGCAACGGCGACGTGTGGTCCGCCGAGGACGCCCTGCGGATGATGGACGAGACCGGGGCCGACGGCGTCGTCGTCGGCCGCGGCTGCCAGGGCCGGCCGTGGCTCTTCGCCGATCTCGCCGCCGGGTTCTCCGGCAGCGACGAACGCGTGCGCCCGGGTCTCGGCGACGTCGCGGCGATCGTGCGCCGCCACGCGGAGCTGCTCGCCGAGTTCTACGAGGATGAGGGCCGCGGCGTCCGCGACCTGCGCAAGCACGTCGCCTGGTACTTCAAGGGCTACCCCGTCGGCGGGGACATGCGTCGTCGCCTGACCACCATGGAGTCCCTCGCGGACCTCGACGAGAAGCTCGCGGACCTCGACCTGGACGCGCCGTACCCCGGCGAGGCCGTGGAGGGACCGCGCGGGCGCAGCGGGCACGCCCGCAACGCCGTCGTGCCCCAGGGCTGGATGGACAGCCGCTCGCTGAGCGCCGATCACCGGGAGAGCCTCCACGAGGCCGAGCTCGACGTCTCGGGGGGCTGAGGGATGAGCACCACCGCCGCCTCCTCGACCTCCGCCGCGGCGCCCGCGCGCGCGGCCCGGGTCCCCGTCGGCTACACGGAGCCCGACCTCGAGCGCTGGGCCCCCGAGGAGCCCAAGTCCGAGGCCCGCACGCCCTTCCAGCGCGACCGGGCACGGGTCCTGCACTCCTCCGCGCTGCGCCGCCTCGGCGCGAAGACGCAGGTCCTCGGCGCCGGCTCCGACGACTTCGTCCGCACCCGTCTCACCCACTCCCTCGAGGTGGCCCAGGTGGGTCGTGACATCGGCGCCGAGCTCGGCTGCGACCCCGACGTCGTCGACGCCGCCTGCCTCTCCCACGACCTCGGCCACCCGCCCTTCGGCCACAACGGCGAGAAGGTCCTCGACGCGATCGCCGAGGACTTCGGCGGCTTCGAGGGGAACGCGCAGACCCTCCGCCTGCTCACCCGGCTCGAGCCCAAGGTCATCGACGAGGACCGTCCCTACGGCCTGAACCTCACCCGCGCCGGGGTGGACGCCGCGATCAAGTACCCCTGGGCCCGAGCCGAGGGACCGGACCCGGCCTCCCCGAAGTTCGGAGCCTACGCGGACGACCTCGACGTCTACACCTGGGCGCGAGAGGGCGCGATCCCGGGGCGCAAGTGCTTCGAGGCGCAGGTCATGGACCTCGCCGACGACATCGCCTACTCCGTCCACGACGTCGAGGACGCCGTCACCGGCGGGACCCTGGACCTGCGACGCCTGCGGGACCCGATGGAGCGGGCCGCGGCGCTCTACGTCGTCCAGGACTGGTACGTGCCCGGCGAGTCGATCGCCGCACTCGACGAGGCGCTCGGCCGGCTCGAGGCGGAGCCCTGGTGGGTGCTCGACTTCACCGGCGACATGCGCTCCGCCGCCGCGCTCAAGGACATGGCCAGCCAGCTGATCGGCCGCTTCACCCGGGCCGTCGTGACGACCACCCGGGAGCGCCACGGCGACGCCCCGCTCGCCCGCTACCGCGGCCAGGCGGAGCTGCCCGAGGAGTCCCGCCTCGAGATCGCCGTGCTCAAAGGCCTCGCGGCCGCGTACGTCATGTCCTCCGCCTCGCAGCAGCCCGTCTACGAGCGGCAGGAGGAGATCATCCGCGACCTCTACGCGCAGCTGTGGAACACCGGCACCACGCACCTCAGCCCGCTCTTCGCCGAGCTGTGGGAGGCCGCGGAGGACGACGACGCCCGCCGCCGCGTGATCGTGGACCAGATCGCCTCCTACACCGACGTCACCGCCGGGCGCCTCCACGAGCGGCTCTTCGACCGCGGCGCCACGCACGTCACCGCGGCGGACACCCCGCTGCCCGGCCTCGGCGCGGAGCTCTGAGCCCGTGGCCCAGGGACTGATCCGACGCTCCGACGTGGAGCTCGTGCGCGAGCGGGCACGGCTCGACGAGGTGGTGGGGGAGCACGTCACCCTGCGCGGCGCCGGCATCGGCTCGATGAAGGGCCTGTGCCCCTTCCACGACGAGAAGACCCCGAGCTTCCACATCCGGCCCCAGCTGGGCCACTGGCACTGCTTCGGCTGCGGCGAGGGCGGGGACGTCATCGCCTTCGTCCAGAAGATCGACCACCTGAGCTTCGTCGAGGCCGTCGAGATGCTCGCCGCGAAGTACGGCGTGCAGATCCAGTACGAGGAGAGCGGCAAGGGCGGCGGCGACCGTCCCGACTTCGGCACCCGCCGCCGTCTCCTGGACGCGCACGCGATCGCGGAGGAGTACTACCGCGAGCAGCTCGGCACCGAGGCCGCGGAGATCGGCCGGCGCTTCCTCACCGAGCGCGGCTTCGACCGCGAGGCGGCCGAGCGCTTCGGCGTCGGCTTCGCCCCCGAGGGCTGGGACTCGATCACGAACGTGCTCCGGGGCCGCGGCTTCACCGAGGCGGAGCTCACCGCGAGCGGCCTCGTCTCCGCGGGCCAGCGCGGGGTCTACGACCGCTTCCGCGGGAGGCTCGTCTGGCCGATCCGCGACATCACCGGCAACACGATCGGCTTCGGCGCCCGTCGCCTGCTCGAGCAGGACAAGGGCCCCAAGTACCTGAACACGCCGGAGACGGCGATCTACCACAAGTCCAGCGTGCTCTACGGGCTGGATCTCGCCCGCAAGGAGATCGCGACCCAGCACCGGGTCGTCGTCGTCGAGGGCTACACCGACGTCATGGCCGCGCACCTCGCCGGTGTCACCACCGCCGTCGCCTCGTGCGGCACCGCCTTCGGCGCGGACCACGTGAAGATCGTGCGCCGCGTCATGGGCGACTCGAACCCCTCGGCCGGGCTGCGCCTGAACACCGACGGTCGCGGCCTCGCCGGCGAGGTCGTCTTCACCTTCGACGGCGACGCCGCCGGGCAGAAGGCCGCGCTGCGCGCCTTCGAGGAGGACCAGCGCTTCGTCGCTCAGACCTACGTGGCCGTCGAGCCGAGCGGCATGGACCCCTGCGAGCTGCGGATCGCCCACGGCGACCAGGCCGTCGTGGACCTCGTGGAGTCCCGCCGCCCGCTGTTCGAGTTCGCGATCCGCAGCGCGATCGCGCAGGTGGACCTCGACACCGTCGAGGGACAGGTGACGGCGCTGCGCATGGCGGCGCCGGTCGTCGCCGGGATCCGGGACCGGGCGATGCGCCCCGAGTACGCACGGCGGCTCGCCGGCTGGCTCGGCATGGACGAGCGGACGGTGCTGCGCGCCGTGCACGACGCCGCCCGCTCCGAGGGGCGCAGCGGTGGCCGCCACGCCGAGACGGTCGAGCCGCCCTCGGGGACCCGCCCTCCCGAGGAGGACGAGGCCCCCGCACTGCCGGTGCCGCGCCTCGCGGACGTCGTCAGCCGCCGCGACCCGGTCGGACAGGTCGAGGTGCAGTCCCTCGCCGTCATGCTCCAGGCCCCGCAGCTGCTCGACGAGGCGAAGGTCGCCGCCCTCCCGGACGACGCCTTCCACGTCCTCTCCCTGCAGGGCGTGTGGGACGTCATGCTCGCCGCCGGCACCCTGCTCGACGCGGTCTCCGGTGCCCTGCACCCTGCCCGCTACCTCGAGCAGGTCCTCGAGATCGCGGGGGAGACGGTGCGCCCGCTCATCGTGGAGATCGCGAACCTCGAGCTGCCCGCGCGCACCGAGCCGGCCCTCGAGAAGCTCGGCGACTCGCTCATGGACCGGCTCACGGAGCTGTCGATCACGCGCGAGTACTCGGTGCTCAAGCAGCGCCTGCAGCGGACGGATCCCTCGGACGGCGAGCGCTATCAGGAGATCCTCGGCCGTCTCGCCCAGGTGCAGGAGCGTCGTCGCTCGCTCCGGGGCGCGGGCGATTAGCCGCCCTCGGCCCCTCCGTCCCCCGATGCCCGGGCGCGGCCTCCGCCTCGCCGGCACCCTCGAGGGGGTGCGGGGGCCGACGGCGGCAGGCTCGGACCGTCTCCGCGCGTCGACCAGGTCGAGCGTGGGTGAGGAGGCGATCCTCGATCTCCTCGGCACGGGCCGGCCGACGAGCTCGGGGTGCGCCGGAGCGGAGTAGCCCAGGAGGGGCTTGAACCCTCGACCGACGGATTATGAGTCCGCTGCTCTGACCGGCTGAGCTACTGGGCCTCGGCCCTGCAGGAGGGCCGCGCTGAATCTACCACCGGGCTGCAGGCCCTCGTCGCACAGGGCGGCCCGCCGCTCGGGCGCCCTCTCGTCCCGGGTGGTTGAGCCCGAGCTGCTCGTGCGGGCCTCCACCGACCCCTCCGCCCCGAAGAGCCCGATGGACGGCGCGCTGCGCCCCACCGAGTCGTGATTTAGGGCATAGTCACCGGTCGGAGGCCGATTCGGGATGCGAGGAGGCCGGAGGCTTGCTAGAGTCGTCCAGGTCGATCCCGCGTAGCTCAATCGGCAGAGCATTCGACTGTTAATCGAACGGTTACTGGTTCAAGTCCAGTCGCGGGAGCCAGTATCACCGAGAACAGCCCCGGCCCAGCGCCGGGGCTGTTCTCGTTCCCCATCCCACCCCTCCGTCACCCGGGAGATCCCATGGTCCTGCCCCACGACAGCTTCCCGCTCCCCGAGGGCGTCACCGAGGCGAGCGTCTGGGTGGACCGCGTGGGCGAGCGGTCGCTCGTGGGCCGCAACCAGCGCGGCGTCGAGATCCCCATCGGCTCCGGTGAGGGGCAGGTCAACCCCGGCGAGCTGCTGAAGATCGCGCTGCTCGGCTGCGCGGGCATGAGCTCGGACCGCACCCTCGCGCGCCGCCTCGGCGAGGAGTTCCCGATGCGACTGTGGGCGCACGACGAGTCCGACGCCGAGCAGGACCGCTACCTCCGCATCGGCGAGGAGATCCAGCTCCCCCTCGAGGGCCTGGACGAGAAGGAGATCGCCGCGGTCGTGAAGGTGTTCGGCCGTGCGGTCGCCGCCGCCTGCACCGTCGAGCGCAGCATCGTCCCGGGGGTCGAGGTCACGCACCGGATCCTCGGCGCCGAGGGCGAGACCGTCACGGAGGAGGACGCCCGATGAGCATCCGCCCCATCCGGATCGTCGGCGATCCCGTGTTGCGCACTCCCTGCGATCCCGTCCGCGAGATCACGGACTCCACGCGCCGCCTCGTGGCGGACCTCGTGGACACCGTCGACGACGAGGGCCGCGCGGGGGTCGCCGCGAACCAGATCGGCGTCTCCGTGCGCGCCTTCTCCTGGAACCTCCCGGACCTCGAGCAGCCGCTGGGCTGCATCCTCAACCCCGTCATCGTCGAGCTCTCGGACGAGCTGCAGGACGGGGACGAGGGCTGCCTCTCCGTCCCGAACCTCTGGTTCCCGCGCACCCGCTCCGCCTACGCGCGCTGCGTCGGCATGGACGTCGAGGGGCAGGAGATCGAGCTCGAGGGGGAGGGGATCATCGCGCGCCTCATCCAGCACGAGGTGGGCCACCTCGACGGGGCGCTGTACATCGACGGCCTCGAGCGCTCCGTGCGCAAGCAGGCGTTGCGCGCCATCCGCGAGACCCTCTAGTCTGTCCCCGGGCCTCGGTCCGCCACCTGCAGTCCATCGCAGCCTGCATCCTGTCCGCCGATTCGTGGGGAAGACGTCTCGGAGACCGGAAGGAACGCGATGACCCAGGGTGTTGTCCACATCCACTCCGCCCCGCGCGCCCTCACCCCTCACATTGAGTGGGCCGCGAGCGGAGTCCTCGGCATGCCGTGCCGCATCCGCTGGGAGGAGCAGCCCGCCCACCGCGGGATGCTCCGCGGCGAGATGACCTGGCGCGGCCGGGAGGACACCGGCGCCCGCCTCGTGAGCGCCCTGCGCGGCATGCACGAGGTGCGCTTCGAGGTGACCCAGGAGGCCACCACCCGGCAGGACGGCTCTCGCTGGAGCTGCACCCCCGACCTCGGCATCCACTACGCCATGACCGATCGCGCCGGCAACACGGTGCTCGGTGAGGACCAGGTGCGCGGCGCGATGGAACGGGCGGGCGCGGATCCCACGGCACTGCACCGCGAGCTCGGCATCGCGCTCGGCGAGCCCTGGGACGAGGAGCTCGAGATCTACCGGCACGGCGCCGAGGGCGCACCGATGCGCTGGCTCCATCGCGTGGGCTGAACCGCCCACCGGCGCCCGATGGCGCCGCCACCTCCTGCCGGTCGTCGGAGCCGCCGCGCGCCACCACCTGTCGGACGGTCCCCGCGCCGCCCGCCCCTCGCGCAGAGCGCCCCGCCCGGATCACCGGGACGGGGCGTTCTGCGTGACGGGTCGAATCAGGCGCTCGTGAACATCACGGCCACGTCGTGACCGCCGAACCCGAAGGCGTTGTTCAGGACCGCGAGATCACCCGAGGGGAGCTCCGCCGGCGCATTCTGCGCGACCCGCATCGGGGTCTCGGGGTCGAGGTTCTCGATGTTGATCGTCGGCGGGGCGATGCGGTGGTGCGCCGCGAGCACGGAGAAGACCGACTCGAGCGCGCCCGCGCCGCCCAGGAGGTGACCGGTCATCGACTTCGTCGAGGTGACGACGAGCTGGTCGGTGACGCCTCCGAGGGCCTGGGAGACGGCGTTCAGCTCGCCGATGTCGCCGAGCGGGGTCGAGGTGCCGTGGGCGTTGACGTGCTTGACGTCCCCCGCCTCGAGACCGGCGTCCTCGAGCGCCTCTCGCACCGCGCGGGCCTGGCCCTCCGCGGAGGGGGCGGAGATGTGGTGCGCGTCCGAGGCCATGCCGCGGCCGGCCACGTAGGCGTAGACGCGCGCACCGCGGGCGGCGGCGTGCTCCTCGGACTCGAGCACGAGCACGGCGGCGCCCTCACCGAGGACGAAGCCGTCGCGATCGGTGTCGTAGGGGCGGGAGGCGTGCTCGGGATCGTCGGTCCGCGTGGAGAGCGCGCGGATGTTCGCGAAGCCGGCGAGGGGCAGCGGGTGCACGCAGGACTCGGTGCCGCCCACGACGACCACGTCGGCGCGGCCGGAGCGGATCATGTCGAAGCCCTGGGCGACGGCCTCCGCGCCGGAGGCGCACGCGGAGACGGGGGTGTGCGCCCCGGCCTTCGCGCCGAGCTCGATCTCGATGTGCGCGCTCGAGGAGTTCGCCATGAGCATCGGGACGGTGAAGGGGTTCACGCGGCGGGCGCCGCGCTCCCGGACCACGTCCCACTGGTCCAGGATCGTCCAGACGCCGCCGATGCCGGTGCCGATGACGACGCCGAGGCGCTCACCGGGCACCTCGGGGGTGCCGGCGTCGGACCACGCCTCGCGCGCGGCGATGAGGGCGAACTGGCCGGAGGGGTCGAGCTTCTTCGCCTCGGGACGGGCGAGCACGTCGAACGGGTCGATCGTGACCTCGCACGCGAAGTCCACGGCGAGGCCGTAGCGCTCCTTCCAGTCGTTGTCGAGGGTGTGGGCCGTCGACGTGCCCTTGAGCGCGTTCTCCCAGGTGGTGGCGATATCGCCGCCGAGGGGGTTGACGGTGCCGAGACCGGTGACGGCGACACGGGGGCGAGGAGCGGTCATCTGGACCTCCGGAACGACGGGGACGGGAAGGGGCGAGGTGCAGCGACGCCCGGGACCAGAGGCCCCGGGCGCCAGGAGCGGGTCAGGACTGGGCGCCCGCGATGTAGGTGACGGCGTCGCCGACGGTGACGAGGTTCTTGACCTCTTCGTCGGGGATGCGGACGTCGAACTTCTCCTCGGCGTTGACGACGATGGTCATCATCGAGATGGAGTCGATGTCGAGGTCGTCGGTGAAGGACTTGTCGAGCTTGACGTCCTCCGTGGCGACACCGGTCTCCTCGTTGACGATCTCGGCGAGGCCCTCGAGGATCTCGTTCTCGGTGCTGGCCATGGGTGCTCCTTGTGGGTCGGTTTCTCTGGCGGGGACAGACTACCCGCGACGGACGGAGTCCGAGCGGTGATGGTCCGTCCTGGTCCGGCGCGGCGTGACGGTCACGACATGCCGCACCGGGTGGCGGGTGCTCAGGGGAGCACGATCACCTGGCCGGCGTAGGCGAGGCCCGCGCCGAAGCCGAACTGCACGAGGACGTCACCGCTGCTCGCGGAGCCCTCCTCGAGCAGACGATGGGTCGCGAGCGGGATCGACGCGGCCGAGGTGTTCCCGGTCTCCGCGATGTCCCTCCCGATGACGACGCGCTCGGGCAGCTTCAGCTGCTTGGCGAGCTCGTCGATGATGCGCATGTTCGCCTGGTGCGGCACGAACACGTCGATGTCGTCGACGGTCAGGCCGGACAGCTCGAGCATCTCGCGGATCTTCTCCGCGGTGTGCCACACGGCCCAGCGGAACACGGTGCGGCCGTCCTGCTCGAGCGTGGGCCACTCGGCGGTGCCGTCGCGGTAGTCGATCATCGACCCGGTCATCCGGATCGTGCTCCAGTTGTCGCCGTCGGAGCCCCACACGGTCGGGCCGATCAGCGGCTCGTCGCTCGCGCCGACCACGGCCGCGCCCGCGCCGTCGCCGAGCAGGAACGAGATCGAGCGATCGGTGGGGGAGACGAAGTCCGAGAGCTTTTCCGCGCCGATGACCAGCACGTTCCGGGCGCTGCCCGAGCGGATCAGCGCGTCCGCCTGGCCGATGCCGTAGGCGAAGCCCGCGCACGCGGCGGAGATGTCGTAGGCGATGACGTCGGGACGGCCGAGCTCCCCGGCGAGCAGGGTCGCGAGCGACGGGGTCGGGTAGGGGAACGATATCGTCGAGACGATGATCGCGTCGAGGGTCTCGAGGTCGATGCCGGAGCGCTCGATCGCCTCCTTCGCCGCGGCGAGGGAGAGGTCCTTGACGCCCACCTCGCGGGACGCGCGGGTGCGGGTGACGATGCCGGTCCGCTGGCGGATCCACTCGTCGGAGGAGTCGATGGGGCCCACGAGGTCGTCGTTGGGGACCACCAGGTCGCCGCGGGCGGCGCCGTAGGCGAGCACCCGGGAGCCGGCGACGACGGGCTGGGTCTTCAGCGCGGGTGCCATGGTCAGTCCTCCTGATGCGCGCTGGAGCGGTCGTCGGAGCCCGAGGAGAACAGTCCGTGCTCCGCGACGAAGGCCCGTGCGGCCTCGAGATCGTCGGGGGTGTTGAGGTTCATCAGAGCGACGCCCTTCAGCTCCCGCTTGGCGAGGCCGGTGAGCGTCCCCGCGGGGGCCACCTCGAGGATCCCGGTCACCTGCTTCTGCGCGAAGACCCCCATGCAGGACTCCCAGTCCACCGGAGCGGAGACCTGGTCGACGATCAGCTCGAGGTAGCGGGAGCCCGTGGTCACGATCTCGCCGCCCGCGTTGGACACCAGCGGGCACTGCGCCAGGGGATCCGAGACCGTCAGGCCGGGGGCGAAGGCGGCGAGCTCCTCCCGGGCCCCGGCCATGAAGGCGGTGTGGAAGGCCCCCGCGACCTGCAGCGGGATGACGCGGGCACGAGCCGGAGGGTTCTCCACGAGGGCCTGGATCTGCGCGGCGGTGCCCGCGGCGACCACCTGGGCGGCGGAGTTCAGGTTCGCCGGCGCCAGATCGTGCTCGCGGATCGCTGCGATGACCTCGTCGCGCACTCCGCCTACGACCGCGGCCATCGAGGTCGGCTCGGCCGCGGCGGCGGTCGCCATGGCCCGGGAGCGCACGGCGACCAGTCGCATCGCGTCCTCGGCCGTGAGAACACCGGACAGGGCCGCGGCGGTCACCTCGCCCACGCTATGACCGGCGAGCAGATCCGCCTGCGCGCCGGCCGCGAAGCCGTCCCCTTCGGTGAGGCAGTCCGCGGCGGTCAGACCCGCGGCGACCAGCAGCGGCTGGGCCACCGCGGTGTCGCGGATGGTCTCCGCATCGGACTCGGTGCCGTGGCGGAGAAGGTCGACGCCCGCGGCCTCGGAGAGCCCGGAGAGGGACGCCTCGACGCCGGGCAGCTCGAGCCACGGGGCGAGGAAGCCGGGCTTCTGCGCCCCCTGTCCGGGGCAGACGATCGCGAGCACGGGGACCTCCAAGGGAGTGGACGGGGCGGGCCGACCGGACGGCGGGACCCGCGGGGGTGAGGGGAGACGGCACCGGGCCGCCCGTCCCGGAGGACGGACGGCCCGGTGCGTGGATCAGGACTCGCCGCCGAACGACCCGGACTGGCCGGCGTTCACGTTCGTCAGGTCGTACTTGTCGAGCGCCTGGCGGACCACCGACGGGTCCACCTTGCCCTCGCGGGCGAGCAGCTGCAGAGCCTTGACGACCATGGAGTGCGCGTCGATCTTCAGGTGGCGTCGGGCGGCCGGACGGGTGTCGGAGAAGCCCCAGCCGTCGGCGCCGAGCACGCCGTAGCTGCCCGGGACCCACTCGCGGATGAGGTCCGGGACCAGGAAGTCGTAGTCGCTCGAGGCGACGAACGGCCCGGTCACGCCCTGCAGGCGGGAGGAGATCCACGGGGTGCGCTGGTCCTCGGGGTGGAGCAGGTTGTGCTTCTCCGCCTCGAGGGCCTCCTTGCGCAGCTCCGTCCAGGAGGTCACGGACCACACGCTCGCGCGCACGCCCCAGTCCTCCGCGAGGATCTCGCGGGCGTGGCGGGCCCACGGCACGCCGACGCCGGAGGAGAGCAGCTGGACCTCGGGACCCTCGCTCTCCGCGGCGCCCTCGAGCAGGTACATGCCCTTGAGCAGACCCTCGACGTCGAGCCCCTCGGGCTCGGCCGGCTGCACGATCGGCTCGTTGTAGACGGTGAGATAGTAGAAGACCTCCTGGAGGCGGGTCTCGTCCTCCCCGTACATCCGCTGCAGGCCGTCGCGCAGGATGTGCCCGATCTCGTAGCCGTACGCCGGGTCGTAGATGACCGTGCCCGGGTTGGTGTAGGCGAGGATCGGGGAGTGGCCGTCCATGTGCTGGAGGCCCTCGCCGGCGAGGGTGGTCTTGCCGGCGGTCGCTCCGATGACGAAGCCCTTCGCCATCTGGTCGCCGGCGGCCCAGAAGAAGTCGCCGGTGCGCTGGAACCCGAACATCGAGTAGAAGATGTAGAGAGGGATCATCGGCAGGTCATGGGTGGAGTACGAGGTGCCCGCCGCGGTGAACGCGGAGGTCGAGCTGATCTCGTTGATGCCCATGTGCTTGATCTGGCCCTGCACCGACTCCTTGTAGGCCAGGAGCAGGTCGCGGTCCACCGAGAGGTAGTTCTGGCCGTCGGGGTTGTAGATCTTCGCCGTCGGGAACAGCGAGTCCATGCCGAAGGTCCGCGCCTCGTCGGGGATGATCGGTACCCAGCGCTTGCCGCTCTGCTTGTCGCGCAGCAGGTCCTTGAGCAGTCGCACGAGCGCCATGGTCGTGGCGATCTCCTGCTTGCCGGAGCCGCGCTTGGCGACCTCCCAGACCTTCTCCTCGGGCATCGGCAGCGGGGTGTGCTCGGTGCGGCGCGAGGGCACCGCGCCGAGCTCGGCGCGACGGGACTCGAAGTAGCGCATGACCTCGGAGTCGGGCTCGGGCACGTAGAGCGGGGCGTCGTAGACGCTGCCGGACTCGAGCTGCTCGTCGGTGAAGGGGATGTTCAGGGTGTCGCGGAGGGCCTTGAGGTCCTCGAGCGTGAACTTCTTCATCTGGTGGGTCGCGTTGCGGCCCGCGAAGCTCTTGCCCAGGCGGTAGCCCTTGATGGTGTGCGCGAGGATCACCGTGGGCTGGCCCTTGTGGTCCATCGCGGCCTGGAAGGCGGCGTGGATCTTCCGGGTGTCGTGGCCGCCGCGGTTGAGCTTCCACCAGATGTCGTCGTCGGACATGTCCTCGACGAGCGCCTTCGTGCGCGGGTCGCGACCGAAGAAGTTGTCGCGGATGAAGCCGCCGTTCTCCGCCCGGTAGGTCTGGAAGTCGCCGTCCGGGGTGGAGTTCATGAGGTCGATGAGGGCGCCGTCGTCGGAGGCCTCGAGCAGCGGGTCCCAGCCCGCGCCCCAGATCACCTTGATGACGTTCCAGCCCGCACCGCGGAACTGCGCCTCGAGCTCCTGGATGATCTTGCCGTTGCCGCGCACCGGGCCGTCGAGGCGCTGCAGGTTGCAGTTCACGACGAAGGTGAGGTTGTCCAGGTGCTCCTTGGCGGCGATGTGCAGCGCGCCGCGGGACTCGACCTCGTCCATCTCGCCGTCGCCGAGGAACGCCCAGGTGTGCTGCTGGGAGGTGTCCTTGAGACCGCGGTTGTGGAGGTACTTGTCGAACGAGGCCTGCTCGATCGCGTTGACCGGGCCGATGCCCATCGAGACCGTCGGGAACTCCCAGAAGTCCTGCATCGCCCGCGGGTGCGGGTAGGACGGCATGCCGACGGGGCTGGACTTCTCCTGGCGGAACCCGTCGAGCTGCTCCTGGGTGAGGCGGCCCTGGAGGAAAGCGCGGGCGTAGATGCCGGGGGAGGCGTGGCCCTGGAAGAAGACGTGGTCGCCGCCGCCCTCGTGGTCACGGCCGCGGAAGAAATGGTTGAAGCCCACCTCGTACATCGTCGCGATCGAGGCGTAGCTCGAGAGGTGGCCGCCGACGGAGACGCCGGGGCGCTGGGCGCGATGGACGATCATCGCCGCGTTCCAGCGGTTGATGTCGCGGATCTCGCGCTCGAGGCGGAGGTCACCGGGGTACTCGGGCTGCTGATCCGCCGGGATCGTGTTGACGTAGTCCGTCGTCAGCGAATCGGGCAGGTGGAGATCCTGGTGGCGGGCATGCTGGATGAGGTTCTGGACGATCTCGGAGGCGCGGTCCTCACCGCGCTGCTCCACGAGGCCGTCGAAGGAGTCCAGCCACTCCCGCGTCTCCTCGGGATCAGGATCCTGCGCATGGCTGGGCAGGTTGATACCGATGGGACGAGGCGTCTCGAACGAACTCACACTGTCCTTCTCTCTACGGGAGGCGTCGGACCAGCCGACGGATGGTGCGACGGTGCGCCCGGACCTTCGGCCATGGTGCCCGCCAGCCTACCGTCGTGCGCACCGCTCCCGACGGTCCTGTCGGCCCCTGGGACCGTGAGAGACCCGACACGCGCCGCGGGTGGAGGAGGGCGGGCGGGCCGAGGATCCCGCCCCCGCCGGTGCGTGCCGACGGGCCGTGGGATAGCATCGACCTGCGCGCAGCAGTGCCTCTGGGCCTCTGTCCCCGGGCGTCCGCTCCGCATCCGGCGCCGCTCGTGCGCCGTCCGTCATCCCCGTCCCGTGAGGAGTCCGTTCTTGTCACCGTCGTCCGACGTCAATGCCACCAGCTCGCCCGTAGAGGTGATGGCCCTCTCGACGGGGCAGATCGTGCAGGAGTTCGGGTACGACGACGACGTCGACCTCGATCTGCGGGACGCGATCGAGGACGCCATCGGCGAGGAGCTCGAGGACGAGGACTGCCAGGAGATCGTCGACGCCGTCATCATGTGGTGGCGCGAGGAGGACGGCGACCTCACCGACGCCCTCATCAACACCCTGACCACCCTCACCGCGGGCGGGCCGATCTGGCTGCTGCTGCCCAAGGCCGGCCGTGACGGCCACGTCACCCCCGGCGAGGTCCAGGAGGCCGCGGGCACCGCGGGCCTGCGCGTCATGAGCACCGTGAGCCTCGCCGCGGACTGGACCGGCACCCGCCTCGCCTCCCGTCAGTGATCCACCGGCGCCGTCCTCCCGGGGCGGCGCCCACGGGGCCTCGCCCCGACGGGGTCGTTAGCTCAGCCGGTAGAGCGCCACGTTTACACCGTGGATGTCGGGGGTTCGAACCCCTCACGACCCACCCGATCAGCACCCTCGACGCAGGGCGAGCACTCCGGTGCGTCCGTCGAGCGCGCCGTGGAACCGGGCCGTGAGCGCCGGATCCGATGCCTTCCGTGCGAGCAGGGCGGCCTGCTCCCGGTGCAGCTCGAGCAGCAGCATCCCGCCCGGGGCGAGCCAGGTCGGCGCCTCGGTCACGAGCCGCCGCGCGAGGTCCAGCCCGTCCTCCCCGCCGTGCACCGCGAGCTCGCTCTCGTGCTCGCGCACCTCGCGGGGGAGGAGCGGCAGCGCCGTGGTCGGGACGTAGGGGGTGACCGCCGCGATCACGTCGACCGCGCCGCGCAGCGACGCTGGGAGCGCATCGAGCAGGTCCCCGCGGTGCACGCCGGCCGTGGGCGGCAGGTGGCGGTGTGCGTGGGCGAGCGGGACCGGGTCCACGTCCGCCACGTCCAGGGAGACGGTGGGCAGCGCACGGTGCACGACCGCGGCGATCGGGGCGATGCCGCAGCAGACCTCGACGAACCGGAGGTCGCGGGGCGAGGCGGGGTGACCGCGCAGGGCGGCGACCGCGAGCCGGGCGAGCAGGCGCGTGCGGCGCCGGGGCACGAAGCAGCCGGGGCCGAGCGGCAGCTGCAGCCCGCAGAACTCGACCTCGCCCACCACGTGCTCGAGCATGGCCCCGGCGATCCGGAGCGCGGCGAGCTCCTCGAGCTCCTCGGCGGAGCGGGCCCGGGAGAGGAGCAGCTGTGCCTCCTCCTCGGCGAAGACGCTGCCGGCGGTGCGCAGCCGCGCCGCGAGGGCGCTCGCGCTCAGGCGCTGCGCGTCAGCAGGTAGGCCAGGCACAGCGCTCCGACGACGATCACGACCACGAGCAGCCAGATGACGGCGGAGCGGGAGTCGCGCTCACGCTCGCGCTCCGATCGGGGTCGCGCCGCGTCGGCGCGCAGGGCGCGCACGGTGCGCGGGATCATCACCACCAGCGTGGTGACGATGGCGATCGCGAAGACGATGAGGATGACGGTGCCCACGGGCCCAGTCTGGCATCCCCGCCCTGCTCGTGTCCTGCACGGGTCCGACGGGTGCCCGCGATGCATGTCGCTCGGTGCGCGTGACCGCGGATGAGCCCGACGTGGCGTGCCCGACCCCGGCACCGCCGGCGGCGCCTCCCGTTCCTATACTGGAGGACCCCCAAGGTCCCCTATGGGAAGGCACCGCATGACCGCGCCGCAGGCGTCCACCGTCCCGTCCCCGCTCGACGTGGCCCGGATCCGGGAGGACTTCCCGATCCTCGGCCGCCGGCTCGACGAGACCACCCCGCTGATCTACCTGGACTCCGGAGCGACCGCCCAACGCCCCCAGCAGGTCATCGACGCCGAGGTCGCCTTCCTCCGTCACGACAACGCCGCCGTCAAGCGCGGGGCCCATCGCCTCGCCGAGGCCGCGACCGACGCCTACGAGACCGCGCGGGAGACCGTCGCCGGCTTCGTCGGCGCCACGCGACCCGAGGAGATCGCGTTCACGAAGAACGCGACCGAGGCGCTGAACCTCGTCGCCTACTCGCTGGGCAACGGGGACGCCTCGACGCCGGAGCGGCTGCGGGTGCGCGAGGGCGACGAGATCCTCGTGACCGAGATGGAGCACCACGCGAACCTCGTGCCCTGGCAGGAGCTCGCGCGGCGCACCGGCGCCACGCTGCGCTGGATCCCGCTCGGCGACGACTTCCACCTCGACCTCTCCGACCTGGGCTCCCTCCTCACCGAGCGCACCAAGGTGCTCGCCCTGACCCACCAGTCCAACGTGCTGGGCACCGTGAACCCGGTCGCCGAGCTCGCCGAGGCCGCCCACGCCGTGGGCGCGCTCGTGGTGCTCGACGCGTGCCAGTCCGTGCCTCACATGAGCGTGGACCTGCCGGGCCTCGGCGTGGACCTCGCCGCGTTCTCCGGGCACAAGATGCTGGGGCCGACGGGGATCGGCGCGCTCTGGGGACGCCACGAGATCCTCGAGCAGCTGCCGCCCTTCATCACCGGCGGATCCATGATCGAGACCGTGACCATGGAGCGCACGACCTACGCCGAGCCGCCGGCCCGCTTCGAGGCGGGCACCCCGATGATCTCCCAGGCCGTCGGGCTCGCCGCCGCCTGCGACTACCTCTCCGCGCTCGGCATGGACGCGGTCGCCGCCCATGAGCGCGAGCTCACCGACCGCGCCGTGCGGGGCCTCGCCGCCCTCCCCGGGGTGCGGATCCTGGGCCCTGGCCCCGGTCCGGACCGGGTGGGCGCCGTGTCCTTCGTCCTCGAGGGGCGCCACCCCCACGACGTGGGCCAGGTGCTCGACTCCCGCGGCGTCGAGGTGCGGGTGGGCCACCACTGCGCCTGGCCCCTGCACCGCCGCTACGGCGTGCCCGGCACCACGCGTGCCACCTTCTCCGTCTACACCACGCCGGAGGAGGTCGATGCGCTCGTCGAGGGCATGGGCGCCGTCATCGACTTCTTCGCCCGCTTCGAGTGATCGGAGACCCCATGGATCTCACCTCCCTGTACACCGACATCATCTTCGAGCACGACAAGCGCCCTCTCCACGCGGGGCTGCGCGAGCCCTTCGACGCCGAGGTCCACCACGTGAACCCCACCTGCGGCGACGAGATCACCCTGCGCGTGCACCTCGGCACCGGGGAGGACGGCGCCGTGCGCGTCGAGGACGTCTCCTACGACGCGACGGGCTGCGCGATGAGCCGCTCCTCCGCCTCGATCATGAGCGACCTGCTCATCGGGCGCACGCTCGCCGAGATCGAGCCGATCGCCGCCCACATGGACCAGGTCATGCATGCCCGCGGCAAGCAGGCCGGGGACGAGGAGATCATCGGCGACGGCATCGCGCTGGTGGGCGCCGCGAAGTTCCCCAACCGGGTGAAGTGCGTGCTCATGTCCTGGAAGGCGTTCCAGGCCGCGCTCGTCGAGACCCGCGTGCTGGGCGCCTGATGGGTGCCCCGGTGCTCGGCGACGTCGTCGGCGTCCTCGAGGAGGCCTACCCGCTCTCCTGGGCGGAGGACTGGGACCGCGCGGGCCTCGTGCTGGGGGAGCGGCAGGCGCCGGTGCGCTCCGTGCTGCTCGCCGTCGACCCGACGCTCGACGTGGCCCGCGAGGCGATCGACGGCGGTCACCAGCTGCTCGTCACCCACCATCCGCTGCTGCTGCGCGGCGCGAGCTTCCTCCCGGCAGACGACGGCAAGGGCGCGGTCGTCACCGCCCTGCTGCGCGCCGGCGTCGGCCTGTGGTGCGGGCACACGAACGTGGACCGCTCCACCCTCGGCACCGTCGGCGCCTGGATCCGGGCCCTCGACCTGCAGGACGCCCGCCCCCTCGGCGGCGGCGCCGAGGGACGGGACGCGACCGCCCGCGAGGGCGCCGGCCACGGCTCCTCCCGCTTCGGCCTGGGCGCCGTGGGCACGCTCCCCGCACCGATGAGCGTCGCCGCGCTCAGCGAGCGGATCGCCGGGATCGTCCCCGCGACAGCCCGCGGCATCCTCCGCACCGGCGACCCGGGCCGGATCGTCCGCACCCTCGCCGTCTGCCCCGGCGCGGGGGACTCCTTCCTCGCGGACGCCGCCGCGGTGGGGGCGGACGCCTACGTCACCTCGGACCTCCGCCACCATCCGGCCCTCGAACACGTGGAGTCCGCCGCGGACCCGCTCGCGGTCCCGGCGCTCGTGGACGTGCCGCACGCCGCGAGCGAGGCCCTGTGGCTCCCGCTCGCCCAGGAGCTGCTGACCGCGGCCCTTCCCGGTCTCGAGGTGGCCGTCTCCGCGCGCACCACCGATCCCTGGACCGGGCGCGCGGGCTGAGCCGTGGCCCGACTGGTCCTCCTCAACGGCGCGCCCGGGAGCGGGAAGTCGACGCTCGCCCGGGAGCTCGTCGCCGGCGACCCCGCCGCGCTCGCGATCGACGTCGACCAGATCAAGCACGGCCTCGGCTCCTGGCCCGGTGACCCGCAGCGGGCCGGGCTCCGGGCACGGGAGCTCGCCCTCGTGCTCGTCGAGGCGCAGCTCGCCGCCGGAGCCGATGCGGTGCTCGGGCAGTACCTCGCCCGGCCCGGGTTCCCCGCGGCGCTCGAGGAGGCGGCCCGCCACCACGGTGCCCGCTTCCACGAGCTCGTGCTCGATCTCGACGCCTCCGTGCTCGCCGCCCGGCTCGCGGCCCGTGCGGAACGACCGGACCGGCCCGAGCACCCGGTGAACAGCGTCCTCGCCGGGCCGACGGACGCGCCGCGGATGATCGCCTCGCTCGAGCGGATCGAGGAGATCCGCCCGCGGGCGCGGCGGATCGACGCCCGGGGCGGGATCGCGGAGGTGCGGGAGCGACTGCGCGCCGCGATCACCGCGGCGGAATCCGTCGACGATGCCACGGAGGACGACGGCGGCACGGAGGGCCCCGGCGGATCGGGGGAGGGGCCTCAGCCCACCGGGTCCACGACCACGAGCTGATCCCCGTCGAGCTCGACGCCGAGCGGCGCACCGGCGACCCCCGGCACCGCGGCGAGACGCTCGCGCAGCAGGTCCACGAGGGCGTCCGCGTCGCCGGGCAGCTCCGGGGCGGCGATCAGCTCCCGGGTGACGATCCCGCGGTAGCGCTTCGCATCGTGCGAGATCACCTTCCGCACGCCTCCCCGCTCCTGCACGGGTGCGACCTGCAGAACCCGCGCCCCGTGCCCGCTGCGCAGCGGGAGCATCGAGCGGTACGCCCCCGAGCGGGAGTCGACCACGAGCGGCGAGGGCCCCGCCCCCGTCTCCTCGAGCAGGCGCGTGCGCAGCGGCTTCAGGTGGGTGGACCACCAGGGCCCGGCCGCTCCGAGCCGCTGCACGCGGGACCCGGCGGAGAGCCGGTAGGCGGGCACGTGGTCCCCGGCGGCGTCGACGACGCCGAGCAGGGCGCTCATGATGAGCACCCGTCGGTCCTCGGGGATCACCGCGCCGGCGGAGAGCTGGTCGTAGAGCACCCCGGAGTAGACGGAGATGGCCGGCCCCGCGGGCTCCTCGTGGATCGCGGCCATCCGCGCCACGAGCTCGGGGGAGGAGGCGGGCACGCCGAGGCGCTCCCCGCCGTCGCGCCCCTCGGCGGTGCGCCGCGCCGCCCTCAGCATCGTCTCCCGCGCCCGCGCCAGCTCCGGGTGGGTGAGCGTCGACGGATCCAGCGGTGCGCTTCCGTCGGCGGGGCGGGTCTTCGTCTCGGAGGGCGGCAGCAGCATGAGCACCCGTCCATTGTCCCGGGCCGCGGCGTCGGGGCCGGCAGGCGGGGCGGAGAGCTTGCGCACGCCGCGACCGTGCCCGGCGCAGGGCAGGGACTCGCGGGCGTAGGATCCTGGGCGGACCAGTCGGCCGGGCAGTCGCGTCCCCGCACTCGTGCGGGGCCGAGGAAAGTCCGGGCTCCGTCTGGCACGGTGGTGGGTAACGCCCACCCGGAGTGATCCGCGGGACAGTGCCACAGAGAGCAGACCGCCTCCCCGCCCTCGGGCGGGGCGGTAAGGGTGAAAGGGTGGTGCAAGAGACCACCGCGGTCTCGGTGACGAGGCCGGCACGGTAAACCCCACCGGGAGCAAGGTCGGACAGGGCGCGTTCGAGGGTGCCAGCCCGAGCGTCCGGGTGGACCGCTGGAGGTCGTCGGCAACGGCGATCCGAGAGGGATGACTGTCGAACACAGAACCCGGCTTACAGGCCGGCTGGTCCGCTCGACATGGACGGGCCCGGACGCGAGAGCGTCCGGGCCCGTTCCTCGTCGGCGGGGGCGGTCCTCAGTCCGAGGACGCCGCCTTCTTCGCCCGCTTGGCCTCCTTGCGGGCCAGCGCCGCGGCGCCGATGATCCCGGCCTCGTTGCGCAGCTTCGCGGGCACGATCGGGGTCTTCAGGTCCAACAGCGGCAGGTACTTCTCGTGGTGCTTGGAGACGCCGCCGCCCACGACGAACAGGTCGGGGCTGAAGAGGAACTCGATGTGCGCGTAGTACTCCTGCAGGCGCGCCGCCCAGGTCGTCCAGTCGAGGTCCTCGCGGTCCCGGGCGGAGTCCGCCATGTACTTCTCGGCGTCCATGTCGTGGAGCAGCACGTGCCCGAGCTCCGTGTTGGGCACGAGCTCGCCGTCGTTGAACACCGCGCTGCCCACGCCGGTGCCGAGCGTGGTCACGATGACGACGCCCTTCTGCTTGCGGGCCGCGCCGAACTCGGCCTCGGCGATGCCGGCGGCGTCCGCGTCGTTGACCACGAACACGTCGTGGCCGGTGCGCTCGGTGAACAGGGCGTCGGCGTCCGTGCCGATCCAGGAGTCGTCCACGTTCGCCGCGGTGCGGGCGATCCCGTGCTGGATGACCGCCGGGAAGGTGACGCCCACCGGCATGCCGGCGGGGACGTCGAAGGAGTCCAGGAGGTCGCGGACGGTGTCCGCGACGGCATCGGGGAGGGACGGCTGGGGGGTCGGGATGCGCACGCGGTCCGCGGCGAGCTTCCCCTTGCGCAGATCGACGGGGGCGCCCTTGATGCCGCTGCCGCCGATGTCGATGCCGAAGGCCGTCTTCTGCTTGTCAGAGCTCACGATGGGTCCTCGTCCCGGTCCGCCGGGTCCGGGGCCGTCCGACGGGCGGCCGCGAGGGACAGTATGCCGAAGATCTCCTCGCGGCACGGACCCCGTCCTGCCCGTCGGCCCGTTCAGACGACCGTGAGCAGCTCCGGCCCGTCCTCGGTGATCACGAGGGTGTGCTCGAACTGCGCGGTGAAGCCGCGGTCGCGGGTGACGACGGTCCAGCCGTCGTCCCACTGCTCCCACGCCTGCGAGCCGAGCGTGACCATCGGCTCGACCGTGAGCGTCATGCCCTCGGCGATGACGTCGTCGAACATGGGCGCCGAGTCGTAGTGGGGGATGACCAGCCCGTTGTGGAAGCCCTCCGCCACGCCGTGACCGGTGTAGTCGTGCACGGACTCGTAGCCGAAGCGGCGCACGAACTTCTCGATGACCCGGCCGATGACGTTGACCTCGCGGCCGGGCTTCGCGGCGCGGATGCCGCGCATCATCGCCTCCTCGGAGCGGGTGACGAGCCCGTCGACGCGCGGGTCGACCTCGCCCACCCGGAAGGTGGCGTTGGTGTCGCCGTGCACGCCGTGCAGGAAGGCGGTGACGTCGACGTTGAGGATGTCGCCCTCCTCCATGACCGTCGAGTCGGGGATGCCGTGGCAGATGACCTCGTTGAGGCTCGTGCAGCACGACTTCTCGAAGCCGAGGTAGCCGAGGGTCGAGGGATACGCGCCCTCGGAGAGGAGCACCTCGTGGACGACCGCGTCGATCGCGTCGGTCGTCACCCCGGGGCGCGCGGCCTCGCCGGCGGCCTGCAGGGCGAGGGCCGCGACGCGGGAGGCCTCGCGGACGCGGGCGATGACGTCGGGCGTCTGGACGTAGGGACCGGAGTCGGAGACCGCCTCGTCCTTGCCGACGTACTCGGGGCGCTCGATGCTCGCGGGCACGCTGCGCCGGGGGGAGAGCTCGCCGGGCACCAGCTCCGCGCGTCCCTCCGGACGGATCCATTGCTGCTCTACAGTCATGGGCACCATCCTCTCAGCTCTGGGAAGGAGCACACCGTGAGCGAGCCCACGCCGTTCTACTACAACCTGGACACGAAGCAGGTCGAGGAGGGGCACCAGTCCCCGGGGAGCCAGCTGATGGGTCCCTACGCCTCCCGCGAGGAGGCGCAGCACGCGCTCGAGAAGGCCGCCGCGCGCAACGAGTCCTGGGACCGCGACGACGCGGCCTGGGACGCGGAGGACTGACCTCCGCGGATCAGCCCTCCCGGCCCGGGGTCACTCGAAGGAGTGCTCCGGGCCCGGGTAGGCGCGGGAGGTGACCGCGGCGCGGTACTCCTCCGCCGCGGTCTGCAGCTGACCGCGCAGGTGCGCGAAGGTGCGCACGAAACGGCCCTCGAAGCCGGAGAGGCCGGCCATGTCCTGCCACACGAGCACCTGGCCGTCGCAGTCGGGGCCGGCGCCGATCCCGATCGTCGGCACCGCGACCACCTCGGTGATGCGGGCGGCGACCGCGGCGGGCACGAGCTCGAGCACGATCGCGGAGACCCCGGCCTCCTGGAGGGCGATGGCGTCGTCGGCGAGCTGATCGGCCCCGGCGGTCTCCCGGCCCTGGACGCGATGCCCGGAGAGGGCGTTCACGGACTGCGGCGTGAAGCCCAGGTGGCCGATGACGGGGATCCCCGCGGCGACGAGCGCCCGCACCTGCGGCACGATCTCGTGGCCGCCCTCGAGCTTCACGGCCTCGGCGCCCGCCCGGATCAGCTCGACGCCGTGGCGCACGGCGTCCTCGGGGCCGGTCTGGTAGGTGCCGAAGGCGAGGTCCGCGACGACGAGCGGGCGGTGCACGCTGCGGGCGACCGCGCCCGTGAAGGTCAGCATGTCCTGGTGGGTGGTCGACGTGGTCGAGGCGTACCCGAGCACGGCGGTGCCCACCGAGTCGCCCACGAGCAGCACGTCGATGCCCGCGGCCTCGAAGACCTGCGCGGAGACCTGGTCGTACGCGGTGAGCATCGTGAACGGGCGACCGCGCTCCTTCGCGTCCAGCAAGTGGCGCAGGCGGATCTTGGCCGGGCCGGAGGTCGGGGGTGTCGGGGCGCTGCTCACGGGGTCTCCTGGGCGGGTCGGTGACGGACGGCTCCCATTGTGCCCGCGCAGGGCGGGACGTGGGGACCTCTCCCCATGGTGGGCGCCCGCAGGGCTGTGGCAGGCTGACGCTCACAGGGGACGCACAGCAGGTGGGTCCCTCCGGGGAACAGGGAACACCGATGACCACCATGATCCGCAGGAACGCCCGCCGCGGGGCCGTCGCGCTCGGAAGCCTGGCCGTGGTGCTCGGCGCCGCCGCGTGCGGCGGCAGCTCCGACGACGCCGCCGCGCCGGAGGAGAAGACCACCGAGGCCGCCAGCGCCGCCGAGGAGGCCGGGGACGACGCGGCCGCCGCCGAGGACAGCGCCTCCGACGAGGGCGGCGCCGCGAGCGAGGACGCCGGTGACGACGCCGCGGCCTCCGGCCCGCTGTCCGAGGAGGACCTCACCGCCGCGAGCCAGGCGTTCGTCGACTTCCTCACCGCGGCCGTCGAGGGCGACTCGGAGAAGGCGTGCGGGCTCATCAAGGATCCGACCACGGGAGATGCCTTCGCCTCGAGCAACCTCGAGACCTGCAAGTCGCAGTTCGGGTCGATGACGAAGGCGTACGAGGGTCAGGACTCGAGCCTGTTCACCACCGAGACGGTGACGGCGGCGGACAACGGGGACGGCACCGCCGCGATCTCGTTCAACGGCCAGGACATGGGCATCTCGATGTCCAAGGGCTCCGCGGGCAGCTGGCTCGTGGACACCTCCACCGCCACGAGCTGAGCCCGCCCAGCGCACACCACCCACACCCGACCCGCCCCCGGGACAGCATCCCGGGGGCGGGTCGCGTCGTGCACACTAAGGGCATGGATCAGCTGCAGGACGACGTCATCCGCCGGGTCACCGATCACGACGTGCGGTTCATCCGCCTGTGGTTCTGCGACATCGTAGGGACGCTGAAGTCCATCGCGATCTCGCCCGCGGATCTCGAGACCGCCTTCACCGAGGGCGTCGGCATCGACGGCTCCACGATCGAGGGGCTCACCCGCAGCTACGAGTCCGACATGCTGCTGCGGCCGGACCCGCGCACCTTCGAGCTGCTCACCTGGCGCGGCACGAGCAACGCGACCGCCCGCATGATGTGCGACGTGCTCACGCCGGACGGCGAGCCCGCCGCCTCGGACCCGCGCCGTGTCCTCAAGGACATGCTCGCCCGCGTGGAGCAGAAGGGCCTGGACTTCTACACGCACCCCGAGATCGAGTTCTACCTCTTCCAGGAGCCCTACCGGACCGGCCGCGCTCTCCAGCCGATCGACCACGCCGGCTACTTCGACCACGTGCACCGCGGCAACGGCCAGGACTTCCGCCGCGCCGCGATCGAGCACCTCGAGGGCATGAACATCCAGGTGGAGTTCTCCCACCACGAGAACGGCCCCGGCCAGAACGAGATCGACCTGCGCTACGCCGACGCTCTCACCACGGCGGACAACATCATCACGCTGCGCACCGTCGTCAAGGAGGTCGCGCTCGGCATGGACCAGGTGGCGACCTTCATGCCGAAGCCGATGATCGAGCACCCCGGCTCCGGCATGCACACGCACCTCTCGCTCTTCCAGGGCGGGCGCAACGCCTTCCACGAGCCGGGCGCCGAGTACGGCCTCTCCCGCATGGGCCGGCAGTTCATCGCCGGCCTGCTGCGTCACGCGGGGGAGTACTGCGCGGTGACGAACCAGTGGGTGAATTCCTACAAGCGCCTGTGGGGCGCGCAGGAGGCCCCGAGCTACGTCTGCTGGGGGCACAACAACCGTTCAGCGCTCGTGCGGGTGCCCTTCCACAAGCCCACCAAGGGCACCAGCTCACGCGTGGAGTTCCGGGGCCTGGACTCCGCCTCCAACCCGTACCTCGCCTTCGCGGTGCTGCTGGCGGCGGGGCTCGAGGGCATCGAGCAGGAGTACGAGCTGCCCGAGGGCTCCGAGGACGCCGTGTGGGACCTCACCGAGCGCGAGCGCCAGGCGATGGGCATCGAGCCGCTGCCCACGGACCTCTTCCGCGCCCTCGAGATCTTCGAGAGCTCCGAGCTCATGGCCCGCACCCTCGGCGAGCAGGTCTTCGAGTTCTTCCTGCGCGACAAGCGCAACGAGTGGTCCCGCTACCGAGAGCAGGTCACGGACTACGAGCTCGACGCGACCTTCGGGCGCGTGTGAGGGAGGGCATCCCGTGACCCCCGAGCCGCCCACCACCACCGGTGCCCTCGCACGACTGGGCTTCACGAGCACCGAGCGGGTGCGCCGCTTCCTCACCGAGCCGGCGCTGGCCGGGCTCGAGAAGGGCGCGGCGGCCGCGCTCGGCGCGACCCCGGACGGCGACGAGGCAGTCCTCGGTCTGCTCCGCCTCGCGGAGTCCGCGATCGAGGCGGGGCACCGGACCCTGCTCCAGGAGTTCCTCGGGGACGTCTCCACGCCCGGGAAGCCCGGGCATCGGCTGATCCGGCTGCTGGGGACCTCCGTCGCGCTCGGCGACGTGCTCACCCGCCATCCCGAACTGCTCGAGGTGCTGCGCCGCGGCGACGACGGGCTGACCCGGCCCCGGGACGCCGTGCGCGAGGACCTGCTGCGTGCCGTGGGCGCCGACCCCGCCGCCGACGTCCCCCTCGCCGCGCTCACCGGCCGTGAGGCGCGGGACGCCCTCCGCGTCGCCTATCACGAGCGCCTGCTGCAGATCGCCGCGGCGGACGTCGTCGCCGAGGAGCCGGTGCCGCTGCAGCCGCAGGTCTCCGCCGCGATCGCCGACCTTGCCGACGCGGCCCTCGAGACCGCGGCCGCCGTGGCCCGCGGCGCCGTGGACGGGCACGAGGCGGTGCGCTGGAGCGTCATCGCCATGGGGAAGACGGGCGCCCGGGAGCTCAACTACCTCTCCGACGTCGACGTCATGCACGTCGTCGCGGTGGCCGACGGCGCGGACATCGACGAGGACGAGCTCGTCGCGCGCGGATCCGCCCTCGCGCGCGAGCTCGCGCGGGTCTGCTCGGACCGCACGGCCGAGGGCTCCCTGTGGCAGGTCGACGCGAACCTCCGCCCCGAGGGCAAGGACGGCCCGCTCGTGCGCACCCCGGACTCGTTCCGGCGCTACTACACGACCTGGGCGAAGTCGTGGGAGTTCCAGGCGCTGCTGAAGGCGCGCGCCGCGGCCGGCGACCGGGAGCTGGGCCGCGACTTCGAGGCGATGGTCGAGCCCTGGATCTGGAAGGCCTCGACCCGCGACGGCTTCGTCGAGGACACCCGCGCCATGCGCCGCCGGGTGATCGCGCACATCAAGGCCGGCGAGGCGGACAGGAACCTCAAGCTCGGTCCGGGCGGACTGCGCGACGTCGAGTTCACCGTCCAGCTGCTGCAGATGGTCCACGGCCGCACCGACGAGCAGCTCCACGCCCGCACGACCCTCGAGGCGCTCGCGCGGCTGGGGGAGGGCGGCTACATCGCCCGCTCCCAGGTCGAGGAGATGGACGAGGCCTATCGCTTCCTGCGCGCCACCGAGCACCGGCTGCAGCTGCACCGCATGCGCCGCATTCAGGTCCTGCCGACGGCCGAGGGGGACCTGCGCCGTCTCGCCCGCTCGCTGCGGCTGGGCCCCGAGGAGTTCCGACGCCGCTACCAGCGCACCCGTCGGCGCGTGCGGCAGCTCCACGAGGAGATCTACTACCGACCGCTGCTCGTCACCTCCGCGAAGCTCTCCGACGATCAGATCGCGCTGAGCCCGGAGGGCGCCGCGGTGCGGCTCTCCGCGATCGGCTACCGGGACGGGGCACGCGCCCTGACCCACATCAAGGCCCTCACGGACGGGCTCTCGCGCCGCGCCGCCATCCAGCGCCAGCTCCTGCCCGCGCTGCTCGAATGGTTCTCCGAGGGCACGGACCCGGACCTCGGCCTGCTCATGTTCCGGCGGCTCTCCGACGTCATCGGCTCCGAGCACTGGTACCTGGGGCTCCTGCGGGACTCCGGCACCGCCGCCCGCCGTCTCACCGCGGTGCTCTCCACGAGCCGCTTCGTGGGGGAGCAGCTCGAGCAGATCCCCGGCGCCGTGCGCTGGCTGTCCCGCGACGAGGACCTCCGCCCGCTCGGCCGGGAGCACCTGAGCCGCGAGTTCCTCGCCGTCATCCGCCGCGTCGAGACCGTCGAGGCGGCACGGGACGTGCTGCGACGCACCCGCAACCGCGAGCTGCTCCGCATCGCGCTCGCCCACCTCACCGGCCTCGCCGCCCCGCGCGAGGTGGCGCACGCGCTCACCGATCTCGCGGAGGCGGTGCTCGAGGCCGGGCTGCTCGTCGCCTACCACGCCGTCGCGCGGGAGCGGAAGGTCGTGGCCGTCGACTCGGTGCCGCTGCCCGAGGTCGACGCCGTGGACGAGCACACCGCGCCGCAGCTGCGGGAGCGCCGCTCCGACCCGGCCCGCGCCCTCGGCATCGAGATGGCGATCATCGCGATGGGCAGCTTCGGCGCCCGGGAGATGGGCTACTCCTCGGATGCGGACGTCCAGTTCCTGGTCCTGGACCGCGGCGCCGGCGCGGCAAGCGGGGAGATCGGCGTGGCCGTCGCGACGCAGGTCCAGCACATCCTCAACGCCCCCGCCTCCGGGACCGACATGAGGGTCAGCGCGGACCTCCGCCCCGAGGGACGCAACGGCCTGCTCGCCCGCACGCTGCCCGCATGGGTCGACTACTACCGACGTGACGCCCTCACCTGGGAGAAGCAGGCGCTGCTCCGCGCGCGGCCCGTCGTCGCCTCGCAGTCCCTCGCCGAGGAGATCACCACGGAGATGGACCGCCACCGCTATCCGGCCGGCGGCCTCGATCGCGATGCCCGGCGGGAGATCACGCGCATGAAGGCGCGGATCGAGTCGGAGCGGCTGCCCCGCGGCGCCGATCCGGCCCGCCACGTGAAGCTCGGCAGGGGAGCGATGACGGACGTCGAGTGGTGCGCCCAGCTCGTCGCCCTCGAGCACGCCCACGACCACGAGGAGCTGCGCACGCCGTCCACCCTCGCGACCCTCGAGGCCGCGGCGGAGGCGGAGCTGCTCGATGCCCGCGAGGTCCGCGAGCTCACGGACGCCTGGGCGCTGTGCTGGCAGATCCGCCGCTGCCTGTTCCTGTGGAAGGGACGCGAGGGGGACCTGCTGCCGACGGACCGCTGGGACCTCCGCGCCCTCGCCCGGCTGGTGGACGGCGAGGAGGACTCCGCCGCGGACCTCGAGGAGCGGTACCTGCGGCTCACCCGCCGCTCCCGGACGATCGCGGAGGAGATCCTCTTCGGCGACAGCTCGGGGATGTCCGACCGCTGAGGGGCGCGCCACGTCGCCCCGGTGCGCACGGGACGGCCTCCCGCACCGCAGGCCGGGCCCGGCGTAGCCTGGGCCGGGCTCCCGCCACCGTTCCTCCCTCCGGCATCGCCGCCCCCCACCCTCGATCCGTCCCTCCACCACCCTGAGGTGCCATGACCACGCCCCGACTGAGCGCCGACTCCCCGCGCGGACGCATGTACCGCCTCGAGCCGGACGGCCCGCTCGTCTATCCCTCGATCACGACGGTCTCCGGGATGCGCGCGAAGGACCACCTCCAGGGCTGGTACGCCACGATGGCCTCCAAGCGGGCGCTCGAGATGTACAGCTGGCTCGCCCGGAACCCCGACCGGGCCGGGGCGGAGATCTCCCGGGTGACCCGTGATCGCTGGGGCTCGCAGAAGAAGATCGCCGCCGCCGCCGAGGAGCACACCCGCGGCGCGGCGGACTTCGGCACGCTCGTGCACGCGGCCTGCGAGATCTGGGGTCGTGACGGCGCGCGCCCGGCGCGGGCGCAGGTGGGGGAGATCGTCGCCGAGATGCGCTCCGCGAGCGGCGCCTTCGCCACGGAGAAGGACCTCGACACGCTGCTCACCCGCGCGGACGAGCGCCTCGACGGGTACGGCGCCTTCCTCGAGGCCTACCAGCCGGAGTTCGTCGAGGTCGAGCAGACCGTCGTCAACCACACCGTGGGCTACGCGGGCACGACCGATGCGATCGTGAGGATCGGCAACACCGTGCTCAGCGCCGACATCAAGACCTCGAAGAAGGTGCGCGGCGACTACGCGCTGCAGGGCGTCGCGGTCACCCGCGCCGAGCACCTGCTCGACGACGACGGCACCGTCCGGGACATGCCCGAGCTCATGGGCGCCTTCGTCATCCACCTGCCCGAAGGCGGCGGCTTCGCCGCGGTGCCATTGCGCACCGGGGACGCCGAGTTCGAGGTGTTCCGCGCGCTGCGCGCCGCCTGGTCGTTCGTCCCCGAGGACTGCGCCCTCCCCGCGGCGGGATCGCCGAAGGAGCTGCTGCTGTCGCTGCTGCGCGCCAAGGGCGGCCTGGACGACCTGGGTTGAGCCGCCGGGCTCAGTGCTCCGGGCGCAGCATCCCCCGCTCCCGGGCCGCGGCGACGGCCTCCGTGCGGCTCGTGACGGCGAGCTTGTCGAAGACGTGCACCAGGTGCGTCTTCACCGTCGCCTGGGACAGGAACAGCTCGCTCGCGATCGCGGAGTTGCTGCGCCCGGCGGCGACGAGGGCGAGCACCTCGAGCTCACGTGCGCTCAGCGCCGTCGGCGAGTCCCGGTCCCGGAGCCGGCGCGCGATCCGCGGGTCCAGCTGCGCCCCGACGGCATCTGACGCGGATGCGGCACCGGGCGACCCGGCGCCCCGCCCGGCGCGGCGCACGGCCGCCGCGAGCTCCTCCGCCGGGGAGTCCTTCAGGAGGTAGCCCGCGGCGCCGGCGTCCATCGCCGCGAGCACGTCCTGGTCGTTGTCGTAGGTCGTGAGGACCAGCACCGCCGGCGGCGGGTCGAGCGCACGCAGCGGGCCGATCACGGCGGTGCCGCGGGTGCCGGCGCCGAACTGCAGGTCGAGCAGGACGACGTCGGGGGAGACCCGCCGGGCGAGGTCGAGGGCGGCCTCCGCGGTCCCCGCCTCGCCCACCACCTCGATGCCGTCCTCCGCGGCGAGCACCGCGAGCAGGCCGCGGCGCACGATCGCATGGTCGTCGGCGAGCAGCACACGGCAGGTCATCGGGCCTCCTGGGGGTCGGCGGGGCCGGTGGGGGCACCGGGGATCGGGGTGTCCTCCGGGAGCGGGAGCGAGACCTGGACGGCGGTGCCCTCGCCGGGAGCGGACTCCACGAGCAGCGTCCCACCCACCGAGGCGGCGCGGGCGCGGGCTGAGCGCAGCCCGAACCCCTCCGCCGCGAGGTCGAATCCGCGGCCGTGATCGACGACGTCGAGCAGCACCGCGTTCCCCTGCAGGGAAACGGTCACGACGGCCTGCCGGGCATCGGCATGCCGCACCACGTTCGCGACGAGGTTCTCGGTGAGCCGGGCGAGGGCGCGCGAGAGGCTGCGGGGGAGCATCGGGCACGCCGGGTCGGTGAGCAGCTCGTCCCGGAGCCGGAGGTCCAGGTCGCCCTCCGCCGCGCCGCGCGCGACGATCCGCTCGAGCTCCGTGTGGAGGGCGGCGGGAGTGGGCAGCTCGGGCTCCGCGTCGTCCACGAAGCGCCTGGTCTGCACCGAGGTGCGTCGGGCCGCGGCACGGGCCTCGGCGAGCAGGCGGCCGACCTCCCCAGCGTCCTCGCGGTGCAGCGCGCCGTCGGCCGCATCGAGCAGGAGCTGGATGGACAACGAGGACTGCGCGACGGTGTCGTGCAGCTCGCGGGCGATGCGGTCCCGCTCCGCGGCGGTCGCGGCGGTGCGGGTCTGCTCGGCGATGAGGTCCCGGGCCTCGGCGAGCTCCCGGGCGAGGCGGGTACGCCGGTCCACCTCGTGCTGGAGGGCGCGCACCGTGAGCACGACGGCGAGGGCGACGAGGGCCCCCACCACGGGACCGACGATCTCCCCGGCGCTCGGGCTGCCGTCCCGCCCGCCGTAGCCGAGGACGGCGAGGGCGGTCACGACGATCAGCGCGACCACGCCGCCCACGGTGGGCAGGGCGTACAGCACGGCGAAGTCGAGCCCGAAGGCGATCCACACGGTGCCCGGGTCGAGGACGAGCGTCACCGCCCAGACCAGGACCGTGGGGGCGAGGTAGCCGAGCGCCCACCAGCTCCCGTGGGGCGAGGGGGAGTGGCGCAGCGCCCGGCGCGCACCGATCGAGTACACGGAGGCCAGCACCACCAGCAGGGCGACGAGCAGGAGATCCGCCGAGGTCGAAAGCGGGGCGAGCGCGAGGCCCGCCGCGAGCGCGATCAGCAGGTAGACCAGCGCGTGCACCGCCCAGCGCAGCGCCGCGGCGAAGGGCGTGCCCACCAGGTCCACCGTCAGGTCCTGCGCCGGCACGGCCGGGGGGACGGGTTCCGGGGTCGAGGCGACGGGCTCGTGGCGCGGGTGGGACATGGTGCGAGCCTATCCGCGGGGCCCCGGGGCCCCCGGGAACGCGACCGGTGCGAGCCGATGGTTAGGCCCCCGGAACGGGGGACGGGCCCCGACCCTGCACGGATGCAGGACCGGGGCCCGTCAGGACACCGAGATCGGCTCAGATGTCGTAGTACAGCTCGAACTCGTGGGGGTGCGGGCGGAAGCGGAACGGATCGATCTCCGTGGTGCGCTTGAGCTCGATCCAGGTCGAGATGAGGTCCTCGGGGAACACGTCGCCCTCGGTGAGGTAGTCGTGGTCCGCCTCGAGCGCGTCGAGCGCCTCGCCGAGGGACGCCGGGAGCTGCTTGATGAGCTGGTGCTCCTCGGGGGGCAGCTCGTAGAGGTCCTTGTCGATCGGCTCGGGCGGCTCGATGCGGTTGCGGATGCCGTCGATGCCGGCCATGAGCTGCGCCGCGAAGGACAGGTAGGGGTTCGCCGAGGGGTCGGGCGCACGGAACTCGATGCGCTTGGCCTTCGGGGAGGAGCCGGTGACCGGGATGCGGATCGCGGCGGAGCGGTTGCGGGCCGAGTAGACCATGTTGACCGGGGCCTCGAAGCCCGGCACGAGGCGCTTGAAGGAGTTCACCGTGGGGTTGGTGAAGGCCGTCAGCGAGGGGGCGTGCTCGATCAGGCCGCCGATGTACCAGCGGGCGAGGTCGGAGAGGCCGCCGTAGCCGCGCTCGTCGAAGAACAGCGGCTCGCCGTCCTTCCAGAGCGACTGGTGGGTGTGCATGCCCGAGCCGTTGTCGCCGAAGAGGGGCTTCGGCATGAAGGTCGCGGTCTTGCCTGCGTCCCACACTGTGTTCTTCACGACGTACTTGAACTTCATGACGTCGTCCGCCGCGTTGAGCAGCGTGTTGAAGCGGTAGTTGATCTCCTGCTGGCCGGCGGTGCCCACCTCGTGGTGCGCACGCTCGACCTCGAGGCCGGTGTCGCCGAGGATCGCGCAGATCTCGTCGCGCAGATCGGCCATCTGGTCGTTCGGCGGGACGGGGAAGTAGCCGCCCTTGACGCGGGTCTTGTAGCCCTGGTTGCCGCCGAACTCGGACTCGTCGCGGTCCGTGTTCCACGAGGCCTCGTCGGAGTCGATCGCGTAGAAGCCGGAGTTGATGCCGGTCTTGAAGCGGACGTCGTCGAAGATGTAGAACTCGGCCTCGGCGGCGAAGAACGCGGTGTCCGCGATGCCGGTCGAGGTGAGGTACTCCTGCGCCTTGGAGGCGACGGTGCGCGGGTCGCGGGAGTAGGGCTCGTCCGTGAACGGATCCACGATCGAGAAGTTGATGATGAGCGTCTTGCGCTCACGGAACGGGTCCAGGTACGCCGTGTCCAGATCCGGGACGAGCTTCATGTCGGACTCGTGGATCGCCTGGAAACCGCGGATGGAGGAGCCGTCGAACAGCTGCCCCGTCTCCATGGCCTCCTCGTCGAAGGAGCTGGCCGGCAGGTTGAAGTGCTGCATGACGCCGGGAAGGTCGCAGAAGCGGATGTCGATGAACTCGACGCCCTCCTCCTCGATGAACTTCACGACCTCGCTGGGATTGTTGAACACATCTCCTCCATCCGCACCGGGCGGTGCGTCTTGTGCTGTCTCACCCCGGGGCCATCTCGTGCCCCCGGACGTCCCGGCGCCCGAGCATGAGCGCCGTTCGCGGGTGCGCCCAGCGTAGACCGTGGGGATGACGGTCGCCCTGCGCTCCCGCGGACCGGTCGCGGCGCCCCGGACCCGCTCTCGCGCGGGAACGGGGCGGGTCCCAGGGACCGCTCCGCGCCCACGGCTAGGCTGGGCGCGTGATCGAGCGCAAGGACCTGGGCAGCTGGATGGACGGCGCCCCGAGCGAGGCCGGGCACGTCCCCGGGTCGACCTGGGGCCTGCCGGCCGACGGCCCCGGCGCGGTCGCCCCGGCAGGCCGCCGCTTCGCCACGCTGCTCGTCGACTGGGCGCTCGCCTCGGTCGTCTCCGCCCTCGTGTTCGACGACGAGTCCGTGGCGACCCTCGTCCTCTTCGCGACGATGAACGTCCTGCTCATCACGGTCTTCGGTGCGACGCCCGGGCAGTTCCTGCTGCGCCTGCGGGTGACCCCGGTGAGCGGCCGCTCGCCGATGGTGCTGCGCGCGCTGATCCGCGCGCTCCTGCTGCTGCTCGTCCTGCCCGCGGTCATCTGGAACCGCGACCGGCAGCCCCTCCACGACGCGGTCGCCGGGACCGCCGTCGTGCGCGCCTGAGCCCCCGCGCACGCACCGCCACCGCCGGCGCGGATCCCGTGACGCGAGGCCGTTGACCGCCCGCTGGACGCCGCCGCTGCGCACGGACAGCCGTCGGCTTCGCCTCCTCGACCGTCCCGGCGTCCCGCCGTCGCGCTGCCGACGGCGCCTCGACCGGTGTTCCCAGAAGCCGTGAATGTGCGCTCTGACCTGCGCATCCACGAAGATAACGTTCCGATAACGACGATAACGAATAGGTAACGCCGTCTCACGGGTGTCCATCGTCGGGCCCTCCGGCGTCGCCGGACGGCCATCGGACAGCACGGAACCCCGCCGGCAGACGCCGACGGGGTTCCGGATGCTGAGACGATCCGAGGCTCAGCGGCCGCGCATCGCCTTGCGGTTGGGGCGTGCGCGCATCGGGTCGACGCCCTTCGGCACGGCCTGGCGGATCGAGCGCTGGAGAGCCGCGAGACGCTTGGTCACCTGCGCCGCCTCGTCCTTCGTGAGCGTCCTCTTCAGACGCGTCATGTGCGAGGGCAGCTTGTGCAGCGGCACCTGGCCCTCACCGTCGCCCACGACGATCTGGTGGATGGGCACCTCGTCGTGGGGCAGCACCCGCCCGATCGCCCGGCGCTCCTTCTCGATGAGCTTCAGCGACAGGTTCGAGGCGTCCTCGGCGACGATCACGATGCCCGGGCGCCCGGAGGCGCGGAAGAGCATCTTCTGGCTGCGCGGATCGATCTGCACCGGCTCCTCGGAGACGTTCCAGCCGCGACGGATCGACTGCATGGCCGCGAGAGCGGCACCGGGCTGGTCCTTGATCCGCTCGAAGGCGGCGCGCTCCGCACGACGGGCGAGGATGATCATCGCGAGCAGGACGCCCACGGCCAGACCCAGGAACACGCCGTACCAGGGGCTGTTGAACACCAGCCAGCTCAGCAGCACGAACACGACGATCGAGAGCACGATCGCCCCGATCATCAGCGGCGCAGTGGCCTTGTCGACGCTCTGGGTGTACTTGAACACCTCGAGCATCTGCTTGAGCCGGCCGGGCTCCTTCTTCGGCTTCTCGGCGGCGGCGCCCCGGGGCGCGGTGGACTCGCTCTTGCGGGCCATGGTGGTACTCGGTCCTCTCGGTGGTCGGGCGTCAGCCCGCTGCGACCTGCTGCTGGCGGGCGACGACGCTCGCCGCCTCCTGACGTGCCGGCTGGTCCACGTCCAGGTGCCGCAGGTTCTCCGGGATCTCACGGCCGAGCTTGCGCATGGCCTGTGCCCAGAGCTTGCCGGCACGGTAGGAGGAGCGGACCATCGGACCAGCCATGACGCCGAGGAAGCCCATCTCCTCGGCCGCACGGGACAGCTCGAGGAACTCCTCGGGCTTGACCCAGCGGTCGATGGGGTGGTGCAGCTTCGACGGTCGCAGGTACTGGGTGATGGTGATGATGTCGCAGCCCGCGTCGTGCAGCTGCTGGAGGGAGTCGACGATCTCCTCGGTGGTCTCGCCCATCCCCAGGATGAGGTTCGACTTGGTGATCATGCCGTTGTCCTTGGCGAGGCGGATCACCGAGAGGGAGCGGTCGTAGCGGAAGGCGGGGCGGATCTGCTTGAAGATCCGCGGGACCGTCTCCAGGTTGTGGGCGAACACCTCGGGGCGGGACTCGAAGACCTGGGCGAGCGCCTCGCCGTTGCCCTTGATGTCGTCGATGAGGAGCTCGACGCCGGTGCCGGGGTTCATCGCGTGGATCTGGCGGCAGGTCTGCGCGAAGAGCCCGGCGGCGCCGTCGGGCAGGTCGTCGCGGGCCACGCCCGTGATCGTGGAGTAGCGCAGGCCCATCTCCTTGACGGACTGCGCGACCTTGAACGGCTCCATCGGATCCACGGCCATCGGCTTGCCGGTGGCGATGTCGCAGAAGTCGCAGCGGCGGGTGCAGGTGTCACCGCCGATGAGGAAGGTCGCCTCGCGATCCTCCCAGCACTCGAAGATGTTGGGACAGCCTGCCTCCTCGCAGACGGTGTGCAGACCCTGCCCGTGCACGCGCTTCTTCATGGCGCTGTACTCGGGGCCCATCACGGCACGGGTCTTGATCCATTCGGGCTTGCGCTCGATCGGGACCTCGGCGTTGCGCTTCTCGACGCGCAGCAGGCGCCGTCCTTCGGGAGCGATGGTCACCCTCGTGCCTCCTCGGAGTCGACTGTCACGGCAGTCTATCGAGCATGGAGGGCGGGCGGCGGCTCAGCGCGCTCGCGGGGCAGTGCGCTCCGCCACGAGCTCGCGCAGCCGCTCCTCCGCGACGTCGATCACCGCGGAGACGGGCACGCGGCGCCCCAGCTCCCGGCTGATGCTCGTCACGCCCGCGTCGTCGATGCCGCAGGGGATGACGTTCTGCGCCCACGAGAGATCGTTCGCGCAGTTCAGGGCGAAGCCGTGCATCGTGGTGCGCTTGGAGACGCGCATGCCGATCGCGCAGACCTTGCGGTCCTCCTCGCCGTCGCGCACTACCCAGACCCCGCTGCGGCCCTCGACCGGGCACGTGGGGAGTCCGATCTCATCGCACACGTCGATGATCGCGTGCTCGAGGGCGCGGACGAAGCCCACCACGTCGATCGGGGCGGCCAGCGTGACGATGGGGTAGCCGACGAGCTGCTGGGGACCGTGCCAGGTGATCTTGCCGCCGCGGTCGATGTCGACGACCGGTGCGCCGTCCTGCGGCCGCTCGGCCTCCGCCGTGAGCTTCCCGGCCGTGTAGACGGGCTGGTGCTCGAGGAGCAGGAAGGTGTTCGGCCGCTCGCCGGCGACGACCTCGGCATGGATCCTGCGCTGCAGATCCCACGCGGCCCGGTACTCGAGGGGACCGGGGGGAAGGTCGAACTCCTCATGGCGGTCCTCCCCGGGCCGGGGGTCGCTGAGGCCGAGGCGGATCACGTCGAGCACCCGGCCACCATACTCCGGCCACGACCTGCGCACTGTGGACGACCAGCGGGCCGGACACGCACCGTGGACGACACTGCCGCCATGCAGCCATCGGACGACGCCGCCCCCGCACCGACCCCGGCGGGGCACGAGGCCGGGGTACGGGGGCACGGACGCCGACGCGGCGACGGAGCACGCGCTCCCCGCCCCCTCACGACGCAGGAGGATCGGGAGGAGACGCTGCTCGAGGACGGCCGGCAGGGCGTGCGCGTGCGACCGCTCACCGCTGCGGGGGAGCTCCGGGTGCGCGAGGAGATGCAGCTGCTCGCCGAGCTCGAGATGGCCGGGGTACGCGCGGCGCCGGCCGTGCTCGCCGTCGAGGAGGAGGGCTACCTGCGTGAGCTCCTCGCGCCGGTGCGCGCCGGGACCGGGCGCCGCAGCGACCCCGACGGCGCCCCGCACACCGGGGAGCGCGAGGCGCTGGCGGCGGCGCGGGAGGATCTCGACGCGCTGCTCGCCGCTCTCCACGAACGCGGATGGGTCCTCGGGGCGGCGCCGGGCACGGGCCTCGGCCGACGCGCCTCCGGGGGCGTCGCCCCGATCCGGCTCGACGGGCTCCGGCGTTCGGGGAGCATCGGCGACCGGCAGCTCGACCGGCTCTGGGCGGACTCGGTGCTCGAGGACGGCGACCGGACGCTCCGACGCCGCGCCCCCTCGCGGAGCTGGACGGACCTCGAGGGCGGGAGGACCACCGGAGACATCGGAGACGACGGCGATGCGGGACCTGCGGCGGACCACGACCAGGAGGCGCCGCCCGAGGTCCCGGCACCGGAGACCGCACCGGGGATCGAACCGGCGGCGTTCCCGCCATGGCCCGGCCCCGTCCCGGGGGCCGCCCTCCCGCTGCCGGCACCCCGTGCCGCCGGCGGGGAGCACCGCACACGAGCGCGATCCCGCGCCGGCCTGTCCCGTCGCACCGTGGACCGGCTCCGTCGGACGGCCCGACGACGCCCCCGGACCCTCCTCGCCGCAGTGCTGGTCGGAGCCGTCCTGATCGGCGGATGCGCCGTCGTGGGGGCACGGTTCGCCGGGTCCGGCACCGCGGGCGAGGTCATCGCCGACGCCCCTGCCGCCCAGGCGCCGGCCGCGGCCGAGATCACCGACGCCCTCGCGCTCGCCACGGAGCTGGGCGCGGCGCGCCACTCCTATGTCATCGGGGCCTCGGGCACCTCGGTCGCCGTCCCGGGCAGCGACGCCGCGGCGGAGGACGACGCGCTGCGCGCCGCCTACGCCGGCAGCGAGGTGCGCGGCGGGGAGCCGGTCGTCGAGGACGCGGAGCTGCTCGCGGTCGAGGACGGCCCCGGGACGGCATCGCTGCGCGTGGTGACCTCGACCCCCGCCCACGAGGTGCAGGAGCAGGACGGCACGGTGCGCGCCGTCGCGGCGACGGCGCCGTCGGCCGTCGTGCTGCACCTCCAGTGGACCGGCACCCGCTGGCGCATCGCCTCCACCGAGGCCGCGTAGGAAAGCAGGTGGCCCGGCATCCTGGGCAGGATGCCGGGCCACCGGTGCTCGCTCAGGCCCGCGGGGGAGCGGGCCGGGCGTCGATCGGGCTCAGAGGCCGAGATCGGACTCGAACGCGCCCTCCTCGAGCCGCTTCTTCATGTGGGTGAGGAAGCGGGCGGCGTCGCCGCCGTCCACCAGGCGGTGGTCGTAGGAGAGGAACAGGTACATCATCGAGCGGATCGCGATGGAGTCGTCCCCCTCCGCGTTCTGCACGACCGCCGGGCGCTTCACGATGGTGCCGCAGCCCAGGATGCCGACCTGCGGATCCGGGACGATCGGGGTGTCCCAGAGGGCGCCGCCCGAACCGGTGTTCGTGATCGTGAAGGTCGCACCCTGGAGATCGTCCGGGGTGAGCTTGTTGGCCTTCGCCCGGGCGCCCAGGTCACCGATCTGCCGGGCGAGGCCCGCCAGGTTCAGGTCCCCGGAGTTCTTGATGACGGGGACCACGAGGCCGCGCTCGGTGTCCGCCGCCATGCCGATGTTCTCCGACGCGCCGTAGCGGATCGTCTCGCCGTCGATCGTGGCGTTGAGCTTCGGGTAGGTCTTCAGCGCCTCGACCGCCGCCTGCATGATGAACGGCAGGAAGGTGAGCTTGGCGCCCTCGCGCTGGGCGAAGGAGTCCTTGGCACGGCCGCGAAGCTTCGCGACGCGGGTCATGTCGACCTCGACCGCGGTGGTCAGCTGGGCCATGGAGTGCAGCGACTCCATCATCCGCTTGGCGGTGACCTTGCGGATACGGGTCATCTTCTCCTCGGTGCCGCGCAGCGGGGAGACCTCGACCGGAGCAGCGGCAGCGGCGGCGGGGGCGCCGGCGGGAGCCGAGGCGGCCGGGGCCGCCTGCTGCTGCGCCTGCGCGTCGATCGCCTTCTGCACGTCCTGCTTGCGGATGCGGCCGCCGAGACCGGTGCCGGCGACCGACGAGAGGTCGATGCCGGCCTCGGCCGCCATCTTCCGCACGAGCGGGGTCACGTAGCCGGAGGACTCCGCGCCGGAGACCGAGGCATCGGCCTGCGGGGCGGGAGCGGCGGGCGCCGCCGGAGCGGCGGGGGCCTTCTCCGGTGCGGGAGCCGGGGCCTCCTTCGGAGCAGGGGCCGGGGCCGGCTTCTCCTCGGCCGCGGGCTCCGGAGCCTTCTCCTCGGCCTTCGCCTCGGGCGCCGGGGCGGCCGGGGCCGCCGCGGGGGCGGAGCCGGAGGAGTCGCCGACGATCGCGAGCACGGCGCCGACCTCGGCGTCCTCGTCCTCCTGGACGCGGATCTCGATCACGGTGCCGGCGACGGGCGAGGGGATCTCGGTGTCGACCTTGTCGGTCGAGACCTCGAGCAGGGGCTCGTCGACCTCGACGGTGTCGCCGACGCTCTTCAGCCAGCGGGTGACCGTGCCCTCGGTGACGGACTCGCCGAGCGCGGGCATCGTCACCTCCTGGCCCTCACCGGAGCCGCCGGCGGCCGGCTTCTCCTCGGAGGCGGGGGTGTCGGTCGAGGGGGCGGCGGTCTCGTCGGACGCGAGGTCCTCGCCCTGGGCGGGCTCGGCGGCGGGCTCCTCCGCGGGAGCCACCTCCGCCGGGGCCTCGGCACCGGAGTCGCCGGAATCGGCGGCGCCGGAGCCGGAGCCGTCCCCGATCACGACGAGATCGGCGCCGACCTCGGCATCCTCGTCCTCCTGCACCAGGATCTGCTCGATGGTGCCGGCGACGGGGGAGGGGATCTCGGTGTCGACCTTGTCGGTCGAGACCTCGAGCAGGGGCTCGTCGACCTCGACGGTGTCGCCGACGCTCTTCAGCCAGCGGGTGACCGTGCCCTCGGTGACGGACTCGCCCAGTGCGGGCATCTTGACGGTTTCGGACATCAGGTGTCTCCTTCGGAAGTCGTCAGGCTCAGGCGTGGGCGTGGAGGGGCTTGCCGGCGAGTGCGAGGGCGGCCTCGCCCATGGCCTCGTGCTGCGAGGGGTGGCCGTGGATCAGCGAGGCGACGTCCTCCGGGTAGGCCTCCCAGTTCACCATGAGCAGGGCCTCACCCATGAGCTCCGAGACGCGCGTGCCGATCATGTGGACGCCGACGATCGGGCCGTCCTTCTCGCGCACGAGCTTGATGAAGCCGGTGGTGTTGAGGATCTGGGACTTGCCGTTGCCGCCGAGGTTGTACTCGTAGGACTGCACGCCCTCCTCGCCGAACTGCTCCTTGGCCTGCTTCTCGGTGAGGCCCACGGAGCCGAGCTCCGGCTCGCAGTAGGTGATGCGCTCGATGCCGGACTCGACTATCGGTGCGGGGTTCAGACCGGCGATCCGCTCCGCGACGAAGATGCCCTGGGCGAAGCCGCGGTGGGCGAGCTGGAGGCCGGGGACGATGTCGCCGACGGCGTGGATGCCGGGGACGTTCGTCTCGAGGGTCTGCTTGTCCGCGAGCACGAAGCCGCGGTCCATCTCGATGCCCTGCTCCTCGTAGCCGAGGTCCTTCGTGTTCGGGCCGCGGCCCACGGCGACGAGGAGGTAGTCGCCCTCGTAGACGGTGCCGTCGGCGAGGGTGACCTTCACACCGTCGGCGGTCTGCTCGGCCTTCTCGAAGAAGATGCCGAGCGAGAAGGCGATCCCGCGCTTCTTGTAAGCGCGCTCGAGCGCCTTGGAGAGCGACTCGTCCTCATTGGCGACCAGGTGGGGCAGGCCCTCGATGATCGTGACGGACTCGGCGCCGAGCGACTTCCACACCGAGGCGAACTCGACGCCGATGACGCCGCCGCCCAGGATGATGGGGTTCTTCGGCATGTCCGTGAGCTGCAGCGCGGCCTCGGAGTCGATGATGCGGCCGCCCAGCTCGAGGCCGGGGAGCGTCTTGGAGAACGACCCGGAGGCGAGCACGACGTTCTTGCCGGTGAGGGTGCGGGTGCCGCCCTCGGTCTCGACGGTGACGGTGTTCTTGCCGGTGAGCTTGCCGTAGCCCTCGACGTACTCGACCTTCGCGGACTTCACGAGGCCCTGGAGACCCTTGTACAGGCGGCCGATGATCTTGTCCTTGAAGCCCAGGACCTTCGAGTAGTCCACCGCGTTCAGGGTGATGTCCAGGCCCAGGGCGGAGCCCTCGGCGGGGGCGCCGGCGATCTCGCCGACGTGCAGGAGGGCCTTCGTGGGGACGCAGCCGCGGTGCAGGCAGGTGCCGCCGACCTTGTCCTTCTCGACGAGGGCGATGCTGAGGCCGAGCTGGGCGCCGCGCAGAGCGGTCGCGTACCCGCCGCTGCCACCGCCCAGGATCACGACGTCGTACTGGTCAGTGGTTGTATCCGCCACCTGTGTGCTCCTCGGTGCGTAGGGGGATCATGCGGCACGGCTGCCGGCCCCGTGGCCGACGCTGCCGCTTGCGGGGTCCATGCTAGGCCACGTCAGGGGCTCATGAGGCCCAGTCGGGGCCTCGTCGGGAGTGACCTGAGCGGCGTCCGCGCCGTGGGGGCCGGACCCGACGGTCGGTCCGGCCCCCACGGCGCGTCGGCCGGTCGGCTCAGGCGCGGCCGGCGCGCTGCTCGAGCACGGAGAGCACGGTGCGCATGCTCATGCCCGTCGCGCCCTTGCCCATGTAGCCGAACGGCGCGTCCGCGTAGGCGGGGCCGGCGATGTCGAGGTGGGCCCACGGGACGTCGCCCACGAACTCCTGGAGGAACACGCCCGCGGTGAGGGCGCCGCCCCAGCGGCCGGCACCCATGTTGCGCAGGTCCGCGACGAGGCCGTCCAGCGCGGGGCGCAGCTCCTCGGGGAAGGGCAGGGGCCAGAAGGGCTCACCGGTGGCGGCGGAGGCGGCGAGCACCTCGTCGCGCGCGGACTCCGTGCCCATCACCGCGGCGGTGCGCTGGCCGAGCGCGACGACGGCCGCACCCGTGAGCGTCGCCACGTCCATGACGAGGTCGGGCTCGCCGGCCGCGGCGTCGACGAGGGCGTCGGCCATGACCATGCGGCCCTCGGCGTCGGTGTTGAGCACCTCGACCGTGCGGCCGTTGCGCATCGTGACGACGTCCCCGGGACGCTGGGCGCCGCCGCCGGGCATGTTCTCGGCCAGGGCGAGGTAGGTCGTCACGGCGACGGGGAGGCCCAGTCGCGCGGCGGCGAGGGTCGCGCCGAGCACGGTCGCGGCGCCGGCCATGTCCGAGGTCATCTCCTCCATGCCGGCCGGCGGCTTGAGCGAGATGCCGCCCGTGTCGAAGGTGATCCCCTTCCCGACGAGGGCGACCGAGGAGACCGCGCCCGCGGGGGCGTACTCGACCTTCACCAGGCGCGGCGGCCGGGCCGAGCCCTGACCCACGCCGACGATGCCGCCGTAGCCGCCCGCGACGAGCTCCTCCTCGTCCAGCACGGTCACGGTGAGCGGGAGATCCGCGGCGAGCTCCTGGGCGCGCTCGGCGAAGGCCGCCGGGTACAGCAGGTTCGGCGGGGTGTTCACCAGGTCGCGCACGGCGGCGACGGCGTCCGCGAGGATCTCCGCCCGCTCGACGGCGGCCGGGGCGAGGTCACCGAGCACGGAGATCGCACCGAGGGCAGGCTTGGCGCCCGCGGCCTCGGACTTGTGGGCGATGAAGGCGTAGGCGCCGAGCGCCGCGCCCTCGAGGGCGGCGGCGAGCTGCTCGCCCGTGGCGCCCGGGAGCGCGATCGCGGCGGAGCCGACGCCCGCGAGGGACCGGGCGGCCGCGCCGTAGGCGAGACGCACGTCCTGGTCGGAGACGTCCGCGAGCTCCTCGGCGCCGAGACCGACGAGCAGCAGGCTGCCCGCGGAGGTCAGGTCGCCGGCGGGGAGGCGATGGATCTCGCCGCGGCCGGCGGAGGGGGAGAGGGCGGCGATGGCCGCGGTGACGGCGTCCTCACCGGGCACGACGGACGGAGCGCCGTCGGCGCCGCGGAGCAGGGGGAGGACCAGGACGTCCGTGTCGACGGAGGTCACACTGGCATCGGAAACGGTGATCGAAGGCATGGCATCTATCGTAGGCACCGGTCCGGCGCCCTCGGGGCGGCACGTCCCGGGCCCGGGCATCCCGCCGCCGGGGAGCACCCGGACTTCGGCACGGCGGCAGGACGAGGACGGACCGGACATGGCGGTGCTCAGCACCCTGGTCTACGTGGTGGGCGCGCTGACGGCGCTGCTCGCCGTCTACTACACGGTGCGGGATCTGACCGCGGATCTCGTGCTGCTCGGGGCGAGCGCCCTGACGCTCGTGGTGTGGGCGGTGATGGGGGGCGCGCTGCTGGCCCGCGACCTGGGCGGCGGGAGCGTCGACGATCCCGTGACGCTCTACGGCTACCTCCTGACCGGCCTCGTGCTCCCGCTCGCGGGCGGATGGGCGGGCCTCTGGGAGCGCACGCGCTGGGGGAGCCTCGTGATCGGCGCGGCGGCCGTGACCGAGATGGTGCTCATGATGCGGCTCCCGCAGATCTGGGCGGGGGGCTTCGCATGAGCGCGCGCCCCTCCCGCGGTCTCACGACCCTCCTCGTCTTCGTGTACGGACTGTTCGCGCTCTCCGCGACCGCCCGCTCCCTCGTGCAGATCCTCCGCGAGTTCGACCGCGCGCCCGTCGCGTACACGCTCTCGCTCGTGGCCGCGCTCACCTACATCGCCGTCACGCTGACCTTCGCGCTGCGCGGACCGCGCTCGCCGCTCGCCCTCGCGCTCGTGATCGTCGAGCTCGTGGGCGTGATCGCCGTGGGGACGCTCACCCTCGCGGACCCGGCGCTGTTCCCCGAGCCCACCGTGTGGTCCGACTTCGGGATCGGGTACGGCTTCGTCCCGCTCGTGCTCCCGCTCGCCGCGCTCGCGCACATCGCGCGCAGCAGGCGCCGCGCCCGCCGCGGCCAGGACGCGGGACCGACCGCGGAGGAGGGCCGATGACCGCGTACGGTAGGGCCGTGACCACCGCCGACTCCTCCTCGAGCACCGCCTACGAGGCGCTGTTCCAGCACGTCCTTCGACGGATCGACCCGGAGCGCGCCCATCATCTGACGATCGACGCCCTGCGCCTCGCGCAGTCCCTGCCCGGGGGCCACGCCCTGCTGCGCACCCTCTTCGGCACCCCGCACCCGGCGCGCGACCCGCGGCCGACGCGCACCGTGCTGGGCGCCGAGCACGCCTCCCCCCTCGGTCTCGCCGCCGGGTTCGACAAGGACGGCGTCGTGCCGCTGGCGCTGCTGGACCTCGGCTTCGGTCACGTCGAGGTGGGGACCGTCACCGCGCGGCCGCAGCCCGGGAACCCGCGCAAGCGGAGCTTCCGCCTGATCCCGGACCGCGCCCTCATCAACCGCATGGGCTTCAACAACGAGGGGGCCCGGGCCCTCGCGAAGAGCCTCGCCAGGGCCCGTCGCACCGAGCGCGGCCAGCGCGCCGTGATCGGCGTGAACATCGGCAAGAACAAGGCGACGGCCCTCGACGACGCGGCGGACGACTACCGCTCCTCGGCGCGCCTGCTCGCCCCGTATGCGAGCTACCTCGCGATCAACGTCTCGAGCCCGAACACCCCGGGCCTGCGCGACCTGCAGTCCGTGGACGCGCTGCGCCCGGTGCTCGCCGCCGTCCTCGAGGAGGCGCGCTCCGCGGAGCGGCGCCTGCGCCGGGACGTCCCGGTGCTCGTGAAGATCGCCCCCGACCTCCACGACGAGGACGTCGTCGCCGTCGCGCGGCTCGCGACGGACGTGGGCCTCGCCGGAGTCATCGCGACCAACACGACCATCGACCGCCCGGCGGACCTCCGCAGCGACCGCGGCCTCGTCGAGTCGATCGGCGCGGGCGGCCTCTCCGGTCCGGTGCTCGCACGCCGCTCCCTCGAGGTGCTCCGCCTGCTGCGCCGCGAGCTGCCGGCGGAGACCGTCGTCATCAGCTGCGGCGGCGTGACCACCGCCGCCGACGTCGCCGAGCGTCTGGAGTCCGGCGCGGATCTCGTCCAGGGCTACACGGCCCTCATCTACGAGGGGCCCGGCTGGCCGGGACGGATCGCGCGCGAGCTCGGCGCCCGCGGCATCGTCTGAGACCGCGCCTACCCTGGAGAGCATGGACGAGGACCTCTTCTCGCTGGGCGGGGACGCCCCCGCGCCGCGCACCCTGAGCGAGGGCAACCGGGACCACCGGGCGCCGCTCGCCGTGCGCATGCGCCCGGCGTCCCTCGACGAGGTCGTGGGGCAGCACCAGGTGCTCGACCCCGGCAGCCCGCTGCGGCGCCTGGTCGCGGCCGACGACTCCCGCACCGCGCCGTCCTCGGTGATCCTCTGGGGCCCGCCCGGGACCGGGAAGACGACCCTCGCGTACGTCGTCGCGAGCTCCGGGGACCGGGAGTTCGTGGAGGTCTCCGCGGTGCTCGCCGGCGTCAAGGACATCCGTGACGTCGTCGACGCGGCACGTCGACGCCTGCGCACCACGGGCAAGGAGACCGTGCTCTTCGTGGACGAGGTGCACCGCTTCTCGAAGTCCCAGCAGGACGCCCTCCTGCCGAGCGTCGAGAACCGCTGGGTCACCCTCATCGCCGCGACGACGGAGAACCCGCACTTCTCCGTCATCTCCCCGCTGCTGTCCCGCTCGATCGTGCTCACCCTCGAGCCGCTCGAGCGGGCCGACCTCGACACCCTCGTGGACCGCGCCCTCGCCGAGGAGAAGGGTCTGGGCGGGGCGGTCGAGCTCACCGACGACGCCCGGGAGGCGCTCCTCCGCCTGGGCGGCGGGGACGCGCGCAAGATCCTCACCTCGCTCGAGGCGGCTGCCGCCGCCGCGCTCACCAAGGACCCGCCCGTCGTCGACGCGGAGGTGCTCGCGCAGGCCGTGAACCGCGCCGCGCTGCGCTACGACCGAGCCGGGGACCAGCACTACGACGTCACGAGCGCCTTCATCAAGTCGATGCGCGGCAGCGACGTGGACGCGTCGCTGCACTACCTGGCCCGGATGATCGAGGCGGGGGAGGACCCGCGCTTCATCGCCCGCCGCGTCGTCATCGCGGCGAGCGAGGAGGTCGGCATGGCCGATCCCACCGCGCTCCAGGTCGCCGTCGCCGCCATGCAGGCCGTGCAGATGCTGGGCATGCCCGAGGGGCGGATCCCGCTCGCCCAGGCGGTCGTGCACATCGCGACGGCCCCGAAGTCCAACGCCGCGTACAAGGCGCTCGACGAGGCGATCGCGGACGTCCGCTCCGGCCGCGCCGGGGTGGTCCCCCCGCATCTGCGCGACGCCCACTACTCCGGGGCGAAGAGCCTCGGTCACGGCGCGGAGTACCGCTACGCGCACGACTCGCCGCACGGCGTGGTCCCGCAGCAGTACGCCCCGGACGAGCTCGTCGGGACGGACTACTACCGCCCGCGGGAGTCCGGCCCCGAGGGCCGCGTGGCCCAGCGCGTGCAGGCCCTGCGGCGGATCGTGCGAGGTGGCGACGGCGGGAACGGCGCCGGCGGGGGCGGGGACGGCGGCACGGCGTGAGGCACTCCACAGGAAGCGCGGTGCGACCTGCGCCGCGGGCCGTTGAGCCGCGAGCGGGGCTGCGCTAGTCTGGGTCGCTGAATCCGCGGCTGCTTCATTGGATTCAACCCCCGTCGACAACAAGAGGTAGACCTCGTGACCAACGTCACCCGCGCGCGCCGTCAGGCGCGTCTGTCCCGAGCACTCGGGCTCCCGCTGACTCCGAAGTCCGTCAAGTACTTCGAGAAGCGTCCGTACCCGCCCGGCGAGCACGGCCGCGCCCGCCGCCGCACCGAGTCCGACTACGCCGTGCGCCTCCGCGAGAAGCAGCGTCTGCGCGCGCAGTACGCCCTGCGCGAGAAGCAGATGCACCGCTCCTACCTGGACGCGAAGAAGCAGCCGGGCCTGACCGGCGAGAGCATGGTCGAGCTCCTCGAGATGCGCCTGGACGCGCTCGTGCTCCGCTCCGGCTTCACCCGCACCATCCTGCAGGCCCGTCAGGCCGTCGTGCACCGCCACGTCCTGGTCGACGGCAAGCTGGTGGACCGCCCCTCCTTCCGCGTGAAGCCGGGCCAGACCATCCAGATCAAGCCCAAGTCGCAGGCCATGGAGCCCTTCCAGGTCGCTGCCGAGGGCGGCAACTCCGACGTGCTCGCCTCCGTGCCGAGCTACCTCTCGGTCGAGCTGTCCGAGCTCAAGTCTCAGCTGGTCTCCCGTCCCAAGCGCGCCGAGGTCCCCGTGACCTGCGACGTGCAGATGGTCGTGGAGTACTACGCCCGCTGATCACCCGGGATCACGGCGAAGGCCCCGGCTGGCGTGCTCCGGTACGCTGACCGGGGCCTTCGCGTCCCCATCTGCCTCCTCGGCCCCACGACCGCACCGCCATCCGGCCCCGGTCCGTGCGGCCTCCCTGCTCCTCGTGCCCGGAAGGACCCCCACGACCATGCGCACCTCCGAGATCCATCGGCGCTTCCTCGCCCACTTCGAGAAGAAGCGGCACACGGTCGTGCCCAGCGCGTCCCTGGTCTCCGCCGACCCCTCGATCCTCTTCACGATCGCCGGCATGGTCCCCTTCATCCCGTACATCGTGGGCACCGAGAAGGCGCCCTACGACCGTGCGGTGAGCGTGCAGAAGTGCATCCGCACCAATGACATCGAGAACGTGGGCCGCACGACCCGGCACGGCACCTTCTTCCAGATGGCCGGCAACTTCTCCTTCGGCGACTACTTCAAGACCGGTGCGATCGACTTCTCCTGGGAGCTCCTGACCTCCTCCGTCGAGGACGGCGGCTACGGCCTCGACCCGGAGAGGCTCTGGATCACGCTGTGGGAGGAGGACCAGGAGTCCTTCACCCACCTCACCGAGGTCATCGGCCTGGACCCCGCGCGCATCGTGCAGCTGCCGTGGGAGGAGAGCTGCTGGGACACCGGCCAGCCCGGCCCCGCGGGCTCCACGGGGGAGTGGTACTACGACCGCGGCCCCGAGTACGGCCCGGACGCCCCCACCGGGCGCCTGCCGGAGTGGCCCGGGGACGAGCGTGCGGAGGACCGCTACCTCGAGATCTGGAACCTCGTGTTCGACCAGTTCCTGCGCGGCCCCGGCAAGGGCAAGGACTACGAGCTCCTCGGGGAGCTCGACCAGAAGGCGATCGACACGGGCCTCGGCGTGGAGCGCCTCGCGTTCCTCCTGCAGGGCAAGCAGAACATGTACGAGATCGACCAGGTCTTCCCGGTGATCGAGGTCGCGCAGCAGCTCACCGGCCGCGAGTACGGGGCCGACGCGGAGGACGACGTGCGGATGCGCGTCGTCGCCGACCACGTGCGCAGCGCGATGATGCTCGCCTCCGACGGCGTCCGCCCCGGCAACGAGGGCCGCGGCTACGTGATGCGCCGGCTGATCCGTCGCGCGGTCCGCTCCATGCGCCTGCTGGGCTACGCCGATCCGTCGATGCCGCACCTGCTCCCCGCCTCGCTCGAGGTCATGAAGGAGTCGTACCCGCAGCTCGAGACCGATCGCGGGCGCATCAGCGACCTGATCCTCGGCGAGGAGGAGGCGTTCCGCCGCACCCTCGCGACGGGCACCACGATCTTCGACCAGATGGTGGGCGAGGTGAAGCAGGACGGCGGCCGCGCCGTCCCGGGCGACGCCGCGTTCCGCCTGCACGACACCTACGGCTTCCCGATCGACCTCACGCTCGAGATGGCGCAGGAGGTGGGGCTCTCCGTCGACGAGACCGGCTTCCGCACCGCCATGCAGGAGCAGCGCGAGCGTGCCCGCGCCGACGCCGCGGCGAAGAAGACCGGCCACACCGACACCGCGCTCTACAACCGCCTGCTCGGCCAGCGCGGCGAGGCCGTGCCCTTCCTCGGCTACACCGAGTCCACGGTCTCCACGACCGTCGAGTCGGTGCTCGTGGACGGCGCGCTCGTCGACACGGTCACCGCCCCGGCGGACGTCGAGATCGTCCTCGCGGCGACCCCGTTCTACGCGGAGATGGGCGGCCAGCTCGCCGATCAGGGCCGCATCGCCCTCGCCTCCGGCGGCATCGTCGAGGTGGACGACGTCCAGGCGCCCGTGAAGGGCCTTCCCGTGCATCGCGGCCGGCTCGTCGAGGGCGAGGTCCATCCCGGTGCGGGCGCGGTCGCGAGCATCGACCTCGAGCGTCGCGGCGCGATCGCCCGCGCGCACACCGCGACCCACATGGTGCACCAGGCGCTGCGCGAGGAGCTCGGTGACGGAGCGACCCAGGCCGGCTCGGAGAACTCGCCGGGCCGCATGCGCTTCGACTTCCGCTACGGTCAGGCGGTGCCGCACTCGAGCCTCGAGCAGGTCGAGGGGCGCGTGAACACGCTGCTCCAGGAGGAGCTCGAGGTCACCGACCGGCAGATGCCGATCGACGAGGCGCGGGCGCTCGGCGCCCAGGCGCTGTTCGGCGAGAAGTACGGGGACGTGGTCCGTGTGGTCTCGATCGGCGGTGACTGGTCCCGTGAGCTGTGCGGCGGCACCCACGTGGGCTCGACCGGCGCGATCGGCTCCGTGCAGCTCATGGGCGAGTCCTCGATCGGCTCCGGCGTGCGCCGCGTCGACGCGCTCGTCGGCCTCTCGGCCTACCGCCGGCAGGCGAAGGAGCGCGCGCTCGTCTCCCAGCTCACCGACCTGCTGAAGGTCGGCACCGCGGAGGACATCCCCGAGCGCGTGCGCTCCCTGACCCAGCGGCTCAAGGACATGGAGAAGCAGCTCGCGAGCCTGCGCGGGGCCCAGCTCCAGGCGCAGGCCGGGCAGCTGCTCGAGCACGTGGTCGACGCCGGCGGCGTGCGGCTGCTCGTGCACGACGCGGGGGAGGGCATCGCCGCGGGCGACCTGCGCACCCTCGCGCAGGACCTCCGCTCGCGCCTCGGCGAGGACTCCGCCGCCGTCGTGGCCGTCGCCGGTCACGAGGACGGTCGTGCGGCGCTCGTCGTCACGACCAACGCCGCCGCCCGTGAGGCGGGCCTGAAGGCCGGTGCGCTCCTGCGCACCGGTGCGGAGGCCATTGGCGGCCGCGGCGGCGGCAAGGACGACATGGCCCAGGGCGGCGGCGGCGAGCCGGCGCGCACGGGGGAGGCCCTCGAGGCCGTCCGCGGGGCCGTGTCGGCGATCGCGGCCGCATGAGCGAGCTCCCGCGCGGGGTCAGGCTCGGGGTGGACGTCGGCGACGTCCGCGTCGGCCTGGCCCGCAGCGACCCGGACGGCATGCTCGCCACCCCGGTCGAGACGGTGCCCCGGGACACGGCGGTCGCCGCCATCGCCGCCTGCGCCCGGGAGACCGAGGCGCGTGCCATCATGGTCGGGCTTCCCCGCACCCTGAGCGGTGCCGAGGGCCCCGCCGCGCAGAAGGCGCGGCAGGTCGCCGAGGAGCTCGTCGCCGAGCTCGCCGGCGATCCCGACCCCGCCGAGGTGCGGATGGTCGACGAGCGGCTCACGACGGTCTCCGCGCACCAGGCGCTCCACGCGTCCGGCCGCAAGGGGCGGAAGCACCGCCAGGTCGTGGACCAGGTCGCTGCCGTGATGATCCTGCAGCAGGCGCTGGACCTCGAGCGCAGCGCCGGCCGTCGCGCCGGCGAGCTCGTGGCCGCGGCGGTTCCCGAGCCCGGCGCCGCCGGGGGACCCGAGCAGGAGGACGGCTGATGAGCGAGGGCCAGGGCGAGGACGATTCCGTCAGCTTCGACGAGCTCGCCGAGTCGCAGAACCCGCGGGACGAGGACGCCTCGACCGGCCACGGCCGTCGGCGCGCCGCCGGCCCGGCGCGCCGTCGGCGACGCCGGGGCCCGCTGCGCAGGGCGCTGCCGGTGCTGCTCGTCCTGCTCGTGCTCGGCGGTCTCGGTGTGGGCGGCGTCTACGGCTACCAGTGGCTCACCTCCAACGTGAGCCTCGAGCAGGAGGACCCGGACTTCCCCGGGCCGGGCAGCGGCGAGGCGCTCGTCCAGGTCGCCGAGGGCGACACCGGCACCGACATCGCCAAGACCCTCGTCGACGCCGGCGTCATCAAGACCACCGGGCCCTTCATCACCCAGTTCTCGAACTCCCCGGACGCCTCCGGCATCGAGCCGGGCCTGTACCGGCTGAAGAGGGGGATGACCTCCTCCGACGCGCTCACGATGATCCTGGACCCGGCGAACGTGGCGGGCCACCGCGTGATCGTCCCCGAGGGGCTGCGGGCGGAGAAGATCTGGGCCGTGCTCAGCGAGGCGACCGACATCCCCGTCGAGGACTTCGAGGCCGCCGCGAAAGACTACACCTCCTTCGGCGTGCCCGAGAACGACGCGAAGTCCCTCGAGGGCTACCTGTGGCCGGGCCGCTACGACGTCCCGGAGGACGCCACCGCCGGCGAGGTCATCTCGATGATGACGGACCGCATGCAGACGGAGCTCGAGAAGCTCGGCGTCGCCCCGGAGGACGAGCACCGCGTGCTCACGCTCGCCTCGATCGCCGAGAAGGAGGCGCGCGACCCGGACGACTACGGCCGGGTGGTGCGCACCCTCGAGAACCGCCTCGAGGGCGTGGGCGAGGCGAAGGGGAAGCCGATGAAGCTCCAGCTGGACTCGACCGTCGCCTATTTCACGGGCAGCGACACGATCTCCACCACGCCCGCGCAGCGCAAGCAGGACAGCCCGTACAACACGTACCTCCACGAGGGGCTGCCCGTCGGGCCGATCTCCAATCCCGGCAAGGCGACGATCCAGGCGGCGCTCGACCCGCCGGAGGGCGACTGGCTGTACTGGGTCACCGTCAACACCGACACGGGCGAGACGAAGTTCGCGGCGACCTACTCCGAGCACGAGAAGAACGTGCAGGAGTGGCGTGACTGGTACGACGCGAAGCAGGGCGGCTGATCCCGTGCGCCGCTTCGCCGTGGTCGGCTCTCCCATCGAGCACTCCCTCTCCCCGCTGCTCCATGCCGTCGCGTACCGCGAGCTGGGTATCGAGGACGCCGTCTACGAGCGCCACGAGGTGGACGCGGGCGAGCTCGCCGGCTTCCTGACCGGGGACGGCGCGGGGCTGCAGGGGCTCTCCGTCACGATGCCGGGCAAGCCGGAGGCGTTCGCCCTCGCGGCCGAGCACGACGGCACCGCCGCCGCCCTCGGCGTCGCCAACACGCTCGTGCGACGCCGGGACGGATCCTGGCGCGCGGAGAACCACGACGTGCACGGGATCGTCGCCGCGCTCCGCGACCACGGCGCCGGGACCGTGCGCCGCGCGGGCGTGCTCGGCTCGGGGGCCACGGCGCTCAGCGCGGCGCTGGCGCTGTGCAGGATGGGGGCGCAGGAGATCCTGCTGAGCGCGCGCCGCCCGGAGAGGCTCGCCCCCGTCGTCGACCTCGTCACCGCGCAGGGAGCCGACGCACGGATCGTCCCCTGGGACGGCGCCGCCCAGCTGCTCGGCACCGAGGTCGTCGTCAGCGCCCTCGCCGCCGCGGGTGCCCGCGCGGTCGCCGAGGAGTGGCGTGCCCGCCCCGACCTCCCCGTCGTCCCGCTCCTGCTCGACGTGCTCTACGACCCGTGGCCGGCGCCGCTGGCCGGTCTGCTGGGCGAGCGGGGCACCGAGGTGGCGAACGGGCTGGAGATGCTCGTGCACCAGGCCGACATGCAGATCCGGTCGATGGTCGGCGCGCCCTCCGCCCCCGTCGCGGCGATGCTCGACGCCGCGCGGGAGCAGCTGCGCCACTGATCGGACCGCCTGCCCCGGGACGTGCCCCGGCAACCGTCCGGAATCCTTGCCGCGCTCGGTCAAGGGAAAGTAAAGTGGGCGTCGATCCCCGGCCCGTCCGCCGGGGGCTGAGGAGTCACCATGGACCTGACGCCGGACGTCACCACCCCGCTGCTGCGACGATGCACGGCACTGGCCACGATGGCCCGCGTCGAGCTGCTCTCCGAGCATCGCCACCGCGCGGCCGACGAGCTCTCCGAGGTCCTCGACGAGATCGTCTCCTGGTCCGGCTCCCGCTTCGACGATCCCGATCCGACGATGCTCGCCCTGTGCGCCGCGGCCCTGCTCGACCTCGCGGACAGGATCCCGGGGACGGCCACCGTGCTCGCCGCGCGGGTCGCGGACGCGCTCGGAGTGCTGACAGGGCAGATCCCCGCGGGGCCGCTCTCCGTCAGAGCGTGATCGTCGCCACGAAACTGCTGGCAGGGACCCTTTCGGTGCAGTGGTGGGGTCAGTCCCGTGCTACTGTTCAGGAGTCGTCGCAACGACCACTCGTCCGGGTGGCGGAATTGGTAGACGCGCTAGCTTGAGGTGCTAGTGGCCGTATTAGGTCGTGGGGGTTCAAGTCCCCCCTCGGACACGTTTCTCGAAGGCCCCGGCTCCCTGAGCCGGGGCCTTCGGCGTTCCTCGACATCCCTCGATGTCCTGCGACACCTCTCGATGGTCCGCGATCCTCGTGCCCGCCCCGGTTCCCGCAGGCCCCGGCGTGCATGCCATGATCGCCATCATGGTGCACGTCTTCTTCCACAACCCGGTGATCGCCGGGAACACCGGCAACGCGATCCGCCTCGCGGCCGTGACCGGTGCCCGCCTCCATCTCATCGAGCCGCTCGGCTTCGACCTCGAGGACGCGAAGCTGCGCCGGGCCGGGCTGGACTACCACGACCTCGCCGAGGTCCGGATCCACCCGGATCTCGAGACCGCCCTCGCCGCCGTCCCGGACTCCCGCGTGTTCGCCTTCACCGCCCGCGCGAGCACCAGCTTCGAACGGGTCGAGTACCGGCGTGAGGACGTGCTGCTCTTCGGCACCGAGCCCACCGGGCTGCCCGAGGAGGCGATGACGCACCCACGGGTGAATGACCGTGTGCGGATCCCGATGCTCCCCGCACGCCGCTCGCTCAACCTCGCGAACTCCGCCTCGATCGCGGTCTACGAGGCCTGGCGCCAGCTCGGCTTCGACGGGGCCGGGGCATGAGCGGCTCCTCGCGCCCCGGCTCCTCCCGGGGCAGGCCCGGCCTTCCCTCGCGCATCGAGCGCCGCAACGCCCAGTTCCAGCAGTGGGAGTCCCTGCTGCGATCGCGCAGCAAGCGCACCCGCAGCGGCGAGATGATCCTGCAGGGCGTCCGGCCCATCACCCAGGCGGTCGCCCACGGCATGGAGCTGCGAGCCCTGCTCACCGACGGCCGGGAGCGGCACTCCCGCTGGGCGGCCGAGCTCCTCGCCGCCGCGCCCGCCCCCGTCGTCGAGCTCGCCCCCGATCTCATGGCCGAGCTGGGAGAGCGGGAGGACGGACCGCCCGAGCTGCTCGCCGTGGTCGCCGTGCCGCAGGACGATCCCGCGCGCCTCGGGCCGGTGCTGGACGCCGCCGGCGGGGCGCCGATGATCGTCGCCTTCGACCGCCCGTCGAGCCCCGGGAACATCGGCTCCCTCGCCCGCACCGCCGACGCCCTCGGCGCGAGCGCGCTCGTGACGACCGGCCACAGCGCCGACGCCTGGGACCCCGCCGCGATCCGGGCGAGCACCGGGTCGCTCATGGCGCTGCCCGTGCTCCGCCTCGCCGCGCCGCGGGACCTGCTCGCGGTCGTGGACGCGCGGCGGGCGGCGGGTGAGGGGTGGACGGTCGTGGGTCTGGACGAGGCGGGCGGTCGCACCCTCGACCAGGTGGACCTCACGGGGCCGACGGTGCTGGTGGTCGGCAACGAGACGACCGGGATGAGCGCCCCGTGGCGCGAGGCCTGCGACGAGGTCGCGGAGATCCCCATGGGCGGCAGCGCGTCCTCCCTGAACGCCTCCGTCGCCGGCTCGATCGCCCTCTACGAGCGTCGCCGACAGCTGGGCTGACCCGACCGGACCTCCCTGCCGAACCGGGGCGGGCTCAGCCTCCGAGCGCGGGGCCCAGCAGCGGGACGCCGAGCAGCCCCAGGAACGGGGTGGAGAGCAGCACCGGTCCCAGGGCGAAGCGGGCCCTCCCGGTCCCCGTGCGCACGAGCGTCACGGCGCCGGCGATCCCGGCGAGCAGCAGGGCACCGCAGGCCCCGGCCACGACGGCGCCGCCGCCGAGCATGCTCGTCATCAGCACGACGACGGGGAGGGTCTTCGCGTCCCCCATGCCGAGCAGCGGCGGGGCGAGGAGGGCCAGCAGCACCGCACCGGTGCCGATGACCGCGGCGAGCACGAGCGCGACCCGCAGCGGTGAGCGCAGCGCCGGCTCGACCAGCGCGCTCAGTCCGAGGCCGAGGAGGGTGACCGCCGTGAGCGCCCCCACGAGAGGGTTGGGGAGCCGGTGCTCCCGGGCGTCCCACCAGGACAGCCGCATCGCGAGCGGGAGATAGGCGAGGACGAGCACCAGCTGCGGGAGCAGCGTGGTCGGGTCCGGGGTCGGCATCGGCCCATTCCAGCAGAGCGTCCGCTCCGGCGCTCCGCTGCGGCCCTGAATGTGGACGGGGCCGTCGGCCCCGGCGACGACGGGTCAGAGGCCGCTCGGGTCCCCGAGCGTCGAGCGGACGCGGATGATGCGCCGGCGCATCCACACCTTCTTCCCGCCGCCGAGGTACCTCCGGGTGCGGGCGAGCTCCCAGCGGCCGTACTCGGCCTCCTCGGTGAGGTGCGCCCGCACCTGGCCCACGGAGGTGCGGGGAGGGACCGTGATGATCTGGAACTCGTAGTCCTCGGGGCGTCTGCCCCGTTCCACGGGGAGGTCCGGCACCCCTCGGGGGTCGCGGACGTGGACGATGCGGCCGAGCGGCGGACGGGACGGCGAGGGCACGGGCGGGGCCTCCGGGACGTGGATGGTCGGCGGGCGGGCGCCGGGCCGAGGGTCCTGCAGGTCTCCCAGGATTTTCCGGTCGTCCGTGCTGTCCATTCTGCCGCCGGACGGGGTACCGTCCAAGCATGAACACGGATCCTCGCTCCGCTCTCGCCGCGCTGATCGCTGCCCTGGAACGTCACTATGAGGCGGCCGCCGCCTCCCGCGGTGACGACGATCCCGCGCTGGAGGCCGCCACCGAGCAGCTCACCAGCGCGTTCGACACCTATGACGATGCCCTCTTCGAGGCCTACGACATCGCGACGCCCCTCATCGTCTTCGACGGCGACGAGGACGACGACGATGACGACTTCGACGACTTCGACGATCTGGACGACCTCGACGACGAGGACGACGATGACGACGACTTCGACGACGAGGAGGAGGGCGACGCCGAGGAGCGCTGATCGGCGCTGACGAGCGCCCTCCGGCACTCCTCGCAGGACCTCCACCGACTCTTCACCGACGGTGCCCACGCGGCGCCGGGCCCCGTGCCCGGCGCCGCGTAGTCTGTCTCCGGCCGCGATGCGGCCCGACCGTCGACGTGGGCGCCCGCCCCGTCCCGACCCGGGTGGACCGCTTGAGCGGAGCACCGAGAAGGAGCCTCCTTGTCCGTCCTCGACGCGATCATCCTGGGCATCGTCCAGGGGCTGACCGAGTTCCTGCCGATCTCCTCCAGCGCCCATCTGCGCATCATCGGCGAGCTGCTCATGCCGGGCCAGGACCCGGGCTCCGCCTTCACCGCGATCGTGCAGCTCGGCACGGAGACGGCTGTCCTCCTGTACTTCTGGAAGGACATCACGCGGATCATCGGCCGTTGGTTCCGGGCGCTCGCGGGCAGGGTCCCGCAGTCCGACCCGGACGTGCGGCTGGGCTGGTTCGTGATCCTCGGCTCGATCCCGATCGGCGTGCTCGGGCTGCTCTTCGAGAACCCCATCGACCACGCGCTGCGGAACCTCTACATCACCGCGACGATGCTGATCCTCTTCGGCCTCCTGCTGGGCCTCGCGGACAGGATCGCGCCGCAGCGCAAGGAGCTCTCGGACATGACCGTGCGCGACGGCGTGCTGTTCGGCCTCGCCCAGGCGCTCGCGCTGATCCCGGGTGTCTCCCGCTCCGGCGGCACGATCACCGCCGGCCTGCTGCTCGGCTACTCCCGCAAGGCCGCCGCCCGCTACGCGTTCCTGCTGGCGGTCCCGGCCGTCTTCGCCTCGGGCCTGTACAAGGCCGCGAAGGAGATCCCGACCCTGCTGAGCTCGGACGGGCAGGCCGCCGCGGTCGCCGCCGGCCAGCCCTCGCTGCTCGCGATCGTCATCGCGACGATCGTCGCCTTCGGCGTGGGCTACGTCGTCATCGTCTGGTTCATGAAGCTCATCGAGAACCGCTCGTACCTGCCGTTCGTGGTCTACCGCGTCGCTGCGGGCGTGCTCCTGCTGGTCCTGCTGCTGGCCGGGGTGCTGGACCCCCTCGCGGGCTCCTGAACCACCGGCGGGGGCGCGCCCGTATGATCGTGCGGTGCGTTCCTGGACCTCTCCTTCCCTCACCCCCCTCCCGGCGTCGGGCCGCCCGCTGCGGCTCCACGACGACCGGCTGGGCCGGATGACCACCGTGATCCCGCAGACCCCCGGCGCCGCCCGGGTGTACGTCTGCGGGATCACGCCGTACGACGCGACCCACCTGGGCCATGCGGCGACCTATCACGCGGCGGACCTCATGCGGCGCGCGCTGCGTGACACCGGCCACGAGGTCGAGCTCGCGCAGAACGTCACCGACGTCGACGACCCGCTGCTCGAGCGGGCCGAGCGTGACGGCGTCGACTGGCAGGACCTCGCCGCCTCCCAGGTCGAGCTCTTCGCCGAGGACATGGAGGCGCTGCGGATCATCGCCCCGGAGACCTACCTCTCGGTGAGCGAGGCGATGGACGAGATCATCGCGACCGTCGAGGCCCTGCGCGCGCGCGGTCGCGCCTATCCCGTCGACAACGGCGACGAGGCCGCGGGCCCCGACTGGTACCAGGACCTCTCGATCGACGGCGCCCTCGGCGACGTCTCGGGCTGGGACGAGGCGGCGATGCTCGAGGTGTTCGCCGAGCGCGGCGGGGACCCCGACCGCGCCGGCAAGCGCGGCCGCTTCGACCCGCTGCTCTGGCGCGCCGAGCGCGCGGGCGAGCCCGCCTGGGACGCCGGCGAGCTGGGCCGCGGCCGCCCGGGATGGCACGTCGAGTGCCTGTCCATCGCGGAGCGCGGCCTGGGCCTGCCCTTCGACGTGCAGACCGGCGGCAGCGACCTCGTCTTCCCCCACCACGACATGAGCGCCGCGCACGCCGCCGGGCTCGGACACCCCTTCGCCGCGCTCTACCCGCACACCGGGATGGTCGCCTACGAGGGCACGAAGATGAGCAAGTCGCTCGGCAACCTCGTGTTCGTGCACCGTCTCGTGCGCGACGGGATCGAGCCGGCGGCGATCCGCCTCGTGCTCATGGCCCACCACTACCGCTCCGACTGGGAGTGGACGGACGCCGAGCTCGAGCAGGCCCAGGAGCGGCTGAGCGCCTATCGCGCCGCCGCGGCGGCGGGCGCACCGCGCGCCGACGTCGTCGAGGAGCTGCGCTCCGCCCTGCGCGACGACCTCGACACCCCGCGGGCGCTCGCGGCGCTCGACGCCTGGGCCGCGGCCCCGCACGGGGACGGCGCGGAGACGTCGGAGCTCCCGGCGGGTGCCCCGTCGGACACCGCCCAGGCCGTGGACGCGCTGTTCGGCATCTCCCTGGCGGGCTGATCACCGACGCCACGAGCGGGCGGTCGCGGGGAATCGCGACCGCCCGCTCAGGTGTGGATCATTCGCCGTCGCGCCGGCGCAGGAACTTCTCGAACTCGCGGGCGATCGCGTCCCCGCTCGCCTCGGGGAGCTCCGCGGCGTCCTGGGCGCGCTCGAGCCGGCGCACGTAGTCGGCCACGTCCTCGTCGGTGCGGGCGAGGTCGTCCACGCCGCGCTCCCAGGCCTCGGCGTCCTCGACGAGCTCCTCCATCGGGATCGGCGCGCTGATCGAGTCCTGCACGGCCCGCAGCAGCGCGAGGGTCGCCTTGGGGGAGGGGTTCTGCGCCACGTAGTGCGGCACCTGCACCCAGATGCTCGTGGTGCGCAGGCCCGCGCTCGTGGTGCGGCGGGCGAGGATCGTCGGCACCCCGACGGGCCCCTCGTACTGGCCCACCGGATCGACCTTCTCCGCCGCGCCGGGCTCGATCCCCACGCTCACCGGGAGCGGCCGGGAGTGCGGGGCGTCGGCGAGCAGGGCGCCGAGGGAGATCACGGAGCTCACGTCGAGCACCTGGAGCTGCTCGAGCACCTCGTCGCAGAAGCGCTTCCAGTGCAGCGAGGGCTCGGGGCCCATGACGGTGACGATCTCCGGACCCTGCGGCGGCTGCAGGATGCGCAGCTCCGTGTCCGGCCAGTCCAGGACCCGGAGCCCCTCCTCGGTGGTGCGGATCTCGGGACGGTTCACCTGGAAGTCGATGAAGGCCTCGGCGTCCACCGCTCCGGCCGGGCGGGAGGGCCAGATCTCGAGCAGGTGCTCGAGGACTCCGGTGGCGGCCTCCCCGGCGTCGTTCCATCCGCTGAAGGCGGTGAGGGCGATGCGACTCATCCCTTCATCATAGGACCGCGCCGCTGCGCCTGGCGGTGGCGCGTGACCCGTCACCAGGGGCGGGCCAGGAAGCCCGGATACGCTCGGGCGGGGCGGCTCCACCGGCCGCCCGTCGACCTGCTGTCCCGCCGTCCCGCTGACACGGAGGAACCGGAGCCCATGCCCTCACCCTCGCTCCGGCTGCCCGGTCTCCCGCGGCTCGAGATCCGCACCAGCACCCTGCTCACGGTCGTCGTGCTCGCCGCGTTCGTGCTGCCCCTGCTCTCCGCCCCGGACCGGCCGACGGGGGTCGCGGTGCTGCTCGCCGTGCTGACGGCGCTCGCGCTGATCCTCTCCGTGCTGGGCCACGAGATCGCGCACGCCCTCGTGGCCCGTGCCTTCGGCGGCCGGGTGGACCACATCGCGCTCACCTTCGCCGGGGGCCACACGCAGTACCACGGCGAGAAGGTCGGCACGCTGGGCTCGCTGCTGGTCTCCCTCGCGGGCCCCACTGCGAACCTCGTGCTCGCGGCTCTCGCCGCCGGGGCGGCCGCGCTGCTCCCCGTCGGGACCGCTCCGGCGCAGGTCGTGGGGCTGACGGCGACGCTGAACGTGGCCCTCGCGGTCTTCAACCTGCTGCCGGGGCTGCCGATGGACGGCGGCCGCGCCCTCGAGACGGCCCTCGGCGCGGTGCTCCGCCGCCGGGCGCTCGGCACCCGGATCACGGCCGTGCTCGGGATGGCCATCGCGGTGCTCGTCGTGCTCGTCCCGCTCTGCCGGATGATGCGCGCCGGGGGAGCGGGCACCGGACTGATGCTCACCCTGCTGTGGGCCGTGATCATCGCGTCGATGCTCTGGCAGGGCGCCTCCGCGGCGCTGCGCGGGGCGAGCCTCCAGGAGCGGATCGACCAGCTCACCGCCCGGGGTCTCGCGCGCCGCGTGCCGCTGCTGGCTCCGCAGACGCTCCTCGGCGAGCTCCCGGGCGCGCTCTGGCACGACACGGACGCGCTCGCGGGCGCCCTCGTCCTCGCCCCGGCCCCCGGGGGAGGCGCGCCGCGGGTGCTGCGGATCGACGTGGACGCCGCCCGGGGCGTCCCCGCGGCGAGCCGCCCCTCCGTCCCGGTCACCGCGGTCGCGGCGCCGCTGGGCGAGCTCGGGGAGCTCCCGGCGGAGCTCGCCGGCGACCACCTGGTCGAGGCGATGATGGCGACGCCGCATCCCGTGTACCTGGTCCGGGAGGACGACGGCACCGTGCTCGGTGTGATCATCGGCTCCGAGGTCGCGGCACGCCTGCGGGGACGGTGAACGGGCCCGGACCGGGAGCGGACCTCCGCCTATGCTGGCGGGCATGACCTCGACCCCCTCCCCGGACGCCGGCGCCCCGGCACCCGCCCCCGCCGCGGTGCCCGCACCCCGCGCGGCCCGCCCGGGCCTGGACCGCACCGGCCCCCTCACCCTCGGCGACAAGGTGCAGCTCGCCGACGCCAAGGGTCGCCTGCACACGATCACCCTCCGCGAGGGCGGGGAGTTCCACAGCCACCGCGGCGTGCTGCGCCACGAGCAGCTCATCGGCGCGGAGGACGGCGTCGTCGTCGAGGACAACCACGGCACCCCGTACCAGGCGCTGCGCCCGCTCTACGCCGACTACATGCTCTCCATGCCGCGCGGCGCCGCGATCATCTACCCCAAGGACTCCGCGCAGATCCTCATGTGGGGCGACATCTTCCCCGGCGCCCGGGTGCTCGAGGCGGGGGTCGGCTCCGGCGGCCTCACGACCGCCCTGCTGCGCGCCGTGGGCCCGGAGGGCGCCGTCCACTCGATCGAGCGCCGCGAGGACTTCGCGACCGTCGCGAAGGAGAACGTCGACACCTTCTTCGGCGTCGCCGAGGGCGAGGACCACCCCTGGTGGGACCTCACGATCGGCGACTTCCAGGACGTCGCCCCGACGCTCGGCGAGTCCGCCGTGGACCGCGTCGTGCTCGACATGCTCGCCCCCTGGGAGTGCGTCGAGGCGGCCGGGGACGTGCTCGTCTCCGGCGGCGTCTTCCTCGCCTACGTCGCGACCGTCACCCAGCTCTCCCGCACCGCCGAGGCGCTGCGGGACCACGGGGAGTTCACCGAGCCGGACGCCTGGGAGTGCTTCGTGCGACCCTGGCACCTCGAGGGCCTCGCCGTGCGCCCCGAGCACCGGATGAACGCGCACACGGGCTTCCTCATCACGGCGCGCCGCACGGCCCACGGCACGCGTGCGCTGACCCGCGTGACCCGCCCCGCCCCGGGCTCCCGGGACGAGGAGGAGCTGAACCATCCCGACAACGAGGGCTTCGGCGGCGGCACCGGCGAGTGGACCGCGCAGGACGTGGGCGAGCGCGGCGTCGCCCCGCGCAAGATCAAGCGCGCGCTGCGGGACATCCGCCAGGGCCGGGACCGCTGACCCGCCCGCACCCCTCACCCCTCGGAAGGAGCGCCATGAAGACCTACGCGGAGATGAGCTCCGAGCTCGAGCAGCTCGCGGAGCGCAACGACCGGCTCACCGCGGCGCTGCGCGCGGCCCGCGGACAGATCCTCGAGCTCAAGGCGGATCTCGAGCGGATCGGCGACCCGCCGAACTCCTATGCGACCTTCCTGCGCCGCACCGACGGCACCACCGTCGACGTGCTGCACAACGGCCGGCGCCTGCGCGTCGCGACCTCCGCCGAGGTGGACCTCGAGGCGCTGCGCCCCGGCATGGAGCTCCGGCTGAACGAGTCCCTCGCCGCCGTCGAGACGATCACCCCCGGCGACGCCGGGAACGTCGTCGCCGTCGTCGAGCCGCTCGCCGACTCGCGGGTGCTCGTCGCCGTCGCCCCGGACGACACGCGCGTGCTGCGCCGCTCGGGCGAGCTCGAGGACGAGCTGCTGCACCCGGGGGACAGCGTGCTCGTCGACCTCAAGGCGCAGCTCGTGCTCGAGCGCATCGACCGCGCGGAGATCACCGATCTCGTCCTCGAGCAGGTCCCGGATGTCGCCTTCGAGTCGATCGGCGGGCTCTCCGGCCAGATCGAGACGATCCGCGACGCGGTCGAGCTGCCCTTCCTGCAGCAGGACCTGTACCGCACCTACGGCCTGCGACCGCCCAAGGGCGTGCTCCTCTACGGCCCTCCCGGCTGTGGCAAGACGATGATCGCGAAGGCGGTCGCGCACGAGCTCGTGCTCCGCTCCGCGGAGGTGCGCGGCGTGAGCGTCGACGAGGCGCTCGAGAACTCCGCCTTCCTCAACGTCAAGGGACCGGAGCTGCTGAACAAGTACGTGGGGGAGACCGAGCGCTCCATCCGGCTCGTCTTCGAGCGGGCCCGCGAGAAGGCGAGCGCCCACCACCCGGTCGTCATCTTCTTCGACGAGATGGAGGCGCTGTTCCGCACGCGCGGCACGGGGCTGTCGAGCGACGTCGAGACCACGATCGTGCCGCAGCTGCTCGCGGAGATCGACGGTGTCGAGGGCCTGGACAACGTGATCGTCATCGGCGCCTCCAACCGCGAGGACATGATCGACCCGGCGATCCTGCGCCCGGGCCGGCTCGACGTGAAGATCCGCGTGCAGCGACCCGACGCCGCCGCGGGGCGCGAGATCCTGGGCCTCTACCTCGACGAGGACGTCCCGCTGCGCGGTGACCGCGAGGCGCTGCTCGACGCGGCCGTCGCCCGCATCTACGACAACTCCCCGGCCTCCGCCTTCGTGCGGATCGACTACTCCGACGGCGGCGAGGCGGTGCTGCACTTCCGTGACGTGGTCTCCGGGGCGACGCTGCGCAACATCGTGGACCGCGCGAAGAAGAACGCGGTCAAGGACCAGCTCACCACGGGCGTCGCCGGGGTGAGCGAGGAGCACCTGCTGGACGCCGTGGCGGACGAGTTCTCCGAGAACGAGGACATGCCCTCCGCCGCGCACCCCGAGGAGTGGGCGCGGATCTCCGGGCACCGCGGGGCGCGCGTCGAGGCGATCGTGCCGCTCCGGCGCCCCGATGCGGGCGCCGGGCAGGACGAGGCGCAGGAGACCGGGCAGGAGGAGCGGCGATGAGCGGCGGCGGTCTCACCACCGAGCGCCCCATGGGCATCGAGACCGAGTTCGGCGTGCTCCACGTCGACCTCGAGGAGCGCACGCGCGCCGGGGCCGGCAGCGCGATCTTGCTCAGCCACCTCACGGTCGCGGCCTACGCGCTGCTCGCCCCCGCGGAGGGGGAGCGCGGGCGCCGGGTCCGCTGGGACTACGGGGACGAGTCCCCGCTGCGGGACGCGCGCGGCTTCGAGCTGCAGCGTGCCGCGGCGCACCCCACCCAGCTGACCGACGAGGTCAAGGACGCGCACCTGCCGAGCGTCGAGCTCGACGGCCCCGTCCGGGGATCCGACGTCGCCCCGGAGGGGACCGACGACGAGGTGCTCGCCTGGGCGGTGCACCGCTCGATCGGCAACTCCGTGCTGCGCAGCGGCGCCCGCTGGTACGTGGACCATGCCCATCCCGAGTACTCGGCGCCCGAGGTGCTGCGCGCCCGCGAAGCGGTGGTCGCGGACCGCGCCGGCGAGCTCGTCGCCCGCGAGGCGATGGCGATCGTCGAGCGCGCCGAGGGCATCCCCGACGTCGCGCTGTACAAGAACAACACCGACGGCAAGGGCGCCTCCTACGGCACGCACGAGAACTACCTGCTGGACCGCTCGGTGCCCTTCGAGGACGTCGTCGCGGTGCTGCTGCCCTTCCTCACCACGCGGCAGGTCCTCGTGGGCGCCGGTCGGGTGGGCCGCGGGACCCGCGGCTCCGAGCCCGGCTTCCAGATCTCCTCGCGGGCGGACTTCATGGAGGCCGAGGTGGGCCTCGAGACCACCCTGAACCGCCCGATCGTCAACACCCGCGACGAGCCCCACGCCGATGCGAGCCGCTTCCGCCGGCTCCACGTGATCATCGGGGACGCGAACCTCCTCGAGGAGTCCACCTTCCTCAAGCTCGGCACGACCTCCCTCGTGCTCGCGGCGCTCGAGGCGCAGCACCGCACCGGTGCGGCGATCCTGCCGGAGCTGCGCCTCACCGACCCGGTCGCGGCGGTCCGCGCGATCAGCCACGACCCGAGCCTGCGCACCACGGTCGAGCTCGCCGACGGCCGCTCCCTCACCGCCCTGCAGATCCAGCGGGAGATCCTCGACGCGGTCGCCGCCGTCGCCGATCGCACCGACGCGGAGACCGATCAGGTGCTCACGAGCTGGGGCGAGCTGCTCGACCTGCTCGCCGAGGACCCGATGCTCGCCGCGGACCGCGTCGAGTGGGTCGCCAAGCTGCGCCTGCTCGAGCAGTACCGGCGGCGCCACGGGGATCTCGACTGGGCGGACCCCCGCCTGCTCGCGATCGACCTGCAGTTCTCCGACCTCCGCCCCGCGCGCGGGCTGTTCGGGAAGCTCCGGGCCGCCGGGCAGGTGCGCACCCTCGTCACCGAGGAGGAGGTCGCCGAAGCGGTGACCACCCCGCCCGCGAGCACCCGCGCCCACCTGCGCGGGCAGCTCATCACCCATCATCCGGGCGCCGTGCCCTCGGCCGGCTGGGACGTCATCACCCTCGCCGGCGAGGAGGAGGGCCACCGGCTGCGCCTCGCCGATCCGCGGCTGGGATCAGCCGCCTGGTGCGAGGAGCACGGCGTCGACCCCGCCGCGGACCTCGACACGCTGCTCACCGCCCTGCACCGCGCCGTCGGCGACCGCTGACCCCGCCTCCCACCCCACCCATCCCTCCCGACGGAAGAAGGCCACCATGTCCCAGCAGAGCATCAACGCCCCGCGTCCCGGCGACGACGAGGAGAACGCCTCCGACGCCGTGACCGGCGGCCAGACCTTCGCCTCCGCGCAGGGCGCCGACGACCTCCTCGACGAGATCGACGCCGTGCTCGAGGAGAACGCCGAGACGTTCGTGCGCTCCTTCGTCCAGAAGGGCGGCGAGTGAGCCGATGAGGCGCCGCGTGGGAGGGCTGGAGACCGAGTTCGGGCTCGTGTGCGTCCGTGCGGACGGCACGCGCGCCCTCGAGCCGGAGGCCGCCGCCCGGGAGCTGTTCCGACCGGTCGTGGCCCAGGGGCGCTCCTCGAACGTCTTCCTGCGCAACGCCTCCCGGCTGTACCTCGACGTGGGCTCGCACCCCGAGTACGCGACCGCCGAGTGCGACGACTGGTGGGACCTCGTGGCCCAGGACGCCGCGGGGGAGCGGATCCTCGCCGAGCTCGTCGGCTCGGCGAACACGCGCCTGGCCGAGGACGGCCAGGACGCCCGCATCCACCTGCTCAAGAACAACGTCGACTCCCAGGGCAACGCGTTCGGCTCCCACGAGAACTACCTCGTGGACCGCCGCGGGGAGTTCACGCGGCTGCCGCGCTACCTGCTGCCCTTCCTCGTGACCCGCCAGATCGTCACCGGCGCGGGCGGCGTCGTCGTGGACCGGCCGCTCGGGGAGCCCACCGCCCCCGGCACCCCGCGCTTCGTGTTCTCACGCCGCAGCGACCACATGTGGGAGGCGGTCTCCTCGGCGACCACGCGCACCCGCCCGATCATCAACACCCGCGACGAGCCGCACGGCGACCCCACGCGGTTCCGGCGCCTCCACGTGATCGTCGGCGACTCGACGCGCAGCGAGGTCTCCACCCATCTGCGCTTCGCAACCACGGATCTCGTGCTGCGGCTCATCGAGTCCGGGCGCACGCTCCCCGAGCTCGCGCTCGCGGACGACATCGCCGCGATCCGGGTCGTCGCCCGTGACCTCACGGGCGCGGAGCCGCTCGAGCTCGCGGGTGGGGGCACCACGACCGCGCTCGAGGTGCAGCAGCGCTGGCTCGACCTCGCCTCGACCGTCGCGGAGCCCGCCGAGCTGGGGGTGCTCGAGACCTGGCAGCTGGCGCTCGACGCGGTGCGCACGGGGGACCGGTCCTGGGCCGCGCAGCACCTCGACTGGGCCATCAAGGAGCGTCTGGTCTCCCAGGTCGTCGAGAGGCGCGGCGTCGCGCTCGACGACCCGGTGATAGAGCGCCTCGATCTCGGCTACCACGACATCGACCCGAGCGGCTCGGTCTTCGCCTCGCTGCGCCGTCGCGGGCTCGCCCCGGCGGTGCTCGACGAGGAGCGGATCGCCGCGGCGGTCACGACGGCGCCCGCCAGCACGCGCGCCCACCTGCGCGGACAGGTCGTGACGGCCGCGCTCGAGCACGGGGTGGACCATGTCGTGGACTGGACCACGCTGCGGCTGACCCGCTCGGGCTCCGCGCCGGTGCAGATCCTGGACCCGTTCCAGACCCGCAGCGACGAGGTGGACGCGCTCCTGGCGCGGATCCGCGGCGGCGGTGCCCCGACCCCCGGCACCGTCTGAGCCGCATCGGCCGCCGCTTCCCAGCTTGCGCGTGAACCCTCCCGGCGCGCCCCCGTACCCTGGTCCTCGTGTCCCACCCCGGGGCCCACGATCCGAAAGGTCCTCCGTGATCCGTCGCCGCACCCTGCTGTCCACCGCCCTGGCCGCGACGGCCGCCATCGGCCTCGCCGCCTGCTCGAAGGACGACAGCGGCTCGAGCGCCTCCGACGGCGGGTCCGACGGCGGCGGCGCCGCCGCGCTCTCCGGCGTGGACGTGAGCGACGACCTCGGCTCCGAGCCGACGGTCTCCTTCACCGCGCCGCTGAGCATCGATGCCGCGGACGCCCGGGTGATCGCGGCCGGCGACGGCGCGACCCTCGCCGAGGGCGACACCGTGATCATGCGCAGCATGTACGTCGACGCGAGCACGGGGGAGACCCTCCAGTCGTGGTGGCAGGGCGCTCCCGCGGGCGGCCTGCAGGTCACCTCCGACGGCCTCGGGGCGGAGGCCTTCGCCTTCTTCCAGACGGTCACGGTGGGCTCCCGCTTCGCGATGGCCGGCTGGCAGCAGGACAGCAGCGGCAACGCCGTCTCGCTCGTCCAGGTGGGCGACGTGGACCGCGTCGTCTCCCCGCTGCGCGCCGAGGGCGCCGAGCAGAAGCCCTCGGGCTCCTACCCGAAGGTCACGCTCGGCAAGGACGGCGCCCCGGCGATCGACGGTCCCGGCTCGGGCGACGCCCCCGCGAAGACCGTCCGCGAGGTGCTCATCGAGGGCACCGGGGACACCACCCGCAAGGGCGACTACCTGACGATGCACTACACCGGCTGGGCCTGGGAGACGGGCGAGCAGTTCGACTCCTCGTGGGAGCGCGGCGCCCCGTTCAGCTTCGTGCAGGGCCAGGGGCAGGTCATCTCGGGCTGGGACGACAACCTGCTGGACCTCAAGGTCGGCAGCCAGGTCATGCTCGTGATCCCCGGTGACGAGGCCTATCCTGCCGATTCGGGGTCCGAGCTCGCGGGCCAGACCCTCATCTTCGTGGTCGACGTCCTCGACGCCGCCCACACCAACGCCTGACCACCCCCAACATCGGAGGAACGATGAACCGCAGCAAGCCCGAGATCGACGCCCCCGAGGGCCCCGCGCCCACCGAGCTCGTGATCGTCGACGAGACGGTCGGCGACGGCGAGGAGGCCGGCCGCGGCGACGTCGTCGACGTGCACTACGTCGGCGTCTCGCACTCGACCGGTGAGCAGTTCGACGCCTCCTGGGACCGCGGCGAGCCACTGCGCTTCCAGCTCGGCGTGGGCCAGGTCATCACCGGCTGGGACCAGGGCGTGCAGGGCATGAAGGTCGGCGGCCGCCGCCGCCTCGACATCCCCGCGCACCTCGCCTACGGCGACCACGGCGCGCCGCCGGTCATCGCCCCGGGCGAGACCCTCATCTTCGTGTGCGACCTGGTGGCGGTGCACAAGCGCTGAGCCCCTCCGTCCACGCGTCGGGCGGGGAGCAGCAGGGCCTGTTCGAGGCCCCTGCCCCCGCCGCGCCCGCCCCGACCGACCCGGCCCGCGACTCCGCGGGCCGGGTCGGTGGTCTGCGCACCACCGCCGGCTTCGCCCTCGCGCCGGAGCGGCCGGTCGCCTCCGTGCGGCTGATCGGGGTGCTGCCGCACCTGGACCGCCCCTTCGAGTACGCGGTCACCGCCGAGACCTCCGCCGCCGAGGCGGGCATGCGGGTCCGGGTCCGCTTCTCCGGCAAGGACACCGAGGGCATCGTCCTCGAGCGGCGGGACGCGCCGACGACGGACCGCGCGCTCGCCCCGCTCGTCCGTCTCGTCTCCGAGGACGTCGTCGTGCCGCCCGCCCTGATGCGCGTGTGCGAGGACGTCGCCGATCGCTGCGCGGGCACCGTCGGCGACGTGCTCCGGCTCGCGCTGCCGCCGCGCCACGCCCGTGCCGAGAAGCGCGATCGGGAGATGGCGGCCGCGGAGCGGGACGCCGCCGCGGCCCGCGCGTCGGCCGCGGCCGCGGAAGCGGCTGCCTCCGCTGATGCCGACACCGACACCGACACCGACACCGACACCGACACCGACACCGACACCGAGGATGCTCCCGCAGCGGACGCCGCGACGACGCCGCCCCGCCCCGGCGACCGCTACCCGGGGCTCGCGGCGCTCCTGAACCGCGCGGGCGGTGCCGAGGGGCCCGTGCCCCGCGCGAGCCTCACCCTCGACGCGGGCGACCCCTGGACCGCCGTGACCGCCGGAGCCCTCGAGGACCTCGGCCCCGACCGCGGCGCCCTCGTCATCGCCCCGGACCAGCGCGACGTGGCCCGCCTGTCCCGCGTGCTCACGGAGCGCGGCATCGACCACGAGGTCCTCGCCGGCACCGAGGGGCCGGAGAAGCGGTACCGCACCTTCCGGCGGGTGCTGCGCGGCGCGACCCGCGTGGTGCTCGGCAACCGCTCCGCGGCCTTCGCCCCCGTCCGCGATCTCGCCCTCGTGATCTGCTACGACGCCTCCGACGACCTCCTCACCGAGCCGCGCGCCCCCTATCCGCATGTGCGCACGGTGCTGCAGGCGCGTTCTGCCGAGGAGCGCTGCGCGCTGCTCTTCCTCGCCTCGAGCGAGTCCGTGCCGCTGCGCGCCCTCGAGACCGCCGGCTACCTCCGCCGGCTCGAGCCGCTGCCCGCGGCGTTGACGGCCGTGCGGCCCCGGATCACCGCGATGGACCAGTACCTGCGCGACCGCGAGGGCGCCTCCGGCCGCTCCCGGATGCCGCGTGAGGCGCTGCGGGTCATCCGCGAGGGCCTCACCCGGGGGCCCGTGCTCGTGCAGGTGCCGCGTTCGGGCTACGTCCCCGCGATCGCCTGCACCTTCTGCGGCACCCGCTGTCACTGCCCCGAGTGCTCCGCCCCGCTCTCGCTCACGGGCCGCTCCGGCCCGCTGCACTGCCGGGTCTGCGGTCGCCGGGAGGACGGCTACCGCTGCCCCGAATGCCATCGCACCGAGGTGCGGGCGATGGTCGTCGGCTCCACGCGGACCGCGGAGGAGCTCTCCCGCGCCTTCCCGTCCGCACGCCTCCAGGTCGCCGGCGGCGCCCACGGACCGCTCGAGGACGCCGACGTCGACCCCGCCGGGATCGTCGTCGCGACCCCCGGGGCGGAGCCCGCTCCCGAGGGCGGCTTCGCCGCGGGCCTCCTGCTGGACGCCGACGCGATGCTCGCCCGTGCCGCCTACGACGCGGACGTCGAGGCGGTGCGCCGCTGGCGCAACGCGATCGCCCTCGTGCGCACGGCCGAGCAGGGCGGGGAGGTGCTCGTCGTCGGCACCTCGACGCTGCCCGCGATCCGCGACCTCGTCGCCCATCGCTCCTCGGTGTTCCTGGACCGGGTGCTGGCCGACCGCGCCGAGCTGGACCTGCCGCCCGCGAGCCGGCTCGCGGAGATCGTCGGGGACCGGGACGCCTGCCGGCGCTTCCTGGAGAACGTCGAGCTCCCGGACGGCACGGACCGCTTCGGTCCCGTGGACCTCGACGGCCCGGGCCAGGCGGGCACGGCGCGCGCGGTGGTCAGGATCACCCCTTCGCGCTCGCGGGAGCTGACGACCGCGCTGCGCTCGGGCGTCGCGGGCCGCTCCGCCCGCAAGGAGCGAGGCTCGCTGCGGGTGCGGCTCGACCCGCCCGACGTCTTCTGACCCTGCCGTCCCCATAGAATCGAGCCATCATGCGTCTGCTCTTCGCCGGCACCCCCGAGGCCGCCCTCCCGTCCCTGCGCGCCCTGCTCGACTCCGCCCACGAGGTGGTCGGGGTCCTCACGCGCGCCGACGCCCCCCGCGGCCGCGGTCGCCGCCTCCACCCGAGCCCCGTCAAGGAGCTCGCCCTCGAGGCGGGCGTGCCCGTGCTCACGCCGCGCACCCTCCGCGACGCCGAGGTCCAGGAGGAGATCCGCACGCTCGCCCCGGATGCGGCGCCCGTCGTCGCCTACGGCAACCTCGTCCCCGCCGCCGCGCTCTCGATCCCCGCCCACGGCTGGGTCAACCTGCACTTCTCCCTGCTGCCCGCCTGGCGCGGAGCCGCTCCCGCGCAGCGGGCCGTGCTCTCGGGACAGCGGGAGACCGGCATGAGCGTGTTCCGACTCGAGGAGGGCCTGGACACCGGCGACGTCATCGCCTCGGCGCCCACGGCCATCGGCCCGCACGAGACGGCCGGCGAGCTGCTCGAGCGCATGTCCCACGACGGCGCGGGCCTCCTGCTGCAGGCCCTCGACGCGCTCGAGGCCGGCACGGCCTCCTTCACCGTCCAGGACCACGACGCCGCGACCCACGCCGCGAAGCTCACCACCGCGGAGGCCCGCATCGACTGGACGCGCCCCGCCGAGGAGGTCGACGCGCACGTGCGCGGCATGAGCCCGGACCCGGGCGCCTGGACCCTGCTGCGGGGGGAGCGGTTCAAGGCCCTCGGCACCGAGGAGCCCGCACCGGACCCCTCCGTCACCGCCGCTCCCGGGGAGCTCGTCGCGACCCGTCGGCAGCTGCTCGTGGGCACCGGCACCACACCGATCGCCCTGTCGGTCGTCGCCCCCGCCGGGAAGCGGGCCATGCGCGCGGCGGACTGGGCGCGGGGGGCGGGCCTCGAGCCCGGCACCAGCTTCGAGAACGAGGAGGACCGCGCATGAGCCGCGAGGACGGACAGCGCCGCTCCGGCGGCCCGGGCGGGGACCGCCACGGCGGTCAGGGCCACGGGGGTCAGGGCCGCAGCGGGAACGGCCGGGACGGACAGGGCCGTGGCGGCCAGGGCCGCGGCCGGGACCAGCACGGCCACGAGCGCTCCGGCTCCCGGGGCAGCGGCGGCCCGCGCCGCGGGTGGTCGCAGCAGCGGCCCTCCGAGCGCCGTGGTCGCACCACCGGCTCCCGGCTCGTGGCCTTCGAGGGGCTGCGCACGGTGCGCGAGGACGACGCGTACGCGAACCTCGTGCTCCCGCAGCTGCTGCGCCGACACCGCCTCCCCGGCCGGGACGCCGCCTTCACGACCGAGCTGTTCTACGGCTCCCTGCGCGCGCAGGGCCGTCTCGACGCCGTGCTCGCCGCCTGCATCGACCGCGACCTCGAGGACGTCGACCCGGACCTCCTGGACGTCATGCGGCTCGGCGCCTATCAGCTGCTGGACATGGCGGTCGCCCCGCACGCCGCGACCTCGGAGACCGTGGCGCTGGCCCGGCAGGAGGTCGGCGCGGGGGCCGCGAGCTTCGCGAACGCCGTGCTGCGACGGGTGGGGGAACGGACCCTCGAGGAGTGGCTCGAGGAGGTGGCCCCGGACCGTGCGAGCGACGAGACCGGACATCTCGCGGTGCGGCACTCGCATCCCCGCTGGGTGGTCCGTGCGCTCTCCGACGCCCTCGCCGGCCACGGCCGCGACCGGTCCGAGATCGATGCCCTGCTCGCCGCCCAGAACGCCGCCCCCGCCGTCTCCCTCGTCATGCGACCGGGTCTCACCGACCTCGACGAGCTGATCGACGAGGGCGCCTCCCGCGGGCACCTCTCCGTGTTCGGCGCGGCCTGGCCCTCGGGGGACCCGGGCGGGATGGACGTCGTCAAGCAGGGGCGCGCCGCCGTCCAGGACGAGGGCAGCCAGCTCATGGCGCTCGCCCTCGCCCTCGGCGCCGACGACCTCGTCACCGCGGACGACGCCCACTGGCTGGACCTCTGCTCAGGGCCTGGCGGCAAGACCGCGCTGCTGGGCGGCCTCACCGTGGACCACGACGCGGACCTGCTCGCCCTCGAGCTGCAGCCCCACCGCACCGAGCTCGTCGACCGCGCCGTTGCGACGCTCCGCGAGGCGGGGTGCGAGATCGAGACCCGCACCGGCGACGGCACCGCGATCGGCGCCCAGATGCCGGGCCGCTTCTCCCGCGTCCTCGCGGACGTCCCCTGCTCGGGCCTCGGCGCGCTGCGCCGCCGCCCGGAGTCGCGGTGGCGCCGCAGCCCGGGGGACATCGGCCACCTCGGCGCGCTCCAGCGGGAACTGCTGGGCTCCGCCCTCGACGCGACCGCCCCCGGCGGCGTCGTCGCCTACGTGACCTGCTCGCCGCACCTCGCGGAGACCCGGCTCGTCGTGGCGGACGTCCTGCGCCGCCGCGACGACGTCGAGCAGCTCGACGCCCGCCCCGCCGTGCGCGCCGGCATCCTGCCCGAGGAGCAGGAGACCGCCGAGCTCGGCGAGGGACCCTCCGTGCAGCTGTGGCCCCATGTGCACGGGACCGACGCCATGTTCATCGCCCTGCTGCGCAGGACCCCCTCCGAGGAAGGACCGAAGGCCTCATGAACTCCGCCTACGCGACCGACGGCCGCTACATCCACCCCAGCATCCTCAACGCCGACTTCATGAGCATCGGCGCGGAGCTCGACAAGATCTCCACCGCGGACAGCGTCCACGTCGACGTCATGGACAACCACTTCGTCCCGAACCTCACCTTCGGCGCGAGCATGGTCGAGCAGATCGTCGAGCGCAGCCCGATCCCCGTGGACGCCCACCTGATGATCGCCGACGCGGACCGCGAGGCGCCGGTCTACGCCGAGGCGGGGGCGTCCTCGGTCACCTTCCACCTCGAGGCGGCGGCGGCGCCGGTGCGACTGGCCCGTGAGCTGCGTCGCAAGAACGCGGCCGTCGGGGTGGCCCTGCGCCCGGCGACGCCGGTCGAGCCGCTGCTCGACGTCATCGGCGAGTTCGACATGCTGCTGCTCATGACGGTCGAGCCGGGCTTCGGCGGGCAGAGCTTCCTGGAGACCATGCTCCCGAAGATCCGCCGCGCGCGCCGCGCGATCAGCGAGGCGAACCTGCAGGTCTCCATCCAGGTGGACGGCGGCGTCTCGCGCGAGACGATCGAGCGCTGCGCCGAGGCGGGGGCGAACGTCTTCGTCGCCGGCTCCGCGATCTACAAGGCCCGCGACGCCGCGGAGGAGATCGCCGTGCTGCGGGAGCTCGCCGCCGGGCACTGATCCCCACGTGATCCCCCTGAGGAGTGCCTCGTCCGACGCCCGTCCGCCCTCGGCGGACGGGCGTCGTCGTCCCCGTCGGGCTGGTCTAGAGTTCCCCTGTCACGCAACGTGACGTGCTCCGGGGTCGGTGGAAGTCCGAGCCGGCGGTGACAGTCCGCGACCCGCTTCGGCGGTGGAGCCGGTGGAATTCCGGCGCCGACAGTACAGCCTGGAAGAGAGGCGCACGTCCGCACGCGGTCGGGCGCCTCCGCGCATCCGTCCTCCCGTGCCGGCACAGCTTTGTCCCCCGGAGTCACTGCATCCGACGGGAGAAAGGCACCGACATGGATCTTCTGCAGTGGCTCTTCACCGCCCGCCTCGACCTCGGGAACGGACAGTTCCTGCTCTGGCGCGAGGTGCTCGGCAACGTCTTCGGACTCCTCAGCGCCCTCGGCGGCATGCGCCGCAAGGTCTGGGCCTGGCCGATCGGCATCCTCGGCAACCTGCTCCTGCTCACGGTGTTCATGGGCACCCTCTTCGGCGATCCGCAGGCCGTGGATCTGCTGGGCCAGGCGGGTCGCCAGGTCATGTTCATCGTCACGAGCGTCTACGGCTGGGTCCGCTGGAAGCAGGCGAAGGGCTCCGGCGGCACCGCCGTCGAGCCCACCTGGGCCTCCTGGGGCACCCGCGCGCTGCTGCTCGTCGCCCTCGTCGGCGGCACGGCCGCGCTCACCCCGCTGTTCCGCGCGCTCGGCTCCTACGAGCCGGTGTGGGCGGACGCCTGGATCTTCATGGGCTCCCTGCTCGCGACCTTCGGCATGGCCAAGGGCTGGGTCGAGTTCTGGCTGATCTGGGTGGCCGTCGACGTCGTCGGCGTGCCGCTGCTGATCAGCGCGGGCTACTGGGCGAGCGCCCTCATGTACGTCTTCTACGGCGCCTTCACGCTGACCGGGTTCTTCGTGTGGTGGCGCGTGCGACGTCGCCAGGACGCCGAGGGCGGGGGAGTGACGGTCGAGACCGCGCACCTGGACCCCACCGTGGGCCGCGGCGGCCACGGCCGACGCCGCAGCAGCTGACGCTCCCTTCCTCCCGTCCCGGCGCCGCGCCCCGCACCCGCGCCGCCGCCCGGTGGGCGGGCGCGGGCGCGGGCGGGCCCCGGGGATCGGTACCCTGAACCCGTGAAGGATTTCGAGGCGCTGTACGCCGAGCTCATCGAGAAGGCCCGGACCCGACCGGAGGGCTCCGGCACCGTCCGCGAGCTGGACGGCGGCGTCCATCAGATCGGCAAGAAGATCGTGGAGGAGGCGGCGGAGGTCTGGATGGCCTGCGAGCACGAGACCGACGACGACGCCGCCCTGGAGATCAGCCAGCTGCTGTACCACGTCCAGGTCATGATGGTCGCGAAGGGCCTCACCCTCGAGGACGTCTACCGCAAGCTCTGAGCGTTGGGCCCGCAGCTCCTGCGGGCCCCGTCCGAACCGTCCCCCCCTCCGTCCCCCGACCCAGCACGCCGCCGCTCCCGGCGGCGGAGGAGCTTCCATGCTGCGCATCGCCGTGCCCAACAAGGGCGCCCTGTCCGAGCCCGCCGCCGACCTCCTGCAGGAGGCGGGGTACCGCCGTCGCGGCACCGCCAAGGAGCTCGTCGTCGTCGACCACGAGAACGACGTCGAGTTCTTCTACCTGCGCCCCCGCGACATCGCCGTGTACGTGGGCTCGGGGACCGTGGACGTGGGCATCACCGGCCAGGACATGCTCCTGGACTCCCGCACCCCGGCCCGCGAGATCCTCGACCTGGGCTTCGCCCGCTCGACCTTCCGCTTCGCCGCGCCGAGCGGCACCCGCTCGCAGGTCGCCGAGCTCGAGGGCCTGCGGATCGCCACGAGCTACGAGAACCTCGTCGAGGACCACCTCGCCGAGCACGGCGTGCACGCCGAGGTGGTCCACCTCGACGGGGCCGTCGAGTCCTCGATCCGGCTCGGCGTCGCCGACGTGATCGCGGACGTCGTCGAGACCGGCACGACCCTGCGCCAGGCGGGCCTGGAGCCCTTCGGCGACCCGATCATGACGAGCCAGGCGGTGCTCTTCTCCCGCCCGGAGCTCGAGCTCGAGGACGCCGCCGCGCGCTCCCTCGAGGTGCTCGAGCGGCGCATCCGAGGCGTGCTCGTCGCGCACCGCTATGTCATGCTCGACTATGACATCCCCACCGCGCAGCTCGAGCGGGCCGTCGCGGTCTCGCCGGGATTCCAGTCGCCCACGGTCTCCCCGCTGCACGGCGGCGAGTGGTCCGCCGTCCGCGTCATGGTGGACAAGAGCGGTGCCCATCGCATGATGGACGAGCTGTACGACGTCGGCGCGCGGGCGATCCTCGCGACGGCGATCCAGTCCTGCCGCATCTGAGGAGGCCGGGCGGTCACGATGACCGATGAGGAGCTGCCGACGATCGTCCTGCGACCCCGCCTGGTGCGGGTCGCGGGCTACGCGACGGGGCTGCTCACCCTCGCCGGCGTCGTCTTCTGGGCCCTCGTCATCCCCGGCTTCACGCCGGGCGGCCGCGCCGTGCTGATGGGCGCCGGCGTGGTCGCGCTCGCCATCTGCCATCTCGAGGCGCGGGTGCGGCTGATCGCCCGCCCGGACACGCTCGTCGTCGTCAACCACCTGCGCACCCGCACCGTGGACTGGGCGGAGGTGGTGGGCGTGAGCTTCCCGATGGGCGATCCCTGGGCCCACCTCGACCTCGCCGACGGCACCACGCTGGACACCATGGCGCTGCAGCGCGCGGACGGCCGTCGCGCCGTCGCCGCCGCACACCGGCTCGCGGCGCTCGTGCGCGAGCGCGGCGAGGCCCGCCCCGGCACCCTGGGCTGATCCGGCGCGTCACCGCCGGAGACGGTGCGGCGCCGCTCACTGCAGGGCCGCGCTCAGCCGCGGGTGATCCGCTGCGCCGCGGCGCGCCCCGCGAGGGCGCCGAAGAGGAAGGCCGCGGGATCCTCGGCGAGCGAGCGTCCCATCGTCAAGAGCCGCACCGGCATCCGCTCGAGCGCCGCCCGCAGCCCGTCACCGGGCACCTCGACGCTCCGGTGCTCGACCCCGCGCATCCGCGCCCGGTCGATGATCATCGAATCCACCTGTTCCGCGACCGACGCATGGAATGCGCTGTACTCGGGATCCGCGGGGGAGAGCAGCGGCAGCAGCGCGGGGGCGAGGGCCGCGCGGCCGAGGGTCGTCGACGCGTGATGGGACAGCCCGTGGTGGCGCTCGCGAGCGTCCCCCTCGGAGACCCGCAGCGCGGCGACGACCGTGCCGCCCAGCACATGGGCGGCATGCAGGGACTCCACCAGCTGGAGGCCCGAGAACCCCCACGGCGTGCCCGAGCCGAGCGTGCCCGGCCCCTGGACCGCGATCACGACGTCGGCGTCCAGCACGTGCCGCGCGCCCAGCAGCGCCGAGTGGACGGTCACCGCCTCGTGCTCGCCGCCGAAGGCCTGCCCGCAGCTGATGACCCCCTGCACGAGCTCCCGCTCCCGGAGCTCGGCGGCGGTGCGAGAGAACGCCGCGGGCAGGGCCGCGGCATCGGTGTGCACGTGCACGATCCGGGCGTCCGGGTCCGTCTCCCGGATTCCGGCGACCACGGCGGGCAGCGCGGAGTGGAGGTCCGTGACGACCACGGGCATGCCACCGAGGTCCTCGGCGTCCTGGAGCAACGCGTGGTGCGGGCTCGCGGGGTCGTCGATCGCGTCGAGCACCGTCTGCATCGGGGTGTAGCGGGCCTTGACCATGTGCCCGGCGGGGTCCGGCTGCGCGGCGCCGGCCGATGCAGAGGCCGCGTCGACGGCGTCCGGTCGGGCGACGACGAAGGCCTGGCCCCCGGTGCCCAGGCCGCGCCGCAGCGCGTTGGTGTTCAGGAGGACCACCTCGCCGGGGGAGGGGGCGCCCGTGAGCTCCGGGTAGGCGAGCGCCGGCACCCGCTCGCCGCCCTCGAGCTGCACCTCGCAGCGCACGACCCCCGACCAGGCGGGAAGGTTCGTGACGACGGTTCCTCGTTCCCAGCGCAGCATGCGCGCCATCCTACGGAGATCCGCAGGACGGGCCCCGGCCGACTATCCTGGACGGGTGGCTGCACGAGGTGTGGAAAGACTGCTCAACGTCATCATGACGATCGGCTCGCGCCGTCGGATCGACCGCGCGAAGCTGTTCGCCGTCATCCCCGAGTACAAGGAGGCGGTGAGCGACCAGGCGGCGGAGCGCATGTTCGAGCGCGACAAGGCAGCGATCCTCGAGCTCGGGCTCCCGCTCGTCACCGAGTCGGACGTCCTGGACGACAACACCGTCTACTACCGCATCGCCTCGCCGCGCGAGGACGCCGTGCTGGACCTCAGCACCGCGGAGTACACCGTGCTGCTCGCCGCGAGCCGGGCCTGGGACCAGGCCGCCGCCGGCGGCGCCGCCCGGCGGGTGCGGGCGAAGCTCCTGAGCCTCGGCCACGACGCCGATCCAGATCTGCTGCGACGCACGCCCCGCGGCGCCGTCGAGTCCCTCCCCGTGCTGAGCCCGCTGCTCGAGGCCGTCACCGACGGCACCCGCGTGCGCTTCTCCTACCGCGCCGCGACGGGCTCCGTCGCCGAGCGCACCGTCGAGCCCTGGGTGGTGGGCGTGCACGACGGCCACTGGTACGTCTACGGCTGGGACACCGGCCGCGAGGACGTCCGCATGTTCCGCGCGTCCCGCATCGAGTCCTTCCCCCGCGCGGCCGGTGAGGCCGCCCGCCCGCGGCCGGAGCAGGTGGACCTCGAGGAGGTCCTCTCCCGCATGCACACGGGCGACGACCGCGACCGCGCCGTGCTGCGCGCCGAGCCCTTCAAGGCGCTCGCCCTGCGCGATCGCGCGGGCGCGGATCTCGCCGCCCCCGAGCTCACCCTGCCCGAGCTGCCCCGCGCCGCCGCGCGCCGACTGCTGCTGGGCGAGATCCGCTGGACAGAGGTCACCGCGCCGCCGGAGTGGCGCCAGGAGATCCACGAGGTGCTCGCCCAGATCGCCGCCGCGCACGAGGGTCCGGCCGATCTCGCTCCCCTCGAGGCCGCCCCCGAGCGCACGGCCTCCCGGATCCGGGTCTCGAGCTCGAGCAACGACGACGTCTCGCGGCTCATCGCGGTGGCCTCCTACGTCATGCAGCGCGGCGAGGTGGAGCTCGTCGAGCTCGCCGAGGCGCTCGGGGTCACCGAGAAGCAGGTGACCGCCGATCTGCAGGTGCTCTTCCTGTGCGGCGACCTCGGCACGGGCTGGGAGGACCTCATCGAGGCGGAGTGGGAGCACGGGGTGGTGCGTGTGCGCAACGCGGAGCCGCTGCGCCGCGCCCTGCGCCTGAGCGCGGTCGAGGTCACGGCGCTGCTCGCCGGGCTCGCCGCGCTCGCGGCCACGGCGGGGGAGGCGGCCGAGGCGATCGCCTCCGCCCGCGCCACGCTGCTCGCCGCGGCGGGCCTCGACCGTCCCGCCGTCGCGGCGCCCACAGGGTTCGGGGCCCCGCCGGAGGGGGCGGACGCCCCGGGGGCCGGGGGCACGAGCACCGAGCCGCCGTCGCACGACGAGCCCCGTGAGCACCCCGAGGAGCGGACCGCCCATCGCGCCGACGCCGTGCTCGCCGCGGTGCAGTCCGCGCTGCGGGCGGCCGACGACGACCCCGCCTCCCGGCTGATGATCCGCTACTCCGCCTCCGACCGACCCGGGACGAGCGTCCGGCGCATCCGCCCGCTGCGGCTCGAGACGGACGGCGCCCGCTCCTACCTGCTCGCCGAGTGCGAGCTCGCGGGCGCGGAGCGGCGATTCCGCCTGGACAGGATCGTCGAGCTCCCCGCACCGGGGACGGAGCAGCACCCCGCGCTGCCCGGCGAGGACACCGCGGATCTGCAGGGCGTGGTGGGGAGCGACCCCGAGGGCGAGCTCGAGGGGACGTGGCTGCGGCTCGAGCCGCCGGCACGCTGGATCGCGGAGTCCTTCGAGGCCACCGCGCTGCGGGACGGCGAGGGCGCCGTGGTCTATGCCCGGCTCGACGAGCCGCTGCGCGCTCCGCTCGTGGACGCGGTCCTCGAGACCGCGGGTGCGGCGACGGTGCTCTCGCCCCCGTCGCTGAGAGACACGATCGTGACCGTGGCGCGCACCGCCATGGCACACCATTCCTAGGTCCAGGGACTACCCTGGGACCGCCCACCGAGCGGTGGGCGGAGCCCCTCCGGAGCCTCCCGGGCTGCACCCGGTCCGATGTGGGACCATGGCCCGAGCCGTGACGACCACGGCGATGTTGAAAGGTAACCCCCATGAGCTTCTTCAAGAGCCCGGTCGCGATCGTGGTGCTTCTGATCCTGGTCGTCCTGCTCTTCGGCGCCGGCAAGCTGCCGAGCCTCGCGCGCAACGTCGGCAAGTCGATGCGCATCTTCAAGAGCGAGGTCGAGGAGATGCGCGGCGACGACAGGTCCTCCGACGAGGACGACGAGGACGACCGCCCCGTGCGACGCAGCACGGAGCGCACCTCCGAGCGCGGCCGCGAGTACGACCCCCGCGACACCGCCGACGAGACGACCCCCGTCCGCGCCCCGCGCGACGAGGACGACTCGTACCGCCGCGACTGATCACCTCGTCGCCCGACGAGGTCAGGGGTCCGGGCCGGTGACGGCCCGGACCGCGACTGCCGGGAGGAAGCACGTCCGTGGCCAGTGACACCCAGGCCCAGGGGACCCCCAAGAAGGGTCGCCGCCCCAAGGATCCCGAGGGACGCATGTCCCTCGGCGAGCACCTCATCGAGCTGCGCAACCGGCTCGTGATCTCCGCGATCACGATCGTGCTGCTCTCGATCGTGGGATGGCTCGTCTATCCCTGGGTCTTCGACGCGCTCCAGCGTCCCTTCACGCAGGCAGCCGCCCAGGGCATGCAGGCGGACCTCAACTTCCAGGGCGTGGGCACGGGTCTGAACGTGCGGCTCCAGATGTCCGCGTACGTGGGCATCATCCTGTCGAGCCCCATGCTCATGCTGCAGATCTGGCTGTTCGTCATGCCCGGCCTGCACAGGAACGAGCGCAAGTACGCGATCGGCTTCTTCGGCAGCGCGATCCCGCTCTTCTTCCTGGGCTGCGTCGCCGGCTACTGGGCCGTGAACCAGCTGGTCCCCGTGATGCTGAGCTTCACACCCGTCAGCGACACCGTCACCCAGTACATCAAGTACGACGAGTACCTAGCCCTGCTCGTGAAGACCATGCTCGCCTTCGGCATCGCCTTCGTCATGCCGGTCGTGCTCGTGCTGCTGAACTTCCTCGGCGTCCTCCGCGGCAAGACCATGCTGCGCGCCTGGCGCTGGGTGATCTTCGTCTGCTTCGCCTTCACCGCGGTCATGGTGCCCACCCCGGAGCCCATCACCCTCATCGGCATGTCCCTCGCGATCTCCTCGCTCTTCTTCGCCGCCGTCGGCATCGCGCTGCTCCACGACCGTCGACACCCCCGGGTCGAGGACGAGGAGCTGGACGACGAGACCGCGAGCCGCATCGACGGTCCCTCGGGCCTCGACGACGACGGTGAGGGCCGGTGAGCCGTCTCCGGGTCGGCCTGCTCGCCAATCCCGCCGCCGCCTTCGGCGCCTCCCACCGCGTCGGTCGCCAGGTGGGCCAGCTGCTCCGGCTCGCCGGCGTGTCCGTGGTGGACCTCTCCGGCCCCACGATGCACGTCGCCCGGGCCCGCGCGCTCGAGGTGCGCGACTCGCTCACCGCGCTCGTCGTCGTGGGCGGTGACGGCACCGTCGCCCTCGGGGCGGAGATCGTCGCCGGCACCCCCGTGCGCCTCGGGATCGTCCCCGCGGGGAGCGGCAACGACATCGCCCGCGCGCTCGACCTCCCGGTGGACGATCCGGAGGCCTCGACGCGCGCCCTGCTCCATGCTCTCTCGCGCCCCGCGGTGAGCGTCGACGCGCTCGAGGTGGTCTCCGCCGGGGACCAGGTGCCCCATCACCGCTCCATCGCCCTCGGCACGGTGAACATCGGCTTCGACGCCCAGGTGAACGCGCGGGCGAACAGCTACCGCCGGGGCCGCTCGACCCGCTACACCGCGGCCGTCCTGCGCGAGCTGCTCACCCTGCACGACCGCTCCTTCTGGATCGAGGTGGACGGTGGTCCCCGCGAGGAGATCGAGACGTCCCTGCTCTCGATCTGCTCGACCGGCTGGTACGGCGGCGGCATGCACCTCGTGCCGAGCGCCCGGATGGACGACGGCGCGGCGGATCTCGTCACGCTCACCGGCGTCGGCCGGGCGACGCTGCTGCGCTTCTTCCCGCGGGTGTTCCGCGGCACCCACACGGGCGTGCCCGGCTTCGCCGTGCGCCCCGTCCACGAGGTGACCGTCGGGCTGCGCACGGGGGAGGCCCAGCGGGCCTTCGCCGACGGCGAGGCCGCCGCGCAGCTCCCGCTCACGGTCCGCGTGCTGCCCGGCGCCGTCCGACTGCTCGTGGATCCCGACGCCCTGCGCCCCGCCGAGGCCGCCGCACCGGAGGGGCCCGACCGCAAGGAGCTGGCATGACCTCCCCGTCCGAGCAGTACGCGGCCTGGGCCGCGCAGCGACGCCTCGACGCCTCCGAGCTCGGGAGGTTCACCGGCCGCTTCCCCTTCGCGCTGGACCCGTTCCAGCTCGAGGGCTGCCGGGAGCTCGAGTCCGGCCGCTCCGTTCTCGTCGCCGCGCCGACGGGCGCCGGCAAGACGGTCGTGGGGGAGTTCGCCGTGCACCTCGCGCTCGCCCAGGGCCGCAAGGTCTTCTACACGGCACCCATCAAGGCGCTCTCCAACCAGAAGCACGGCGAGCTGGCCGCATGGCTCGGCGCTGAGCGCGTGGGCCTGCTGACGGGGGACACTTCCGTGCGGCCGGACGCCGAGGTGGTCGTCATGACCACCGAGGTGCTGCGCAACATGCTCTACGCGGACTCCCCGCTGCTCGAGGGCCTCGGCTTCGTGGTCATGGACGAGGTGCACTACCTCGCCGACCGCCTCCGCGGACCGGTCTGGGAGGAGGTCATCATCCACCTCGACCGCGCCGTGCAGCTCGTGGCGCTCTCCGCGACGGTCTCCAACGCGGAGGAGTTCGGCGCCTGGCTGCAGGAGGTCCGCGGCGACACCGGGATCGTGGTCTCCGAGACGCGGCCCGTGCCGCTGTGGCAGCACGTCGTCGTCGGCGACGAGCTGTTGGACCTCTTCGTCGACGACGCCGGGGCCCCGGTCGTCTCCCACGGGCCGGGGGCGCGCGGCGACCGGCTCGTGAACCCGCAGATCCAGCAGATCGCCTCCGTCTCCCCCCCGGCCGACGGCGGCGGCCGCGGCTACGCGGGCCGTCGCGGCACGAGCGGTCGCCATCGCCCGCGCGGCAGCGGCCAGCGGCACGGCGGCGGCCGGGGTCGCGGTGCCGGTCGGGGCGGTCACGGCGACCACCGGGGGCGCGACCATCGCGGCGGTGACCACCGTGGCGGGGATCCCCGGGGCGGCGAGCGTCGCGGCGGTGATCGCGACAGGGACAGCAGGGACGGCAGGGACCATCGCGGTGGGCTCCCGCGTCCCGCGCGCCGCACCGAGGTCATCTCCATGCTCGACGACGCCGCCCTGCTCCCCGCGATCGTCTTCATCTTCTCCCGCGCCGGCTGCGAGGCCGCCGTGCGGCAGTGCGCCCAGGGGCGGCTTCGCCTGACGAGCGAGGACGAGCGGCTGCGGATCCGCCGCGTGCTCGACGAGCGGCTCTCCACGATCGGCATCGAGGACGAGGAGGTGCTGGGCATCCATGCCTTCCGCCGTGCCGCCCTCGACGGCTACGCCGCCCACCACGCCGGGATCCTGCCGCTCCTGAAGACCGTCGTCGAGGAGCTCTTCGCCGCCGGTCTGGTGAAGGTCGTCTTCGCGACGGAGACCCTCGCGCTGGGCATCAACATGCCCGCCCGCTCCGTGGTGCTCGAGAAGCTCGTGAAGTTCAACGGCGTCGAGCACGCCGATCTCACCCCGGGGGAGTACACCCAGCTGACAGGGCGCGCGGGCCGCCGCGGCATCGACACCGAGGGCCACGCGGTCGTTCTCGCTGGGCCCCACTTCGACGCCGCCGGGGTCGCCGCCCTCGCCTCCCGGCGCACCTACCCGCTGCGCTCGGCCTTCCGGCCCACCGCGAACATGGCCGTGAACCTGCTCGAGCGCTTCGACCTCTCCCGCGCCCGGGAGACCCTCGAGACGAGCTTCGCGCAGTTCCAGGCGGACCGCTCCGTCGTGGGTCTCGCACGGCGCGCCCGCGAGCTCGAGGACACCGCCGCCTCCTACCGCGAGGCGCTCGACTGCGACCGCGGGGACCTGCTGGGCTATGCCGCCCTGCGCGACCGCATCGCGGACCGCGAGAAGGTGCTCTCCCGCCACCGCGCCGAGCGGGACCGCGACCGGACCGCGGGCATCCTGAAGGGCCTGCGCCGCGGCGAGATCCTCGCGCTGCCCGGCGGGAAGCGGCGCGGCTACGCGGTGGTGCTCGAGGTCGACACCGCGGTGCTCGGCGGGCCCCAGGTGCAGCTGCTCGACACCGAGGGCCGTCGCCGCACGATCCGCCCGTCGGACCTCCCCTCCTCCCCGGCCGTCATCGACGCGATGAAGCTGCCCCGGGCGGAGACCCTCTCCGCGGCGAAGGTGCGGCGGGACACCGCCGCCGCGCTGCGCCAGCACCTCTCCGGCCACGACGACGCCCGCGCCGATGTGCGCCGGAGGGCCGGCCGCGTGCCTTCGACCGCGGCGACGGACGAGACGCTGATCGCGCTGAAGGCGGAGCTCGCCGAGCACCCGTGCGCGCAGTGCCCGGATCTCGAGGCGCACCTGCGCTGGGTGCACCGCTACGAGAGCACCCGCAAGGAGCTCGCCTCCGTGCACCGTCGCATCGAGGGCCGCACGAGCTCCCTCGCCCGCGAGCTCGACCGCCTCACGGCGCTGCTCGAGGAGCTCGGCTACCTCGAAGGCACGGACGGGCAGCTCGTCCCCACGGAGCGCGGGCTGCGCCTGCGCCGGATCTTCTCCGACCGCGACCTCATGATCGCCGAGTGCATCGAGCACGGGGCCTGGACCGGGCTGGACGCCGCCGGTCTCGCGGCCGTGGTCTCCGCGGCGGTGCACGAGTCACGGCGGGACGACGGCGGCGCCCCGGAGATCATCGTCGACGCCGCCGTGGACGCTGCCCTCGAGGCCACGGCGCGGACGGCACAGCAGCTGCAGGCCGCGCAGACCCGCCACGGCATCGACGCGACGCCGCCGCCGGATCCGGCCGTCGCCGCGACCGTGCACCGCTGGGCGCGCGGCGTGCACCTCGCCGGTGCGCTCGAAGGCACCGGCATGCCGGCGGGCGACTTCGTGCGGCACTGCCGCCAGGTGATCGACCTGCTCGACCAGCTCACCGTCGACGAGCAGCTCGGCGCCGTGGCGCGCTCCGCGATCCTCGCCGTGCGCCGGGGACTCGTCGCCCAGGAGATCGATCGATGAGCGTTCTCCCAGGCGGGCAGGAGAGCCTACAGCCCATGCCGACCGCACCCTCAGCGCCCTCCTCGAGCACCGACGCTCCCGCGCCCCACGACGACCGCCTCCCCACCCTGTACACGGGCATGGTCCTGTACAGCACGGACGAGCCCGAGGCGACCGCGATGCTCGTCGCGGACGGCCTCATCGCCTGGGTCGGCACGGAGGACTCCGCGGCCGTCCTGCACCCGGACGCCCGGCGCGTGGACGTCACCGGATGCCTGATCACCCCCGGCTTCGTCGACGCCGCCGCGACCGCCGACGGCTCCGCGCCGGATCCTGCCGGCGACGCCGCGGCGGCCGCCGCCGGCATCGTGCTGCGGCTCCCCGGACCGACGGGCACGCGCGAGGGGGTCCGCGTCGTCGCGCCGGTCACCGAGAGCGCCCCGTACCTCGACCTCGTCGCCGACGGCACACCGCTCGCCCTCGCCTCCGCGGGGGAGGAGGGCGCCGCGGACCCGTGGAGCTGGGTCCGGGCCGCCGCCCAGCAGGGCGAGCCCTCCCAGCGCATCAGTGACCGCGCCGCCTTCCTCGCCGCGAGCCGGGGCGGGCAGCGGGTCGCGGGGCGGCGCCATCCCGGCTCCCTGCGCACCGGCATCGAGGCCACCTTCGTGGTCTGGGAGCCGTGGGACCTCACCGTGCGGGGCCACGGGGACCTCATCGAGACCTGGTCCACGGACCCCCGCTCGCGGACCCCGCTGCTGCCCGACCTCGAGCAGGGCGCACCGCGGGCGCTGCGCACCGTGATCGACGGTGCGATCGTCCACGACGCCCTGCCGCAGAGCGGCGCATGACGGCCACCCGGAGCGGCGCGCGGTCCCCGGCGCGCCGGCGCGACGCCGAGCATGCCGCCGAGCTCGTCCCGACCCCGTGGCCGATCGCGCTGCTGTGCGGCGTCGCGGGCGGCGTCGCCTGCCTCGTCGCCTTCCCGCCGTACGGCCTCTGGCCGCTGCTGCCCGTCTCCGTCGCCCTGCTCGTCGCCGGCGTGATGGTGCGCTCGGCGGTGCTGGCTGTGCTCGTGTCCCTGCTCTGGGGACTCGCCTTCTTCGTCCCGCTGACCGTCTGGGCGAACACCTATGCGGGGGCGATGCCGTGGATCGCGCTCGGGATCTTCGAGTCGCTCTCCGCGGTGCTCTTCGGGCTCCTCGCCCGCACGGTCATCGTGCGCCGGGGGCTGCGGGCCTCGAGCTGCCTCGTCGTCGCCGCGCTGTGGACGGGCGTCGAGCTGCTGCGCAGCCACGCCCCGTGGGGCGGCCTGCCGTGGGGGACGAGCGCCTACGCCCTCTCCGAGTCGCCCCTGCTGAACCTCGGCCCCTGGATCGGGACCGCCGGCCTCGCCCTCGTCGTCGGGATCCTGGGGATGCTCCTCCTGCACGGCGTGCTCGCCCTCACGGGACGCACGCGGCGCGGGCTCCGCGGTGTCGCCGGGGTGTGGCCGCTGTCGCTGGCCGTCGGCCTCGTCCTCGTCACCGTCGTGGTGCCGCTGCCGCAGAACCGCGCGCCGGAGGGCCGCTCGAGCATGACGATCGCCGGGATCCAGGGGAACATGGACCCGATCGACCCCGCGACGCTCACCATGCCCGACGGCGTCTACGAGAACCACCTCCAGGTCACGCGGGACACGATCACCACGACCGAGGAGAAGGGCGGGCAGCTCGAGCTCGTGGTCTGGCCCGAGGACTCCACCGAGTACGACCCCCGGCAGGACCCGGTGCGCTCCGCGCAGCTCGCCCAGGCCTCCGCGGACGCCGGCGCCCCGATCCTCGTGGGCACCCAGACCCTCGTCGGCGACCACGAGCGTCTGAACCACTCCCTGCTGTACACGGCGGACTCCGCGGACGGCGACGTGCCGTACACCTACGCCAAGCGCCATCCCGTGCCCTTCGGCGAGTACATCCCCGCACGGTCCTTCTTCCGCGTCCTCACCGACAAGGTGGACCTGGTCGGCTACGACATGCTGCCCGGCCAGGAGGTCGGCGTCATGGACCTCGCGAGCATCACCGGTGACGAGGACTCCGCGAAGGTCGGCGTGCTCATCTGCTTCGAGATCGCCTACGACAACCTCGTCCAGGACACGGTGCGGGACGGCGCCGAGGTGATCGTCGTGCAGTCCAACACCGCGCTCTTCGGTGACTCCGACGAGTCGATCCAGCAGCTCGCCCAGGCGAAGGTGATGGCCGTCGTCTCGGGCCGCAGCGTGGTCCACGTGGCCACGGTGGGGGAGTCGGCGATCTTCAGCCCCGAGGGCCGCCGGCTCTCCTCCGTGGGCCATTGGGAGCAGGGCGCGCTGCTCGCCGAGGTGCCCCTGCGCACCGGCATCACGCCCGCCGTCGCCGCCGGTCCCTGGATCGGCATCGGCATCTCCGCGATCGGGCTGATCGGACTGCTCGGTGCGCTCGGCACGCGCCGCCGCGCCCTGCCCACCCCCCGCCGCCGCGACCGCGACCGACCCCGCACCAGGAGCTGACGTGACCGCCTCGAACGCCCCGGCCCCGCCGACCCTCGTCGTCGTCCCCACCTACGACGAGCGGGCGGCGCTCCCGGGGACCCTCGCCCGCCTGCGGGCAGCGGTGCCCGCCGCGCACGTCCTCGTGGTCGACGACAACTCGCCCGACGGCACCGGCGCCTGGGCGGAGGAGCGGGCCGCACAGGACCCGCACGTGCACGTGCTGCACCGCGCCGGAAAGGAGGGCCTCGGCCCGGCCTATCTCGCGGGCTTCGCCTGGGGCCTCGGGGAGGGCTACGAGGTGCTCTGCGAGATGGACGCCGACGCCTCCCACCGCCCGGAGCAGCTGCCGGGGCTGCTCGAGGCCGTGCGCCGCGGGGCGGACCTCGCGATCGGCTCCCGCTGGGTGCCCGGCGGGCGCGTCCACGACTGGCCGCTGCGACGGCTGCTGCTCTCCCGCGGCGCGAACCTGTACGTGCGCGCCGTGCTGGGCCTGGGCGTCGCCGACGCGACCGCGGGGTTCCGGGCCTACCGCGCGGAGCTCCTGACGACGCTCGTCCGGGGGGACGTCGCCTCCCAGGGCTACTGCTTCCAGGTGGACATGACGCGCCGGGCCCGGGCGGCCGGCGCCGCGATCGCCGAGGTGCCCATCGACTTCGACGAGCGCGCCGAGGGCGTGAGCAAGATGAGCTCCGGCATCGTCCGCGAGGCGCTCGTCAAGGTGACGCTCTGGGGACTCTCGCACCGCACCCAGCAGCTCCTCGGGCTGCTCCGCTAGGCTGGCGCGGGTCACGAGGACTCCCGGGAAGGACCCGCCATGAGCTCCACCCCCCATCCGACCCCGCGCTCCGGCGCCGCTCCGCGAGCCGGAGGTCAGGGCGCCCCGGGCGAGCGCAGGGGACGCCTCGCCTCGCTGATCCCCGTGGGCATCGTCGTGCTCGGCGTGCTGGAGATCGCGATCCTCGTCCTCATCGGTGTGCAGACGAGCCTGTGGTGGTCCGTGCTGATCGTCGTGATCGGCTGGGTCGTGGGCGTCGCCCTGCTCGTCGCCGCCGGCCAGCAGTCCTTCGTGCGCCTCCGCTCGCTCGTGCGGGCGCTGCGGGGGAGCGGGGACGTGAAGGACCATCTCTCGCGGCCCGCGTTCACCGTCATCGCGGCGCTGCTCTTCTTCTTCCCGGGACTCATCACCGACGTGATCGGGCTCGTGCTCCTGGTGACGCCGGTGCAGAAGCGCACCGTGCGGGCGATGGGGCTCTCCGGCGGGTCGCCCTCCGCGCGCCGCGTGCTCTACCGGCGCAGCGGCGGCGGGGTCGTGGACGGCGAGATCGTCATCGACGCCCGCACACCCCCGCAGGGCGAGGAGCGCACCCCGCCCACGATCCAGCAGTGACCCCCTGATCCCTTCCCGCGCCCGGTGACCGGCGCGGCAGGACGGACCCCGTACGCGAGGAGGCCCCCGCACCGTTCCCGGTGCGGGGGCCTCGTGCTGATCCGGTCGGGATCAGAGGTTGCGGCGCTGGTGCAGCTTGCCGGCGCGGAGCAGCGCGAGCCGCTGGTCCAGCAGGACCTGCAGCTCCTCCTCGCTGCGGCGCTCCAGCAGCATGTCCCAGTGGGTGCGCTGGGGCTTGCCCGGCTTCTCGTCGGGCTTCTCGTGGTCACGGCGCACGGCGGTCGCGCCGCAGCGGCACTCCCACACGGCCGGGACGTCGGCCTCGACGGAGAAGGGCAGCACGATCGTGTGCCCGTTCGGGCAGTCGTAGACGGTCTCCTGGCGCGGGGCGGCGAGCACGCCCTCGTCGGTCTCCATGGAGAGGGATCCGAGGCGGGTGCCTCGCAGGCTTCGGCTGCTCATGCGGTTCTCGCTTCCTGCCGGTGTTTCGGTGCGGGCGGCGGCACGCCCGGAGTTCTGCCCCGGGATCAACGCCCCGGAGGGCGAGGTCATTCCCGGTCACGGACGATCGGGAGGCGCGTGGCGCGCCGGGGACGCCGAGGGGAGGGATCCTCGAACGGATGAGACGGATGGGACGGATGGAGCGGGATCGCCGCCGGACACCTCAGAGGTGCCGGGGCCCCGACGGGAAAGGCCTCGGTCAGTGACGACCGCGGCCGGTCTCGAGCAGTGCTGACAGCAGATCGACGCGATTGGTGATGATACCATCCACGCCCTTCGAGAGAAGATCCGCCATGGTCACAGGGTCGTCGATCGTCCACACGTGCACCTCGCACCCCGCGCGGTGGGCGGCCGCCACGTTCGCCGCGGTGACGACCGGGATCCCGTCGACGCGCTCGGGAACCTGGAGCGCGCCGTAGGGCCGCAGGATCCGTCGGATCACGGCGTCCGGCGCCTCGACGGCCCGCGCCGCGAGGAAGGCGGCGATCACCCCGCGGGACGGGCTGCGCTTCGGGAGCCGGTTGGTCGCCCGGCGCACGCCGTTGGCCGCGCTGCGGGCGACGAGGCCGTCGAACCCGGCGATGCACACACGGTCCGCGCTGCGGGTGCGCGCGATCGCGGTGACGGCGGGGAGGACGGCGTCCGCACTCTTGACGTCGATGTTCACGGGCACGTCCCGGAAGGTGTCGAGCACGTCCTCGAGCAGGGCGAGCCGCTCTCCGCCCGCGAGGCGCACGGCACCGGCCGCGGCGGCGTCGATCGCGTCGATCCGGCGGGGGTCTTCCGCGATCCGCGAGAGGTCCTCGTCGTGGACGGCGAGGGCGAGCCCGTCCCGCGTCGCGCGGGTGTCCGTCTCGAGCATCGTCGCGCCGGCGGCGAGGGCATCGGCGAAGGCCCGCATCGTGTTCTCGGCGCCGTCCGTGGCCAGACCACGGTGCGCGATGCGCCGCGGCCGGGGTCCGGGCAGGAAGCGTGCGCGGTCAGCGCTGCTGGTCGATGAGGGCATCCTCTTCCTCCTCGTCGTGGCTGCGCCGGCGTGCCCGCCGGCGGCGGTCGTGCTCCGCGGTGACCGGCCGGTGCTCCCGGCGTGAGGACGGGGGAGCAGGGGAGCCGGCCTTCCCGGCGGCCTCCGCGCTCCCGGCGCCGCCGTCGGGCCCGTCCTGCGGTGCGGCGGGCTCGGCACGGTCGCCGCCCTCGCCCTCGTGCGCGCCCCTGCTCCTTGCCGGGGCGGTGTCGGCGGCGACCGCCTGCTCCGACTCCGCGTCCTGGATCAGCTTGCGGGTGCGGTACACGAGCGCGGCCGGGAAGAACAGCGCGAAGATCCACCACTGGAAGGCGTAGGAGAGATGGGGGCCGAGGGAGGTGTCCGGGGACTCGAGCGCCTGGGGCCTCGCCGCCTCCGGATGCTCCGCGGCCAGCTCGCCGTAGGCACCGGTCACGAGCGAGTCCGCGACGCCGGCGGGGAGCTTCGCGGCGATCGCCTCGGGCGTGACGGTCTGCACCTGCCCGGGCGGGTCCTGCCGGTCGACGGTCCCCTCCGCGGGGCGCATGCGGACGGTCACCGTGGTCGTCCCGGTGGGGACGGCGGGCGGGTCCAGGGGCTGGGAGGCGGTCTCCTGCGCGGGCACCCAGCCGCGCACCAAGAGCAGGGTGGTGCCGTCCTCGGCGGTGAAGGGGACGAGCTGCCAGAAGCCGACCTGGCTGTTCAGGGGCCGGTTGCGCACGTACAGCACGCATCCGGGATCGGTGCAGTAGCTGCCGGTCATCTCCACGACGCGCCAGCGCTCGCTCGAGGCGAGCGGCTGGGCGGGATCCGGCAGCGCCTCGGCGAGCGGGACGGGATCGGCCGAGTAGTTCTCCGCGATCACCGCAGCCGCGTCCCGCTTGGTCTCGAAGCGGCCGTACTGCCACAGGCCGAGGCCCACGCAGATCGCCGCGCAGAGGAGCACGATCAGCAGGCCCACCAGGGTGTCGCGGCTGAGGATGATCCGGGAGCGGAGGGACCGGCCGCTCATGCCTCGCCCCCGGGGGAGCTCGCGTCCCCCAGGTTCCCGGAGGAGCTGAGCATGCCGGGCAGGTCCTCCACCGCGAAATCGGTGAGCCGCACGAAGCCGATCGCGACGAGCGCCGCGATCACGAAGCCGAGGGCGGTGACGGTGATGTGCGCGGCGAGCCTGCGCCCGGGCCGGCGCTTCACGGGCGCTGCGGGCGGGAAGCCGTAGTCCTCGTCCTCGAGGTGGTTCTGGGACCACATCCCGGGGTTCAGCACGGAGACCGGGTAGGTCTCCACCCGCGGACGGGGCCGGACCCCGCTCGCGGGGACGTCCTCGGAGCGCTGCAGCGGGGCGTCCTCGGCGGTCGCCTCATCCGTGCCGGCGACCCAGAGACGCCACCCCGACGGGACCGGGCCCCATGCGGGGCCCGGTCGGAAGCCGTCCGGCGGCAGCCACCCGTCCTGGGGCGGCTCCGGCCAGCTCGGCGGAGGGTTGAAGCGGTCGGTCACGCAGGGACGTCCCAGGTGTACTGGTCGGAGAAGGTGTCGTAGACGAGCTTGATGCCCTTGGCCTTCTTCGCGTCGAAGAGCACGCGGATCGTGTACGTCTCGCCCTTCGTGAACTCGTCCGGCGCCTGGTAGTCCAGGCCCGCGTCCTTGAGCTCGTAGGTCGCGGTCGCCGGCGAGATGTCACCGCCGTAGGGGGTGGTGAGGTTGAAGTTGTACGAGGCCAGCATCAGCGTGCCCTCGGTGACCTCGACCTGGGCGGTGACGACGAGGTACTCGTCCCCCTGCTCGCCCGGGGTGACGGTGCCGCCGTAGGTGCTCTCGAGCTTGTCCGGGGCGATCCACTCCTGGGTGACGGTGATCTTGCCGCTGCCGTCGGAGGACACGACGTCCTGGGACTGCGGGTCCGCACCGAGGGTGGGCAGCACGGACGGCGTGATGGTCTCGTCGCCGCCGTCGGAGGCCTCGTCGGTGGTCTCCTCCTCGGTCGGGGTCGCCTCGTCCGTGGTGGCGACCTCGGTGGTGGGGTCACCGCCGGCCTGGTCGTCGCCGTTGTTCGAGGTGATCACGACGACCGCGATGATCGCGGCGATGAGCGCGGCGACGAGGAACAGGGCGATGCAGCCGATCCACCAGAACCGCGCGACGATGCCCTTCTTCGGGGGCTCGCCGGCGCCGGTGGAGGCGGTCCAGGCGGCGCCGTCGGAGGCGGAGGAGGACCCGAAGCCCTGAGCGGGCGAGGACTGCCCGTAGGCGGGGGAGGCCTGACCGTAGCCCTGGCCGTAGCCCTGCCCCTGATCCTGCTGACCGTAGGCCGGGGCCGCCGAGTCCTGGCCGTAGGCGGCGGGGGAGGCCTGGCCGTAGCCCTGGCCCTGATCCTGCTGACCGTAGGCCGGGGCCGCGGAGTCCTGGCCGTAGCCGGCGGGGGACGCCTGGCCGTAGCCCTGCGCCTGATCCTGCTGACCGTAGGCCGGGGCCGCCGAGTCCTGGCCGTAGCCGGCGGGGGACGCCTGGCCGTAGCCCTGGCCCTGATCCTGCTGACCGTACGCCGGAGCGGCCGGAGCCTGATCAGCGGCGGCGCCCTGATCGGCAGCATGCGCACCGGAGGCTCCGGCAGCGGCGCCGGCGGCTCCTGCACCGGCGGCGCCGGCGATCGGAGCGGAGGCGCCGAAGTCCTGATCGGCGGCGGGCTCCGCGGCGGGAGCGGCATCGGCGCCCTCCTCGTACGGAGCACGCTCGGCGAGCCCGGCCTCACGATCGGGCCCGGTGTACTCGGCCGTCTCGGAGCTCGTGTCGGTCGCCTCGGCGCCGTCGAGGGCATCGCGCTCGGTGCTGCCGGCGACGTGGGTCGCGTCGGCGTCGAGATCGGCCGAGCGGTCCTCGCCGAGGGCGGCGCGCTGGTCGCTGCTCGCGACGTGGGTGGCGTCGCTGTCGAGGTGGCTGTGGCCGGTGGCGGGCGCCTCGGAGGGCGCGGCGTCATCGGAGGTCACCGCAGCATCGGAGGATGCGGCATCGTCGGTGGACGCGGCGCCGTCGGCGGGCGCGTTGTCGACGTCGGAGGCGGTGCCGAGCACCGTCGGCTCGTCCGAGGGGACCGGCGCGTCGGCGGGAGCCTGCTGCTCGGCGGGCGCGTCCTGCTGCGCTCCGAGACCGCCCTGCGAGGACGCGGCAGCAGCCTGATCGGACGGCGCGGAGTCGCTGGGGACCGGAGCGGCCGGAGCGGCGTCGCCCTCGACCCAGAAGTTCCAGCCCTCGGGCGCGGGGCCCCACGAGGGATCCGGCTGCCAGCCGGGCGGAGGCGTCCAATCGGCATCCTCGACGGGCCAGTTCGGCGGCGGGTTGAAGCGGTATGCCATGAGGAGGAGCACCTTCCAGAGGTGAGTCGACGTCGAGTTTCCCCCGAGGATCCCGACACTGTTCCGCCACGTATCGTAGTGCACCGCCACACCACGGCGCGGCGTCCGTCACAGCGGGTCGCGCCCCGATCCTCCGAGGAGCACGCATGACCGAGCCCACCACCCCCCGCAGCGTCCTCGTCACGGGCGGCAACCGCGGCATCGGCCGCGCCATCGCCGAGGAGTTCCTGCGGCGCGGCGACGCGGTCGCCGTGACCAGCCGCTCCGGTCAGGGCGGGCCCGAGGGCGCCCTCACCCTCGCCGCGGACGTCACCGACGGCGCCTCGCTCGACGCGGCGATCGCCGCCGCGGAGGAGGCGCACGGCCCGATCGAGGTGCTCGTCGCCAACGCCGGCATCACCGACGACCAGCTCCTGCTGCGCATGAGCGACGACTCCTTCGAGTCCGTGCTCGACACGAACCTCACCGGCTCCTTCCGCACGGTCAAGCGGGTCATCAGGTCGATGATGCGCAAGAAGAAGGGCCGCATCGTCCTGATCTCCTCCGTCGTGGGCCTCTACGGCTCGCCCGGCCAGGTCAACTACGCCGCCTCGAAGTCCGGCCTCATCGGCATCGCCCGCGCGCTCACCCGCGAGCTCGGCTCCCGCGGCATCACCGCGAACGTCGTCGCCCCCGGCTACATCGACACCGAGATGACCGCCGCCCTCCCCGAGGACGTCCAGGCCTCCTACCGAGCGGCGATCCCCGCCGGGCGCTTCGCGGACCCGGTCGAGGTCGCCCGTGTGGTGAGCTTCCTCGCGAGCGACGACGCGGCCTACATCTCCGGTGCCGTGATCCCCGTCGACGGCGGCCTCGGCATGGGACACTGAGGACCGACACCGGGCGATCCCGCCCACCCGCAGCCCTCGACCACGACAAGGTGTGATCGCGCCCCCATGTCAGCTTCCGACCCCGACAGTCGCCTCCTCCTCATCATGCGCCACGGCAAGGCGGAGAGCGGCGGCGGTCAGCCCGATCAGGAGCGCACCCTCGTCGAGAAGGGATGGGCGCAGGCCCGCCTCGTCGGCGAGTACCTCGAGTCCCAGGGCGTGCGGCCCACGCGGGTCCTCGTCTCCGACGCCGAGCGCACCCGGGAGACCTGGGAGGGCGTGCAGGCGTCCATGCCCGGCTTCGACGGCAAGGTCACCTTCCACGAGGAGATCTACTCCGGCGGCACCGGCGAGGTGCTCGAGCTGATCCGCGACGTCAAGGCGAAGCACGCCGTGGTCCTCGTGGTGGGCCACGAGCCGACGATGGCCCACCTGGTCACCGGCCTCGCGGACGACGACTCCGACCCCGCCTCTGCCGCGCAGGCCCGGATCGGCATGCCGACCGGCGGCACCGCCGTCCTCTCCGGTGCGCTGCCCACCTGGGCGGAGCTCGGCGAGGAGAGCCTCACGCTGCACACCATCGTCCGCCCCTGAGCGGGCGGCACCCGAACGGGCCCGGCACCTCGCGCGGCGAGGTCCCGGGCCCGTTCGTCGTCTCGGGGGCAGGCGGCGGAGCGGGTCAGGCGACCGGCGCCCCCTCCAGGTACGGCCAGAGATCCAGCAGCGAGGGCCCGTCGAGGACGACGTCGGCGACCTCCCGCAGGGCGGGCTTCGCACGGAAGGCGACCCCCGTGCCCGCCACACGCACCATGGCGGCGTCGTTCGCGCCGTCGCCCACGGCGACCGTGCGCGCCCGGTCCACGCCGTGGCGCTCCGCGAGGTCCTCGAGGGTCGCCCGCTTGGCCTCGCCGTCGATGATCGGGCCGGAGACCTCGCCGGTCAGCTTGCCGTCCTGCACCGCGAAGCGGTTCGCGACGACGTGGTCGATGCCGACCTCTGCGGCGAGCGGGTCGATGACCTCGTGGAAGCCGCCCGAGACGAGGGCGGTGACCCAGCCCGCGTCATGCGCGCGCCGCATGAGCTCGATCGCGCCGTCGGTCGGGACGAGCACCTCGCGCACCGCGGCGAGCACGGAGGCGTCGAGCCCCGCCAGCAGTGCGACCCGGGCGCGCAGGGAGCCCGCGAAGTCGAGCTCGCCGCGCATGGCGGCGGTGGTGATCTCCTCGACGCGGTCGCGGACCCCGGCGTGCTCCGCGACGAGCTCGATCACCTCCTGCGTGAGGAAGGTCGAGTCGACATCGGAGACGAGCAGGCCACGGGCGGGAGCGTCGACGCTCACGGCTCGATGACCGTGCCCTTGCCGATCACGGTGATGCCGGACTCGGTGACGACCCAGCCGCGGGCGAGGTCCGTCTCCCGGTCCAGGCCGATCTGGGTGCGCGGCGGGACGACGACGTCCTTGTCGATGATCGCGCGGTGGATCTGGCAGTGCCGGCCCACCGTCACGTTGTCCATCAGCACCGAGTCGGAGACGGTGGACCACGAGTTCAGGCGCACCCCGGGGGAGAGGACCGAGTTGGAGACCTGCGCGCCGGAGATGACGACGCCGGGGGAGATGACGGAGTCCACCGCGGTGCCCACGCGGCCGGGGCCGGCGTGCACGAACTTCGCCGGCGCCTCGTTGCGATGGCCGGTGAAGGTGGGCCAGTCGTTGTTGTAGAGGTTGAAGACGGGGTGGACCGCGATGAGGTCCATGTGCGCGTCGTAGAACGCGTCGAGCGTGCCGACGTCGCGCCAGTAGTCGCGGTCGCGGTCCGTGGATCCGGGGACGTCGTTGCGGATGAAGTCGTAGACGGCGGCGTCGCCCTTGTCCACGAACTCCGGGACGATGTTGCCGCCCATGTCGTGCGCGGAGTCGTCGTCCTCGGCGTCGCGGGTGACGGCCTCGACCAGGGCGTCCGCGTCGAAGATGTAGTTGCCCATCGAGGCGAGGATCTGCGTGGGGTCGTCGGCGAGCCCCTCTGTCTGCTTCGGCTTCTCGACGAAGGCCTGGATGGTCGTCGGGTCCGACGGGTCCGTCTCGATCACGCCGAACTGGTCGGAGAGCTCGATCGGCTGCCGGATCGCCGCGACCGTGCAGGACTTCCCGGACGCGATGTGCGCGTCGAGCATCTGGGAGAAGTCCATGCGGTAGATGTTGTCCGCGCCGACGACGAGCACGTGGTCGGGCTTCTCGTCGCGGATGAGGTTGAGGGACTGGGCGATGGCGTCCGCCGAGCCGCGGAACCAGTGCTTGCCCAGGCGCTGCTGCGCCGGGACCGGCGCGACGTAGTTGCCCAGCAGCGAGCTCATCCGCCACGTCTGCGCGATGTGCTTGTCGAGGGAGTGGGACTTGTACTGGGTCAGCACGACCACCCGCAGGTAGCCCGAGTTGACGATGTTCGACAGCGCGAAGTCGATGAGCCGGTAGATCCCGCCGAAGGGGACGGCCGGCTTGGCGCGGTCGAGCGTGAGGGGCATGAGGCGCTTCCCCTCGCCACCGGCGAGGACGATCGCGAGGACCTTCGTGGACATGCTGCGAGGATAATGCAGGAGTGGGCCCGATCACGCCGATCGGTCGTCACCCGGACGAGAATCAGATGCGAAGGAAGCGGAAGAAGGAGGACCCCGTGCGCGTGGATCTGCTGACCAAGGAGTACCCGCCGGAGATCTACGGCGGCGCCGGTGTGCACGTCGCCGAGCTGACCCGGGTGCTCCGGCCCCAGATCGACGTGCAGGTGCGCGCCTTCGGGGAGGACCGGGACGAGCCCGGCACCCACTCCTACCGCGCCCCCGCGGAGCTCGCCCGGGCCAACGCCGCGCTCTCCACGATGGGCACGGACCTGCTGATCGCGCAGGACTGCGAGGGCGCGGACCTCGTGCACTCCCACACCTGGTACGCGAACTTCGCCGGCCACCTCGCGTCGCTGCTGCACGGCATGCCGCACGTGCTCTCCGCCCACTCCCTGGAGCCGCTGCGGCCGTGGAAGGCGGAGCAGCTCGGCGGCGGCTACCGCCTGAGCTCCTTCGCCGAGCGCACCGCCTACGAGGCGGCCGCCGGGATCATCGCGGTCTCCGGCGGGATGCGCGCCGACATCCTGCGGGCCTACCCCTCGGTCGACCCGGCGCGCGTGCACGTCGTGCACAACGGCATCGACATCGACACCTGGTCCCCGAACCCGGAGACCTCGGCGCTCACGTCGCGCGGGATCGACCCGGAGGCGCCGACGATCGTGTTCGTCGGCCGGATCACCCGGCAGAAGGGACTGCCCTACTTCCTGCGGGCCGTGCGCGAGCTGCCCCGCGAGATCCAGCTCGTGCTGTGCGCCGGTGCCCCGGACACCCCCGAGATCGCCGCCGAGGTCTCCGGCCTCGTCGAGGAGCTCGCCGCGGAGCGCGGCAACGTGCACCTCATCAGCGAGATGCTGCCGCGCCACGAGCTCACGCAGATCCTCACGCATGCGACGGCCTTCGTGTGCCCCAGCATCTACGAGCCGCTCGGCATCGTGAACCTCGAGGCGATGGCCTGCGGGATCCCCGTCGTCGCCTCCGCGACCGGCGGCATCCCCGAGGTCGTCGTGGACGGCGAGACCGGCTACCTGGTCCCGCTCGACCAGGCCGAGGACGGCACCGGCACCCCGCTGCGGCCCGAGGAGTTCGTCGCGGACCTCGCCGCCGCCCTCGAGCGCATGGTCTCCGACCCGGAGCGCGCCCGGGCGATGGGGGAGGCCTCCCGGCGCCGCGCCGCGGAGCACTTCGCGTGGACCTCGATCGCGGAGCGCACGCTGGACGTGTACCGGGCGGTCCTCGAGGGCTGAGCGAGCCCGCAGCGACGAACGGCCCCGTGGCCCGGATGACCGGGCTGCGGGGCCGTCGACGTGATCGGGGCTGTCGGGGCTGACAGGGTCGCCTGGTCAGCCCATCTCGGTGTGCACGACCCGCTCGACGGTCTCGACGAGCGCGGCCCGCGCGGTCTCCTGCAGGCGAGCGAGGATCTCGCGCCGCGCGAGGGCGTCGGAGAGCTGATGCGCCCCCGGATCCGGATCGGCCAGCTCACCCTGGGAGAGCAGCAGCGTGCGACCGGCGAGGACGAGCAGGTGCGCCTGCGACCCCTCGAGGTGCCGCGGCAGGCCGGTCGCCGTCCAGCCGGCGGGGATGCGGTCCGGGGGGACGGGCTCGTCCGGCACGATGTCGAGGTCCACGGTGCTGCGGGCCGCCTCCTGCAGGGCGGTGAGCAGCTCCGTGCGTGCGCGGCCCGAGCTCGCCGGCGGTGGGACCTGCGCGCCCAGGGGCGCCGCGAAGCGCTGCCAGGTCACGCGGGGCCCACGCGGTCCCTCGGCGCGGTCCACGTCGATGCTCGGCACGAGCGTGTGGTCGGCGATCCCGGCGGCCGTGACGACGACGGCCTGCTCCGCGGCGAGCGCCGCCGCGATCGCCGGAGGCGGCCCCACGAGCCCGGCGAGGCGACCGGGGACGGGCAGCACGAGCCGCAGCTGCGCGAGCGGGAGCCGGCGCAGCCCGGTGAGCCAGGCGAAGAGGTCCTCGCCGCCGGGGACGGTGGTGCCGCCGGAGGCGCCGTGGGCGAGCTCCGCGGCGTCGTCGGGGCCCACGTCCCCGCGCAGGTAGGCCGCCGCCCAGAGCATGAGCACGGCGCCGCGGGGGAGGGCGAGCAGGTCCCTGCCCGCGAGCGGGGAGTCGGTCATCCCTGCACCGCCTCGAGCACCGCGCCGTCGGCCGCATCCGCGGAGACGATCCGCACGCGCAGGCTGGAGCCGACCTCGGCCTGGGCCGGGACCCAGGCGGTGACAGGCGGGTCGAGGAGCTGGACCTCGACCCGGGCGGGCGTGCCCTCGTTGCCGTCCTTCGCGGGGGAGGCCTCGCGGCTGTCGATCACGGTCGCCTCGAGCTCCTCACCGACCCAGGCGCGCAGGGCGGCGCTCTCGACGAGCGCGATGCCGCGCCGCTCGAGGTCCCCGGCGCGGCCGCCGGCGCTGCGCATCGCCTCGGGGATCTCGCCGAGAGCGGCGAGCAGCTCCGGGGCGGGCGCCTCGCCGCGGGCGTGGGCGTGGCACACGAGCAGCACGAAGCGGTCCACCAGCCGGCGCAGGGGCGCGGTGGTGTGGGCGTAGGGGGCGGCGATCGCGGCCTGCGCCGGGTCCTCGGGGACCTCCGCGGCGCTCGTGAAGGCCGCGTAGGAGGCGCCGCGGAACAGGGCCGTCGCCTGGTTCAGCAGGGCCAGGTGCCGACCCTCCTGCCAGTCCAGCCTGCGCAGGAAGGCCCCGTAGGTCACGCCCTCCTCCCAGGGCACGCCGAGCGCCGCCGCCTGACGCCGGAAGCGCTCCACCGCGGCCGGCTCCGCGGGCGGCATCGTGCGCAGGATCCCGGACCCGCCGCGCAGCATGAGATCGGCGGCGGTCATGCCGGTCATCAGCGAGATCTGGGCGTTGGCATCCTCGATCGGGGCGGGGCGTCGCCACACGAGCCGCACCTGGTCGCCGTCCTCGACGATCTCCTGCTCGGGCACGTTCAGGCTCGCGCCGCCGCGCTCGAGCTCCTGGCGGGCGCGCAGCGCTCCGATCTCCTGGAGCAGCAGCATCTGCGGGTGGCCCGTGCCGGCGTCGAGCTGCTCCTGCACGCCCGCGTAGTCGAGCTTCTCGGTGGAGCGCACGAGCGCCCGCTCGAGGTCGACGCCGGTGACGGCGCCGCTCGCGTCGAGGTCGAGGGTCCACACGAACGCCGGGGTCGTCTGCCCGGGCAGCAGGGACGCCGCCCCCTCGGAGAGCACCTCGGGGTGCAGGGGGATCCGACGGTCCGGGAGGTAGACGGTCGCCCCGCGCCGGCGGGCCTCGTGGTCGATCGGGCCGTCGAGCTCGACGAACCAGGGGACGTCGGCGATCGCGTAGAGCACGCGGAAGCCCTCGCCCTCGCGGCTGAGGTGCATCGCCTGGTCCAGGTCCGTGGAGGACGCGGGGTCGAGCGTCACGAAGGGCACGTCGGTGCGGTCCGTGCGATCGGTGGGGTCGCCGCCGTCGGTCCGGGTCGCGGCGGCCTCCGCGGCGGCGAGGACCTCGGGCGGGAACGCGAGGGGGAGGTCCTCGGCGGCGTCGGCGAGCAGGGCGTCGATGCCCGCGCGGATCTCCTCGGCGGCGACGGAGCCGCGCGGGGCGCGGAGGGTGAGCGGTCGGTGCGGCACGGGGACTCCTCGGGGTCGGTTCCGGGCCGCGCCAGTCTATGGCGGGGCGGGCGGGGAGCAGGGCGAGGCGGGCATGCGGCGCGGGCGGGTCGTGAGCCGACGGCGCACGGCCGGGAGATAGGCTTGCGGCCATGGCTTTCCCCTCCGCTGACACAGCCGACACCGCCACCGCCGCCGCGTTCACGGACGTCGTCGTCCGCCGGGCGGGGCGCAACATCCTCGACGACGTGTCCCTGCAGATCTCCGAGGGGGACCGCTGGGCGGTGCTCGGGCCCAACGGCGCCGGCAAGTCCACGATGATCCGCCTGCTCTCGACGCGACTGCACCCCACCTCCGGCACCGTCGACATCCTCGGCGAGCGCCTGGGCCGGGTCGACGTGTTCGAGCTGCGCACCCTGATCGGCCTCGCCTCGCAGGAGCTCGCGGACACGATCCCCGCCGACGAGACCGCCCTGGACGTCGTCGTCACCGCCGGCTACTCCGTGGTGGGCCGCTGGCGCGAGGAGTACGACGACCTCGACCTCGAGCGGGCCTCGACGCTGCTCGCCGCCTTCGGCGTGGGCCATCTCCAGAAGGCGCACTTCGGCACCCTGTCGACCGGCGAGCGCAAGCGCGTCCTCGCCGCCCGCGCCCTCATGACGGACCCCGAGCTGCTCCTGCTCGACGAGCCCGCCGCGGGCCTGGACCTCGGCGGCCGCGAGGCGCTCGTGCGCACCCTGGGCCGGCTCGCGAAGGACCCCGCGACCCCGGTGACCGTGCTCGTCACCCACCACGTCGAGGAGATCCCGCCGGGCTACACGCACGTGCTGCTGCTGCGCAAGGGCGGCGTCGTCGCCGCCGGGCCCATCGAGCAGACCCTCACCTCCCAGAACCTCACCGCGACCTTCGGCCTGCCGCTCGTCGTGGACCGGGTGGGCGAGCGCTACTTCGCACGCTCCCTGGCCCTGGGCTGAGCGCGTGATGCCCGACGGCGCCGCCGCGCAGCTCGTCACGATCACCGATCTCGAGGACCCCGCCCTCGAGGACTACGTGCGGATGACGGACGTGCGCCTGCGCTCCCGCGTCGAGGTCGAGCGCGGCCTGTTCATGGCCGAGAGCTTCGAGGTCATCTCCCGGGCGCTCGACGCCGGCGCCGTGCCCCGCTCCTTCCTCATGAGCGAGAAATGGATCGAGCGCTTCGCCCCGCTGTACGCGCGCTTCCCCGACGTCCCGGTGTTCGTGGGGGAGGAGCCGCTGATCGAGCAGCTCACCGGCTTCCACCTGCACCGCGGGGCCCTCGCCGCCATGCAGCGGCCCGTGCTGCCCTCCGCGGCGGAGCTGCTGGAGGGCGCGCGCACCGTCGCGGTGCTCGAGGACATCGTGGACCACACGAACGTGGGCGCCATGTTCCGCTCCGCGGCCGCGCTCGGCGTCGACGCCGTCCTCGTGACCCCGCGCTGCGCGGACCCTCTGTACCGCCGCTCGATCCGCGTGTCGATGGGCACCGTCTTCCAGGTCCCGTGGACCCGGCTCGAGGCCTGGCCGCACGCCCCGCACCCGCCGGGCGAGCCCGCCCCCGCGGCCGGCGTGGACCTGCTCCACGAGGCCGGCTTCGACGTGCTCGCCCTCGCGCTGACCGATCAGGCGGTGCCGCTGGACGAGGTGGATCTCGGCCCGGACCGCAAGGTCGCCTTCGTGCTCGGCACCGAGGGGCATGGCCTGCAGCCCTCGACCCTCGCCGCCGTCGACCAGCACGTCATCATCCCGATGGCCGGGGGAGTGGACTCCCTCAACGTCGCCGCGGCGAGCGCCGTGGTGCTCTGGCAGCGCCGGGCGATGCTCGGCGCGGGCTGAGCGCCGGTTCCCCTCGGGCAGGTGCAGCACCTCGGAGCCCCGCTCGAGCTCGACGCGGCGGTCCTGCTCGCGGTGCTCCTCCGCGACGTCACGCCGATGCCGGGCGTTGCTCATCGAGCCGGGGAGTGATCCGACGGCGGCAGCAGGTCGAGCAGCGCGGCGAGGGTCGGCGCCTGACGGGTGGGCGGCGTCGCGTGCGGCCAGGGGCGGCCGCGGCTCACCCATCCGGTGCGCAGCCCCGCCGCGGCGCCCCCGCGGATGTCGGCCTCGGGGTGGTCGCCGATCATCCAGGTGTCGGGGTCCGACGGCGCCGTCGCGAGCGCGGCGGCGAAGATCGCCGGGTCCGGCTTCGACGCGCCGACCTCCTCGGAGATCACGACCGCGTCGAGCAGCGGCGCGAGTCCGGTGCGCTCGAGCTTCGCCCGCTGCTGCCGTCCCGTCCCGTTGGTGAGGACCGTCAGCCGTGCTCCCTGCCCCTGCAGCCGTCGCAGGTGCGCGAGCACCGCGAGGGAGCAGGTCACGTGCTCGACGTGCTCCATCAGGAGGCGCTCCTCGAGATCGTCCGGTGCAACGCGGGGGAGCAGGCGCTCCGCGATCCGCGCGGCGAGCTCACGGCGCGGGGTGAGGCCGTCGGCGTCGGCGCGGAGCAGCCAGGCGAGGTCCGCGGGGCCTCCGCCGGCCTCGATGACCAGCCCCTCCGCCCAGCGGGCGAAGGCCCGCTCGCGGTCCACGAGGGTGTTGTCGAGGTCGAGCAGCAGATGCACGTCAGCGGCGCCGGGCGAGCAGGCTGATCGCATTGGGCAGGCGCCCGTCCCAGGCGGCGGCGGGCTCCTCGTCCTGCGGCGTCCAGAACGGCTCGGGATGCTCGGCGAGATGCAGCAGCTCGAAGCCGGCCCCGGTGATCGTCATGACGAGCTCGGCGAGGGTGCGCTGGTGCTCGGTCGCCCCGAGGGCGGGGAAGCTGTCGTTGACGTGGCTGCGGGCGAAGTAGCCGCGGTCGCGCCGCACGCGGGCTTCGTGGGCGTCCCACTCCCACAGCGGCACCAGCGGGTGCGCCTCGTAGACGAAGAGGTGCCCGCCGGGCCGCAGCACCCGGTGCATCTCCGCCGCCCAGACGGCGAGGTCCTCGATCCAGATGAGCGCGCCCTTGCCGGTGTAGACGAGGTCCTGCGTGCCCTCCGTGAGCCCGGTGGCCGGCAGCTCGACCTCCTCGTAGCGGCAGGGCCGGCCCAGCTCCTCCGCCCGACGGCGCGCCGCGGAGACCGCCGTGGGGCTGTAGTCCAGGCCCAGCACCTCCTGCGCGCCGAGCGCGACGAGGCCGTGGTCGTCGATGCCGTGGCCGCTCTGCGGGTGCAGCACGCGGGCACCGTCCACGAGGGGCGCGAGCAGCCCCTCCTCGAGCGGCAGCAGGCGCGCGGTGCGGGCCTCGTCGAGGAGCTCCTCGTACTCCCGCACGTGCTTCTGCGAGGCCTGCTCCCAGGCGCGGCGGGTGTCCTCGTACGTGCTCATGCCCTGATCCTCGTCCATGCCGCGGGCCGGCGCGAGCGGGTTTCCGCGCCACGGGGTGGGGGCGGGATACGGCCGCCCTCCGCGCGCTCACCGCGAGGGCTGAGACCGCTCGAGGCGAAGGGCCTGTGCGAATTTCTCGGGACATCATGTACATGATGTGCGCCGTTTTCTGAACAGCATCAGTGCCCGGCTGCCCGGCTGCCCGGCTGCCCGGTTGCCCGTCCGTCGGCTCTGCCCACCTGCCCGTGGGCTCCGCACCTCCTCGCTCCGTCCGTCGCACCCTCCTGCGAGGCTTCGCACGGTTGTTCGAAGCATCACCCTGCACACCTTGAGACCCCCACCCGACGCGCGTATCGTTCGAACATCAGTTCGAGTCGCGTCGTGGTCGGCGCCGAGAGGAAGGCAGGAGACGGAGGTGGTCATGTCCCTGGTGGTCCGGCGCTCGGCGTCCGGCACGATGTCCGGATCGGCGTCCGGCACGGAGCGCGCGGCGGAGGCCGAGCGCGATGCCGGCGCCCCGCACGAGGACCGGCTGGCCCGGGCCCGCGCGGCCCTCGGCGCGGCCGAGCGCAGCGCCGCCCGCTGGGGCGGCCGGCTGGACCGCACGGCCCTGCGCAGCATCGGCGGCGACCCCGCCGGCGCCCCGCGCATGCGAGCCGTGCCCGCCGGCCCGGAGCGCACCGCGGATCCGGACCGGACCGCCCCCACCTCCGCCCCCGCCACGGAGCCGGCGCTCGAGCCGCTCGCCGACGGCACCCGCCTCCCGGTCCCGGCCCCGCTCGCGGGCCTGTTCCCCCGCACCGGCCTGCGCGCCGGCAGCGCGGTCGCGGTGGACGGCGCGGCGACGACCTCGCTCCTGCTCTCCCTCGCGGTCGCCGCGGCCGGCCAGGACGCCTGGTGCGCGATCGCCGGCATGCCGGACCTCGGCCTGCGCGCCGCGATCGACGCCGGCCTGGACCCCGCCCGCCTCGCCCTCGCCCCGGCTCCCGGCGAGCAGGCCCCGCAGGTGCTCTCCGCCCTGGCCGACGGGGTCGGGGTGCTCGTGCTGGGCCCCGACCTCGCCCTCGCCCCGGCCCTCTGGCGGAGCCTCCTGGGCCGCGCCCGGGCGGCGGACACGCTCGTGCTCGCGGGCCGCCCGCCGGGCCGCGCCGATCTCGCCCTCACCGCCACGACGCTCGGCTGGCAGGGCCTCGGCGCCGGCACCGGGCGGCTGCGCCGACGGCGCCTCGCGGTGACCTCCGCCGGGCGTGGGCTCGCGGGGGAGCACCGCGCCGAGGTGCTGCTGCCCGAGGTGGGCGGGATGATCGGCGTGGCCCCGCCGGCCCGCCGGGAGCAGACCCTCCGCCGGGAGCAGGGCGTCCTCGGGACGGTCCCCGAGGAGATCGCCGCCACTGCGGCGCCCGCGATGGCAGTGCCCACGACGGCAGCGCCCGCGCCCCGGCCGCTGCACGCCGCGCGGAGGGCCGGCTGATGGGCGCGTCCACCCGCACCGTCGCCGTCCGCGTCCCGCAGTGGCCGCTCATGGCCGCGCTGGACCGCCACCAGCGGCGCGCGGAGGCCGACGCCCGGGGAGAGGAGCCCCCCGCCCCCGTGGACCCGCTGCAGGACCCGGTGCTGCTGCTGGAGAACCACCGCGTCGTCGAGGTCACCGCCGCCGCCCTGCAGGCGGGGGCCCGGCCCGGCCAGACCCGCCGCGCGGCCCGCGCCGCCTGCCCCGAGGCGCTCGTGCTCGAGGCCGACCGCGAGAGCGAGTCCGGCCTGTTCGAGCTCGTCGCCGCCGCCGTGGACACGGTCGCCGCGGGCGTGGACGTGCTGCGCCCGGGCACGCTGCTCATGGCCGCCCGCGGCCCGGCCCGCCACCACGGCGGGGAGGAGCAGCTCGCCGAGAGGATCCTCGACGCCGTCGCGGACCACACCGGCTGGGAGGCCGCCGTGGGCGTGGCCGACGGCCCCTTCGCGGCCCTGCTCGCCGCCGGGGCCGGGCGGATCGTGCGCCCCGGCCGCAGCGCCGACTACCTCGCCCCGCACCCGATCGCCGCGCTCCGCCACGCCCCCGTCGGCCCCGGCTGGGGGCACCGCGGCCAGCCCTCCGCGACCCGCCCGGAGAAGAAGCTCGACCTCGCCGAGACGGTGGACCTGCTCCAGCGCCTGGGCATCGCGACCCTCGGCGACCTCGCCGCGCTGCCCTCCGCCTCCGTGGCGGACAGGTTCGGCCCCGACGTCGCGGAGCTGCACCTGCTGGCCCGCGGCGAGGAGCCCGCGCCCCCGGCGGCGCACCATCCCACCCAGCCGGTGCTCGCCGAGACGGTGCTGGACCCGCCGCTGGTGCGCACCGACCAGGCGGCCTTCGTCGCCCGCCCGCTCGCCGAGCAGCTGCACGAGCAGCTCGTGAGCCGCGGCCTGGTGTGCACGCGGCTGCGGATCGTGGCCCGCACCGAGGGCGGCGAGGAGATGGAGCGCACCTGGCGCCACGACGGCGCGCTCAGCGTCGCGGACGTCGTGGACCGCATCCGCTGGCAGTGCGACGGCTGGATCACCCGGGCCCGCCTGGGCGGTCCCGCGACCGGCGCGATCGTGCGGATCGGCCTGCACCCGGCGCAGCTCGCCCCGGCGGGGGAGAGCGCCCCGGCGCTGTGGGGCGGCGCGGGGGAGTCCGCGCAGCGGGCGGCCCGGGCGCTGGCCCGCGCCCAGGGCCTCGCGGGGGAGGACGCGGTGCTCGTGCCGGCGCTCGTGGGCGGGCGCCTGCTGGCCCGTGAGCTGACCGCGGTGCCGTGGCGCTCCGAGCGGCCCGACCCGCAGCCCGGCCCGTGGCCCGGCGCCCTGCCGCGCCCGGTGCCGGCGACCGTGTTCCGCCACCCGCCGCCCGTGGCGCTGCTGGACGCCGGCGGCACGCCCGTCGTCGTCACCGCGCGCGGGCTGCTCAGCGCCGCCCCCGCGCAGCTGCGGGTGGTCGCGCCCGGCGTGCCCGCCCTGGACCGGATGGGGCTGCGGGCGGGGACGGCGCTCACGGTGCTCGCCCACGGCGCGCCGACGGTGCTCGACGAGCGCTGGTGGGCGGCCGACAGCGACCGCGCCGCGCGCCTGCCGCTCGTGGTGCGCGGCGCACAGGACGAGGAGACGGCCCTGCTCACCCTGTCCCGCACGGGGGAGTGGGGGGTCGAGGGCATCTACGACTAGCAGCAGGACGATCAGGGAGGAGGGCTCCGATGGCGCGATGGTTCCTGGGGCCGCCCGCGTGGAAGGACATCGAGGCGATCCTCTCGGACCGCCCCGCGGCGGTGGTGTCCCCGCCGATCACCGTGGAGCACACGGGCAGGCGCAGCACCCCGCACCGGCCGGCGACGATCGTCCCCTACGCGGAGCTGCACGCCCACTCGCACTTCAGCTTCCTCGACGGCGCCTCCGCCCCGGAGGACATGGCGCGCCACGCCGCGGCGCTCGGCCTCGAGGCGATCGGGCTCGTGGACCACGACGGCCTCTACGGGGTGGTCCGCTTCGCGAAGGCCGCCGCGGAGGAGGGCGTGGCGACCGTGATCGGCGCGGAGCTGACCCTCGGCCTCGAGCCCGGGGCGGAGGTCGCCACGGCCACCCCCGTACGCTCGGCGCCGCGCACCGGGGTGCCGGACCCGGACGGCGAGCACCTGCTCGTGCTCGTGCGGGACGCGGAGGGCTACGCGCAGCTCTCCGCGGCGATCGCCCGCGCCCACCTCGACTCGGGGGAGAAGGGCGTGCCCCGCTACCGCCTCGATGACCTCTCCCGCACCGGTCGGGAGGGGCACTGGCTGATCCTCACCGGCTGCCGCAAGGGCGCCGTGACGCGCGCCGTCGCCCCGCATCTCGCGGCCGGGGACCTCGAGGCGGCCGCGCACGCCGCCGCGGAGGGGATCGGACGGCTCGTGGACCTCTTCGGCGCGGGGAACGTCGCCGTCGAGCTCGTGGCGGGCGGCGGGGGAGAGGCGGACGAGCTGCACGACGCGCTCGCCCAGGGCGCCCGGATGGTCCGCGAGACGCACGGCCTGGACACGGTGAGCCTGCCGCTCGTGGCGACCTCGAACGCGCACTACGCGACCCCGTCGGACAAGCGGCTCGCCGACGCCCACGCCGCCCTCCGCGCCGCGGTGCCGCTGTCCCGCGCGGATCCGCACCTCCCCGGGCACCTGCGCCACCTGCGCAGCGGCGAGGAGATGGCGCAGCTGCTGCCCCGCTACCCGGGCGCGATCGAGGCGGCCGCACGGATCGGCCGGGACCAGGCGCTGGACCTGCGGCTGATCGCCCCCTCGCTGCCGCCGTTCCCGGTGCCCGCGGGGCACGACGAGGCGAGCTGGCTCGTGGAGCTCGTGGAGCAGGAGGGTCGCGAGCGGTACGGGCCGCGCCCCGCGGAGGGCCGCCCCGAGCGGGTGCCCGGCGCGTGGGCGCAGATCGACCACGAGCTGAAGGTCATCACCGACCTCGCCTTCCCCGGCTACTTCCTCATCGTCCACGACCTCGTCGCCTTCTGCCGCCGCGAGGGGATCCTCTGCCAGGGCCGCGGATCCGCCGCGAACAGCGCCGTCTGCTACGCGCTCGGGATCACGGCGGTCGAGCCCGTCGGCCACCACCTGCTGTTCGAGCGCTTCCTCGCGCCCGAGCGGGACGGCCCGCCGGACATCGACATCGACATCGCCTCGGACCGCCGCGAGGAGGTCATCCAGTACGTCTACGGCCGCTACGGCCGGGAGAACGCCGCCCAGGTCGCCAACGTCATCACCTACCGGGCGAAGCTCGCGGTGCGGGACGCGGCGCGGGCGCTGGGCCACGACCCCGGCGCGCAGGACGCCTTCGCGCGCCGCATCGAGCGCTCCTTCTCCTCCCTCGCGGAGGCGGAGATCCCCGAGGACGTCGTCTCCCTCGCCCAGCAGCTGCGGGACGCGCCCCGCCACCTCGGCATCCACTCCGGCGGCATGGTCCTGTGCGACCGGCCGGTGATCGAGGTGTGCCCCGTGCAGTGGGCGGCGATGGCGGACCGCTCGGTGCTGCAGTGGGACAAGGACGACTGCGCCGACGCCGGGCTCGTGAAGTTCGACCTGCTGGGCCTCGGCATGCTGACAGCGATCGACCACGCCCTGCGGATCGTCGCCGAGCACCACGACCAGCACTTCGAGCTGCGCACCCTGCCGCAGGAGGATCCGGCCGTGTACGACATGCTCTGCACGGGGGACAGCGTGGGCGTCTTCCAGGTCGAGTCCCGGGCCCAGATCTCGACCCTGCCGCGGCTGCGGCCGCGCGAGTTCTACGACCTCGTCGTCGAGGTCGCGCTGATCCGGCCCGGGCCCATCCAGGGCGGCAGCGTCCACCCCTACCTGCGCCGCCGCACCGGAGAGGAGGAGGTCACCTTCCTGCACCCGCTGCTGGAGAAGTCGCTCGGGCGCACCCTCGGCATCCCCCTGTTCCAGGAGCAGCTCATGCAGATGGTCGTCGACGTCGCGGACTTCACCCCCGCCCAGGCGGACCAGCTGCGCCGCGCCATGGGCTCCAAGCGCTCCACGCAGAGGATGATGGAGCTCTCCGACGCCCTGTACGCCGGCATGGCCCGCCACGGCATCACGGGCGAGGACGCGGACGCCGTGCAGCGCAAGCTGCTCGCCTTCGCGAACTACGGCTTCCCGGAGTCCCACGCCTACTCCTTCGCGTACCTCGTCTACGCGAGCTGCTACCTCAAGTGCCACTACCCGGCGGCGTTCACGGCGGCGCTGCTGCGCTCCCAGCCGATGGGCTTCTACTCCCCGCAGTCGCTCGTCGCCGACGCCCGCCGCCACGGCGTGCTCACGCTCGGCCCGGACGTGCAGGTCTCCGGCGCCCTCACCGACCTGGAGACCGGGCCCCGCCACCACGGCTACCGCGTGCCCACGGACGAGGAGCTCGCCGCCGGGGCGGCCCGCCCGCAGGTGCAGGGGGAGGCCGCGGCGCAGGGGCCGGCGATCCGCCTGGGCCTGGACCAGGTGCGCACGATCTCCACCACGACGGCCGAGCGGATCGTCGAGGCGCGGGAGCAGGGCGGGCGCTTCACCTCCGTCCCGGACCTCGCCCGGCGGGTGCGGCTCACGGCCCGGCAGCTTGAGGCGCTCGCGACGGCCGGGGCGCTCGACGGCCTCGCCCCGTCCCGCCGGCAGGCGCTGTGGGCCGCGGGCGCCGCCGCGCAGGAGACGCCGGGCACGCTGCCGCACCTCGCGGTGGGCGCGGAGGCGCCGACGCTGCCGGGGATGAGCGACGCGGAGCTCGCCGCGGCGGACGCCTGGGCCACCGGCATCACGCCGGGGGAGCATCCGATGGCGCTCGTGCGCGCGGGCCTCGAGGAGGCGGGGGTGCTCTCGATCCGCGGGACCCGGGACGCGGCCGACGGCAGCCGCATCCGGGTGGGCGGCGTCATCACCCACAAGCAGCGCCCGATGACGGCGAGCGGCGTCACCTTCCTCAGCCTCGAGGACGAGACCGGGATCCTCAACGTCGTCTGCTCGGTGGGGTTCTGGACCCGGCACCGGGCACTGCTGCGCAGCTCCCGCGCGGTCGTGCTGCGGGGGATCGTCGAGAACGCGACGGGCGCCGTCAACCTCGTGGCCGACGACGCCGCGCCGCTCGAGGTCGCCGCGGCGACCCCCTCCCGCGACTTCCGCTGAGCGGATCCGCCGCTCAGGCGGGGAGCGGCTCCGCGCCCACCACCTCGCGCGGGTGGCGGCCGTCGGCCCGGCGCGCGCCGCGGGAGGCGAGCAGGGTCACCACGAGAGACACGGCGGTCACCACGAGGATCAGGCCCAGCGTGCCGCTCGTCGAGACGAGCGACCCGCCGAGCGCCGCGTGCACGAGCCCCTGCGCGACGATCGTCATCGGCATGCCGCCGCTGACGGCCTGCAGCAGCGGGGGAGCGGTCTGCAGCGGCAGGATCCCCACGAGCGCGACGACCTGCAGCACGAGCAGCAGCACCGAGACGATGCGTCCCATGCGGTCCCCGAGCAGCGTCAGCAGCGCCTGGTGCAGGGCGGCGAACATGACCGCCGCGCCGAGCGCCACGAGCCCCACGGCGAGCGGGGAGACCGGGGCGATGCCGATCGCGGTGAGCACCGCGAGCACGGCGACCGCCTGGGCGACGCCGAGGGCGACGGCCGGGGCGAGGGAGCGCAGGGCCACCCGCCACATGGGCATCGCCCGGTCCAGCAGGCGCTTCTGCAGCGCGGGCAGGAGCAGGAAGGTCGCGAAGGCGCCGAGCCACAGCGCGAGCGCCACGACGAAGGGGAAGATCGCGGTCTCCGCGCCGTCCGCCTCGTTCCAGCGGGTCACGTCCGTGGTGACCGGCGCCGAGCCCTGGGCGCTCATCCGGTCCCGCTCCGCCTGGGTGTAGGAGGGCACGTTGTCGGCGCCCTCCTGGAGGCCGTCGGCGAGCTGCGAGGTGCCGTCCGCGAGCTGGGAGGAGCCGTCGGCGAGCTTGTCCGTGCCGTCGGCGAGGTCCCCGGTGCCGTCGGCCAGCTGGGTGGAGCCGTCGGCGAGCTGGTCCGCGCCCGTCCCGAGCTCGGTTGCGCCGTCGGCGAGCTGCGAGGAGCCGTCGGCGAGCTGGGTCGCGCCGTCCGCGCTGGACCGGGTGCCGTCGGCGAGCTCGGTGAGGCCGCCGGAGAGCTGGCCGGCGCCGTCGGCGGACTGCCGGGTGCCGTCGGCCAGCTGCGAGGAGCCGTCGGCGAGCTGGGTCGCGCCGTCCGCGCTCGAGCGGGCGCCGTCGGCGAGCTGCGAGGAGCCGTCGGCGAGCTGGGTCGCGCCGTCCGCGCTCGAGCGGGTGCCGTCGGCGACCTGGGAGGCGCCGTCGGCGAGGTCGGAGGCGCCGTCGGCGGACTGCCGGGTGCCGTCGGCGAGATCGGAGGCGCCGCCGGCGAGCTGGTCCACGCCGTCGGCGTAGTCGTGCAGGCCGGAGGCGAGGGAGGTGACGCCGTCCTCGAGCCGGGTGGCGCCGTCGGCGCTCGCGCGGGCTCCCTCGGCGAGGGAGTCGGCGCCGGCGACGAGGCCCGGGTTCTCCTGCGTCCCGTCACCGTCGAAGGCGGTGGCGAGGCCGTCGGCGTACTGCTGCACGCCCTCGGCGCCCTGCACGAGTCCGGGCTGCTCGTCAGTGCCGGTGAGGCCGTCGGCGAGCTGCTGCGCACCGTCGGCGAGGCCGGTGGTGCCGTCGGAGACGCCGCGGGCGCCCTCGGCGACCTGGGCGGTGCCGTCGACGAGGCCGTCCTCCCCGTCGCCGCCGTTCAGGCCCTGGTCCACGCCCTGCGCATAGGCGAGGTTGCCCTCGGCCTGCGCGCACAGCGTCTGGTCGACCTGATCGCCCTCGCACACCGCGTCGCGGAGCGCCTGGGCGTTCTCGACCATGCCGGGGGTGCCGTCGCCGCCGCCGATCGAGGCGGAGAGCTGCGAGGCGCCGTCGGCGACTTGCTCAGCACCGTCCGCGACCTGGTCGGAGCCGTCGACGAGACCGGGCTCGTCGCCGGAGCCGGTGACGCCGTCGGCGAGGTCCTGGGCGCCCTGGCCGAGCTCCTGGGCGCCGTCGGCGACGCCCTGCGCGGTGGTGGACAGACCCGGGTTCGCGTCGCTGCCGTCGCCCGTGAGGGCGCCCTCGGCCTTCTTCACGCCGTCCGCGTAGTCCTCGAGGCCGGTCGCGAGCTGGTCCGCGCCGGCGGCGAGGCCGGGGTTCTCGGCGGTGCCGTCGCCGGTGACGCCGGCGGCGAGCTGGTCGGCGCCGTCGAGCAGGCCGGGGGTCTCGTCCGTGCCGTGCATACCGGCCTTGAGCGCGGCGGCGCCGTCGGAGAGGTCGCTGCTGCCGGTGGCGAGCTGGTCGAGGCCCGTGGCGAGGTCGGAGGTGCCGTCGGCGACGGAGTCGCTGCCGTCGGCGAGCTGATCCAGCCCGGTCGCGAGGTCCGAGCTGCCGGTCGCGACGCCGTCGCTGCCGTCGGCCAGGCTGCCGAGACCGGTCGCGAGGTCCGAACTGCCGTCGGCGACGCCCGCGCTGCCGGTCGCGAGCTGGTCCAGGCCCACCGCGAGGTCGGAGCCGCCCTGGGCGGCGCCGTCCGCGCCGGTGGCGAGCTGGTCGAGGCCGGTCGCGAGCTGCGCGTTGCCGTCGGCGGCCTGCCGGGCGCCATCGGCGAGGCTCCACACGCCGCCCGCGAACTGCTGGGAGCCGTCCGCCGCCTGCTGCGCGCCGTCGGCGAGCTGGCGGGTGCCGTCGGCGGTCTGCTGCACGCCGTCGTCGAGCTGGGAGGCGCCGTCGGAGAGCTCGGAGGCGCCGTCCGCGGAGTCCTGGAAGCCGCTCTTGAGGTCGCCGAAGCCCACATAGAGGCCGTCGAGGTACTGGCTCGTCATCTCGCCGCCCAGGGAGCTCGCGGCGGCGGAGGAGACGGCGGTCGCGATGAGCGAGTTCAGCGCGGTGTTCGCATCGTTGGTGGTGACCTCGACGATCGCGGGGACCGCGTCGGTGGTGCCGATCGAGGTGAGCTTCTTCGAGAAGTCCTTCGGGAGGGTGATCACGGCCGCGTACTCGCCCGAGCGCAGGCCGGCCTCGGCGTCGTCGGCGTCGGTGAGCTGCCAGTCGAAGCCGGTGGTGCCGAGCCCGGAGGCGGCCGCGTCGTCGTCGGACTCGGCGGTGCCGGGCTGGGTGAGCGCGCCGGCGAGGGAGCGGCCGAGCGGCACGGTCTGGGTCTTCCCGTCGACGGTCATCTCCGCGCCCTCGTCGAGGTTGACGACGGCGGCGGGGACGGTGTCGATGCGGTCCACGCGACCGCTGAGGGCCCACAGGCCCACGCCCGCGACGAGCACGGGCAGCAGCAGGATCACGATGAGGGTGCGGGGGTGGCGCAGCCGGTTCATGCGAGGGCTCCTTCGGCGGCGGGGGCGGAGGCGTCGGGTCGGTGGGTGCCGGGGCCGGTGTCCCGCCCCGGTCCGTCGGGGCGGGGGCGGACGGTGAGCGCGAGCAGTCGTCCGGGGTCGCGGAGCACGTCGTGGAGGTGGTGCTCGATCGGCACCGCGTCCTCGCCCTCGGCGCCCACGAGGATCGTCACGCCTGCGTCGAGCAGCGCGTCGATCCGGGCCGCGACGGCATCGGTGTCGCGGGCGAGGGCCCGTTCGAGGTCGGCCGCGTCCTCGAGCACCACGAGCCGCTGGTCGAGGTGGCGGCCGGAGACCTCGGCGAGGCGTGAGGCGACGTCGGCGCCCGCGGCGAGGTGGTGGATGCGGGACTGGATCGCGCCGAGGTCGTCCGGGGCGAGGCGGTCGTGAACCGCGAGGATGCCCGCGCTCGGCACGGTGCGGCCGGCGGCAAGGGCGAGGAAGGTGTCGCGGGCGGGAGCATCGGCGGAGCGCACCACGAGCAGCCGACCGGGGAGCACGGAGCCGGTGAGCGGGCCCAGCTCGCCGCGCGCACCGATGAGCGGGGTGACGGCGTCCTCGAGACGGAGGGCGGCCTCGCCGTGCTCGGCGGTCCAGCGGCGGTGCTCGAGGACGGCCGCGAGGCCCTCGCCCTCGACGTCGACGGTGGGCAGGATCCGGTCCAGCCAGCGCGGCAGCCACCAGGCGTGGCGGCCCAGCAGCGCGAGCACCGCGGGGACGAGGGTCATGCGCACCACGAAGGCGTCCACGAGCACGCCCACGGCGAGGCCGATCGCGATGGGCTGAAGCATGAACCAGCCGGCGGTCACGAAGCCCGCGAACACGGCCGTCATGATGAGCGCCGCCGCGACGACGACCGGGGCGCTGCCGGTGAAGCCCCGCTCGATCGAGCGGCGCGCGTCGCCGGAGTGCACGAACTCCTCGCGCATCCGGGTCACGAGGAACATCTCGTAGTCCATGGCGAGGCCGAACAGCACGCCCATCACCATGATCGGCATGAAGGCGACGACGGGGCCGTTGACGGAGACGTTCAGCGGCCCGTTGAACCAGCCGTACTCGAAGACCATCGCGGTCACGCCGAAGGCCGCGCCCACGGAGAGCAGGTAGCCCAGCGACGCCTTGATCGGCACCCACACGGAGCGGAACACGAGCGCGAGCAGGATCAGCGAGAAGCCGACGACGAAGATCGCGAAGGGGATCAGCGCCCCGGAGAGCTTCGCGGTGATGTCGATGCCGACGGCCGTCGCGCCGGTGACGATGACGTCGGAGACGCCGAGCTCGTCCTCCCAGCCGGCGGCGTGGTCGCGCAGGTCCGCGACGAGCTCCTTGGTGCTGTCGTCCGTCGGGCCGCCCTCGGGGATGACCGCGACGACGGCGAGGTCGGCGCCGCGGTTGGGGGTCGCGATCTGGATCGACTCGACGTGGGGGAGGGACTCGATGTCCTTCTCGAGGGAGTCGACGGTGGCGAGCGGGTCGGTGGTGTTGATGATGTCGGCGGTGACGAGCAGCGGGCCGTTGTAGCCGGGGCCGAAGGTCTTCGAGACGAGGTCGTAGGTGTCGCGGGCGTCGGTGCCGGGCTGCTCGGTGCCGAGGTCCGGCAGGGCGAGCGCGAGATCCTTCGCGGGGATGGCGAGCGCGCCGATGCCGAGCACGACGACGATGATCGTGAGGGCGGGGACGCGGGTCACCAGGCGCACCCAGGCGAGGCCGATCCCGCGCTTGGGCGCGTCGTGCCGGGCGATCTCCTCCTCGGGCAGCACGCCGCCGTTCTCCGCCATGAGGCGGCGCACGCGGCGGGGCCGCAGCCGCTCGCCGAGGATGCCCATGATCGCGGGCAGCAGCGTCAGGGCCACGACGACGCTCATGGCGACGGTGCCGGCGGCGGCGATGCCCATGACGGTGAGGAAGGGGATCCCGGTGACGAAGAGGCCCACGAGGGCGACGATGACGGTGAGCCCCGCGAAGATGACGGCGCTGCCGGAGGTCGCGATCGCGGCGCCCACGGACTCGCGGACGTCGTCGCCGCGGGAGAGCTGGTCGCGGTGGCGGGAGAGGATGAACAGGGCGTAATCGATGCCGACGGCGAGGCCGAGCATCGCGCCGAGGGAGGTCGTGACCGAGGGGATGTCGATGCCTGCGGCGAGCGCCATGACGGCCATCATCGAGATGCCGACGCCCGTGACGGCGGTGACGATGGGGATGACGGCGGGCACGAGGGAGCGGAACACGACCGCGAGGATGATCAGCGCGATGACCAGCCCGATGATCTCCCCGGCGCCGAAGGGGATCTCCGAGCTCTGGAGGAACTGCCCGCCCACGTGGGCCTCGAGCCCGATCTCGCCGCCGCTCCTGACGATGTCGGTGATCTGCTCGACGGAGGACTCGGGGTACTCGCCCACCTGGCCCTTCATCTGGAACTGGGCCATGAGCGCGGTGTCGTCGTCGTTGCGGGTGCCGGGGGCGTCCTCGTCGAAGGGATCGGAGGAGACCTCGACCCCCTCGACGTCGCCGATCTGCTCCATGACGCGCTGGATGCGGGCCTCGTGGTCGTCGACCGTGGAGCCGTCCTCGGCGACGAAGACCACCTCGCCGGCGGTGCCGCTCATCTCGGGGAACCGGGTGGAGAGCTGGTCGATGCCGCGCTGGGCATCGGTGCCGGGGATCTGGAACTCGGTGGAGAAGGCGCCGCCGAGGCCGACGGCGAGCCCGCCCACGGCGAACAGCAGGACGGCCCAGACGGCGACGACCTTCCAGCGGGCGGCGGCCATGGCACGGCCGAGGCGGTAGAGCGACGAGGACACGGGACCTCCGGGGCAGGGCAGGGCGATGGGCGCGGGCACCTCACGGCTCAGCCGACGGCAACCTCGATGCACGAGTGTACGCACATTCGATACACAAATGTATCGATGGTCTAGACTGCGGGGGAACACGATCCCCGGCCCTCTCGACGTCGAGCGGGCCTGCCCGCGAGGAGCCCCCACCCCCATGACCGACCTCTTCGAGCCGCTGCCACGCTCCGCGGGCACGCGCCGGAAGGAGAACACCCGCCAGCGCCTGGTGCAGGCCTCCCTCGACGTCTTCGTCGACAAGGGCGTGGACGGCGTCACCGTCGACGACATCGTCAAGGCCGCCGGCTTCACCCGCGGGGCGTTCTACTCGAACTTCTCCAACAAGGAGGAGGTCTTCCTCGCCCTGTTCTCCTCGGTCACGGACGAGCTGCTCACGATCCTGCGCACCGAGGTCGAGGGCGCGATCCCCGTGACCGCCCCGGACCCGTGCCTGCGGGAGGACCCCGACGCGGCCGTCCTCGTCGCCGCCTTCGAGGCGCTGCGCCCCTACTCGCGCCAGTGGTACCTCCTCTACACCGACGCGGTGACGCACTCCCTGCGGGAGGCGGAGATGAGGGCGGCCCTGACCTCCGAGCTGGGACGGCTCCGCGACGCCGTGGCCCGCCTGCTCGCGCGCGGCATGGAGCAGAACGGGGAGCGCAGCCGGCTCCCGCTTCCGGACCTCGCCCAGCTCCTCGTCGGGATCTTCCTGGACCTCATGCTGCGGGAGCTGCTGGACGGCCGGGAGGACGTCACCGAGCTCGCCGCGACGACGATCCTCGGCACGCTGCACGCCTTCCTCGAGCCCGCCTGAGGCCCCCGGGCTCGGACGGGCGGCATCGCGGGCGCCGGGCAGGGCCCGCCCGGTTCGCCCCGAACCTCCCGGTGATCGGCGACCGACACGCCGGGACGGGAGCCTGACGCAGGCGGGACGGGGGAGCGGCCCCTAGGGTCGACCCCAGGTGCGACGCATGTCGCATCCGCCCTTCCCCCGCGTCCCCGCTTCCCCAGGAGACACCGATGGCTCCCTACCGCCCCAAGCACCTCACCACCCCCGCGCCGCCTGCCGCCTCCTCCGGCGCCGACGCCGGACGGCGGTCGCTCCTCCGAGGGGGCGTCGTCGGCGCCGCCGCCCTCGGGGTCGGCGCGACCGCCCTCACCGCCCCCGCCGCCCAGGCCGCCGGCATCTACGGACAGGACGTCTCCGGCTGGCAGTCCTCCGTGGACTGGGAGGCGCAGGCCTCCGCCGGCTCCCGCTTCGCCTACGTGAAGGCCTCCGAGGGCGTCACCTACCGCAGCTCGACGTTCAACGAGCAGTACACCGGTGCGGGCCGCGCCGGGCTCGTGCGCGGCGGCTACCACTTCGCCCGGCCGGACCGCAGCGGCCCGGAGAAGCAGGTCGAGAACTTCCTCGGCGCCGGCGGCGGCTGGACCGACGACGGCATCACGCTCCCCGGCATGGTCGACTTCGAGGGCTACGCCGGCCTCCCCTCGGACTACGGGCTCAGCCAGCAGGAGCTGCGCCAGTGGATCATCGGCTTCCTCAGCGCCTACAAGGACGCCGTCGGCCGCCGCCCCGTCATCTACACCAACGCCCACTGGTGGGACGACAACGTGGGCACCTGGACCCCGTCGAACACGCCGCTCTTCCTCGCCGCCTACCAGTCCTCCGAGCCGACGAACCTGCCCGGCAACTGGTGGGCGTGGGAGCTGTGGCAGTACTCCGAGTCCGGCCCCTTCGCGGGCGACTCCGTGAAGTGGCACGGGGGAGAGAGCTCCTTCGAGTCGTTCGTGAGCGACGTCGACTACACGGCGCGCGGCATCTGACGTCGCGGGGGAAGGGGCTGGGTAGCCTTCCCCGGTGACCACGACAGACGCATCCACGACCACTGGACGCCCGGCCGGCGCCGTCTACGCCGACCGGGGGTCCTCCCACTTCGACATCCTCCTCGCCGCCATGGTGGCGGTGGTGATCCTCTCCGGCATCGGCGCCGCCAAGGGGGTCAGCTTCGGCACGGTCCCGGGGACCGGGCTCGAGATCATCACCGACGGCGGGTTCATCCTCTTCCCCCTCGCCTACGTGCTCGGCGACATCGTCACCGAGTTGTACGGCCCCCGCACCGCGCGCCGCGCGATCATCGTCTCCTTCGCCGCGAGCATCCTCGCCTCCCTCAGCTACTGGGCGATCATCGCCCTGCCGCCGTTCCCCGACGACTACGGCCTGGCGAAGCAGGAGGCCCTCGAGCTCGCGCTCGGCCCGGTGTGGATCGTCGTCCTCGCCGGTCTGGCCGGCTTCGCCTGCGGGCAGAGCCTGAACTCCTTCGTGGTGGGTCGCATGAAGCAGCGCCTCGGCGAGCGCGGGCTGATCGGCCGGCTCTTCACCTCCTCCGGGCTCGGCGAGCTCGTGGACACGATCATCTTCTGCACCATCGCCTCCGCGGCGATCGGCATCACGACCATCGAGCAGTGGGCCCAGTACACGGTGCTCGGCTTCCTCTACAAGGTGCTCGTCCAGTACGCGATGATCCCGGTGACCTCCGCGGTGATCCGCTGGCTCAAGCGCACCGACCCCACCTACCAGGCGCGCCTGCGCGAGGCCGCAGCGGCCTGACGCACTCCCGCACGGCGGGGGAGCGGGCCGACGTTCCTCCCGCCCGGCGGCGTCCCGTCCCGACGAAGGTCGGGCGACGGGGTGACCGCCGGGAGGGCGAGGCCCCCCGCGCGGGAGGACGAGGCTGGGGGCCATGAGCTCCTCGTCATCGCTCTCCTCGCCATCGCCCGCGCTCCCGCCCACCGACCCTGCTCACTCCGACCTCCCACCCTCGCGCGCCCCGCGCACGGGGACCCGTCCCGGGCATCCGTTCGGTGCGCACGTGCGCATGCGCTGGTGGGCGCCGCCGATCCTCGTCGTCGCCACGCTCGTCGTCATGGTCGCGCTGCAGCTCGCCCTGGACGTGGTGGCGCAGCTCGTGGAGGTCGACCTCCTGGGCGCGGAGCCGTCGGGATTCTCGCTGAGCCCGCTGCGGCTGCTCGCCGCGAACCTGTCCCTCGCGGCCACCGCCGTGGTCTCCACCGCCCTCATGATGGTGCTCGCCCGGGTTCCCTGGCGTGACGTGCTGAGCCGCGGGCGACCCTTCTCCTGGAGGGCGCTCGGGCGCTGGATGCTCGTCCTCTCCCCGCTGCTGCTCGTCCCCTCCGTCGTCGTGAGCCTCCTGATGCAGGGCATGCTCTCCGCCTTCGCGATCACCACGACGACCGTGGCGCTGATCCTCGTCACCCTGCTCACCACGCCGCTCCAGGCGGCGAGCGAGGAGGTCATCTTCCGCGGGGCGATGATGCCCGCGATCGCCTCCTGGGCGAGGTCCCCGCGCGTAGCCGTCGCGATCGGGCTCATCGGCTCGAGCCTCGCGTTCGGCCTGGTCCACGCCGCGACAGACCCGTGGCTGATCGCGTACTACACGCTGTTCGGGGTCAGCGCCGCGGCGATCACCCTGCTGAGCTCCGGCCTCGAGGCCGCGATCGCCTTCCACGTCGCCAACAACCTCATCAACATGCTGATCGCCGTCCTGTTCGCCGATGGCGGGAACGTCCTCATCGACCGCTCGGCCGGCAGCGGCGGCCCGGCGATGCTCCTCATGATCGCGGCGGACCTCCTGACCGTCCTCCTCGTGTGGCTCCTCGCCCGACTCGGGCGGGCCGTCGTGCACGGGACCGCCTGAGCCGGAACCGGAGGACCGGGACCGAGGACGACGGAGCCCCCGGCCGTGGCCCGGGGGCGCCGTCCCTGCTCGCGGCGGGCGGGAGGTCAGGAGAGCTTCGGCTCGACCTGCTTGGTGTAGATGTCCTGGAGCTTCGTCTGGAGGTCCGTCATGGCCTTCTCGACATCGCCCTCCTCGGTGAGGATCGAGCCCACCGCGGTCGCCATCTCCTGATCCGCACCAGGGAGGAACACGCGGGCGTAGTCCTGGGTGCGGGTGACCTCGAGCTGGTCGATCGCGGTCTGGATCTGCGGGGTCTTCTCGAGCAGGGCGGAGACGTCGGCGCTCTTGCGGATCGGCATGTAGCCGGTCGCGCCGGAGAACGCGACGGTGGACTCCGGGCGGCCCATGAACTCGATGAGCATCGCACCGGCGAGCTGCTGCTCGGGCGTGATCGCGGAGGGGACGCCGAGACCCGCACCGCCCGTCGGGCACACGGGCCCGTCGACCGGGCCGGCGGGGAGGAAGCCGACGCCCACGTCGAAGCTCGCGGCCTCGAGCACGCCCACGAGCGAGCCCGTCGAGGCGATCGTCGTCGAGCAGACGCCCGCGGCGAAGGTGTCCGCCGAGTCGCTCGAGGCGACCTGCGCCCAGCCCGCGGAGTGGACCGTGTCCTGCACCCAGGTCATGGCCTCGATCGTCTTCGGGTCGGAGACCTTCAGGGTCCAGTCGTCGGACCACGCCGTGCCCTGGCCCCAGAGCACGTTCTGGAGGGTCCAGCCGGCGTAGCCCGCGAGGTCGGGGTACATGTAGGCGACGTCGCCCTGGGTGAGCTTCGGGGCCCACTCCTCGAACTCCTGCCAGGTCTTCGGGGCGCGGTCGGGCAGGCCCGCGGCGGCGAAGTGGTCCTTGTTGTAGTAGAAGAGCGGCGTGGAGCGGCCGTAGGGGAGCGCCCACTGCTTGTCCTCGTACTGGTAGTCGGCGACGAGGGAGTCGCGGTAGTCCGCGATGTCGATGCCGAGCTTCTCGATCATCGGGTCCAGGGCGGCGATGTTGCCCTCGAGGAAGTAGCGGAACCACCACACGTCGGAGAGCACGACGACGGCGGGGAGATCGTCCTTGGCGGCCTGGGCCGTCTGGAAGCGCTGCGCGATCTCCTCGTAGTTCGAGCCGGCCGTCACGTGCTTGACGGTGATGCCCGTCTCCTCGGTGAACTTCGTGATGAGCTCGGCCTCGACGTCCTTGGAGCCGCCGGGGTGGCTGGTCCAGAAGGCGATCTCCGTCGCGGGCTCGACGGAGGAGAAATCGGTCTCCTCGGCGGCCGAGCCGCCGTCGCTGCCCCCGGAGCCGCCGCCCACGGAGGGCCCGCCGCAGGCGGCGAGGGCGAGGGCGCCGGCGCCGGCGGCGCCGAGCCCGATCAGGGAGCGCCGGGTCGTGGAGGCGGTGAGGGGGCGGGGGAGTCCGGTCATGGCGGGTGTCCTTTCGGGACGGGAGGTGGTGACCTGCAGGGGTGACGGCGGAGGGAGACGTGCGAGAGGGGGCGTAGCGGCGGTCAGCCGGTGACGCTGCCCTGGGTGAGCCCCGAGACGATGTAGCGCTGGAGCGCGGCGAAGACGAGCAGCACGGGGATGATGACGACGACGGTGCCGGCCATGAGGATCCCCCAGCCGGATCCCGTGTTCCCCTCGGAGTTCTGCAGGGCCGTGAGGCCCACGGGGAGCGTCATCATCGAGGAGTCGGTGGTGATGATCAGCGGCCAGATGTAATCGTTCCACTCGCTGACGACGGTCACGAGGGCGACCGTCGCGATCGAGGGCAGGGAGATCGGCACGACGATCCGCCAGATGCTGCCCCAGTGGCCGGCGCCGTCCAGGCTCGCGGCCTCGAGGATCGAGGGCGGGATCGTGAGGAAGTGCTGGCGCAGCAGGAAGGTGCCGAAGGCGGTGCCGAGGCCCGGGAGGATGATTCCCCAGTAGGTGTTGACGCCGCCCCAGCCGGCGATGAGCACGTAGTTGGGCAGGATCGCGACCTGCGGCGGCACCATGAGCGCCACGAGGATGCCCACGAAGATGATGCGCTTGGCGGGAAAGCGCACGAACACGAGCGCATAGGCGGTCATGATCGCGAGGGTGACCTTGAGGGTCGCGCCGATCACGGTGACGATCACGGAGTTCAGGAAGAACCGCGGGATCGGCACGGAGGTCATCGCGACCCGGTAGTTGTGCAGCGTCGGATCCGAGGGGAGCACCACGAGGTCCGTCGTGAGGATCTCCGACGGCGATTTGAACGAGCTGATCATCATCCACAGCAGCGGCAGCACCACCACGGCGGTCGCGAGGATCAGCGGGACGTAGCCGGTGAGGATCGTCGCGGCGAGGTTCTCGCGGGAGAACGGGCCGCCGCGCCGGCGGATCGGCGGGGGCGGCGTCTCGCCGACGGGCGGGGTCACGGGGCCGGGGGAGGTGGCGGCGGGGGCGCTCATGCGTAGTGCACCTTCTTCTCGACGAACCGGACCTGCACCACCGTGATGACGATGAGCATGAGGAACAGGACCACCGAGATCGCCGCGGAGTACCCGGCGCGCGAGTAGCCGCCGAAGGCCTGCAGGTAGCTCTCGAAGATGAGGGCGTTGGTGCCGCGTCCCGTGGGCGTCATGATCCGGAGGATGTCGAAGGCTTGGAGGCTGCTGAGCATCGTCGTGATGAGCAGGAAGAAGGTCGTGGGGGAGAGCAGCGGGAGGCTGATCGACCAGAACCGTCGCAGGGGGCCGGCGCCGTCGAGCGCGGCGGCCTGGAGGACGTCCTGCGGCAGCGACTGCAGACCGCCGAGGTAGACGATCGCGCAGTAGCCGAGGTTCTTCCAGATGTACACGACCATGACCATGACCAGCGCCATCGTCGGATCGTTCATCCATTCGGGGCTGCTGAGGCCGAGCTGGCGGAGGAACCACGCGAGCACGCCGAAGTCGGGATCGAAGATGAACAGCCACACCAGGCCCACGCCCACCCCGGAGAGCACGTAGGGCGCGAAGGCCGCGGAGCGGGCGATCGAGGTGCCGGGGATCCGCGCGTTCAGCGCGAGGGCCAGCAGCAGGCCGAGCACCATCGACCCGCCCACGGTGACGAGCGTGAAGACCACGGTGATGCGGATGCTCTCGTGGCCCGCCGTCGAGGTGAAGAACTCGACGTAGTTGCCCAGCCCGATGAAGGTCGCGCTCGCCGATCCGAGCGTCCAGTCCAGCATCGAGTAGTACACGTTCGTCAGCAGCGGCCGGTACGTGAACAGCGCGATGAGGACGATGTTGGGCAGGGCGAGGGCGAGGAACCAGATCGCGTCGCGGCGCCCCCTGCCCGAGAGCCGGCGGCGCCGCGGGGGCGCCCCCTGCCCGGTGGTCGTGCTCGACATCCGCTCCTCGTTCCGTCCGGGGCCGCCCGATCGGCGGCCGTGCGCCATCCCAGGGGACGGGCATGTCCGGATCGAGGCTCGCCGCCGTCCGGGAGAGGACCGGGGTGAGAACGTCCGATGAACTGCGCCGTCCATCTGTGAGGAGTCTGACACCATGCCCCGCTTCGAGGGCGGGTGTCTGAGAAATCGCAGGTCACGGACAGGTCACGGCGGACAGGGGGAGAGGCGGGTGGGGATCAGGGGAGGGCGATCAGCGTCTGCACGGGCGCATGGTCGGAGGGGTAGCGGCCGTCGGCGTCCCGCCACACGTTGATCGCCGTGCGCAGGGCGCGCACGCCCTCGCTCGTGCAGATCCAGTCGATGCGGTCGTTGCCCTCGACCGGGTCCTCGTAGCCGGGGAACGTGCCCCAGGCCGGGGTGAGCCGCTTCTCGGCGCTGTCCCAGGTGTCCAGCAGCGGGCCGTCGGTCACGAGGGTCGTGTACGCGCCGGAGTTCGGGGCGGGGGAGTTGAAGTCGCCCGTGAGGATCAGCGGGAGCCCGGCGAGCTCCTCGTCCTCCAGCAGCGCCGCGATCGCCTCGCCGCTGCGGATCCGGGCCTCCTCGGAGCGGTGGTCGAAGTGGGTGTTGACGTGCACGAGCTCGGTGCCGCTGCGCAGATCACGCAGGTGCGCCCAGGTGACGATGCGGGTCACGGTGTTGCCCCAGGTGGCGGAGCCGATGACGTCCGGCGTGTCGGAGAGCCAGAACTGGTCCCAGGCGAGCACCTCGAGACGCGTGGCGTCGTAGAGGATCGCGGAGTACTCGTCGCGGCTGCCGCCCTGGCGGCCGTAGCCGATCATGCGATGCTTCGGCAGCGCCTCCTCGAGGGCGCCGAGCTGGGCGTACTTCGCCTCCTGGACGCCGAGCAGGGTGGGCTGCTCCCGCTCGAGGAGCTCCACGAGCAGCGGCCGGCGCTCGGGCCAGTGGTCGGCGTCGCCCGGCTGGGTGTTCGTGGAGTTGTCCATGCGGATGTTGAAGGTCATCACGTGGAGCTGGTCCTTGCGGGCCTTGCCGATCAGCGCCTTGCCGGAGGCCGACGGCGCGGCCTCGGCGGGGACGGCGACGGCGGCGAGGCCGGCGGCGGTCGCGGTGGTGAGAAGGGTGCGGCGCATGAGGGTGGTCATCCTTCGTCTCCGATGTCGTGAGGTCAGGGGTTCCGTCGGGTCGGGACGGCGAACCCGTCGACCTTGGCGAGCCGGGGTGAACGGGGCGTGCACCGATCATGTCCCACGTGGGACGGCGGGACGGCGGGTTCCTCAGGATCCGGCGTAAGGAGCCGGGGCAACCCGCGCGCCGCCGCAGCCCGCTCGCCCCTTCCCACACCTCCGTACACAACGCCGATAATGTACGTTATGTAAAGTGGAGCGAGAGAGCCCCTCCCCGCGGCTCCCGCGCCCTGCTCGGCGCGGGAGCCCTTGCCCCCGGCGCGGCCCGTGCTCAGACTGGTGCCGATCGATCCCCATCCCTCTCCCGGACGGTGAGCCAGGACGATGACGACCTTCGAGAGCACCGACGAGTTCGAGGACGCGAGCTTCGTCCGCGCCAGCTTCCGCGGCGCCCGGCTGCGCCAGTGCGACATCAGCGTCGTGACGATCCGCGGCGCCGAGCTGAACGGCCTCGACATCGACAGCCACGATCTGGCGTTCGGGACACTGATCGTCAACGGCGTGGACGTCGTGCCCTTCGTCGAGGCCGAGCTCGACCGTCTCTTCCCTGGCCGCGCCCAGTCCCGCTCCCGCACGGCCGACGGGCTGCGCGAGAGCTGGGCCGCCGTGCAGCAGGCCTGGGCGACGACGATCGAGGCGACTCCCCCGGAGCTCATGGCGGCGCACGTGCCCGACGAGTGGTCGCCCGTGCAGACGCTGCGCCACCTCGTGCTCGCGACCGACGCCTGGCTGCACGGCGCGATCCTCCGCGAGGAGCAGCCCTTCCACGAGATCGGCCTGCTCTTCACCGGCGCCGCCGAGTTCGGCGTGGACACGAGCCCCTTCCGCACCGACACCCCGACCCTCGAGGAGGTGCTCGAGGTGCGGGCGGAACGCCACCACTCGGTCACCGCGTACCTCGAGGCGGTCTCCCCCGCGCAGCTCGAGGAGGAGCGCGACGACCCCTGGGGCGACACGAGCTGGCACCCCACCGTGGGCAGCTGCCTGCGCACGATCCTCGAGGAGGAATGGGCGCACCTGCGGTACACGCGGCGTGACCTCGCGCTGCTGGCCTGAGCCCACCCTCAGGCCGGCGCGACCTCCCGCCGCATGACGGTGTTGACCTGCCCCTTGGGCCGCACGAAGGCGAAGCCGGCCCGCTCGTAGACGCTCTGGGTGCCGTTGTAGAGGAACGAGGCGGAGACCTTCTTCTCCCGCGGCACGTGCGGATACCCCTCGACGACGCCGCCGCCGTCCTGCGCGATGAGGTCGAGAGCGCCGTCCAGGGCGCGGGTCACGAGCCCGTGCCGACGGTACCGGCGATCGACGAAGATGCAGGTCACACGATAGTCCGGCTCGCTCTCACCCTCCGCGTCGAGGTCGGCGAGGTACTGCGTGAGGTGGTGGAGGCCGGGCAGCTGCTCCGGCTTCCCGAACTCCGCCCAGGCGACGGCCTCCTCACCGTCCTCGCCGTCGCGGATCACGAGCGCCGCGCGGGCCACGCCCTGCTCGACCAGCTGCCGCTTGTAGACCCGGTTCCCCTTCGCGCCGGGCCCGCGCTCCGCGCAGTCCGGATGGAAGTACGTGCACCAGCAGCCGCCGAAGATGCCGCCGTGCCGGTCCACGAGCGCCTCGAACAGCGGCCAGCTCTCCGGTGTGAGCGGACGGATGGAGGTCGGGCCCGGATCGACGGTCGCCATGGCGCGACGCTACTCCCCCGCCATATGACGCGCCACACACCGAGCATCGGGTCGAGAGCTCCGGTCAGCAGGCGGCGATGACGCCCTCGCCGCCGTCCCAGCTCGCCACGAGGCGCACCGAGCCGTCGAGCCCGCCGACGGTGCGGGCGACGGTGAACGGCTCGCCGTCCTCCATGAGCGCGGCGAGGCTCGGTGCCTCCTCGCCCTCGTCGGTCTCGAGGTGCAGCAGCACGGACTGGGGCCGGCGCTCGACGAGGGTCTCGCCGTCATACACGTCGAGCTCGGCCTGCTCCTGCTCCCCGGCGAGCGCGCGGGCGAAGCAGTCGATCGCGATCTCGTCGCCGAGGCCGTCGTAGACGAACCGCTCCCCCAGCACCGAATGCTGCATGGTGCCCACGAAGGCGTCCTCCCCGTCCTCCAGGGGCGCGGCGCGGTAGGTGAGCGGCAGGTGGAACACGGTGTCCCCGGCCTGCACGAGGTGGCACTCGACGCCCACCTCGCCGGCCGGGTCGTCGAAGCGGTAGGCGCCCAGCACGGTGATCTCGCCGCCGTCGCCCCAGCTGCGGTCGGAGAGGAAGGCGTGCAGGATCTCGGGCTTGGTGGGGCTCAGATCGGCCCGATGGATGATCGCCATGCCCCCCACAGTACGGGGCGCGCGGCGGGTCGTCACCGCAGGCGCACCGTCACGGGGTCGTCGGTGACGGGAGAGTGGCGGACCACCTCGTGCCCCGGGTGGAGCCGGGCGTCGGAGACGTAGAGGGCATGGAGCTCCGCCTCCGCCTGATCGCTCCCGGCGTCGGCGGCGGCGAGCAGCGCGGCGGCACGGTCGAGCAACTCGAGCAGCGTCGGCTCCATCGACTCACCCGGCCCGGGAGCCCCGCCCCAGGAGTCCCACAGCAGCAGCTCGTCCCCGTAGCGGTGGGCGAGCTCCCAGAGGAGCTCCGCGAGCACGAAGCCTTCGCCCGCCAGCTCCGGGATCCCCGGCGCGACCCCGTGGGACGACGGGTCCATGCGGCACTCCCGCACCAGACGGAAGGTCTCCCCCGCCGTCACGAAGCCCGGGCCCCGTGCAGGACGACCTCCGTGTCGAGGTCCAGGGGGTCCGGCAGCAGCCCTGGAGCCGCTCCCCCACCGGCCGCTCCGCGCGCAGCGGCCGGCCGTCGTGGCGGCGCTGGTCGGTGGCGAGCATGTCGGTGACCCAGCGCAGGTCGACGTCGCCGCGGGTCGCGGGTGGCAGGTCGGCCTCCTGGCCCCGGTAGTGGGCGCCGAGGTTCCGCACGACCCGCCCGATCTCGGCGGCTTGCGGCGGTACCGCGTCGAGCAGCGCCGACCAGGGCCCCGGGTCGGAGGTGGGGGTGTGCCGCGCCCAGTCCGCAGGGACGGGAGGATCGCTCAGCGTCATCGCCACGGCGGCAGTATTCGCCCCGCCCCGCGGGCACGACAGAGCCCGGTGGGCGTGGGGTCTGCCCCATCGACCACCGGGCCGGTCGTGCCTGTCGCTCAGGCGTGGTGCTTGAGGCTGCCCCGGAGGTCCGGGACGTCCGCGAGCAGGCGCTTGGTGTACTCCGCCTGCGGCGCGAAGATGACCTCCTCGGTGCTGCCGCGCTCGACGACGACGCCGTGCTCCATCACCGCGACGCGATCGGCGAGGTAGCAGGCCTGGCCGATGTCGTGGGTGATGAACAGGACCGTGAGGCCCAGCTCGTGGCGCAGGTCGTGGAGCACGTTGAGGACGTTCACGCGCAGCGACGCGTCGAGCATGCTCGTCGCCTCGTCCGCGAGGAGGACCGTCGGCCGCATCATGAGCGCGCGGGCGACCATGACGCGCTGCCGCTGCCCGCCGGACATCTGGTGCGGGAACTTGTGCAGCGCCTCCTTGGGCGTGAGGCCCACGTACCCCAGGCACTCCTCGATGAGGTGGTCGCCCTCCTCCTTCTCCACGCCCGCGAGCTTGAGGCTGCGGCGCAGCAGCGAGCCCACGGTGAAGAACTGGTTGAAGGAGGCGAAGGGATCCTGGAACACGGCCTGCACCTCGGACCAGTAGGACCGCAGCTCTTGGCCCTTGATCCTCGTGACGTCCTGGTCGCGGAAGGTGATCGTGCCGGAGGTCGCGGGCATGAGCCGCAGCAGCATCCGCGCGAGGGTCGACTTGCCGGAGCCGGACTCCCCCACAACCGCGAGCACGCTCGAGGCGGGGAAGTCGAGGCTCACGGAGTCCACCGCCGTGATGCTGCCGCCCGCGACGCTGAACGTCTTCGTCAGGTCGCGGCAGGACAGCAGCGGCGTCCCCGCCTCGGAGCGGGTGATCATCCCGCCGGCGTCGTCGCCCGGGGCCGCGGCGTGTCCGGTGGTGCTCTCGGTCATCGTGCCTCCTCCGTGCTCGGTGCCGGGGTGGGCGCCCCGCCCCGGGCGCGGTCGCGGCCGCGCTCCCGGGTCTCCGCGGTCGGGTCCAGCACCGAGGAGAGCAGCTTCTTGGTGTACGGGTGCTGCGGGTCCTCGACGAGCTGGCGCGTGGGTCCCATCTCGACGATGGAGCCGGCGTTCATGATCGCGAGCTTGTCCGAGACCTGCGAGAGGACGGGCAGGTCGTGCGTCACGAAGACGACGCCGGACATGATCCGCTGCTCCACCATCGCCAGCAGCATCTCCACGAGCATGCGCTGGCTGGAGACGTCGAGGGCGGAGGTGGGTTCGTCCGCGATCAGCAGCCGGGGGTCCAGCAGCGTCGAGATCACGGTGATGACGCGCTGCTTCATGCCGCCGGAGAGCTGGTGGGCGTACGAATCGAGCACGCGCACCGGCATCTCGAGCATCTTCAGCCGGTCCCGGGCCCGGTCCAGCGCCTCGTCCTTCGAGACTCCGGTGCGGTGGGCCCTCATGACGTCGTGGACGAGGCTGCGGATCCGCACCGTCGGGCTGATCGCGTTCATCGCGCCCTGCGGCAGCATCGAGACGGTGCTGCCGCGGTAGGGGCGGTGGCGCTTGACGTCCGCCGGGGAGAGCGTCGAGAGGTCGATGACCTCGTCGTCGATCTCGAGCGTGCCGGAGAGCACGTACAGCGGCGGGGTCGCGATCATCGCGAGGGTGTTGCCGAGCGTCGTCTTGCCGCAGCCGGACTCGCCGGCGAGACCCAGGATCTCCCCCTCGCCGAGCTCGAGGGAGACCCCGTCGACGGCGGTGAAGTCCTGCTCGCCGCCGCCGTACACGGAGCGGACGTCGGTGACCCGGGCGAGCAGGCCCGACCGGTCCTTGGTCCCTGCCGATGCGGGGGCGGGCGGGGTGGTGGCGTGGCTCATGCCGCTCCTCCTGCGCTGGTGGGGACGGGCCGGGGATCGGCGCCGGCGGCGGGGGCCTGCTCGCCGGCGGCGAGCGCGGCGGCCTCCTTCGCACGGCGGGCCGCGGCCTGTTTCATCTGCTTCTTCTTGCCGCGCCGCAGGCGGGGGTTGAAGACCTCGTCGAGGCTCGCCTGCAGCAGCAGGAAGCCGAAGGAGACGAGGGTGAGCACGATCGTGGGCGGCAGGAAGGCCCACCATGCGCCCGTGGCGACCGCCTGGAAGGCGAGCGCCCAGTGCAGCTGGGTGCCGAGCGAGTCCGTCCCCGAAGGGCCGAGGCCCAGCATCGACAGCGCCGACTCGGCGAGGATCGCGCCGGAGACCTGCAGCACGAAGGCCATCACCGCGTAGGACAGGATGTAGGGCAGCACGTCCACCAGCAGGATGCTGGGCAGCCGCGCGCCGGAGAGCCGGGCCACGTCGATGTGCTCGCGGGTGGCGACCGAGGAGGCCTGGGCGCGCACGGCGCGTGCCGTCCAGGGCCAGGCGGTGATCCCGATGACGACCGCGAGCGACCAGATGCTGCTCTGCGGCAGCGAGATCGAGATGAGGATCAGCACGATGATCGAGGGGATCGCGAGCACCACGTTGGTGATGCCCATGAGGACCTCCTCGAGCCAGCCGCCGACGAAGCCGGCGACCAGGCCGACGGCGACGCCGATCGCGGTCGCGATGGTCCCGGCGACGAGGCCGATGATCAGCGAGGTGCGGGTGCCCGCCATGAGCACGGCGAGCACGTCGTGCCCGAAGTTGTCCGTGCCGAGCGGGAGCCCGCCGCCGGGGGCGTCGTACAGCGAGCCGACCTTCTCCCCCGACCCCGTGGGGTAGAGGAAGCCGGCCAGGCCGAGCACGACGACGGCGACGACGATCACCAGCGAGACCCAGAACCGGGTGGAGAAGTTGAAGCTGCGGAACGGGTTGCTGCGAGGTGCCGACTTCTCGTCGGTCACCGGTGCGTTCGGAGTCGACATGTCACTTCTCCCCGGACTTGGCCGCGCGGATCCGCGGGTCGACGAAGCCGTAGACGATCTCCACGGCGAAGTTGGCCAGCAGCACCGCCACCGTGATGATCAGCGTGATGGCCTGGATCACCGGGTAGTCGTTCTGCGAGATCGCGTTGAACAGCAGCGTGCCCACCCCGGGGTAGTTGAAGACGAGCTCGGTGATGAGCGCGCCGCCCACGAGGGTGCCGATCGACAGCGCGAGCCCCGTGATCTGCGGGAGCATCGCGTTGCGGAAGATGTACTTCGTGATCGTGTTGTCGAGGATGCCCATGGCCCGGGCGTAGTTCACGTAGTCGCCGCCCAGCTCGTAGATCGCCATGGAGCGCATGCCCACGGCCTGACCGCCGATGAAGACGATCACGAGGGACAGGAACGGCAGCCAGTAGTAGCTCACGGCGTCCCAGAGGAACTCCGCGCTCAGCTCCGGGGTGAGGCCCAGCGAGTACGCCCCGCCCACCGGGAACACCCCGGCGACCACGGCGAGCACGTACAGCAGCAGGATCGAGAGGCAGTAGTACGGCATGGAGGACAGGAACAGCGAGCTGGTGAACACGCTCCGGTCCCAGTTCCCGCCGCGGAACGCCGCGATCGCGCCGACGAGGTTGCCCAGCACCCAGCCGATGAGGATCGCGGGCAGCTGGACCGCGACGGACCAGGGCAGGGCCTGGCCGACGAGGTCGTTGACGGAGGCGGGGTAGTTCGCGAAGGAGGTGCCGAGGTCGCCCGTGAACACCTTCCCGAGGTACGTGAAGAACTGCTCCCAGAGCGGCTTGTCGAGCCCGAACTCCGCCACGTAGGTCTCGTAGATCTGCTGCTGCTGCTCGCCGGTGATGGAGCCGCCGCGGGTCAGGTTCGAGACGATCACGTCCACGGGGTTGCCCGGGACGAGCCGGGGCAGCAGGAAGTTCAGACCCACTGCTGCCACCAGCGCGACCAGGTACCACCCCGTCTTCTGCAGGATGTAACGGCCGAGGTTCACGGGTGCCCTCAGCCGCCGATCTTCTTGAGCTTGAAGATCCAGCCGTTGCCGGCGCCGCGGAACATCGGCGGCGCGTAGTCGTTCTCCTCGGTCGGGAAGTTCGACCAGTTGATGGCGTTGAACTCGAAGAACTCGTCCGGCCGGTACATGAGCGGGAAGGCCGGGACCTCCTTGCGGTACAGGTCGTCGAGCGCGCCGATGGCCTCCTTCTTGGCGGCGTCGTCGGCCGCGGCGGCCGCGGCCTGCAGCAGGTCGTTGACCTCGCCGTTCTCCCAGCGACCGTAGTTGCGGTAGGCGGTCTGGCCGAGCTCGACCATGTCGACGTTGCTCATGACGTCGCTGAAGCGCTGCCACGGCGTGGAGGGGTTCGTGCCGGCCACGTACCAGCAGGCGAGATCGAAGTCGCCGTTCTGGATGGAGGTCGTCACCTGGGCCTGCTGCGGGAAGTTCGTCGCCGCGTCCACACCGATCGCCTGGAGGTTCTTCGCGACGATCTCGAGCGCCGCGTTCCAGTCGGTCCAGCCCTGCGGGGTGATGAGCTTCCAGGGGCCGAGCTTCACGCCGTCCTTGGCGTAGAAGCCGTCGGAGCCCTTCGCGTAGCCGGCGTCCTGGAGCAGCTGCTCGGCCTTCGCCGCGTCGAAGCTCCAGCCGTCCGCCTTCGCCTTCTCGACGTCGAGGAAGGCGTCCTCCGCGCCGCCGGGGATGACGAGCGAGGCCTGGACCTCCGCGGAGTAGCCGGACATGGCGGTCTCGGCGATCGAGCCGTAGTCCACGGCGTGCGCGAGGGCCTTGCGCACGGCGGGGTCGTCGAGCCCGGGCTTGGTGGTGTTGATGAGCAGCATCGGCATCGAGCCGGGCGTGAAGTACGGCTTGTCCTGGAGGTAGGTGCCCACGGGCTTGCCGCCCTCCCACATCTTCCACAGCTGCGGGACGAACTGCTGCATGACGTCGAGCTCGCCGTTCTGGAACTTGAGGTTGCCGTCCTCGTTGGACTTGAAGATCGGGTGGATGATCTTCGTCATCGGCGGGAGGCCGCCGTAGAAGTCCTTGCCCCAGTAGCTGTCGTTGCGGGCGAGGATGATCTGGGTCTGGTCGGCGAGCTCGAGGGTGAAGGGGCCGGTGCCGAGCAGCTCGGTGGTCTCCCAGGTGGCGAGTTTGTTGCCCGTCTCCTCGGCGGCCTTCTCGAAGACGGCCTTGGGGACGATGAACTGCTGGGCGAGCTGGGTGAGGACGCTGCCCACGTTCTTGCGGTCCTTGTTGATCGCGATGTTGATCGTGTTGCCGTCCGCCGTGATCTCGTCCGCCTCGATCCAGAAGGAGGCGATGCCGAGGCTCGGGTCGATCTTGCCGAGCTCGAAGGTGTAGAGGACGTCGTCCGCGGTGAACTCGATGCCGTCGCTCCAGGTGATGCCGTCCTGGAGGGTGAGGGAGACGGAGTCGGTGCCCTCGGCCTTGTACTCCTTGGCGAGGCCCGGGAGCAGCTCGCCGGTGACGATGTCGAAGCGCAGCAGGGTCTCGTAGACGTACTGGGCGACGTTGCCGGAGGCGGGCCAGGCGGGGGCGCCGGCGAAGGTGTTGAAGTTGGTGGGCGGGCTCCACTGGAAGCCGGCGATGTAGAGCTGGTCCGCCGCGTCGCCCTTGCGGCCGCTGCCGGCCTGGCCGTTGTTGCCGACGCCCTGGAGGTCGCCGCCGTCGTCGGAGCCGCCGCCGGCGCCGCCGCCGGTCGCGCCGCCGCAGGCCGCGAGGGCGGCCGCGCCGCCCACGGCGCCGGTGACCGCGAGGAATCCGCGCCGCGTGGAGGGCAGCTGCGGGAGGAGACGGGAAGGAGAAGGGGAACTGCCGAGCGTGCCGCGATGGGTCATGGTGGCCACTGCCTCTCTGGGTGGGCTCCGCCGTTGGAGCCGCGGATCGACCTTGATCCGTTGCAGAGAAAATAGGCCTTGGCGACGAATAAACGCCCGTGACACGGGTCACGAACCGGTCACGATCGCAACCGGTTTCGGTGACCGCTCGGTCACCCGCTCCCCCGCACCACCATCCCACCGGGGCCGATGTCCTCCGTGAGCGTTCCCTCCTCGATGTGGCGCACGAGCAGCCGCGCGAGCAGCCGGCCCGCCTCCCGCGTGTCGCGGTGCAGCGCCGTGATCGCCGGACTCGTCACCGTGCAGAGGATCGAGTCCTCGAGCGCCACGATCGCGAGATCCTCGGGCACCCGCACCCCGTCCTTCCCGAGCTCCACCAGCAGCTGCGCGGCGAGCAGGTCGTTGTCGACCACCACTCCGAGACAACCCGCCTCGCGGTGCAGGGCGAGCACCTCCCGCGTCCACCGGGACACGTCGTGCTGCTGGTAGTCCGAGTGCAGCACCGAGGCGCCCACCCCCGCCGCGCCGCAGCGCTCACGGAACCGTCGCTCCCGCGCCATGACGTGCTGGAACTGGGGCAGACCGCCGAGGTACAGCAGGTGCCGGCCGGCCCCGGCGGGCAGGTCGTCCACCGCCGTCATCAGCCGGTCCAGCACGAGGTCCATCCGCTCGTCCTCGTCCACGGCGAGGCGCGAGATCATCGGCGAGAGCGGGGAGCTCGCCATCGCCGCCGCGGCCAGACCGCTGCGTTCGATCACCGCGGCCCGGGGGTCCTCGGAGCGGGCGTCGAGCAGGACCACCCCGTCCACCCGCCGCTCCGCCGCCCAGCGCGCGAGCAGCTCCGACTCCGCCTCGACATCCGGCACGAGCTGGATCAGCAGGGCGCGGTCCGTGAGCGCGAGCTCCTCCTCGAGCCCCGCGACCATGGCCATGAAGAAGCTCTCCGTGCCCACCGTCTCCGAGCTGCGCGCGAGCGCGAGGCCGAACACCCCGGTCGACGCCCGCGACAGCGCCCGCGCCGCATAGGAGGGCGTCCATCCCAGCGCCGCGGCGGCCGCCGCCACCCGCTCGCGGGTCCCCGCCGAGACCCCGGTGACGCCGTTGAGCGCCTTCGAGGCGGTCCCCTTGGACACGCCGGCCTCGCGGGCGACGTCAGCGAGCGTGGGGCTGGGCACGGTGGCGCTCCTCTCCGAGGTGTGGTGGGTCTCCGTGGCGATGGTGGGCTCACGGTAGGCGACCGGGGCGCTCGGCGCGCGGTGTTCCCCTCCGCGCCCTGCGCCGTGCGCCTCGCGGCACGCCGGATCTGGCGATCATCGCACCAGGTGGGCGCCGGTCCTACCAGGGGACAGCGGTACCTGGATCATGGCCGCTCCCCTGCCGAGGATCCCCTACTGTGCACGGGTGCCCCTCCTCGACCAGCTCGCCGACCTCGGCACCCTGACCCTCGTCCTGCTGATCGCGGCGGCCTTCGTCGCGGGGTGGGTGGACGCGGTCGTGGGCGGAGGCGGCCTCGTCCAGCTGCCGGCGCTGCTGACCGGCCTCCCGGCGGACACCTCGACCGCGACCGTGCTCGGCACGAACAAAGTCGCGAGCGCGGCGGGCACGGCGACATCGACGCTCACCTACGTGCGCCGGGTGACGCCGGTGCTCGCGACCGTGCTGCCGCTGGTGGTGTGCGCGCTCGCCGGGAGCGCCGCGGGCGCCGGTCTCGCCTCGTTCATCCCCCGGGCCTGGATGACGCCGATCGTGCTCGTCGCGATCCTCGCGGTGGGCGCCTACACCCTCCTGCGCCCGACGATGGGGCTCGTGCACCGCCCGCGGCACGAGGGGCGCGGGCACGTGCTGCGCGCCGGGGCGATCGGCGGCGGCGTGGGTCTGTACGACGGGGTGCTGGGACCCGGCACCGGGTCGTTCTTCATCATCGCGATGGTCGCATGGCTCGGCTACGGGTTCCTCGAGGCGAGCGTGCACGCGAAGATCGCGAACCTCACCACGAACATCGGCGCCCTGCTCGTCTTCGGGCTGCAGGGTCAGGTGTGGTGGCTGCTGGGGGCCGTGCTCGCGGTCGCGAACCTCACGGGCGGCTACCTCGGCGCGCGGCTCGCGCTGCGCTTCGGATCGCGCTTCGTGCGGATCGTGTTCCTCGTCGTGACCGGCGCGCTCGCGATCCGGCTCGGAGCGGACACCGTGGCCCTGCTCACCTGAGCACCGAGGGCGTCACAGGGGGAATACGCCGCAGTGAGGGCTCGTTGCAGGAGACGTCTTCACCTGTCCTCGAGGAGGTCATCATGGATGCCACGACCCTGTTCAGCTACGAGAGCCATGTCGACTCCCGGTCCCTGCGCGGGCGCACGCTGCTCGTGACGCTCGGGGCGTTCTCCGACGCCGGCTCCGTGCAGGACCTCGTCGACGACCACCTCCTGAACTCGCTCTCGAGCCGGGTCGTGGGCCGCCTGGACATGGACCAGGTGCACGACTACGCGGGGCGCCGCCCCGAGGTGACCCTCGAGCTCGACCACTTCGCGGACTACGAGCGCCCGGAGATCCTGCTGCACGAGGTCATCGACCCCGATGGCGAGCCCTTCTTCCTGCTCACCGGGCCCGAGCCGTCCTTCCAGTGGGAGCGCGTCGCGAGCGCGCTCCGGATCGTGGTCGATCAGCTCGGCATCGAGCGCACGCTCCTGCTGCAGGGCTTCCCCGCGCCGGTCCCCCACACCCGCGAGCTCCCGGTGACCCGTTTCGCCGGCAAGCCGGACTCGATCTCCGTGCGGCGCACGATGCCGGGCACCTTCCGCCTGCGCGCGCCGTTCACGGCACTGCTGACGCTGCGCCTCGCGGAGTCCGGTCACGACGTGGTGGGCCTCGTCGCGCACGTGCCGCAGTACCTCCACGACGCCACCTACCCCGATGCCGCGATCGCGCTGCTGCGCGCGGTGCGCGAGGAGCAGGGTCCGGAGCTGCCGGTCGGCGCGCTCGAGTCCCAGGCGATCCCCGTTCGCGAGGCGATCGCCTCCCAGGTCGCGGAGCAGGAGCAGCTCCAGGAGATGGTGCACGGCCTCGAGCAGCGCTACGACCGCATGATCACCGCCGGTGTCACCGCGGAGGTCCCCTCGGCGGAGGACATCGCCGCGGAGGTCGAGCAGTACCTCGCGGGGCTCGACGACGGGACCGCGACCGACGGGGCCGCCGATCCGCAGGAGCCCACCGATCCGTCGTCGACCGACGGCTCCGAGGAGCACCCGGCTCCCGAGGACGGCGAGGGGCACTCCCCCGCCTGATCCCGGCGGCGGGCCCCGTCAGCGCAGGACGACCGGCTCGTCCCAGCGCTCGACGGGGAGCTCCGGGTCCACGACCGCGGAGACCTGCATCGCGGTGAGCTGCACGTCCCCGGTGAGCGTCGTCATGAAGGCGGTCTCCGCGGCATCCTGGCCGCTCGCGATCGCCACCATCGAGGCGCGCGGGGCCAGGTGCGTCGCGTCGAGCACGCGCCACGAGTCCTCGACGAGCGCCTCGACCACGAGGTGGAAGTCCATCGGCGAGAGCCCCGGGGCGTAGACGGAGGTGCAGCGCGCCGGGATCCCGCTCGCCCGCAGCAGCGTCGCGGTGAGATGGGCGTAGTCGCGGCACACCCCCTGGCGGGACACGTAGGTGCTGCGCGCGGAGTCGGAGATCGTGCTGGAGCCGGGCACGTAGTCGAGGTGGCCGTGGACCCAGTCCACGACGGCGCGGGCGGCGTCGAGGCCGGTCCGCTCCCCCACCACCTCCGGGGCGATGCGACCGAACTCGTCCACCTCGCAGTAGCGCGACGGCCGCAGGTGCACCACCGCGTCGACGGGCTCGGGCTCCTGCACCGGAGCCGGCTCCACCCCCGTCGCCGTGTAGGTGATCTCGAGCGTCCCCGCGGGCAGCGGGCCCAGCACGTGCAGCCGGTTCCCGGCCGGGTCGCGGCTCTCGACGACGCTCGCCGGCTCGCCGCCCGCGGTCACCGTGAGCTCCTCCTCGGCGATCGGCGCCCGGGAGACGGCGACCAGCAGCGCCACCTCGGTCCCCTCGACGACCTCGGCCCTCATCCATGCCCGCACGTTCCGCTTCACCGTCCCAGTGTGCGGCACGGCCGCCGCGCGGGAGACCGCGCCGGGGTCCGGGCCGTCCTTGGTCCGGAGTGATCCGCGGCATAGTGTGGAGCCTCTGCCGCGATGTCCCGTCGCGCCGCCCCCTCCCACCGTCGCAAGGAGCAGCTCCATGCCCCTCCCCGCCGATCGTCCCCTCGGCGTCGCCCTCGTCGGCTACGCCTTCATGGGCCGAGCCCACTCCCAGGCCTGGCGCACCGTCGGCGCCGCCTTCGACGGCCCGCCCGTGGCGCGCAAGGTCCTCGTGGGGCGGGACGAGGAGGCCGTCGGCGAGGCGGCCGCGCGGCTCGGCTGGGAGGAGCACGCGACGGACTGGCGCGCCGTGCTCGAGCGGGAGGACGTGGACGTCGTCGACATCTGCACCCCCGGCCACCTGCACGCCGAGATCGCGATCGCCGCGCTCGAGGCGGGAAAGCACGTGCTGTGCGAGAAGCCGCTCGCCAACGACACCGCCTCGGCCGAGCGCATGGTCGCCGCCGCGGAGGCCGCCCGGGCCCGCGGCCAGGTCGCGGCACTCGGCCACACCTACCGGCGCGTCCCGGCCCTCGCCCACGCCCGCGATCTCGTGGCGCAGGGGCGCCTCGGCGAGATCCGCCAGGTGCGCGCCTTCTACCTCCAGGACTGGCTCGTCGACGAGCAGGCGCCGATGAGCTGGCGCCTGCGCGCGGAGACCGCGGGCTCGGGCGCCCTGGGCGACATCGGATCCCACGCGATCGACCAGGTCCAGTTCCTCACCGGGCAGCGCGTGAGCGCCGTGCGCGGCCGCCTCGCGACGATGGTCCCCGAGCGGCCCGGCGCGGACGGGCCGGAGCAGGTCACGGTCGACGACGCGGCCTGGGCGACCCTCGAGCTCGACGGCGGGGCGATCGCCTCCGTCGAGGCGAGCCGCATGGCCACGGGCCGCAAGAACGCGCTCACCCTCGAGCTGTACGGGACCCGCGGGGCGCTGCGCTTCGACCTCGAGTCCCTCGACGAGCTGTGGTTCCTGGACACCACGGTGCCCGTGACCGAGCAGGGGTTCTCCCGGATCCTCGTGACCGAGCCCGAGCACCCCTATCTCGAGGGCTGGTGGCCGCAGGGCCACATCCTGGGCTGGGAGAACGCCTTCACGAACCAAGCCCACGACCTGCTCGCCGCGATCGCCGGCGGCGAGGCCTACGCCCCCGACTTCGCCGACGGCCTCGCCCTCCAGCGCGTGCTCGACGCGGTCATCGCCTCCGACGCCGACGGCGGCCGCACCGTCACCCTCTGACCCGGGAGCCCGGCTCCCCCGGGGCGGGCCCCTCGCTCGTCCTCCCCCTGTCCTGCCATCGACCACCCTGCGAAGGAGCACTGCAGCATGGCGCACCCCCACACCCTCTTCACCGGCCAGTGGGCCGATCTCACCCTCGACGAGGTCGCGGAGCTCGCGGCCGGCTGGGGCTACGACGGCCTCGAGATCGCCGTCTCCGGCGAGCACCTGGACGCGAGCCGCTGGGACGACGAGGAGTACGTCGCCGAGCGGCTCGGGATCCTCGAGAAGCACGGGCTGAAGGTCTGGACGATCTCCAACCACCTCAAGGGCCAGGCGATCTGCGACGACCCGATCGACTTCCGCCACGAGGCGATCGTCGGTCCCGCCGTCTGGGGCGACGGCGACCCCGAGGGCGTCCGGCAGCGGGCCGCGGAGGACATGAAGAACACCGCCCGGCTCGCGCAGAAGCTCGGGGTCGACACGGTCGTCGGGTTCACGGGCTCGAGCATCTGGAAGTACGTGGCGATGTTCCCGCCGGTCCCGCAGGACGTCATCGACCAGGGCTACCAGGACTTCGCGGACCGCTGGAACCCGATCCTCGACGTCTTCGAGGAGTGCGGGGTGCGCTTCGCCCACGAGGTCCACCCCTCGGAGATCGCCTACGACTACTGGACCACGCAGCGCACCCTCGAGGCGATCGGGCACCGGGAGTCCTTCGGGCTGAACTGGGATCCCTCGCACTTCCTGTGGCAGGAGATCGACCCGGTCTCCTTCATCACCGACTTCGCGGACCGCATCTACCACGTGGACTGCAAGGACATCCGGGTGCGGATCACGGGGCGGAACACGCGCCTGAGCTCGCACCTGCCCTGGGGAGATCCGCGGCGCGGCTGGGACTTCGTCTCCTTCGGCCGCGGGGACGTGCCGTGGGACGCGGCCTTCCGCGCCCTGCGCTCGATCGGCTACGAGGGGCCGATCTCCATCGAGTGGGAGGACGCGGGCATGGACCGCCTGCACGGCGCCGCAGAGGCCATCGAGGTGCTGCGCCGCTTCGACTACCCGGCCTCGGAGACGTCCTTCGACGCGGCCTTCAGCTCGCCGGCCTGACGGCCCGCCGGGGCGGCCTGCCACGGCCGGCCGCCTCGGCGCCGAGCGCGCCCGCGCACCCTGTGCGCTCCCCGTGACCGTCCCGGCGACCCGCTCCTAGGATGCAGGCATGACGCCCTCCAGCGACCCCCGCCCCGCCGACGGCGCCGCCGGCCCGGATCCCCGGTCCGAGCGCGCCCAGATCGCCGACGCCCTCGCGCAGCTGGGCCCGGCCGCGCCCACGATCCTGCCGGGATGGGGCGCGCGCGATCTGCTCGACCACCTGCTGCTGCGCGAGCGCTTCTGGACGCTGCAGCTCGGCGGCGCGCTCCCGGGCCCCGCAGGGACGGCGCTCACGCAGCGCAAGGAGGCGGCGCTCGGCCTCCCCTGGGAGCAGAAGGTCGCGCTCCTGCGCGAGGGCCCCGGGCGTCTCTCCCCCGCCGGGCGCGCCGATGCGCTCACCGGCGACCTCGAGCTGCTCATCCACCACGAGGACCTGCGCCGCGCGCAGGACGGCTGGCGCCCGCGCCGGATCACCCCGGAGGTCGAGCGTGCGGCCTGGCGCGGCATCGGCGTCTTCGCGCGGCTCTCCCTGCGGGTCGACGCCCGGGTCACGCTGGTCTCGCCGCGCGGCGGGAAGCAGGTGGGGCCGCGCCGTGCGGAGGGCAGCCTGCGCGTGCACGGCGAGGTGCTCGAGCTGCTCCTGTGGGTGACGGGACGCGACGAGGTCGCCCGCGTCCAGATCCAGGGGGACTTGGCCGGGCTCGCGGCGCTCCGCGAGGGTCGCCGCGGCATCTGACCCGCGCGCCCCTCAGCGTGGCGTGAGCAGGAACAGCCGCGGGTGGTGCCCCTTCTGGAAGAAGCGGTGCTCGTCCCGCAGCGCCCAGGCGGTGCCGGGCCGCTCGAGGACGGCGTGCATACGCCGGATCTCGTGGGTGAGCACGCCGAGCCGTGCCCCGGGCGCCGCGAGTGCCGCCGCGCGATCCAGGAGGTCGGCGAGCAGCTGCTCGTTGCTCGCGTGGTCCCCGTGCAGTGTGCCCCACGGCGGGTTGGTGAGGATCCGGGTGAATCCGCCCTCGATCGGGACCTCCCGGACGTCCCCCGTGATCCAGTCGATCCGCCCGCGGCGCCGCGCCGCGCGCTGGTGGGCGGTGGCCGCGGCGATCGCGTCGGGGTCGAGGTCGACGCCCACGGCCCGCGCGGGGGCGGCCACGTGCAGCTGCTCGACGAGGAAGGTGCCGGAGCCGCAGGTCATGTCCAGCAGGGAGTCCTCGGCCTGCACGTCGAGGAGGTCGAGCACGGTCGCCGCGATCGTCGCGTTGACGGCGCCCGGGTAGTTCACGGTGCGCCAGGTGCGCGTCGCGAGCGGCCGCGGGGTGGTGCGCAGGAGCACCTGCCAGCCGGCCTCGCCGCTCGGGGTGCGCCGCACCCGGGCCACGAGGTCGCCGTCCTGGTCGTCGACCGGCAGGCCGGCCGCGTCGGCGAGGGCCTCCGCGAGACGGCGCATGTCCGTCGAGTCCGCGCCGGCGGCCTCGAGCCGGAGCCCGTGGAACACCTGCCGGGGGCGCTGGCGGGCCATGTCCTCGAGGAGGGCCGCGATCCGCTGCTGGAGCGAGGTCTCGAGCAGCTCCCGGGGACGGCGCGCCGCGGCGGTGAGCGTCGTCGAGGCCGCGACCACGCGGCGGAGGGCGCGCACGCCGTCGAGGTCGGCGGTGCGCAGGCTCAGCTCGGTGGGGGTGCGCACCGCCGCCGGGCCCAGCCGCCGCGCCTCGGCGAGGGCGGAGGGCGCGCAGCCCTCGAGCACCTCGAGCACCAGCTCGTGCGTGATCTGCGACATCCTGCTCCGTCCTGCGCGGTCCGACGACCGCCCGGTCTGCGGTCTGTGGTGCGGCCCTCGGGAAGGCTACCGGGCTCCTGCCCCGCGGATCGGTAGACTGCCCGGGTGTTCATCGTGAGTGTGTGTTCGCTGAAGGGCGGCGTCGGCAAGACGTCCGTGACCCTCGGGCTGGCCTCGGCCGCTCTCCACCAGGGGATCAACACCCTGGTGATCGACCTGGACCCGCAGGGCGACTCGACCCTCGGGCTGCTGGGCGAGCCCGCGACGGGTCTCGACATCGCGGAGGTCCTCTCCTCCCCGCGCACGGAGACGGTGGACCGCTCCATCGTGCCGGTGCCGTGGTCGGAGGGCGAGTCCTCCCATCTCGACCTGATCCCGGGCACGGGTCGCTCCGCGCTCCTGGACTCCCCGGCCCCTGCCGCGAAGGACGTGCGCCGGCTGCGGGAGGCGCTGGACAAGCGCACCCACCAGTACGACCTCGTGCTCGTGGACTGCCCGCCGTCGCTCAACGGGCTCACGCAGACGGCCCTCGCCGCCTCGGACCGCGCCCTCGTGGTCTCCGAGCCGGGCTTCTTCGCCGTCACCGCCGCCGATCGCGCGCTCAAGCTCGCCTCGGAGATGCGGGAGGACGGCATCGCACCCCGGCTCATGCCGCTGGGCCTCGCCGTGAACCGCTACCGGCCCCGCTCGGTCGAGCACCAGTACCGTCTCGCGGAGCTGCGCGACCTCTTCGGCGACCTCGTGCTCGAGCCGGTCATCGAGGAGCGCGTGGGCCTGCAGCAGGCGCAGGGCGGTGCCGTGCCGCTGCACCGCTACGAGGGCGCCTCCGGCAAGCGCCTCACCGAGGACTTCGACGCGCTGCTGCGCCGCGTGCTCGACTCCCGACAGCACTCCTGAGCCCGCCGCCCCGCGCCCCTGCGGCGCCGGGCATGCGGCTACCGCGCACGAACGGCGGGCCCCTCCCCCGGGGGCCCGCCGTTCGTGCGCGGTCTGCGGATGCCGGCCGAGGCCGGCGGTGCGCCCGGTCTCAGCCGGCGGCGCGGTTGCGGCGACGGGCGGCGAGCTCGTCGTGCAGGGCCAGCTCGGCATCGTCGGCCGGGTTGACCCCGGGCAGCACCGAGAGCTCGCTCTCGACCTCGCGCCAGACGCGGCCCACGGCGATGCCGAAGACGCCCTGGCCGCCCTGGACGAGGTCGAAGACGTCCTGGGCGGAGGTGCACTCGTAGACGGAGGCGCCGTCGCTCATGAGGGTGATCTCGGCGAGGTCGTCGATCCCGCGCTCGCGCAGGGCGCCGACGGCGACCCGGATCTGCTGCAGGGAGACGCCCGTGTCGAGGAGGCGCTTGACGACCTTCAGCACGAGGATGTCGCGGAAGCCGTAGAGGCGCTGGCTGCCCGAGCCGGACGCGGCGCGCACACCAGGCTCGACGAGGCCCGTGCGGGCCCAGTAGTCCAGCTGGCGGTAGGTGATGCCGGCGGCCTTGCACGCGGCAGGACCGCGGTACCCGAGCTCTCCGGGAGTGTCGACGACCTCGTCGAAGAGCACTCCCTGCTGGGGTTCCGCGGGCACAGTGGACTGCGCCTGTCGATCATCGCCGCGAGTGGCGTTCACAGCTGCCTCCGGGTTCCGGCTCCCGACGGGGAAGATGGGAGCACCGGCTCAGCGTAGCGCGAAGGGGCGGCGCGCCGGAAGCAACGCGCCGCGATCGGGTCACGGACCGGTCACGGTCCCGCCCCGCCGACGCCCCGACGACGGGGCGTCGAACCGAGGATCCGCCGGTCAGCTGCCCCGCAGCCGCGACCGGAGGAGGGAGCTGTGCAGGGTGATCATGGACTCCCCGAGATCCCTCGCGTAGTCCTCCGCCTCGCCGCGGGAGGCGGGATCCGTGGGCCGGGAGCGCGGTGAGGCGATCGAGCGGATCATGTGCGCCTCGCGCTCGGCGGAGGTGCGCAGCATGACGAGGTGCCGGGGGTGCAGACCCTCCGCCGCGAGATCGCGGGCGGCGGTCGTGATCTCGAGCTCCGTCGCGCCGTAGAAGAGCTGACCCTCGGGGAGCATCCCGTACTGCTCGAGCTCGACGAGGAAGGCGTCGTCCACGGCGGCGCGGGAGCAGAGGCCGCTGCGGTCCAGCCGCACGGCGTGCATCGTCGCCGAGGGCCCGGGCCGGGAGGCGATCGAGGTGATCTCCCCCTCGCCCTCGACCCCGTGCTCGAGGAGGTGCTCCTTGATGACCTTGAGCGGCCAGAAGCGGTCCCGCTGCGCCCGCAGCACGAAGCGCAGCCGGTCCACGTCGGAGCGGGAGTACTTGCGGTACCCGGCCGCGGTGCGCTCGGGGGCGATGAGCCCCTCCGCCTCGAGGTAGTGGAGCTTGGAGTGCGCGAGATCGGGGAACTCGTCCCGGAGCAGCTCGAGCACCTGCCCGATGCTCATCCGCGCGGACGGCGAGCTCCCCGGCCTGCGCGATGCGGAGGCCGGCATGCCTCAGTCCGTCCCGACGAAGGGATGGAAGGTGAGGCGGTACTTGCCGATCTGGACGTCCTGCCCGGCCTGGAGGACGGCCTCGTCGACCCGCTCCTTGCCGAGGTAGGTGCCGTTGAGCGACCCGAGGTCACGCACGAGGAAGGAGTCCCCGTCCCGCACGAAGGCGGCGTGGCGGCGGGAGACGGTGACGTCGTCGAGGAAGATCTCGCAGCCGGGGTGGCGACCGGCGACCGTGGTGTCGGCGTCCAGCAGGAAGCGGGCGCCGAGGTTCGGGCCCTTGCGCACGACCAGCAGCGCGCTGCCGCGCGGCAGGTTCTCGATCGCCCGGCGGTCCTGGGCGGTGAGACCGGGCTCGGCCTCCTCGACCGGGTCGCTGGGCGAGATCGCGCTCAGCTTCGACGTGTGATCGAGATTGTCGTCGTTCCACTGGTGGTTCGTCGTGGACACCGTGCACCCCTTCCCGGACCTGCGGCGCGTCCTGTCTTCTGGTCCGACAGGATACGGCGGAGACATCCTCGCACGTCGAGAGCTCTCCGAGAGCCCGCTGGGGACCATCGGCCCCAGGTCCTGTCAGGATTTGACCTTCACTTGACCACCCGCGAGTACTCGGGCTCGCGGACCGTCGCGAGCGCCTCGATCGCGACCTCGTCCTCGGAGGTCACCTCGAGGCTCCCGCCGTCCGCGGCGACGGAGTCGACCGCGCCGCCGGGGATGCTCAGCGCGGGCTCCATCACGGTCGGGTCACCGATCGCGAGGACGTCGAACGGGGCGGGCACGCTCGTCCCGTCCACGAGCAGCGTGCCGTCCTCCGCGGTGGTGAACGACGTCGAGGCGACGACCCGGACGTCGCCCACCTGGATTACCTCGGCGCCGGCGTTGCGCAGCTCCTGCACGACCCCGAGCACGGTGCGGGCGCGGACGGTCCCGGTGCCCTCCGTGACCCGCGCGGAGATGCCGCGGCCGTAGGCGGGCACGGTCCCCGCGACGATCTCGAGGTCGTCGAGCCGCTCCTGCGCGGCGTTCTGCGCGGCGACGTCGTCCTCGTGGCCGGCCTGCAGCGTCGCGAGGGATCCGTCGAGGTCCTCGTTCTCCTGCTCGAGGTCGCTCACGTGGCGGTCGGACTCGTCGAGCAGCCGCACGAGGTCCTCCTGGGTCGCGCCCTGCAGGGCGTCCTCGTCCTGGGCGCGCACCTGCACGACGATCGTGATGCCGAGCAGGAAGCAGAGCACGCCGACGATGACCTGCTGCGCGCTCGCATGGGGGCGCAGCGTCTCGCGCAGGCGCCGCAGCACCTCCCGCTGCTCCTGGCGGGACTCGGGGATCCGGGAGCCGTCGCTCATGAGCGGAAGAGGCGGCGACGGATCGCGGCCGCGTTGGAGAAGATCCGGATGCCCAGCACGACGATCACGGCGGTGGAGAGCTGGGCTCCCACGCCGAGCTGGTCGCCGAGGAACACCAGCAGCGCCGCGATCAGGACGTTGAAGAGGAAGGAGGTGATGAAGACGTGGGCGTTGAAGACGCCGTCGAGGACGGCGCGGAGGCCGCCCGCGAGGGTGTCGAGCGCCGCGACCACGGCGATGGGCAGGTAGGGCTGCAGCACCGCGGGGACGTCCGGCTGGAGGAACAGCCCCACGGCGATGCCGATCAGCAGGCCGAGGATCGCGATCATGGGGTGGTCTCCTTGTCGGTGGCACCGGGGTCGGTGTCGGGGTCGGTGGGCGAGGCGTCGGCGTCGGCCTCCCCCGGCGGCGTCGAGGAGGCCTCGCGGAGGGCGGCGGGAGCGCGGGCCGGGACGGAGAGGTCCTCGGAGGTCTCCCATGACAGGACGATCCCGAACCGGGAGGAGATCTCGGAGAGGTACTCCCCCGTCGCCTCGCCCTGGACGGCCTGCTCGATCGCGGCCCCGTCGCCGAGCGCGACGATGCGGTAGGGCGGCGAGATCGGGCGGAGGTCCACGAGCACGGCCGATCCCGCGGTGCGGATGGCGCTCGAGGCGGAGATCCGCTGCCCGTTGACGGCGATCGCCTCGGCGCCCGCGGCCCAGAGGCCGTTGACGGCGATCTGGAGGTCCTCGTCGGTCGCGCGGTTCACGGTGCCTTCGGCGACACCCGGCGAGGCCGGCAGCGGGGCGGAGTCCTCGACCTGCAGCACGACGCCGGGCCCGCTCAGGGCGGTCGAGGCCGTCGCGGTCTCGTAGGTGGACAGGCGGGCGGCCGCGGCGGAGTCGGAGGACTGCAGCACGTCCTCCTGGAGCGCGCTGATCTCCGACTGGAGCTCCTCCTGGCGCTGCTCGAGGCCGACGGCGTGCTCGCGGGAGTCCCGCACCTCCTGCTCGAGGGCGGCGCGCGGGGAGTCCTCGGAGACCGCGTCCGCGCGGAGGTTCGTCACGGCGACGGCGACGGCGAGCCCCAGGAGGATCGCGATGGCGAGGGTGACGACGCGGCTCGCGGGCGTGTCGGGGTGGGAATCCGCCTCGGAGTCCTCCTCGGTGCCGCGCAGCTCGTCGACGTCGAGCGGGCTCGAGGTCAGGGCGCGCAGCAGCGACATCGGCGAGTACGGGGTCTCGCCGTGGGGTGTCTCGCGGGACGGCTCCGGCATGGTCGCCACGATATCGGGAGGTGAGGGCCGGGCGGACGCGCGACCGCCCGGCGCGCCGGGAGGCGCACCGGGCGGGTGCGGGACGGGGCCCGCCCGTGGCGGGCGGGCGCCGGAGGATCAGCGGGAGCCGACGAGGTTGTTGCCCACGAGGCTGCTCTCGCCGCCGCCGTCGGAGGCGCCGGACGGCGGGGTGCCCCCCTCGGGCGGGGTGCCGCCCATGCCGCCGCCGTCGGACGGACCGCCGCCCGAGGGCGGGGTCCCTCCCATGTCGCCGCCGCTCACGCCCGGCTCGGTGGACGGATCGATCGCGACCGGGAGCGTCACCGTGTAGCCGGAGGTGACGTCGCCGTCGACCGTCGCGAGCTGCAGCTCGCCGCCGTCGTCCCCGAACACGTTGTCCGAGTCCAGCGTGATGTTCGCGAGGTTCTCGGTCGAGCCGTCGTAGCCGTCCTCCGCGTAGACGGTCTCGCAGACGTCCTGCGGGAGGGCGACCTGGGAGGTCGCGAGCAGGTTGTCGGTGCTCGTGATGGAGGCCTCGTCCGGGTACACCTCGAAGTGGATGTGCGGCCAGCGACCCGCGTAGCAGCCCGGCATGATGCTCGTGAAGGTGACCTGACCGTTCTCGTCGGCGACCTGCACGCCGCGCAGGAAGTTCTCGTTCTCGAGCCCCTCGGAGTAGAGGGAGTAGAGGCCGTCGCCCGTGCAGTGCCAGACGTAGACCGCGACCCCGGCGTAGGGGGCGTTGTCCTCCTGCATGTTCGTGATCGTGAGGGTGAGCGTCATCGGGACGCCGGAGACGGCGGTCGTGGAGTCGCCGAAGCTCGCGGTGATGTCGGAGCGGACGATCCCGGACTCGGTGAGGACGTTGACGCCGTTGGTGCCGTCCGCCGGGTAGGGGCCGTTGGTCTCCTCGGGGATCTCCCCGTCGGAGGTGGTCGAGGAGTCGGAGCCGCCGTCCGAGGCGGTCGAGGTGCTCGAGTCCGAGGAGCTCGAGGTGCTGCACGCGGCGAGACCGGCGACAGCTGCGCCCGCGCCCAGGGCGCCGAGGGCCCGGCGGCGGGTGACCATCGTGGCGATGTCGAAGCCGAGGCCCTGGTCCGCGAGCGGCTCGTCCTGGTGGGCGAGGCGTCGGCCCTCGTAGTGGAGGCTGCCGTCGGCGTTGCGCTGGAGGCGGGGGTCTTCGGTGGTCATGCGGTCACATCCTTCGTCTCGGTGATGATGTCAGCGACGCTACGGAGGCCGTTTATGCCGCGGCTTCGGCGTTCCTGTGCCCCTGCTGTGCAGGCTCCGAGGCGAGGGTGCCGCAGGTCACGTGCCCCTCGATTCGCGGGCACGGCCCCGGGCGGGGTATCGTTGCTCTCGGCTCTTCGGGGCTCACCCTCTCGGGCTGTGGCGCAGCTTGGTAGCGCACTTGACTGGGGGTCAAGGGGTCGCAGGTTCAAATCCTGTCAGCCCGACCGAGAAGATTGCAGGAACAGGCAGGTCCGGAAGCCCGGACCTGCCTGTTCTCATTCCGGGGCCGTCCACCACGGGTGCGCACGGCGCCCACCCGCACCTGCTGGACGTCGGCGAGGGCGCAGATGCCGAGCGGGGCCGGCTCGTAGCCGTGGCCGTGGCCGGAGCACGTGATCCCGCAGCAGGGCAGGCGCGGATCCGACGTCACGATCCCGTTCACGGCGACCGTGACCCACGGTCCCCTCCGCCCCGACGGTCATCCCGAGGTTCGCCGGATCCCCCGCGCCCCATCGGCGAACGGAACGTCCGGCAGGCCCCCGCCCGTCGTGAGCTGGACCCCACTCACGACGTCCACCCCGCGGCGTCCGTCCTCGCGAGGCGGCCACCCTTCTAGACTTCCGGACATGAGCAGCCCCACCGCCTCCCCCACCGTCGAGTACGTCCTCACCGTCGTGTGCGAGGACAGGCCCGGCATCGTCCACGCCGTCACCGGTGCGATCGTCGAGGTGGGCGGCAACATCACGGAGAGCCGCCAGTTCGAGAGCGGCGCCACCCAGCGCTTCTACATGCGGCTCCAGCTGGCCACCTCGGCCTCCCCCGAGGAGATCGCCGCGGCGCTCGCACCCGTCGTGGAGCGCTTCGGGATCGAGCACCGGCTCGACGAGGTCGCCCGCCCGGTGCGCACGCTGATCCTCGGCTCCACCGCGAAGCACTGCGTGAACGACCTGCTGTTCCAGATCGACGCGGGCCACCTGCCGATCGAGGTGCCGCTCATCCTCGCCAACCACCCCACGCTCGAGCCGCTCGCGACGTTCTACGGCGTGCCCTTCGAGCACCTGCCCACCAAGGGTGAGGGTGCCAAGGCCGCCTTCGAGGACCGGGTGCGGGAGGCCGTGGTCGAGCACGACGTGGAGCTCGTGGTCCTCGCGCGCTACATGCAGATCCTCTCCCCCGAGCTGTGCGCGGAGCTCGAGGGGCGCTGCATCAACATCCACCACTCGTTCCTGCCGGGGTTCAAGGGCGCGAACCCCTACCGCCAGGCGCACGCCCGCGGGGTCAAGCAGATCGGTGCGACGGCGCACTTCGTCACGAGCGACCTCGACGAGGGCCCGATCATCGAGCAGGACGTCATCCGGGTGGACCACACGCGCTCGCCGCAGGAGCTCATGGCGATCGGTCAGGACGCCGAGGTGCGCACGCTGCGCCAGGCGGTCACCTGGTTCTCGCAGTCGCGCGTCCTCCTCGACGGCACGCGGACGGTCATCTTCCGCTGATCGATATGCCGAGGGCGGCCGAGTGGTCTCAGAACACCGGTCGCCCGCCGGTCACGCCGAGCACGGTGCCGGAGACGTAGCTCGCCTCCGTCGGGCTCGCGAGGAACACGAAGGCCCCCGCGACCTCCGCGGGCTGGCCCGCGCGCCCCAGCGGCGTGTTCCCACCGAAGGCGACGTAGTCCTCGCTCGCCCTCGTGGCGACGTTCAGCGGGGTCCAGATCGGTCCCGGGGCGACCGCGTTCACGCGGATCCCCTGCGGGCCGAGGTCCGCGGCGAGGTTCACCGTGACGTTGTTGATCGCGGCCTTCGTCGCCGCGTAGTCCATGAGCGGCACCGACGGGTCGTAGGACTGGATCGAGGAGCAGTTGATCACCGAGGATCCCGCGCGCAGGTGCGGCGCGGCCTCCTGGGTGATCCAGAACAGCGCCTCGAGGTTCGTGGTCAGCGTCCGGTGCAGGCGCGCGGAGTCGATGCCCGCGAGGCCGCGGGGCTCCGCGCGACCCCACTGGAAGGCCGCGTTGTTCACGAGCACGTCGAGCCCGCCGTGCTCCTGCACCGTGCGTGTCACGAGCGACCGCGCCGTGTCCTCCTCCCGGATGTCGCCGGGCAGCAGGAGCGCGCGGCGACCGGCGTCGCGGATCCAGCGGGCCGTCTCCTCGGCGTCCTCCTGCTCCTCGGGCAGGTAGGAGATCGCGACGTCGGCACCCTCGCGGGCATAGGCGATCGCGACGGCGCGGCCGATCCCCGAGTCGCCGCCGGTGATGAGCGCAGAGAGCCCCTCGAGGCGGCCGTGGCCCACGTAGCTCTGCTCGCCGTGGTCGGGGACCGGGTCCATCGGGGCGGTGAGGCCGGGCGGCTGCTGGTCCTGCGCGGGGAACGACGGCTCGCCGTCGCGGGTGGAGAGCTCCTGCGCGCGCTGGGCGACCTGCGGGTCCAGGGTGCTGTTCTTCTCGGTCATCACGGCTCCTTCGTCGAGGGCGGGTGCATCGAGGGCGTGCGGTACCACGCTATGCCGTGCGCCCCTGCCGCGTCCCGCGCCCCGGACGACCGGTCGGTGGGTCACGCGGGGTCCCGCTCAGACCAGGCCGCGCTCCCAGGCGGTGCGCACGGCGGAGGCGCGGTCGCTCGCGCCGAGCTTCTCGTAGACGTGCAGCAGGTGCGTCTTCACCGTCGCCTCGCCGATCCCCAGCCGCGAGGCGACGGCGCGGTTCGTGCAACCCTCAGCGACGAGACGCAGCACCTCCGTCTCCCGCGGGCTCAGCGCGGTCGACGGCGCCGCGGGGGCGGCGAGCACCGCGAGGGTGCTCGGGGTGAGCACCGCTCCCCCGGCCGCGAGGTCGTGGACGGCGCGCACGAGCTGCTCGCGCGGGGCGTCCTTGAGCAGCAGGCCGTCGGCCCCGGCCTCGAAGGCGGCGCGGATGCCGTGGTCGGTGTCGTAGGTGGTGAGGACGAGCACCCGCGGGCGGGGCCCCTCCTGCTCGGCGATCGCGCGGAGGGTCGCCACCCCGTCCATGACCGGCATCCGCAGATCCAGGAGGAGCACGTCGGGGTGGGTGGCGGCGACGGTCTCGAGGGCCTCGGCGCCGTCGGACCCGGTACCCACCACCTCGATCCCCGGGTCGGCGCCCAGCATGGCGACCAGGCCGTCCCGCACCACGGGATGGTCGTCGGCCACGACGACGCGCACGGCCCCCGTCATCGCGGCACCTCGGCGCAGACGGTGCAGCCCTCCCCCGGCACCGACGTGACCGTCAGGGTGCCGCCGACCTCGCGCAGACGCTCCCGCATGTTCTGCAGGCCGTGGCCGGCGACCGCCGTCGACGGGGAGAAGCCGCGACCGTCGTCCTGCACCCGCAGCAGCTGCCCCCGGGCCGTGGAGCCGAGTGTGACCGCGACCGTCCCGGCACCGGCGTGCCGGGCCACGTTCGCGAGCGCCTCCTGGGCGACACGCAGCAGGACCGGGCCGTGCGCGACCTCGGCGGGAGCGTCGTCCGCGTCGAAGGTGGCGACCACTCGGTGCGTGCGCGCCCAGCGCGCGACGATGCCGCCGAGCGCCTCGCTCGCGCGGGCCCCGTCCAGCTGGTGCGGGGAGAGCGCCTCGACCGCGCGCCGCGCCTCCACGAGGCAGTCGCGGGCCGCCTCCTCCGCCCGGCGCACCCGCTCGCCCTCCGCGACGCCGAGCACGTCCCGCACGGCCTCGAGCTGGCGGATGACGCCCACGAGCCCCTGGGCGACGGTGTCGTGGATCTCCCGGGACAGCCGCTCGCGCTCCGCGGAGACGCCGCGGTCGTGCGCCCGGTCCACGAGCTCCTGCTGCAGCCGGGCGTTGTCCTGCGCGGTCCGGTCCCGCTCGGCGAGGGCCTCCTCGCGCTGAGCGATCGTGCGCTCCCGCTCCCAGGACAGGTAGCTCATCGCCCCGGCGATCAGCAGGTTCACCGCGACCAGACCGGCGTAGATGAGGGGGACGCTCGCGGCGGAGGCCGGCCCGCCGATCTGGCCCAGGGCGGAGAGGAACGCTGTGGCGACGAGGACGGCAGGGACGGCGGCGCCGCTGACGAACCGGGGCCCGTCGAGATAACCGACGAAGGCGTAGACGCTCGCGAGCGGGTTCAGCGCGGTGAGCACCACGAGGAGCAGCAGGTGCAGCACGTAGAGGGCGCCCAGCGCGGGGCTGCCGGGCCCCGTGCGGGCCAGGAGCGCCTCCAGCAGCGCCCGGAGCACGAGCAGCACGCCGGTGGGGACCAGCGCCCAGGTGATCTGCTCCGCGGTGAGCCAGAACCCCACGGTCATCAGACCCAGCAGCCAGGACACCACGAGCAGGAGCGGCGGCAGCCAGACGACGAAGCGGCCGCTCGTGGTGGGTGCCGCGAACAGGCGCGCCGGGCTCGATGCAGGGACGTCGGGGGCGACGGCGCGCGGCGACGGCGGAGCGGACGGGGCGGCCATGGCCGCCAGTCTCCCCGCGGCGACGCCCGGCGCCAGGACCCTGCCCTCCACCGATCGGTGGAGGTCGAGGCTGCCGATCGGTCGAGGCGTCGGCGCGGGGTGCGTCCCTAGGTTGGGGCCATGGCCCGCTCACCTGCCGTAGCCCCCGCCCCCTCTCCCACTCCGACCGCCCGCCTGCACCATCTCGATGCGCTGCGCGGCGGCGCCCTCCTGCTCGGCGTGCTGCTGCACGCCCTCATGCCCTTCGCCCCCGGCGACCTCTGGCTCGTGAGCGACGATATCGACTCGATGCCGGCGATCCTCGTCGTCGCGGTGATCCATCTGTTCCGGATGGCGCTGTTCATGATGCTCGCCGGCTACTTCGGCAGCATGGTGCTGCATCGCCGCGGCGCCGGGGCCTACCTGCGCGACCGGCTCACCCGGATCGGGCTCCCGCTGGTCGCGTTCTGGCCGGGGCTCTTCGCGCTCATGGTCGCCGCCCTCGTGCTGAACGGCGCCGTGCGCGACCTGGGCCCCGTCGCCGCCCCGCAGCCGGCCGCGGGATCGCCCACCGGACTGCTCGCGCTGCCGACGATGCACCTGTGGTTCCTGCTGCTGCTCCTGGAGATCGTGGTCGTCGTCCTCGCGCTGCGCGCCGTCACGATCCGGGTGCTCGGCGCGGAGCGGGCCGGGAACTGGTCCGCGGCGATCTCCTCCGCTCTCGCCTCCCCGTTCGGCGTGCTGCTCGCCGCCGTGCCCTACGCCGCGGGCCTCCTGCTGCAGGGGGACGGGCTCGCCAGCATCACCGAGCCGTACACGCTGGTGCCGGTGCCCGGCGCGAGCGTCGCCTACGCCGGGGCGTTCCTCACCGGCTGGTTCCTACGGGCGCGGCCCGAGGCGCTCCCCCGGCTCGAGGGCCGATGGATCCCCCACCTGATCGCCGCCGCCGTGCTGAGCACGGCCGTGATCCTCGTGCCACCGGGAGCGCCGGCCCTGCTCATCGCCGTGGTCGCGGCGCTCGCCGGGTGGACCTGGGTCTACGGGCTGCTGGGCCTCAGCGCCCGCCTCGTGCGCCGGGAGATCCCGGCCGTCCGCTATCTCGCGGACGCCTCGTACTGGATCTACCTCGTGCACTTCCCGCTGCTGCTGCTCGTGGAGATCCCGCTCGCCGAGCTCCCGCTGCCGCTGCTCGTCAAGCTCCCGGTGGCGCTCGCGGTCGTGCTCGCCGTGTTGCTGCTGAGCTACGACCTGCTGGTGCGCAGCACCTGGGTGGGCGCCTGGCTGAACGGGCACCGTCGGCCGCGGGCGCTCGGGCGTCGGCGCGCGGCCCGGGAGCCGCGCGCCGACGCCGCGCTCACCCCTTGACGCCGCCGGCCGCGGCGAAGCCCTGCCCCAGGTTGCGGCCGAGGAACAGGTACAGCACCACGACGGGCAGCGAGTAGAAGATCGAGAAGGCCGCGAGCTGGCCGTAAGCGACCTGCCCGTACTGCGAGGAGAAGGTGTACAGGGTGACGGCGGCGGGCAGCTTGTCCGGGCTGAGCAGCAGCATGAACGGCACGAAGAAGTTGCCCCACATGGAGACGAAGGTGAAGATCGTCGCGACCGAGAGACCCGAGCGCATGAGCGGCAGAACCACGGACCACAGGGTGCGGTAGACGCCGGCGCCCTCCGTCCAGGCGGACTCCTCGATCTCGAGCGGTACCCCGTCCATGAACCCCTTGGTGAGGAAGATGGCGTAGGGGAGCGAGCTCGCGCCGAGGAACAGGATCGCGCCGCCCATCGAGTCGATGAGGTTGACCTGCACGAACATCGAGTACACCGGGATCATGATCGCCGTGATCGGCAGACCGGTGGAGAAGATGATCGTGAGCAGCAGCGGGCGCTTGGCCCGGAACCGGTAGCGCGAGAGCGGGTAGGCGCACAGCACCGCGGTGACCATCGTGAGGATCGTGGCGCCGCCGCACAGCAGCAGCGAGTTCCCGAGCGGCCGGAAGGTGGTCTCGGCCTTCCAGATCGCGGCGTAGTTGTCCAGGCTCCAGCGGGAGGGCCAGGCGACGGACAGCGAGGCCTCGGTGTCGAAGGAGGCGAGCACCACCCACAGCAGCGGCACCAGGAACACGATCCCGATCACGGCCATGGCCACGTTGCTGGCGAGGGCCGTGCCGGCGGCCCGGCTCCTGCCCTGCCGGCGCGGTGCCGGACGGCGGGAGGAAGTGTCGGCAGGCGAGGGCCGTGCGGCCTCGGTGTTCTCGAGCGTGGTCATCGCTTGTCCTCCTCCGGCAGCAGGCGCAGGTAGGCGACCGAGGCCATCGCCCCGATCAGCAGGAGCAGCAGCGCCACGGCGGTGCCGTAGCCGAGCTGCCCGTACGAGAAGGCCTGCTCGTACATGTACAGCGGCAGGGTCTGGCTCTGCCGGGCGGGGCCGCCGCCGGTCATGATGAAGATCAGGCCGAAGACGGAGAGGGTCTGCAGGGTGGTGAGCATGAGGTTCGTGGCGATCGCGGGCCGCAGCAGCGGGATCGTCACGGACACGAAGCGCCGCACCGGCCCGGCGCCGTCGAGCGCCGCGGACTCGTACACGTCGCCGGGCACCGAGCTCAGCGCCGCGGAGTAGACGAGCATCGAGAAGGCCGCACCGCGCCAGATGTTCGCGAAGGACACCGCGATGATCGGCGCGCTGAACAGGAGGTCCTGGCCGGGCAGACCGACGGAGGTGAGCAGCGTGTTCAGGCTGCCGCCGTCGGCGAAGAAGGTGTAGAGCAGGTAGCCGGCGACGACCTCCGGCAGGATCCACGCCGCGATGACGATCGAGGTGACCGTGAAGGTCATGACCCGGTTCGCGCGCTCCATGAGCAGGGCCAGGAGCATGCCGAGCACGTTCTGGCCGATCACGGCGGAGATCAGCGTGAACACCAGTGTCAGCACGACGGAGTTCCAGAAGTCCGCGTCGGTGAAGGCGTCGGTGAAGTTCGTGAAGCCCACGAAGCTCGTGTCCGAGGCGCCCTCGCCGCGGATCGCGCTGTCGGTGAAGGCGAGGTACAGCGAGTAGAGGATCGGGCCGAGCATGAACACGACCAGGAGGATCCCTGCCGGGAGCATGGGCACGGCGCGGACGGCCGTCAGCCGGTCCCCGAGCCGGGAGCGGCGACGCGGCGTGGGGACCTGCGCGCCCGCAGTGGTGGTGGGTGTCGCGGTGGTCATCCGTTCGCCTCCTGGACGTTCTCGGGACCGACGATGTCCGTCACGGTGGCGTCGTACGCGGCGGCCGCGGAGGCCGGGTCGCTGCCGGTCAGCACCGCCTCCATCGCCTCCTGGATCGCGGAGGACACCTCCGGGTAGGCGGGCAGGGCGGGCCGGTAGTACGCGGTCTCGAGCAGGTTCGTGAAGTACTCGACGGCCGGGGAGTACTCGAGGTACTCCTTCACCTCGGCGACGTCGGAGCGCACGGTGATGTGGTTGTCCGCGATCGCGTACTGCACGAGCGTCTCGGTGGAGACGAGCACCTCGAGGAACGCGAAGGCGGTCTCGCGGTCGGTGACGTGATCCGGGATCGACAGGCCCCAGCCGCCGGCGAGGGTCACCGTGCCGGTGCCGCCGCCGTCCTGGGTGGGCATGTCCGCGAGGCCCACCTCGTCGGGCCACTCGGGCCAGGGGCGACCGGCGGACTCGGTCCAGTTCTGGGAGATCCAGGAGCCGTCCACGAGCATGCCGAGCTTCCCGTCCGGCAGCAGCTGCGTGTAGATCTGCTCGGAGATGTTGGGGTCCAGCAGCTGGCCGAGCGGGAGCGTGAGCTCCTCCTGGACGATCGTCTGCAGGAAGGTCAGCGCGTCCACGAAGCCCGCCGAGCCGAGCACCCACTTCTTGGTCTCGTCGTCGTAGAGGCCGGTGCCGTCCCCGGTGCCGTAGAGCAGCATCTCGAAGCCCTGCATCGAGGCCTTCTCGCCCTGCGGCGTGCCGGCGAAGAGGAAGAACGGGGTCGCCTCGGAGTCGGACTCCTTGATCGCGCGGGCTGCCTCGAGGATGTCCTCCCAGCTGGTGGGCTGCCAGTCCGCGGGGAGCCCTGCTTCCTCGAACACGCCCCGGTGGAACCAGATGGCGCGGGTGTCCGTCGTGATGGGGACGCCGTAGACCTCGCCGTCCTCACCGGTGACGGCGAGCTTGGAGGCGTCGGCGATGTCCTTCCAGTGGTCCCAGCCCTCGACGAGGTCCGTGATCGGCTGCAGGTACCCGGCGCCGACGTCGGACAGGAGGATGAAGGAGTCCTCGTAGACGAGGTCGGGGCTCGTGCGAGGCGAGCTCATGAGCAGCTCGTTCTTCGTGAAGTAGTCGTTCTCCGCGGCCACGATCGGGACGAGGTCCACGACGAGGTCGGGGTTCTGCGCGGAGAATTCCTTCGCGGCCCCCTGGATCCACTTCTCCTTGATCGTGTTCGAGCCGAACTGCTGGTAGGCGATGCGCAGGGTGCTGGGGTCGCGGCTGCTGCCGGAGCAGCCGGCCAGGGCCCCCAGCGGCAGCACCGTGGCCGCGCCCGCGCTCCAGCGCAGGAAGCTGCGCCGCGCGGGGCGGGGGCGGATCGGGGTACCGGCGGGCACGGGTCCTCCTCGTCGACGGTGACGGCGGCCCGGGTCCGGGACCGCCCGTCGACCTTACACAGACCATGGCGCGGATCACACGATCAGGGAGGAGGCGGCGTGGCGGCGCCGCCTGCGGGGAGGCACCGCCGCCACGGACGGCTCAGCGGCGCGCGGCCCGTCCGACGCCCTGGGCCTGCTCGGCGTCCGCGTAGCGCATGCCGGCGGGGACCTGGGCGAGCTCGAACCAGCGCTCGGCGCGCGGGAGCAGCCGCACGTCGTGCCAGGGCACCTCGAAGGAGGGGCTCTGCCAGAGCGTCAGGGCGACCTCCTCCCGGCGGCCGGTCGCGACGAGCAGGAGCCGGCGCAGCCGCGAGTAGGGGTGCGGCGAGGGCCGGGAGGCGGGCGGCACCGCGAGGTGGCCGTCCAGGGCGAGGGGCCAGATCGTCTCGCCCCAGTGCAGCTCCGCGCCGGCGCCCTTGCCGCGGATCACGGCGGGCAGGCGCAGGTCGCTCGCGCGCACGGGCCGCGGGGCGAGCGGGGTCCCCCGCTCGAGCACCTCGGGCTGCACCCAGGCGCCGGGCAGCACGAGGCGGCCCTCGCGGTGGACGTCCACGAGCAGCGCGTCCGCGAAGGGGCCGAGCGGGGCGGAGAGCACACCGTCGCGCGCGAGGTCGCGGCGCGGCGCGGCCAGCACGCGCACCTCGGCCGTGTCCCGCGGGTCCTCGGTCAGGGCGATCGCCACCTGGGTGCCGGGCAGCGGGTCCCTCATCGGCGGAACCTCGCCTCGGGTCGGCCGGCGAGGGCGATGGTCAGCATCTCGGTGAACCTCTCGTTCATCGGGGGCGGGGCGTCGATCGGGAACCACCGGGCCTCGGTGTTCTCGCCGTCCGCGGGATGGGGGTCCCCGTCCTCGTGCTCGCACAGGAAGCACAGGTCGAGGTACTCGGCGACGTCGCCGTTGGGGTAGGTGACGGGGCCGACGGTCCTCACGTCGATCAGGCGCAGTGCCCGGCAGCGCACGCCGGCCTCCTCGAGCACCTCGCGCTCGGCGGCGACAGCCGGCTCCTCCCCCGGGTCGATGATGCCGGTGACGGGGGTCCAGGCGCCGTTGTCGGCGCGGCGCACGGCGAGCATCCGGCGGCGATCCGCGTCGAGCACGATCGCGGTGACACCGCTCATCCACAGCGGGGCGTGGCCGATCCGCTCGCGCAGGGCGAGCACGAACTCGGGCGTGGCCATGGTGCTCCTCGGGACGTGCCGGGGGTGGTCAGTCGGTCAGCGGGCGGCCCTGCGCATCGCGGGTGAAGGGCTCCGCCTTGGCGAGGATCATGATGCCCTCGATGAGGCCCCACAGGTGGCCGGCGCCGCAGGTGAGGATCGTGACGATGATCTGGACGACGCCGATCGCGGTGTACCCCAGCAGGAAGCGGTGCACGCCGAAGCCGCCGAGGAAGATCCCCATCAGCCCCGCGAGCAGCCTGCTCGTGCCGATCTGGCCGGGTGCGCCGTCGAGGGGCGCGGGCACGGCCCCTCCCTGCGGTGCGGCGCCGTCGGGCGGTCCGCCGCTCGGGGCTCCTGCCGAGGGGACACCACCGCCGTAGGGATCCGCCGGGGCCGGGTGCCAGGAGGGCTCCGCGGGCGGTGCCGCCCACGGGTCCTGGTCGGCCGGTGCGGCCGAGCCGCCGGACTGCGGGGGCGCGGCCCACGGGTCCTGGGGTCCTCCGGAGGGCAGGTCACCCGACCCCGCGCCGTACGGGTCCCGGCCCCCGGGCTGGGGCGCTCCGTAGGGGTCGACGGGGTGGTCACCGGGTCGCTGCGGGTCCGTGGAGCTCATGGGCACCACAGTACCGGCGACCCGGCGCCGCTCAGCGCTTGCGCTTCTCGCGGATCCGGACGCCGATCACGACGGGCGAGCCGGTGAACTCGAAGTCCTCGCGGAGGCGGCGCTCGATGAAGCGGCGGTAGCCGTGCTCGAGGAAGCCGGTCGCGAAGATGACGAAGCGCGGCGGTCGCGTCCGGGCCTGGGTCGCGAAGAGGATCCGCGACTGCTTGCCGCCGCGCAGCGGGTGCGGGTGCGCCGCGACGAGCGTGCCGAGGAAGGCGTTGAGGCGCCCGGTCGGGATGCGCTGGTCCCAGGACTCGAGGGCCTGCTCGAGCGCCGGCACGAGCTTCTCCGCGTGACGTCCCGTCTTGGCGGAGAGGTTCACGCGCGGCGCCCAGGAGACGTGGCCGAGGTCCTTCTCGATCTCGAACTCGAGCTGGTGGCGGCGCTCCTCGTCCAGCAGGTCCCACTTGTTGAAGGCGAGCACGAGCGCGCGCCCGGACTCCAGGACCATGTCGATGATCTTGAGGTCCTGGGTGGAGATCGGCTCGTTCGCCTCGATGAGGACGACGGCGACCTCGGCCCGGTCCAGGGCGGAGCGGGTGCGCAGCGAGGCGTAGTAGTCCGCACCGGAGGACTGGAGCACGCGGCGGCGGATGCCGGCGGTGTCCACGAAGGTCCACTCCTTGCCGCCGAGGGTGATCTTCTCGTCGACCGGGTCGCGCGTGGTGCCCGCGAGGTCGTCGACGACGACGCGCCGCTCCCCTGCGAGCCGGTTCAGCAGGGAGGACTTGCCGACGTTCGGACGGCCCACGAGGGCGATGCGCCGCGGTCCGTGGTCCACGGCGTCGCCGCGGCCCTCCTCGGGGAGCACGGCGAGCACGGCGTCGAGCAGGTCGCCGGAGCCGCGACCATGGAGGGCGGAGACGGGGAACGGCTCCCCCAGCCCCAGGTTCCAGAGGGCGGCGGCCTCGAGCTCGCCGCGCTGGTCGTCGACCTTGTTGGCGACGAGCACGATCGGGCGCTGCGAGCGGCGCAGCACCTTCAGCAGCTGCTCGTCGGTGGTCGTGATGCCGACGTTCGCGTCGACCACGAACATGACGACGTCCGCGAGCTCGACAGCGATCTCCGCCTGCTCGGCGACGCGGTAGGCGATGCCGTCGACCTTCTCCTCCCAGCCGCCGGTGTCGACGAGCCAGAAGTCCTTCCCGGCCCACTCGGCCTCGTAGAACACGCGGTCGCGGGTCACGCCGGGGACGTCCTCGACGACGGCCTCGCGGCGGCCGAGGATGCGGTTGACCAGGGTCGACTTGCCGACGTTGGGACGGCCGACGACGGCGACGACCGGCAGGTTCGGCGCCGGGTCCCCGTACCCGAGGTCCTCGAGGTCGTCCGCGTCCAGGAGAGCGAGGTCGTCGGCGTCGAGGTCGAAGTCCTCGAGACCGGCGCGCAGGGCGGCCTCGACCGCGTCGTCGTCGCTCGTGTCGAGTCCCGCGGCGCCGGCGGCAGGGGCAGTGCCGCCGGCGGCGGAGGCGGTGCGGGCCTGCTCGACGAGCTCGAGCACGGCGGCGACGACCTCGGTCACGCCGCGGCCCGTCGTGTCGACCTCGTGGACGCCTTCGGCCGCGGTCGCGAACTCGGAGACGGTCGCGTCGTCGCGGTCGCGGCGCAGCACCTGGTCCTCCATGCGCTCGCGGGACTCCTCCGAGTCGGGGAGCCCCAGCTCCTGCGCGCGGCGGCGCATGCGCTCCTCGGGGCTCGCGGTGAGCAGCACCCGCACGGCGGCGTCGGGGGCGACGACGGTCGTGATGTCACGGCCCTCGGCGACGCAGCTGCCGCGCTCGGCGGCGGTCGCGAACAGCAGCTCCCGCTGCCGGCGCTGGAGCACGGGCCGCACCAGGGTGTTGGTGGCGACGGCGCTGACCTGCTGGGAGATCCGCTCGCTGCGGATCTCCCCGGTCACGTCCTCGCCGTCGACGACGACGCTCGCCCCGGCCGGGTCGGTCCCCAGCTCGAGGTCGAGGGCCTCGGCGACGCGCGCCACGGTCTGCTGGTCGGTGAGGGCCACGTCGTTCTCGAGGCACCACCAGGTCACCGCCCGGTACATGGCGCCGGTGTCGAGCATGCCGCCGTCCAGCGCCTCCGCGACGAGGCGGGAGACGGTGGACTTGCCGGAGCCGGCGGGGCCGTCGATCGCGATGGTCACGCCGCCGGGGGCGGTCGAGGGAGCGCTGGTGTGCATCCGTCAAGGATACGGGGCGCTCAGGCGTCGGCCACCGTCCAGCCGCGCTCGGTGAGTGATCTCGTGAGCAGGTTCTCGGCGCGGACGTCCACGGCGATGTGCGCGAGGCCCACCGGCTGCCCGAGCGTGTGCTCGAGACGGAGGTCCTCGAGGTTCACGCCGATCTCGCCCATCTCGGTCAACAGGCGGCCCAGCTCGCCGGGGCTGTCCGGGACGAGCACGACGACCGTCGCGAAGGAGTCGGTGGCCCCGCCGTGCTTGCCGGGGATGCGCCGCACCCCGCGGTTGCCGTCGGCGACGAGGTCCGCGATCGCGCGCCGGGAGCCGAGCTCCGGGCGCGGATCGCCCTCGAGGGTGCCGAGCGCCGCGATGACGTCGTCGAGCCGCTCGCGCAGCCCCTGCAGCACACCGCCCACGGCGGCCGCGTTCGCGCCGAGGATCTCGACCCAGAGCCGGGCGTCGGAGTCCGCGATGCGGGTCGTGTCCCGCAGTCCCTGGCCGGCGAGGCCGAGGGCCTGCTCCGTCGGCTCGAGCAGGCTCGTCGCGAGCAGGCTCGAGAGCACCTGCGGTACGTGGGACACATGGGCGACCGCGTCGTCGTGCGCCGCGGCGTCCATGACCACCGGCACGGCGCCGATCTCCGTCGCCAGGCCCCGGAGCACGCTCACGGCGCCCTCGCGGGTCGCGGGGTGCGGGACCACGACGAAGGGCCGGCCCTGGAAGAGGTCGCTGCGCGAGGAGATGACGCCGGAGACCTCGCGGCCCGCCATCGGGTGGGCGCCGATGTAGCGCGGGAGGTCGGCGGGGGCGGCGAGGGCGCGCACGCCCTCGAGCACGGTGCCCTTGACGCTCGCGACGTCGGTCACGAGCGCCTCGGGGAAGCGGGCGAGGGCGTCGGCGACGAGCGTCGCGGCGACGTCGGGCGGCGCGGCGACGACGACGAGCCGCGGTTCGGGACCGCCCTCGACGGGCCGCTCCCCCACGCCGAGCTCGACGGCCAGGGCCGTGGTCCCCGGGGAGACGTCCTCGACCTGGACCCGGGCGCCCGCGCGGCCCAGCGCGAGGCCCAGGGAGCCGCCGATCAGCCCGGTCCCGATGATCCGCACCGGGGAGGGCACGAGCGCGTCGGCGCTCACAGCCCCAGCTCCGCCATGAGCGTGCCGAGCTCGCGGCCCGTCAGCTCGCGGGTCGCGCCGGGGGCGAGGTCGCCCAGCAGGACCGGCCCGATCCGCGTGCGCATGAGGCCGGTCAGCTCGAAGCCCTGGGAGGCGAACATGCGGCGGACGATCCGGTTGCGGCCCTCGTGCAGGCTCACCTCGACGACGGCCTCGCGGCCGTCCTGGGCGAGCACCCGGGCGCGGTCGGCGCGCGCAGGGCCGTCCTCGAGCTCGACGCCGTCGCGCAGGGCCTTGACGAGACCGCGGGGCGGGCCGCCGGGCGCGTCGAAGCGGCACACGTACGTCTTCTCCACAGCGAAGGAGGGATGGGTCAGGCGGTGCGCGAGCTCACCGTCGTTCGTGAGCAGCAGCAGGCCCTCGGTCTCGTAGTCGAGGCGACCCACGTGGTAGAGCCGCTGGTCGTAGCGCTCGGTGAACTCCGTGAGATCGCGGCGACCCTCGGGGTCGTGCATCGCGGAGACCACGTGCCGCGGCTTGTTGAGGACCACGGTGAGCTTCTTCTCGTCCAGCTGCAGCCGGCGCCCGTCCACGTGCACCGCCTGCGTAGCGGCGTCGATCCGCAGGCCCTGCTCGGTGACGATCTCGCCGTCCACGCTCACGCGCCCCTGGGCGATGAGCGCCTCGCAGGCGCGGCGCGAGCCGAAGCCGGCGCGGGCGAGCACCTTCTGGAGGCGCTCGCCGCCCTCCTGGTGATGGTCTCCCGGCTCGGATCCCGCGGCGGCGGGCGTCGTCCCCTTCCGGCCCTCGTCGTCACGCAGCGTGACCGTGCGCGGCGGGGTGAACGCGCTGCGTCGGCGCTGCCGCGACGTCCCGGTGCGCGCCCCGCGGTGACCGCCCCGGCGTCCCCGTCCCTCGCCGGAGGCGTCCTTCCGGCCGTCGCCGCCGGCGCCCTGGCCCCGCGGGCCGGCCATCAGGCCGCGCCGCCGCGCGAGATCAGCTCGCGGGCCAGCTGGCGGTAGGCGTCCGCGCCCTTGTTCGACGAGGCGAAGGAGATGATCGGCTCCGCCGCGACGGAGGCGTCGGGGAACTTCACCGTGCGGTTGATCGTCGTGTGGAAGACCTTGTCCGGGAAGGCCTGCACGACGCGCTGGCACACCTCGCGGGCGTGCAGCGTGCGCGGGTCGAACATCGTGATGAGGATCCCGTCGATCTCGAGGCGCGGGTTGATGCGGTCCTGCACCTTCTCGATCGTCTCGACGAGCAGGGCCACGCCGCGCAGGGCGAAGTACTCCGCCTCGAGCGGGATCACCACGCCGTGGCTCGCCGCGAGGGCGTTGACGGTGAGCAGGCCCAGCGACGGCTGGCAGTCGATGATGATGACGTCGTACTCGTCCGCGACGGGCCGCAGCACGCGGGCGAGCGCCATCTCACGGGCGACCTCGTTGACGAGCTGGACCTCCGCCGCGGAGAGGTCGATGTTCGCGGGCAGCACGTCGAGGTTCTCGGTGCCGGTCTCCTGGATCACGTCGCGCACGTCGTGCTTGCGGTCCATGAGCAGGTTGTAGACCGTGACGTCGAGCTCGTAGGGGTTCACCCCGGTGCCGGCGCTCAGCGCGCCCTGCGGGTCGAGGTCCACGAGCAGCACCTTGCGGCCGATCTCCGCGAGCGCCGCACCGAGGTTGATGACGGAGGTCGTCTTCCCGACCCCGCCCTTCTGGTTGACCATCGAGATGATCCGCGCCGGTCCGTGCCCGTCGAGGGGCGCGGGCTCCGGCAGCTCGGGCATCGGCCGTCCCGTGGGGCCGAGGTCGATGTCCAGCTGCTGGTTCGCGTTCACGGAGGAGTCCTGTCGTCGGCGTCGTGGTCGTGCGGGGCGCGCCGCCGTGGCGGAGGCGCCGAGGGGGCCGACGAGCGGCCCCAGCCCCGGGAGGGACGGCTGAGGACAGCCGCCCGGCAGTGGTGTGCCCTCGCTCCCCTGCCCGGGGGCGATCCGGCCGCCCAAGTCTAAGCCCCCGCTCCGGACCGCGGATGGGCGCTCGCGTGGATCTCGCGCAGCGAGTCCACGGTCACCTGCGTGTAGAGCTGGGTCGTGGTGACCGAGGCGTGCCCGAGGAGCTCCTGCACGCTGCGGACGTCCGCCCCGCCCTGGAGCAGGTGCGTCGCGTACGAATGACGCAGCGTGTGCGGGCTCACCGCCTCGGCGAGACCGGCGTCCTCCGCGGCGCGCCGCACCACCTGCCAGGCGGCCTGCCGCGTGAGCCGCGTCCCCCGCGAGCCCAGGAAGATCGCCGGGGTGCCGGGGCCGCGAGCGGCGAGGGCGGGCCGGGCACGGGTCAGGTAGGCGTCGAGGGCGTCGAGGGCGAAGGAGCCGACGGGCACCGTGCGCTGCTTGTCGCCCTTGCCGTGCAGCAGCGCCGCCCGCTGCTCCCGGTCCACGTCGTCCACGTCCAGCCCGATCGCCTCGGAGATCCGGGCGCCGAGGCCGTAGAGCACCTCGAGCAGGGCCCGGTCGCGCAGCGCGCGCTCGGCGGGGAGCGCACCGGTGCCGGGCCGGCCGGCGGCCTCGATGAGCTCGAGCACCTGGTCCACGGGCAGCGGGTGCGGCAGCCGCGAGGGCAGCGCAGGGCCGGGCACGAGCCGGGTCGGGTCCCCGGTCTCCGATGCGCGCTCGGCGTCGAGGAAGGCGTGGAGACCGCGGACGGCGGCGAGGGCGCGGGCGGCGGAGGCGGCGGCGAGCGGTGCGCCGCCGTCCTCCCCGGTGCGCAGCGCGCGCACCCAGGCGGCGGCGTCCTCCGTGCTGACCGCGGCGGCCTCGGTGCCGGTGCGGTCCAGGTGGCCGAGGTAGCGCAGCAGGTCCCGCCGGTAGGCGGCGAGGGTGTTCTCGGAGAGTCCGCGCTCGATGCGCAGGTGGCTCAGGTACTGCTCGAGCAGGCGGCGGTGGGCCGGGCGCAGGTCGTCCGCGCCCGGGATCACCGCCGGCCCGCTCACAGGTGCACGAAGGGATCGACCGCGAGGGCCACGAAGAGCACGGTGAGGTACGTGATCGAGCCGTGGAAGACGACCATCGGGTCGAGCTTCTTCCCGGTGAGGCCCTTCCGGGTACGCAGCGCGTAGCGGCCCACGAGGAAGCCGAACCAGGCGCCGGAGCCGAGGGCGGCGACGGTGTAGACGATCCCGGTGTGGCCCAGCGGGATGATCGCGAGGCTCGAGGCGATCATGAGCGTGGTGTGCAGGATCATCTGCCGCGCCACGGAGGAGCGGGAGGCGACGACGGGCAGCATCGGCACGCCCGCGGTCTCGTAGTCGCGGGAGAACTTCTCGGCGAGCGGCCAGTAGTGCGGCGGCGTCCAGAAGAAGATGACGAGGAAGAGCAGCACCGCGGTCCAGGACACGGTGCCGGTCACGGCCGACCATCCGATGAGCACGGGCATGCAGCCGGCGACGCCGCCCCAGACGATGTTCTGGCTCGTGCGTCGCTTGAGGATCATCGTGTAGAAGACGACGTACAGCAGGATCGCGGCGACCGCGAGCACGGCGGACATCACGTTGACCAGGGCCCCGAGCCACAGCGCGGAGACCACGGAGAGCGCGATGCCGAAGACCAGCGCGGCCCGCGGGGAGACCTCGCCGGTGACGATCGGACGGTTCTTCGTCCGCTTCATCTTCGCGTCGATGTCGCGGTCGAGGTACATGTTCAGCGTGTTCGCGCCGCCCGCGGCGAGGTAGCCGCCGATGAGCGTCCAGGCGATCAGCCACGGGTTCGGGAAGCCGCCCGCGGCGAGGAACATGGTGGGGATCGTCGTGATGAGCAGGAGCTCGATGATCCGCGGCTTCGTCAGCGCCACGTAGGGCTTGAGCACGGCGAGCACACGGCGCCAGGGGCTCGGCGCAAGGGCCGGCGTCGACGCGGGATCCGACGGCACGGCCGCGGAGCTCTCCGCCCCCGCACCCTCATGATCCTGCCGCTGGGCGTGCTGCTCGTGCTGGTCGGTGCCCTGCGAGGGCACTCCCGGGGTGGCGGTCACCGCCCACCGTCCTTCCTGAGGTCGCGACGGTCCCGCCGCATGCAGACGGGTCCCAGTGTAGGTGCCGACGAGGCCCAGGTGGGCGGTGCACGAGGGGTGAGTCGGGTGAGTCCGGGCACGGACGGCGCGCCGACATCCAGGTGTCTGTCAGCTCACTCCCGGGCCCCGGCGGAGCCGCTCCGCACGCCCGCAGACGCTCCGCCCTCGGCGAACCCGGGGCCCGTGGGGCAGGACGGCTCGCCTCACCACGCCTCGTGCGCACTAAGGTGGACCCCGTCGCTCCGCGTCCCGCACCGAGCGCCGACGTCGCTTCCTGCGGGACGCAGAGCCTGTGATCCCGACGGCACAGGCCGTCACCCGGCGAAAGGAAGCACTCCCCGTGACCGACACCTTCAAGGCCCCCGAGGGCTGGACCGAGCTCGACAAGCGCGCCGTGGACACCGTGCGCGTGCTCGCCGCGGACGCCGTGCAGAAGGTGGGCAACGGCCACCCCGGCACCGCCGTGAGCCTCGCCCCCGCCGCGTACCTGCTCTACCAGGACGTCATGCGTCACGACCCGAAGGACCCGTCGTGGCTGGGCCGCGACCGCTTCGTCCTCTCCGCGGGCCACTCGAGCCTGACCCAGTACATCCAGCTGTACCTCGGCGGCTTCGGCCTCGAGCTCGAGGACATCGAGGCGCTGCGCACCTGGGGCTCCAAGACCCCGGGCCACCCCGAGAACTTCCACACCCAGGGCGTGGAGATCACCACCGGCCCCCTCGGCCAGGGCATCTCCTCCGCCGTGGGCATGGCGATGGCGCAGCGCCGCGAGCGCGGCCTGCTCGATCCCGAGGCCGCCGCGGGCGAGAGCCCCTTCGACCACTTCACCTACGTCATCGCCTCCGACGGCGACCTCGAGGAGGGCGTCTCGAGCGAGGCCAGCTCCCTCGCGGGCACCCAGAAGCTCGGCAACCTCATCGTCCTGTGGGACGACAACGAGATCTCCATCGAGGGCGACACCTCGATCGCGTTCACCGAGGACACCGCCGCGCGCTACGAGGCCTACGGCTGGGACGTGCGCACCGTCGACTGGACCCACGGCGGCACCGAGTACGTCGAGGACGTCGCGGCGCTCAAGCAGGCCATCGTCGAGGCGCAGGGCGTCACCGACAAGCCGACCTTCATCCGCCTGCGCACCGTCATCGGCTGGCCCACCCCGGGCAAGGCCGGCAGCCACTCCGTCCACGGCTCCGCCCTGGGCGACGAGGCCGTCGCCGGCCTCAAGAAGGAGCTCGGCTTCGACCCCGAGAAGAGCTTCGAGGTGTCCGACGAGGTCATCGCCCACACCCGCTCGCTCGCGGACCGCGCGGCCGAGCAGAAGGCCGAGTGGGACAAGGGCTACCAGGCGTGGCGCTCCGCGAACGCGGAGAAGGCGGCCCTCCTGGACCGCCTCCAGGCGCGCGAGCTCCCCGAGGGCTTCGCCGAGGCGTTCCCGACCTTCGAGGCCGACGCCAAGGGCGTCGCGACCCGCGCCGCCTCCGGCACGGTCCTCGAGAAGCTCGCCCCGGTGCTCCCCGAGCTGTGGGGCGGCTCCGCCGACCTCGCCGGTTCGAACAACACCACGATGAAGGGCGAGCCGTCCTTCATCCCCGCGGAGTACTCCTCCTCCGAGTTCGCCGGTGACGAGTACGGCCGCACGCTGCACTTCGGCATCCGCGAGCACGCGATGGGCGCGATCCTCTCCGGCATCTCGCTGCACGGCCTGACGCGTCCCTACGGCGGCACGTTCTTCCAGTTCGCGGACTACATGCGCGGCGCCGTGCGCCTCGCGTCCCTCATGAAGGTCCCCGCGACCTACGTGTGGACCCACGACTCGATCGGCCTCGGCGAGGACGGCCCGACCCACCAGCCGGTCGAGCACCTGGCCGCCTACCGCGCGATCCCGAACCTCTCGATCGTGCGCCCGGCGGACGCCAACGAGACCGCCCAGGCCTGGAAGGCCCTGCTCGAGCGCGACAACGGCCCCGTCGGCCTGATCCTCTCCCGCCAGGCGCTGCCCACGCTGGACCGCAGCGAGTACGCGGGCGCCGAGGGCCTCGCCCAGGGCGGCTACGTCCTCAAGGACGCCTCGAACGGCGCCCCCGAGGTCATCCTCATCGCCACCGGCTCCGAGGTGCAGTACGCCGTCGAGGCGCAGAAGCAGCTCGAGGCGGAGGGCACGCCCACCCGCCTGGTCTCCATGCCGTCCGTCGAGTGGTTCGACGAGCAGTCCGACGAGTACAAGGAGTCCGTGCTCCCCTCCTCGGTCACCGCCCGCGTGACCGTCGAGGCCGGCATCGCGATGCCGTGGTACCGCTTCCTGGGCACCGCCGGCCGCGCGGTCTCCCTCGAGCACTACGGCGCCTCGGCCGACGCCAAGACGCTGTTCACGGAGTTCGGCTTCACGGCGGAGGCCGTCGTCGCCGCCGCCAAGGAGTCCCTGGCCGCCGCCGGCGCCTGATCCGCACGAGGGGGGGGACCCATGGGGTCCCGCCCCTCACCCCGCCATCCCCATCGTTCGCACGGGGCGCCACGAGCGCCCGGAAGGACATCGCCACCCATGGCACAGAACCCCCAGACCCAGGCCCTCAGCGACGCCGGCGTCTCCATCTGGCTCGACGACCTCTCCCGCGGCCGCCTCAGCTCCGGCAACCTGCAGGAGCTCGTCGACACGAAGAACATCGTCGGCGTGACCACCAACCCCTCGATCTTCCAGGCCGCCATCTCCGGCGCCGAGGACTACGACGCGGACATCGCCGCCCTCGCGAAGGACGGCAAGGACGTCGAGGCCGTCATCGAGAAGCTCACGACGGACGACGTCCGCTCCGCGGCGGACCTCTTCTCCGGCGTCTACGCCTCGAGCAAGGGCTTCGACGGCCGCGTCTCCATCGAGGTGGACCCCCGCCTCGCCCACGAGACCGAGAAGACCATCGAGCAGGCCAAGCGCCTCTTCGAGATCGTCGGCCGCGAGAACGTCATGATCAAGATCCCCGCGACCCTCGAGGGCCTCCCGGCGATCACCGCGGTCATCGCCGAGGGCATCAGCGTCAACGTGACCCTGATCTTCTCGGGCGACCGCTACCAGCAGGTCATCGACGCCTACCTCGCGGGCCTCGAGAAGGCCGCGGAGGCCGGCAAGGACCTCTCCACCATCCACTCGGTGGCGTCCTTCTTCGTCTCCCGCGTCGACACCGAGATCGACGCCCGCCTCGAGAAGATCGGCGGCGACGCGGCGGCCCTCAAGGGCAAGGCCGGCGTCGCCAACGCGCAGGCCGCCTTCGGCATCTACCTCGCCGCCTTCGGCTCCGAGCGCTTCGCCGCGCTCGAGGCCAAGGGCGCCAACGTGCAGCGCGCGCTGTGGGCGTCCACCGGTGTGAAGAACCCCGAGTACTCCGACACCATGTACGTCGACCAGCTCGTGGCCTCCCCCGTCGTGAACACCATGCCGGAGAAGACCCTCGACGCCGCGGCCGACCACTCCGCGCCGGCCCCCGCGCTCGACGCGGCCGCCGCGCAGGCCGGCCAGGCCGTCCTCGACCAGGTCGCCGCCGCCGGCGTCGACCTCGCCGACGTCTTCGCCGTCCTCGAGTCCGAGGGCGTCGAGAAGTTCGAGCAGGCCTGGGGCCAGCTGCTCGAGACCGTCTCCGCCTCGATCGACGCCGCCCGCGCCTGATCCCGCCCGTGCGCACGGCCCCTCCCCCGACCCCCGCCCGGGGAGGGGCCGTCCGCACGCTTCCGTGTCCAGTGTCCAGAAAGGGACCACAGTGACCGACTCCAGTGCGCCCACGTCAGGGCGCGACGCGCAGGACGCCATCAACCCCCTGCGCGATACGCGTGACCGGCGGCTCCCGCTCATCGCCGGGCCCAGCTCGATGGTGATGTTCGGCGTCACCGGCGACCTCGCCCGCAAGAAGCTGCTGCCCGCCATCTACGACCTCACCCACCGCGGCCTGCTGCCCCCGAGCTTCGGGCTCGTCGGCTACGGCCGCCGCGACTGGTCCGACGACGACTTCGCCGAGTACGTGAAGAAGTCCGTCTCCGAGCACTCCCGCACGGGCTTCTCGGAGAGCGTCTTCGAGCAGCTCCGCGGCGGTCTGCGCTTCGTGACCGGCACCTTCGACGACCCGGCCGCCTTCGAGCGCCTCACCGAGGTCGTCGGCGAGCTGGACCGCACCCGCGGCACCGGCGGCAACCACGCCTTCTACCTCTCGATCCCGCCGGACGCCTTCCCGCAGGTGTGCGAGCAGCTCGCGAACTCCGGGCTGAACACGCCGCGCGACGGCTCCTGGCGACGCGTCGTCATCGAGAAGCCCTTCGGGCACGATCTCGAGTCCGCCCGCGAGCTCAACGCCGTGGTCGAGAAGGTCTTCCGTCCCGAGGACGTCTTCCGCATCGACCACTACCTCGGCAAGGAGACGGTGCAGAACATCCTCGCGCTGCGCTTCGCCAACCAGCTCTTCGAGCCGGTCTGGAACGCCAGCTACGTGGACCACGTGCAGATCACGATGGCCGAGGACATCGGCATCGGCTCGCGCGCGGGCTACTACGACGGCATCGGCACCGCCCGCGACGTCATCCAGAACCACCTGCTCCAGCTGCTCGCCCTCACCGCGATGGAGGAGCCCGTCTCCTTCCGCGCCGAGGACCTCCGCGCGGAGAAGGAGAAGGTGCTCGCGGCCATCGAACTGCCCGAGGACCTCGCTGCGCACACCGCCCGCGGCCAGTACGTGAGCGGCTGGCAGGGCGGCGAGGAGGTCAAGGCGTACCTCGAGGAGGACGGCATCCCCGCCGACTCCGCGACCGAGACCTTCGCCGCCATGCGCCTGGACATCGCGACCCGCCGCTGGGCGGGCGTGCCGTTCTACCTGCGCGCCGGCAAGCGCCTGGGCCGCCGCGTCACCGAGATCGCCGTCGTCTTCAAGCGCGCGCCGTTCCTGCCCTTCCGCTCCACGGACACCGCGGACCTCGGCCAGAACGCGATCGTCATCCGCGTCCAGCCGGACGAGGGCGTGACCCTGCGCTTCGGCTCCAAGGTCCCCGGCACCCAGATGGAGGTGCGGGACGTCTCGATGGACTTCGCCTACGGCATGAACTTCACCGAGGAGTCCCCCGAGGCCTACGAGCGGCTCATCCTCGACGCGCTGCTCGGCGATCCGCCGCTGTTCCCGCGCCAGAAGGAGGTCGAGCTGTCCTGGAAGGTCCTCGACCCCATCACCGCGTACTGGGCCGAGCACCTGAGGCCCGCTCCCTACCGCCCCGGCTCCTGGGGACCGGACACCGCGCACGAGATGCTCGCCCGTGACGGACGTACCTGGAGGCGACCGTGATCACCACCCTGCAAGACACCACCGCCTCGGCCGTCGCGAAGACGATGACCGAGATGCGCGAGACCTTCGGCGCGAACACCATCGGCCGGGTCCTCACGCTGATCATCGTCGCGACCGGTGAGACGATCGACGAGCCCCTCGAGGCCGCCGTCCACGCCTCGCACGAGCACCCCGCGCGGGTCATCGTGGTCGACGTGGACCAGAAGGCGGAGACCTCCGGCCTCGACGCGGAGATCCGCGTGGGCCGCGACGCCGGCGCCGGCGAGATCATCATCCTGCGGGCCCGCGGGAACACGATGATCGCCCCGGACACGCTCGTCATGCCGCTGCTGCTGCCGGACGCCCCGATCGTCACCTGGTGGCCGGAGGCGGCTCCGTCCGCCCCGGTGAACGACGTCCTCGGCTCCATGTCGCAGCGTCGCATCACCGACGCGGCCGCCTGCTCGAACCCGGTGGGCACGCTCAAGCGGCTCCGCCGCGGCTACACGAGCGGCGACTCCGACCTCGCCTGGTCGCGACTGACCACCTGGCGCGGTCTCGTGGCGAGCCTGTACGAGATCACGCCCGTCGCCGTCCCCTCGGCCGTCGAGGTCACGGGCCAGGAGGACGATCCCTCGGTCGTCCTCATGAAGGCATGGCTCGAGAACGCGCTCGGCGTGGAGGTCACCCTCCGCGCCCCGGAGCAGGACGCCGCGGGCCAGGGCGTGCAGGGGCTCAGCCTCGAGCGTCCCGACGGCACGATCGCCCTGCGTCGCACCGGCGAGGACACCGTGGTGCTGTCGCTCCCGGGCGACGACTCCGACCAGCACGTGACGATGCCGCAGCGCTCGCTGTACGAGCTGCTCGCGGAGGAGCTGCGGCGTCTGGATCCCGACGAGGTCTACGGCGAGGTCCTCGCCCACGCCTTCACGGGCGTCGACGACGCGGCGACCTTCGCCTCCGGCAAGCCCGCGCCCACGGACGTCGTCTCGGCGGACGCCGCGGGTGTCGCGACCGAGGCGGCCACCGCCGCCGCGGCGCGTCTGGCCGAGGCGCAGACCGAGCGCGGGGTCGCGCATCTCGTCGTCACCGGCGGGACCGTCGGCGTGCGCGCCGCCGGGGCCCTGCCCGCGGCGCTCGAGGCCGCGGGCGTGGACCTCTCGACCCTCCACCTGTGGTGGGGCGACGAGCGCTTCGTCGGCCCGGACGACGACGACCGCAACGCGGTGCAGGTCCGCGAGGGCCTGCTCGAGCCGCTCGAGGCGGCGGGGCTGCCCGAGCGCAACGTGCACCTCGTGCCCTCCACGCAGGACGGCATGTCCCTCGCGGAGGCCGCCGCCTGGTACGGCCAGCAGCTCGACTCCGCGGGCGGCGACGAGCCGTTCCGCACCCGCGGTCGCGCGTTCTTCGACGTGCTGTGGCTCGGGGTCGGTCCGGACGCCCATGTGGCCTCGCTGTTCCCGGGCCACCCGGCGCAGCGGGTCACGAGCGCGAGCGCGATCCCGGTGGAGGACTCCCCCAAGCCCCCGCCGCTGCGGGTGTCGCTCTCCTGGCCCGTGCTGAACTCGGCGCGCCACGTGGCGCTGCTCGTGGCCGGCGCGGAGAAGGCGGAGGCCGTCGTGAAGGCCCATGGCGACATCGACCCGCTGCAGGTGCCGGCGTCCTCGGTGCGCGGGCTCGAGTCGACGACCTGGTTCCTCGACGAGGCGGCCGCCGGGAAGCTCTGACCGCTCCCTGACACGAGAGAGCCCGTCCTCCTGCCGAGCAGGGGGACGGGCTCTTCGTCTACGGTACGGCGCCGCACGCGGCGGGTGGTGCCGGGCGCCGGCGGCCGGGTCAGAGCATGCGCTCGAGGATGCCGAGGCCCACGCAGCACGCGCCCCAGAGGATCGCCACGGTCACCGTGAGGCGGTTGAGGTTGCGCTCCGCGACGCCCGAGGCGCTCGCGGAGGAGGAGACGCCGCCGCCGAACATGTCGGAGAGACCGCCGCCGCGCCCCTTGTGCAGGAGGACGAGCAGCACCAGGAGCAGGCTCGTCACGGCGAGCAGCACCAGGAGGATGGTCTTGATGAGGCTGAGATCCACGAGGGAGTGCACCTTCCACAGGGGTCGGACGTACCGGTCAAGGATACGGCACGGTGCGCGGACGGGCCGGACCCCGCAGGGTCCGGCCCGTCACAGCGTCGAGGTCGCCGGGGCGCCGGCGACCGGGGGAACGATCGCTCAGGCGTCCTGGTACCGGACGATCTTCGCGAACTCGTCCGCCTTGAGCGAGGCGCCGCCCACGAGAGCGCCGTCCACGTCCGGGCGCTGCATGAGCTCGGCGACGTTCGAGGACTTCACCGAGCCGCCGTAGAGGACGCGCACGGCGTCCGCCGCGGTGTCGCCGTGGACGGTCCGGACCCACTCGCGGATCGCGGCGCAGACCTCCTGCGCGTCGTCCGGGGTGGCGACCTCACCGGTGCCGATGGCCCACACGGGCTCGTAGGCGATGACGGTCCTCGCGACCTGCTCGGCGTCGAGGCCCTCGAGGCCGCCCTCGACCTGCGCGAGGGTGAACTCGACCTGCTTGCCGGCCTTGCGCTCGTCGAGCGCCTCGCCCACGCACAGGATCGGCGTGAGGCCCGCCGCGAAGGCGGCCTTCACCTTGGCGTTCGTGATCTGCTCGGTCTCGCCGTGGTACTGGCGGCGCTCCGAGTGGCCGACGGCGACGTAGGTCGCGCCGAGGGCGGTCAGCATCGCACCGGAGATCTCGCCGGTGTAGGCGCCGGACTCGTGCTCGGAGATGTCCTGGGCGCCGTAGGCGATCGGGAGCTTCCCGGCGTCCACGGCGGTCTGCACGGTGCGCAGGTCCACCGCGGGCGGCAGCACGACGGCCTCGACGGCCGAGGTGTCCAGGCCCTTGAGCGCGTCGCCCAGGTCCTCGACGAGGGCGAGGCCCTGCTTCCAGTCGAGGTTCATCTTCCAGTTGCCCGCCATGAGCGGGGTGCGGGTGGTCATGCCTTGCCCTCCTCGAGGATCGCGATGCCCGGCAGCTCCTTGCCCTCGATGAGCTCGAGGCTCGCACCGCCGCCGGTGGAGATGTGCGAGAAACGGTCCTCGGCCACGCCGAGGGTGCGCACGGCCGCGGCGGAGTCGCCGCCGCCGACCACGGTGTAGCCCGGGGCCGAGGCGAGGGACTCCGCGACCGCCGCGGTGCCCTTCGCGAAGGACGGGAACTCGAAGACGCCCATGGGGCCGTTCCAGAACACGGTGGCGGCGTCCGCCATCTTGTCCCCGAACAGCTTCGCGGTCTCCGGGCCGATGTCCATGCCCTCCTGGTCCGCGGGGATCGAGTCCGCGGCGACGACCGTCGGCGTGGCGTCGGCGGAGAACTCGGGGGCCACGACGGTGTCCACCGGGAGGACGAGCTCGACGCCGTTCGCGGCCGCGCGGTCGAGGTACTCCTTGACCACCTCGACCTTCGACTCGTCCAGCAGCGACTTGCCGACCTCGAGGCCCTGGGCCTTCTGGAAGGTGTAGGCCATGCCGCCGCCGATGAGGATGCGGTCGGCCTTGCCCAGCAGGTTGTCGATCACGCCGAGCTTGTCGGCGATCTTCGCGCCGCCGAGGACGACCACGAAGGGTCGCTCCGGCTCGTCGGTCACCTTCCGCAGCGCCTCGACCTCGCGGAGCACGAGCTCGCCGGCCGCGGCCGGGAGCAGCGTCGCGAGCTCGTAGACGGAGGCCTGCTTGCGGTGGACCACGCCGAAGCCGTCGGAGACGAAGGCGTCGCCGAGGGCCGCGAGCTTCTCCGCGAAGGCGAGGCGCTCGGCGTCGTCCTTCGCGGTCTCGCCCGCGTTGAAGCGAAGGTTCTCGAGGACGGCCACGCGGCCCTCCTCGAGCGCGCCGACGGTCGCGGTGGCCGCGTCGCCCACGGTGTCCTCGGCGAAGGCGACCTCCTGGCCGAGCAGCTCGCCCAGGCGGGAGACGACCGGTCGCAGGGAGTACTTCTCCTCCGGCGCGCCCTTGGGGCGGCCTAGGTGGGAGACGACGACGACCTTCGCGCCGGCCTCGACGAGGCGCGTGAGGGTCGGCAGCGCCGCACGGATGCGGCCGTCGTCGGTGATGGTGGTGCCGTCCAGCGGCACGTTGAGGTCGGCGCGCACGATGACGCGCTGGCCGCGCAGGTCACCGAGGGAATCGATGGTCTTCAGCACGAGAGCTCCTCGCAGGGTGGGGTGGACAGGGCGGAGCCCGCCCGGACGCCGGGTCGCCGGGGGCGACTCAGCTCCGGACGGGCTCCGTCGATGATCCGGGGAGGATCAGAGGGACTTGCCGACGAGCTGCGAGAGCTCGACGAGGCGGTTGGAGAAGCCCCACTCGTTGTCGTACCAGGTGAAGACCTTGACGAGGTTGCCGTTGACCTTGGTCAGCTGCGCATCGAAGATCGACGAGTGCGGGTCGCCCTCGATGTCCTTCGAGACGATCGGGTCCTCGGTGTAGCGCAGGATGCCCTTGAGGGGACCCTCGGCGGCCTTCTTGATCGCGGCGTTGATCTCCTCGGCGGTGACCTCGCGGCTCGCCTCGAAGGTCAGGTCGGTGATCGAGCCGGTGGGGACCGGGACGCGCAGGGAGTAGCCGTCCAGCTTGCCCTTGAGCTCCGGCAGCACCAGGGCGACGGCCTTGGCCGCACCGGTGGTGGTGGGGACGATGTTCAGGGCGGCGGCGCGTGCACGGCGCGGGTCCTTGTGGGGACCGTCCTGGAGGACCTGGTCCGAGGTGTACGCGTGGATCGTCGTCATGAGGCCCTTGACGATGCCGAACTCGTCGTTGAGCACCTTCGCCACCGGCGCGAGGCTGTTCGTGGTGCAGGAGGCGTTCGAGACGATGGTGTGCGCGGCGGGGTCGTAGTCGCCCTCGTTCACACCGATGACGAAGGTCGCGTCCTCGTTCTTCGCCGGCGCGGAGATGATGACCTTCTTGGCGCCGGCCTCGAGGTGGGCCTTGGCCTTCTCGGCGTCGGTGAAAATGCCGGTGGACTCGATGACGACGTCCGCGCCGATCTCGCCCCAGGGGATGTTCTTCGGGTCGCGCTCGGCGTACGCCTTGAACGTCAGGTCACCGACGGTGATGGAGTCCTCGTCGTGCGAGACGTCGAACGGCAGGACGCCGCCGATGGAGTCGTACTTGATGAGGTTCGCGAGGGTCGCGTTGTCGGTGAGGTCGTTGACGCCGACGATCTGGATGTCGGCCTCCTGCTTGAGAGCAGCGCGCAGGAAGTTGCGCCCGATGCGACCGAATCCGTTGATTCCGACCTTAATGGTCACGGTTCCTCCTCGTTCCGCAGGGTGTCTGCGGGTGTGGACTGATGGCGCGCACCCCGTCGTACGCTCGAGAGGACGCCGGTTGGGCCGACGACCGCCGTGATCCTATCAATGAGGAGGGTCATCCACATCACTGTCCGTCCGAGGAGCGGGACGGCGTGCACACTCCGTGGGACGGACCGGCGCCCGGGCACCCGGAGCGGGACCTCGGTCCCGCGCCGCCCGGCCTGCGGCGGTGCCGCGGGGCGGCGGGCTCGGGACGCTCAGCGCTCCTGGTCGGGTGAGGGCGGCAGATGCTCCTCGTCCACGCCGTCCTCGGTGCCCGGGATCCCCAGGTCCTCGGCGCGCTTGTCCGCCATCGCGAGCAGTCGGCGGATGCGGCCGGCGACGGCGTCCTTCGTCATCGGCGGTTCCGCGAGCCGTCCCAGCTCCTCGAGGCTCGCCTGCCGGTGCTCCAGGCGCAGGTCCCCCGCCGTGCGCAGGTGCTCGGGGACATCGTCGCCGAGGATCTCGAGCGCGCGCTGGACCCGCTGCCCCGCGGCGACCGCCGCCCGGGCGGAGCGGCGCAGGTTCGCGTCGTCGAAGTTCGCGAGCCGATGCGCCGTCGCCTTCACCTCGCGGCGGGTGCGCCGCTCCTCCCAGACGACGACCGTCTGCTGGGCGCCCATCCGGGCGAGCAGCGCGGAGATCGCGTCGCCGTCGCGCAGCACCACCCGATCAGCGCCCCGCGCCTCCCGGGCCTTCGAGGCCACGCCGAGGCGACGGGCCGCGCCGACCATCGCGAGCGCCACCTCCGGGCCCGGGCAGGACAGCTCGAGCGCGGAGGACCGCCCCGGCTCGGTGAGCGTGCCGCGGGCGAGGAAGGCGCCGCGCCAGGCGGCCTCGGCGTCCACCGCGGCCCCGCCCACGACGGTCGGCGGCATGCCCCGCACGGGACGACCGCCGGCGTCGATGAGACCCGTCTGGCGGGCCAGCTGACCGCCCTCCCGCTCGACGCGGACGATGTAGCGGGTCGAGCGTCGGATGCCTGAGGGCTGCAGCACGCCCAGCTCGGCGCGGTGGCCGTACATCTCCGCGATCGTGCGGTGCAGCCGGCGGGCGACCGCCGCGGAGTCCAGCTCCGCCTCGACCACCACCTGACCTCCGACGAGGTGCAGTCCCCCCGCGAAGCGCAGCATCGCGGCGGCCTCCGCCTTGCGGGCCGAGGGCCGGGTCACCTCCAGGTGGCTCAGCTCCTCCTTGGCGTCAGCGGTCAGCGCCATGGGCGTGCTCCTCGGGATCGGTGGGATCGGACGGTCCGTCGACGTCGCCGTAGACGTCGGCGAAGACGTCACGGTACGCAGCGGCGAGCCGGACGGGATCGTGCTGCGGGGTGCCGTCGCCGGTCGAGACCTGCCGCAGCAGCGTACGGATCCCTCTGGACTCGGCGACGGAGGCCAGCTCGAGGGCGTCCTCGAGCGCGGTCGGGTCCGCGACGAGGGCGTCGAACCGGAGGCCCGGCGCATGATGGAGCAGGACGTCGAGCATGTCGAGGCTCGACATGCCCTCCGACTCCTGCTGCCCCACGGAGAGGTTCGTGGTCACGCACAGCCGGGCGGAGGTGGAGCGCAGCGCCTCGGCGATCTCGGGGATCATGAGGTGCGGCAGCACCGAGGTGTACCAGGAGCCGGGCCCCACGATCACCCAGTGGGCCCGCTCGATGGCCTCGACGACGTCCGCGGGGACGCGGGGGCGCGGCGGGTCCAGCCGCACCTGCTCCACGCGCCCCTCCGCGGTCGCGACCTGCCACTGCCCGCGGATCGTGCGCAGCTCACCGCCCGCTTCACGGACGTCCGCCTCGATGTGGAGCGGGTCCAGGGCCATCGGGAGCACGCGGCCGCGCGCGCCGAGCAGCTCCCCCATCTGGTCGAGCCCCTCGATGGGGTCCTCGAGGATCTGCCACAGGGCGACGATCAGCAGGTTGCCGAGGGCATGGCCGTCGAGCTCCCCGGTCGTCGCGAAGCGGTGCTGGATGACCTCGCCCCAGATGGACCCCCACTCGGAGTCCTCGCACAGCGCCGCGAGGGCCATGCGGAGATCGCCGGGCGGCAGCACGGGCATCTCCGTGCGCAGGCGGCCCGAGGAGCCGCCGTTGTCCGCGACGGTGACGATCGCGGTGATGTCGTCGGCGAGCAGGCGCAGGGCCCTCAGGTTCGCGGCGAGGCCGTGCCCGCCGCCCAGGGCGACCACCCGCAGCGGCTCGCCCTCCCCGCGGCGGCGCCGGGCCGCGCGCGCGGAGGCGGCACGGGAGGAGACGGAGGGGCGCCGGCCCCCGGAGCGGTGCGCGATGCTCATTCGCGCCCCAGGTCCCGGTGCCGGATCCGCACCGCGTGGCCGGCGCGGCGCAGCTCCTCGCCGATCCGCTCGGCGACGGCCACGGAGCGGTGCTTGCCGCCCGTGCAGCCGATCGCGAGGGTCGTGAAGTGCTTGTTCTCCGAGACGTACCCCCGCAGCGCCGGGGTGATCATCTCGAGGTACTTCTCGACGAACTCGCCCGCGTTGGCGTCCCGCAGCACGAAGTCGGAGACCGGCTGGTCGGTGCCGCGCAGGGCGCGCAGCTCGGGCACCCAGTACGGGTTGGGGATGAAGCGCACGTCGCTCACGTGGTCCGCCTCGAGCGGGATGCCGTACTTGAAGCCGAAGGACAGCATGGTCACCGTGAGCCGCGTCTCCGCGCTCGTGCCGAAGGCGGCGCGCATCTTCATCGTCAGCTGGTGGACGTTCAGCGGCGAGGTGTCGATGACCAGGTCCGCCATGCGCCGGTAGGCGGCGAGCATCTCCCGCTCCCGGCGGATGCCTTCGAGCACGCCCTCCTCCCCCTGCAGGGGGTGGGGTCGGCGCACCGAGTCGAAGCGGCGCACGAGGGTGGCCTCGTCGGCCGTGAGGAACACCAGGCGCAGCCGGTGCTGGGACCGGCGCAGCTCGGCGACGACGTCGGAGAGCTCCGCGAAGAAGGGGCCCGAGCGGGGGTCGACGACCACGGCCACGCGGTAGTCCCGGCCCTCCGCCGAGGCATGCAGCTCCACGAGGCGCGGGATCAGCTGCGGGACGATGTTGTAGACGACGTACCAACCCATGTCCTCGAGGGCGTGGGCGGCCGTCTCGCGACCGGATCCGGCGAGGCCGGTGATGATGACGACGTCGCCGCGGGACGCGGGTCCCGCGGGCTCGTCGAGGGCGCCGGGCTCGGCGGTGGCGTCATCGGCGCGATCGGCACGATCAGCGGTCACCGAGGGCTCCTTCGGGGTCGGGGCGGGGATCCTGCGCGTCCCCGCCGGGGCCGGGGTCCAGGATCTCGCCGGTGGCCATGTCGATGCTGAGGCCGATGGCCTCGGGTTCAGCGGCGCCGTCGGCCTCCGCCGGCGCGCTCCCCTGATCGGATCGTAGCGCGGCGCTGATCCTGGCGGCGAGCGCGGGGCCGATGCCGTCGACCTCCTCGAGCTGCTCGGGCTCCGCCTCGCGGATCGCGGAGACGGTGACGAAGCGGTCCAGCAGCGCCCGCCGGCGTGCGGCGCCGAGCCCGGCGATGCCGTCGAGGGCGCTCGCCTGCATGGCCCGGCCGCGCTTGGAGCGGTGATAGGTGATCGCGAAGCGGTGCGCCTCGTCCCGAAGACGCTGCACGAGGAACAGCGCCTCGCTCGTCCGCGGGAGGATCACGGGGTACTCCTCCCCCGGGAGCCAGATCTCCTCGAGGCGCTTCGCGATGCCGGCGAGGGCCACGTCCGTGATGCCGAGATCGTCGAGGGCGCGCTGCGCGGCGGCGACCTGGGGCGGACCGCCGTCCACGAGCAGCAGCGAGGGCGGGTAGGCGAAGCGCCGGGGCGCGCCCTGCTCGTCCACCGCCGGCTCGGGCGGGTCCAGATGGTGCTTCATCCGGCGCAGGATGACGTCGTACATCGACGCGGTGTCGTCCCGGGCGGCGGCGCCCTGGACGGAGTAGCGGCGGTACTCGCTCTTGCGGGGCAGGCCGTCCTCGAAGACGACCTGCGAGCCCACGACGTTGGTGCCCTGCGAGTGGGAGATGTCGTAGCACTCGATGCGCAGCGGCGGCTCGGCGAGGTCGAGCGCCTCGCCGAGGTCCTCGAGCGCCTTGGTGCGGGAGGTGAGGTCCCCCGTGCGCCGCAGCCGGTGCAGGCGCAGCGCCTCCTCGGCGTTCTTCGTGACGGTCGCGAGGAGGTCCTTCTTCTCCCCTCGGCGCGGGACCCGCAGGTCCACACCGGCGCCGAGCATGACGCGCACCTGCTCCACGTCCCGCGGGAGCACGGGGACGAGCACCTCGCGGGGTGCGGAGCCCTCCGCGTAGAGCGTCGTGAGCGCGCGCTCGATGAGGTCCTCGGGCTCGGACTCGTCGAGGATCTCCGCCGTCCATCCGCGCTGGCCGCGGATCCGCCCCCCGCGCACGTGGAACACCTGGACGGAGGCCTCGAGCTCGTCCTGGACGAGGCCAAGCAGGTCCGCGTCGGTCGCGTCGGAGAGGACCACGGAGTTCTTCTCCATGACCTTGTTCAGCGCCTGCAGGTCGTCGCGCAGGGACGCAGCGGTCTCGTAGTCCATCGCAGCGGCGGCCTCCCGCATGCGCCGCTCGATGTCCTTGGTGTAGGCGGCGGTGTTGCCGGCCATGAAGTCGCAGAAGCGCTCGGCGAGCCGGCGGTGGTCCTCCTCCGAGATGTCACCCACGCAGGGCGCCGAGCACTTGCCGATGAATCCGAGCAGGCAGGGCCGGCCCGAGCGCTCGGCGCGGCGGTAGACGCCGGCGCTGCAGGAGCGCACCGGGAACACCCGCAGCATGAGGTCGAGCGTCTCGCGGATCGCCCCCACCTGCGGGTAGGGCCCGAAGGTCCGGTCGCCCTTCGCGCGCGGGCGCCGCGTGATGTGCACCCGGGGGACCTTCTCCCCCATCGTCACGGCGAGGAAGGGGTAGGACTTGTCGTCGCGGAACTTGACGTTGAACCGCGGGTCGTACTCCTTGATCCAGGTGTACTCGAGGGTGAGCGCCTCGACCTCCGTGCCGACGACGGTCCACTCGACCCGCGCGGCCGTCGTGACCATCCGCCGGGTGCGCTCGTGGAGGACCGAGAGGTCCTGGAAGTAGTTGGACAGGCGCTGGCGGAGGTTCTTCGCCTTGCCCACGTAGATCACGCGCTCGTCCGCGTCGCGGAAGCGGTAGACCCCCGGCGAGGTGGGGATGGTCCCCGCCGGGGGACGGTAGGTCGAGGGGTCCGCCACGCGGATCAGCCCCGTCCCGCGCGGCCCGCCCCGAGCATCGGGGCGAGGAAGTGCCCGGTCCAGGAGCCCTCGACCTTCGCGACCTGCTCGGGGGTGCCGGTCGCGACGATCCGGCCGCCGCCGGATCCGCCCTCGGGACCCAGGTCGATGATGTGGTCGGCGCTCTTGATGACGTCGAGGTTGTGCTCGATGACGATGACGGTGTTGCCCTTGTCCACGAGCCCGTTCAGCACCTCGAGCAGCTTGCGCACGTCCTCGAAGTGGAGGCCCGTCGTGGGCTCGTCGAGCACGTAGATCGAGCGCCCGTTGGAGCGCTTGTGCAGCTCCGAGGACAGCTTCACGCGCTGCGCCTCGCCGCCGGAGAGGGTCGTCGCGCTCTGGCCGAGGCGCACGTAGCCGAGGCCCACGTCCACGAGGGTCTGCATCTGGCGGCGGATCGCGGGCACCGCATCGAAGAACTCGAGCGCCTCGGCGATCGACATCTCGAGCACCTCCGCGACGTTCTTGTCCTTGAAGTGCACCTCGAGGGTCTCGCGGTTGTAGCGCTTGCCGTGGCAGACCTCGCACTGGACGTAGACGTCCGGCAGGAAGTTCATCTCGATCTTCAGCGTGCCGTCGCCCGAGCAGGCCTCGCAGCGGCCGCCCTTGACGTTGAAGGAGAAGCGCCCGGCCGTGTAGCCGCGCACCTTGGCCTCGGCGGTCTGCGCGAACAGGGTGCGCACCCGGTCCCAGACGCCCGTGTAGGTCGCGGGGTTCGAGCGGGGCGTGCGGCCGATCGGCGACTGGTCCACGTGCACGACCTTGTCGAGGTGCTCGAGGCCCGTGACGCGCTTGTGCTTGCCGGGCACCACGCGGGCGCGGTTGAGCTCCTTGGCGAGCACCGAGTAGAGGATGTCGTTGACGAGGGAGGACTTCCCCGAGCCGGAGACGCCCGTGACGGCCGTGAGCACGCCGAGCGGGAAGGAGACGTCCTCGCCGCGCAGGTTGTTCGCCGCGGGGGCGACGACCTTCAGCATGCGGCCCTTGTCCACGCGGCGGCGGCTCTCCGGGAGCGGGATCTCGAGATCCCCGGAGAGGTAGCGCCCGGTGAGGCTGCGCGCGTTGCTGCGCAGGTCCTCGACGGTGCCGGAGTGGACGACCTCGCCGCCGTGCTCGCCCGCGAGCGGGCCGATGTCGACGACCCAGTCGGCCGCGTTGAGGGTGTCCTCGTCGTGCTCGACGACGATGAGGGTGTTGCCGAGGTCGCGCAGCCGCGTCAGGGTGCCGATGAGGCGCTCGTTGTCGCGCTGATGCAGGCCGATCGAGGGCTCGTCGAGCACGTAGAGCACGCCCACGAGGCCCGAGCCGATCTGCGTGGCGAGGCGGATGCGCTGGGCCTCGCCGCCGGAGAGGGTGCCGGCCGCGCGGGAGAGCGAGAGGTAGTCCAGGCCCACGTCGAGCAGGAAGCCGAGCCGCGAGCGCACCTCGCGGAGGACCTCGTCGGCGATGGCGGCCTCGCGCACGCCCAGCTCGAGGCCCGTCGCGTAGTCGAGGGCCTCGCGGATCGACAGGTCGCAGACCTCGGCGATCGAGCGGCCGCCCACGGTGACCGCGAGGACCTCGGGGCGCAGGCGGGTGCCGTGGCAGGCGGGGCAGGGCACCTCGCGCATGAACTGCTCGTAGCGGTCCTTGGCCCAGTCGGACTCGGTGTCGGAGTGGCGGCGCTCGAGGAAGTGCATGACGCCCTCGAAGCCGGTGGAGTAGGTGCGCTCGCGGCCGAAGCGGTTGCGGTAGCGCACGTGGACCTCGAAGTCCTTGCCGTGCAGGAGCGCCTCGCGGGCCCGCTCGGGGAGCGCGCGCCACGGCGTGTCCAGGGAGAAGGAGAGCTCCTTGCCGAGCGCCGCCATCATCTCCTGGTGGTGGTCGCTGCTGCCCATGGCCCAGGGGGCGATCGCGCCCTCGGCGAGGGTGAGGTCCTCGTCGGGGATGACGAGCTCGGGGTCCACCTCGAGGCGGGAGCCGAGGCCCGTGCACTCGGGGCAGGCGCCGTAGGGGGCGTTGAAGGAGAAGGTGCGGGGCTCGATGTCGTCGATCTCGATCGGGTGCCCGTTGGGGCACGCGCGCTTCTCGGAGAACTTGCGGGTGCGCTGGGGATCGTCCTCGTCGCGGTCCACGAAGTCGGCGAGCAGCAGCCCCTCCGCGAGGCGCAGCGCGGTCTCCACGGAGTCGGTGAGCCGGCGCCGGGCGTCGGGCTTCGCCGCGAGGCGGTCCACGATCACCTCGATCGTGTGCTTGTACTTCTTGTCGAGGCTGAGGTCATCGTCGAGACGGCGCACCTCGCCGTCGATCCGGGCGCGGGCGTAGCCCTGCGAGCGGAGCGAGCTGAGGAGATCCGCGTGCTCCCCCTTGCGGCCCTGGACGACGGGCGCCATGAGCTGGAAACGGGTGCCGGGCTCGAGCTCGAGCAGGATGTCCACGATCTGCTCGGCGGAGGTCGAGGAGACCCGCTCCCCGCACTTCGGGCAGTGCTGCACGCCGGTGCGGGAGAACAGCAGGCGCAGGTAGTCGTAGATCTCGGTGATCGTGCCGACGGTCGAGCGGGGGTTGCGGTTCGTGGACTTCTGGTCGATCGACACCGCCGGGGAGAGGCCCTCGATGAGGTCCACGCTCGGCTTGTCCATCTGGCCCAGGAACTGGCGCGCGTAGGCGGAGAGCGACTCCACGTAGCGGCGCTGGCCCTCGGCGAAGATGGTGTCGAAGGCCAGGGAGCTCTTGCCGGAGCCGGACAGGCCGGAGAACACCACGAGCTTGTCGCGGGGGATCTCGATGTCGATGTTCTTGAGGTTGTGCTCGCGTGCACCGCGGACGACGAGGGAATCAGTCACCCGCCCATCCTACGAGCGCACCCCCGACTTCGAACAACTGTTCGTCGAGAGGATCACCAGCGTCGACATGCGCGACACTGGTCCCATGACCACCCGCAGCGAGAACAACGACCCCTCGACCCCTCTCCCCCACGGCGCCGATGCGGTCCATGCGCTGGGCCCGCTCACCCTGCGCACCGCCTCCGTGGGCCCGATGGACAACAACGCCTACCTGCTCACCTGCACGGCGACCGGGGAGCAGCTCCTGATCGACGCCGCGGCCGAGCCGGAGCGGCTGCGGGCGCTGATCGCCGAGGGCGCCGGCGCGGCCGACGGCGACGCGGCGGGCGGCGCGTGGCCACGGCTCGACCAGGTGGTCACCACGCACCGTCATCACGATCACATCGGGGCGTTCGCGGAGGTCGTCGTCGCGACCGGCGCCCGCACGGCCGCCGGGGCGGAGGACGCCGACGCGATCCAGGAGCAGACGGGTACGGCGATCGACGTGCCGCTCGCGCACGGCGACCGCGTGCGGGTCGGGGAGGCGGAGCTCGAGGTGATCGCGCTGCGCGGGCACACCCCGGGCTCGATCGCGCTGCTCTGGCGCGGCGGCGAGCACGGCGACCACCTGTTCACGGGCGATTCCCTGTTCCCGGGCGGCGTCGGCAACACCGATCACGACCCGGTGCGCTTCGGGCAGCTCATCGACGACGTCGAGGAGCGGGTCTTCGCCGTGCTCCCCGATGCCACGCGGGTGCACCCCGGGCACGGGGACGGCACCACGCTGGGCGTGGAGCGTCCCTCGCTGCCGCAGTGGCGCGAGCGCGGCTGGTGAGCTGACCCCCGGCGGCGCTCAGGCGCCCCCGGCGCGGCCCGGCTCGTCGGCGTCCTCGCCGTCCTCGACCCGGTCCTCGAGCAGGGTCAGCCCTGTCATGAGGACGCCCGAGAGGACGCCGATGATCAGCCGGGGAGCGGGGGCCCCGCGGCGCCGCAGCGTCTCCTCGACCCAGCGGTCCGCGCGGATCCCCGCGGCGCTCGCCGCGCCGACGAGCCCGCCGAACGCGAGCGGCATGAGCACCACCATCGCCAGCGGCGGGCGGGTCCACGCCTCGAGCTCCTCGGCAGCCCCCGTCGCGGGGTCTGCCTCCGCCTCGACCGGTCGGCCGTCGGCGACCACATCGGTGTCGGCCGGGACGGTCTCCGCGGGGCCCCGCAGCAGCGCCCGCGCCATCACCCCGGCCGTCAGCACGGCCGGACCCCAGACCATCGCCGCGCGGAGGGGGCGCGGCGCGCGATGCAGGGGAAGGGTGCCGAGGGCGGCCGAGGCCACGGCCTGGACCGCGAGATCACGGGGTCGGGAGCGGCGGTTCCGGGTCATGAGTGGTCCTTCCGGGTCAGGGGCCCGGACGGTCGGAGCGCGGACCGGGCCGGTCCCCCACGACGCCAGGCGGCGCCGCTCCCCCACGGCCCCCGACCATGGTCGGCGTCCGGGCGACCCAGGTCGTCGGCGTCCGCCGGGGCTCAGGAGGAGCGCTGGATCGCCTTGAGCTCCTTCTTCATCCCCTGCACCTCGTCGCGGAGCTTCGCCGCCACCTCGAACTGCAGCGACTCCGCCGCCTGGTGCATCTGGGCGGTGAGCTCGTCGATCATCGCCGTCAGCGCGCCGACGGGGTCGTCACCGAGGTCCACCGTGCGGGCCGTGACCGCATCGACCGCCTGCGACCTCGCGCGGTCGCGCTGCACGCGCTCCTTGCCGGAGCGGTAGTCGGTCGCGAGCAGGGTCTCGGTGTCGATGTCCTCGCGGGCGAGCATGTCGGTGACGTCGGCGATCCGCTTGCGCAGCGGGGTCGGGTCGATCCCGTGCTCCTCGTTGTAGGCGATCTGCTTCGCCCGGCGGCGGTTGGTCTCGTCGATCGCCTCCTCCATGGAGTCGGTGATCCTGTCCGCGTACATGTGCACCTGGCCGGAGACGTTGCGGGCCGCACGGCCGATCGTCTGGATGAGCGAGGTGCGCGAGCGGAGGAAGCCCTCCTTGTCCGCGTCGAGGATCGCGACGAGCGAGACCTCCGGCAGGTCCAGGCCCTCGCGGAGCAGGTTGATGCCCACGAGCACGTCGAACTCGCCCGTGCGCAGCGAGCGCAGGAGCTCGACGCGGCGCAGGGTGTCGACGTCGGAATGCAGGTACTGGACCTTCACGCCGTTCTCGAGCAGGTAGTCGGTGAGGTCCTCCGCCATCCGCTTGGTGAGGGTCGTGACGAGCACGCGCTCGTCCTTCTCGACGCGCTCGTGGATCTGCTCGAGGAGGTCGTCGATCTGGCCCTTGACAGGCTTGACGATCACCTCGGGGTCCACGAGGCCCGTGGGGCGGATGATCTGCTCGACGACGCCGTCGGACCGGTCGAGCTCGTACTGCGCCGGGGTCGCGGAGAGGTAGACCGTCTGCCCGGTGCGCTCGGTGAACTCCCCGAAGGTGAGCGGCCGGTTGTCGAGCGCGGAGGGCAGGCGGAACCCGAAGTCCACGAGAGTGCGCTTGCGGGAGCGGTCCCCCTCGTACATCGCGCCGATCTGCGGGACCGTCACGTGCGACTCGTCGATGACGAGCAGGAAGTCCTCCGGGAAGTAGTCCATGAGCGTGTTCGGCGGGGTGCCGGGGCCGCGGCCGTCGAGATGGCGGGAGTAGTTCTCCACACCGTTGGTGGAGCCCGTCTGCCGCAGCATCTCGAGGTCATGGCTCGTGCGCATCCGCAGCCGCTGGGCCTCGAGCAGCTTGTTCTGCCCCTCGAGCTCCTCGAGCCGCTCCTCGAGCTCGGTCTCGATCGTGCCGATCGCGCGGGCGAGGCGCTCCGGGCCGGCGACGTAGTGGGAGGCGGGGAAGATGTGGATGTGGTCCTCCTCGCGGATGACCTCCCCCGTCATCGGGTGCAGCGTGTAGAGCGCGTCGATCTCGTCCCCGAAGAACTCGATGCGGATCGCGAGCTCCTCGTACATCGGGATGATCTCGACGGTGTCGCCGCGCACGCGGAAGGTGCCGCGCTCGAAGGCGACGTCGTTGCGGTCGTACTGCATGTCCACGAAGCGGCGCAGCAGCTCGTCGCGGTCCACCTGGTCGCCCCGGCTCAGCTGCACCATCCGGTCCACGTACTCCTGCGGCGTGCCCAGGCCGTAGATGCAGGAGACGGAGGAGACCACGACGACGTCGCGGCGGGTGAGCAGCGAGTTGGTCGCGCTGTGCCGGAGCCGCTCGACCTCCGCGTTCACCGAGGAGTCCTTCTCGATGTAGGTGTCCGACTGCGGGACGTACGCCTCGGGCTGGTAGTAGTCGTAGTAGGAGACGAAGTACTCGACCGCGTTGTTGGGCAGCAGGTCGCGGAACTCGCTCGCGAGCTGCGCGGCGAGGGTCTTGTTGTGCGCCATCACCAGGGTGGGCCGCTGGAGCTTCTCGATCAGCCAGGCGGTCGTCGCTGACTTGCCGGTGCCGGTCGCGCCGAGCAGCACGACATCCTGCTCGCCGCTCTCGATGCGGCGCGCGAGCTCGTCGATCGCGGCGGGCTGGTCGCCCGAGGGCGTGTACTCGGAGACGACCTCGAAGGGATGCTCGGAACGGACGAGATCGGTGACGGGACGCATGGGTCGAGCCTACGTCGCAGGGCCGACGCGCGGCAGGCCGCAGGCCGGTGTTCCGCCGCCGGCGGACGCCCGTCCCGCGCCCGGTGCGGGCGCGGCTCAGCTCGGGAGCGGCAGGCCGAGCCCCGCGAGCACCGCCTCGAGGGCGTGCAGCGCCCGCCCTCGCAGCACCTGCTCGTCCCCCGTGTTCAGCACCAGACGGTCGGCCCGGCGGATCCGCTCGAGGTCGCTCGCCTGGGCCGCCATGACCGACTCCGCGTAGCCCCGGTCCCGCCCCCGGTCGCGGACCACCCGGTCGATGCGGTCCTCGCGCCGCGCGAGCACGGCGACGACGGCGGCGTAGCGGTCCCCCGCGTCGTGACGCTTCTCGAGCAGCAGCGGGCTGTCGTGCACGACGACCCCCTCCCCCGCCTCGCGCGCCTGCTCCTCCTCCGCGGCGACGGCCTCGTCGACGCGGCCCAGCACGATCGCCTCGAGGTCCGCGCGGGCGTCGGGGTCGGCGAAGACGAGGCGGGCGAGCGCCGCACGGTCCACGGTCCCGGAGTCCTGCCTGTACTCCTCGCCGAAGCGGGCGATCGCCTCCTCGACCCCGGCGCCGGGCACGTCGAGCACCGCCCGGGAGTGCGCGTCGAGGTCGATCACGCGCAGGCCCCGCTCCCGCCAGATCGCGGCGACGCTGGACTTCCCGGCGCCGATGCCGCCCGTCAGGCCGAGACGGACGAGGGACCCCTCGCGGGTGGCGGTGCGCTCCATGGCTCCGATGCTACGGGGCGCGTCCCCCGCCGTCCCACCGGCGGAGTGGTGCCCGGCACCTCTCACCGACGACCACGGGCGCGCCCGCCCCCGGGCGACTACCGTCGGGCCCGTGGATCCTCTGCAGCTCCTGGTCTCCAACGACCTCCTGCGCGCCCTGGACCTGCTCGGCGTGTTCATCATGGGCGTCGCGGCGGGCGCCCTCGCCGCGCGCCTGAACTTCGACGCCGTGGGCTTCGCGATCATCGGGATCGTCGCGGCCCTGGGCGGCGGGATCGTGCGCGACCTCGTGCTGGACTACGGCACGCCCGCGGCGTTCTCCGGTGCCGGCTACCTCACGTGCGCTCTCGCGGGCTCCGCGGTCACCTTCCTGCTCTCCCCCGAGGGCGCCTGGTGGCGCCACCTCGTGACGGTGCTGGACATCATGGCGATGGCGCTGTGGGCCGCGACCGGCACCGCGAAGGCCATCGGCTACGGCCTGGACCCGCTGCCGGCGATCCTGCTCGGCGTGACGAGCGCGGTGGGCGGCGGGGTGATCCGGGACGTGCTCGTGGGGCGGATCCCGGCGATCTTCGGCGGCGGCCCGCTCTACGCGACGGGCGCCCTGCTCACCGCCGTGGGCACGTGGGGCGTCGTGGCGCTGCACGTGCCGGCCACATGGGTGCTCGTCGCGGTCGCCGCAGGGGCCCTGCTCGCCGGGCTCGCCGCCTGGCGGCGCTGGACGCTCCCCGCGCACGGCGGCTGGCAGGTGACGATGTCCGCGGCGCAGATGAAGGCGTTCGTGCGACGGGTGCGGCGCAGCGAGCGGTCCCGCGTCGCCGCGGAGACCGGCACGATCCCCGTGGTCGGCGTCGGCAACGACGACCTCGCGGACGACGTCACGATCGACGACGACGACGCCGCCGCGTTCGAGGACCGGGTGCTCGGCCAGGACGTCGCTCTCGACGGCATCAACCCGTTCCGGGACCCCACCGATCCCGAGCGGCGCTGATCCCGTCCCCGCTCCCCTGTCGGGACCCGGGGCTCAGGGACGCAGCAGGTCCAGGAGACGGGAGACGTCCTCGGCATCCAGCTGACCGGGGGCCGAGGCCTCGCCCGCGCTCGCGAAGGTCGCCGCGCTGCCGAAGGTCTCCGCGGCGACCCGGCTCACCACGCCGAGCGACCCCATGGAGATCGCGAGGTGCGGCCCCGCCGCGTCGGCCGCGACCGTGAGGCTCGCCCCGAGCAGCGCGAGCACGTCCCGCGGATCGCGCGGGGTCACGGCGACCTTGGGGAGGTCCGCTCCGAGCAACCGCTGACCGCGCAGGATCTCGACGATCCGCGCCTCCTCCGGGGTGCCGGCGAAGTCGTGGAAGGAGCCGACGACGGCCACCACGCGCGCACGGGCCGCCTCGGCCACGGCGCGCACGGCGCCCGCGTCCCGCGCGGTCTCCACGTCGACGAGGTCCACGAGCGGCGCGCCGTCCGGGGCGGAGGCCCGGATCGCGCCGATGAGCAGGGCCGCGAGATCCTCGTCGGCGATCTCCCGGTCCCCGCCCTCGGCGCTCGTGCGCAGCGTGAGCAGGAGCGCGCGCTCCTGTCCCAGCGCCTCCCGCACCCCGGGCAGCGCCGCGAGCACGGCCGCCCGGTGCTCGGCGGTGCCGGCCCCACGGGCGAAGCGGTCGGTGCGCCATTCGACGATCCGCGCCGGCACCCGCCGGGCGGCCGCGAGGTGGCCGTGCAGCGCGGCCTCGTCGTCCCCCGCGACGGGCACGATGATCTCGGGCCGTCCGGCGCCGAGCTCGACGCCGCGGACGGTGAGGGTCGGGGAGGACACGGCGGTCAGTCCGCGGTGACGGCCGCGTAGGCGGCGAGCAGGAGGGCCGGGTCCGGACCCTCGAGGCGGCTGACGGTCCCGATGCGGTCCAGGACCACGAAGCGCAGCACGCCCGCGCGGGTCTTCTTGTCCCGCTTCATGGCATCCTCGAGCTTCGGCCACTGGCGGTCGCGGTAGGTCGTCGGCAGTCCGAGGGAGGTGAGCACGGCGCGGTGGCGGTCCACGTCCGCCTCGGAGAGCTTCCCCGCGAGGTGCGAGAGCTCCGCGGCGAACATCATGCCCACCGCGACGGCGGCGCCGTGGCGCCACTGGTAGCGCTCGTTGCGCTCGATCGCATGGCCGAGGGTGTGGCCGTAGTTGAGGATCTCGCGGTTCCCCTGCTCGGTGAGGTCCTCGGAGACCACGCGGGCCTTGATCCGGATCTTGCGCTCGACGACCTCCCGGAAGGCGTCGGAGGTGACGTCGAGGACGGCCTGCGGGTCCTCCTCGATGATCTCGAGGATCCGCTCGTCGGCGATGAAGCCCCCCTTGACCACCTCGGCGAGCCCCGCGGCGACGTCGTTCGCGCCGAGGCCCGCGAGCACGTCGAGGTCCTCGACGACGGCGATCGGGGGGTGGAAGGCGCCCACGAGGTTCTTGCCCTCGGAGGTGTTGATCCCGGTCTTCCCGCCGACGGCGGCGTCGACCATCGCGGCGACCGTGGTGGGCACCTGGAGCACCGCGATGCCCCGCAGCCAGGACGCGGCGACGAAGCCCGCGAGGTCCGTCGCGGCGCCGCCGCCGAGACCGATCACGAGATCCTGGCGGCCGATCTCGGCCTGCCCGCACACGCCCCACAGGAACCCGGCGACCTGGGCGGTCTTCGCCTCCTCGCCGTCGGGGACCTCCGCGGCGAAGGCCTCCCGGCCGGAGCCGACGAGGCTCTCGCGGATCTGCTCGGCGACCTCCCGCAGCGGCGGCTGGTGCACGATGAGCACGCGACGGGTCGCCTCGGGCACGAGCGCCGGGATCTCGGCGAGGAGACCGCGGCCCACGAGCACGTCGTAGCCGCCGGTCGGTGTGGTCACGGGGATCGTGGTGGTGCTCATGCGTTCTCCTCCTCGGCGCCGGGAGCCGACAACCCCAGCGTGCTGATGATCATGCGGGCAACGTGCCCGGGGCTGCCGCGGCCGGCGTCGACCCGGTGCGCGGCGAGGTCGCGGTACACGGGGCCGCGCTCCTCCATGAGGCGCCGCCAGCGCTCGAGCGGGTCGTCCCCCGCGAGCATCGGCCGGCCCGCGCCGCGGCCCAGGCGTCGCGCCGCCGCCTGCTCGTCGATCTCGAGCAGCACCACGGGCCGGCCGCGGAGCCGCTCCCCGGACTCCGGGCGGAGCGGGGCACCGCCGCCCAGGGCGAGCACCCCGGGCCGCTCCTCGAGGGCGCGGGCGAGGACCTCCGCCTCGAGCGCGCGGAACCCCTCCTCCCCACGATCCTCGAAGATCTCCGGGATGCCGCGGCCGGCGGCGGCGACGATCAGCTCGTCGAGATCGGCGAAGGGGACGCCGAGCCGTGCGGCGAGGGAGCGCCCCACGCTCGTCTTCCCCGCCGCCATCGGCCCCATGAGGATGACGAGCGGCCCGGTCACGGGCCCGTCGCTCACGAGGCCGGATCCGGGCGCCGTGCGCTCAGGTGCTCCTGCAGCTCCGCGGTGCCCGCGAGGTGCGCGCGGATCTCCGGGACGCTGTCACCACCGGCCTTCTCGAGGAGGGCGTCGGCGAGGGTCAGCGCGACGACGGCCTCGGCGATCACGGCGGCGGGGGCGACGGCGCACACGTCCGAGCGCTGGTGGTTCGCGGTGGCCTCGCCGCCGGTGGCGACGTCGACGGTGCGCAGCGCGCGCGGGACGGTCGAGATCGGCTTGAGGGCGCCGCGCACGCGGATCACCTGGCCGTTGCTCATGCCGCCCTCGAGACCGCCGGCGCGGTTCGTGACGCGGCCGAAGCCGTCCTCCTGCGGGACGAGGATCTCGTCGTGCGCGGCGGAGCCGCGACGGGCGGCGGTCGCGAATCCGTCGCCGATCTCCACGCCCTTCATCGCCTGGATCGACATGACGGCCTGGGCGAGGCGGCCGTCGAGCTTGCGGTCCCACTGCGTGTGCGAGCCGAGGCCGACGGGCACGCCGTAGGCGAGGACCTCGACGACGCCGCCCAGGGTGTCGCCGTCCTCCTTCGCAGCGTCGACCTCGGCGACCATCGCCGCGGAGGTCTCCGCGTGGAAGCAGCGCAGCGGGTCCTCGTCCAGGCGCGCGGCGTCCTCCGGCGCGGGCAGCGGGGCGTCCTCGGGGACGCGCACGGCGCCCACGGAGAGCGTGTGGGAGACGAGGCGGATGCCCGCGGCCTGCTCGAGGAGGGCGGCGGCGACCCGGCCGGCGACCACGCGCGCGGCGGTCTCGCGGGCGCTCGCGCGCTCGAGCACGGGACGGGCGTCCTCGAAGCCGTACTTGAGCATGCCGGAGAGGTCGGCGTGACCGGGGCGGGGGCGCGTGAGCGGCCGGTTCCGGGCGATCTCCCGCTCGTCGCCGGTGCCGGCGTCCACGACGAGATCCTCGCGCGGCACCGGGTCCGCACTCATGACCTTCTCCCACTTGGGCCACTCGGAGTTCGCGATCTCGATCGCGAGCGGGGAGCCGATCGTGAGCCCGTGGCGGAGACCGCCGTGGATCGTGAGCACGTCCTGCTCGAACTTCTGACGGCTCCCGCGGCCATGGCCGAGGCGACGCCGGGCGAGCGCCGCCCGCAGGTCGTCGCCGGTCAGCTCGATCCCGGCGGGGACGCCGTCGAGCAGGGAGATGAGGGAGGGGCCGTGGGATTCCCCGGCCGTGAGCCAGCGCAGCATGGCCCCGATTCTCTCACGTCGCCGCAGGCCCCGGCCCCCTCGTCCAGAGCGCCGGGGGCGGCACGGCGGCCGGACCCCGGAGCGCCGGGAGCGCTCGTCTCCCCGGCGCCGGGCCCGGACCGGGTCAGTCCTCCCCCAGCTCCTCGGAGATCCCGGGGGTGAGCTGCTCGACGAGCGGGACGACGTCGGCGATGCCGTCCAGCACGACGGTGGGCCGGTAGGGGTACTGCTCGATCTGGTCGGCGCGCGTCGAGCCGGTCATCACGAGGATCGAGCGCATGCCCGCCTCGAGGCCGGACTTCACATCGGTGTCCATCCTGTCGCCGATCATCACCGAGGTCTCCGAGTGCGCCCCGATCCGGTTCAGCGCGGTGCGCATCATGAGCGGGTTCGGCTTGCCCACGTAGTACGGGGAGATCCCCGTCGCGGCGGTGATCATCGCGGCGACGGAGCCGGTGGCCGGCAGCGGGCCCTCGGCGCTCGGCCCGGTCACGTCGGGGTTCGTGGCGATGAACTTCGCGCCCTGGCCCACGAGGCGGATCGCACGGGTGATCGCCTCGAAGGAGTAGGTGCGGGTCTCGCCGAGCACCACGAAGTCGACGTCGGTGTCGGAGAGGATGAAGCCCTCCTGGTGCATGGCGCTCGTGAGCCCGGCCTCGCCGATCACGTAGGCGCTCGCCCCGGGCTCCTGCTCCGCGAGGAAGCGGGCGGTCGCCAGCGCGCTCGTCCAGATCGACTCCTCGGGCAGCTCGATGCCGGCGCGGGAGAGGCGCGCCGCGAGATCACGCGGGGTGAAGATCGAGTTGTTCGTCAGCACGAGGAAGGGCCGACCGCAGCGCTGGAGCTCGGCGATGAACTCTGCCGCGCCGGGGAGGGCGGACTGCTCGTGGACGAGCACGCCGTCCATGTCGGTGAGCCAGCTGTGGATCGGGGACTCGTCGAAACCGGTGTTCATGCCCCTAGTGTGCACGCCCGCGAGGACTCGCGGCGACCTGCCCCTCCCCCGGGACGCGGAACGGCCCGACCCCCTTCCGGGGATCGGGCCGTTCCTCAGGCGCACCCGCCGGAGCGGGCGCTGATCAGAGGATCAGTTGCCGGTGAGCTTCGCGCGGAGCGCCGCCAGCGCCTCGTCGGAGGCGAGGGTGCCCTCGTCCGACGACGCCGACTGGTAGGACGCCTGCGCCGGGGCCGCGGGGGCCGAGGAGGACGAGGAGCTCGAGGCGCTCGCCGCCGGGGCGTTCGCGGACTCCTCGTCAGCCTTGATGGCCTCGGCGACCTGGGCCTTGTGCGCGGTCCAGCGCTCGTAGGCGGCCGCGTACTGGGCCTCCCACTCCTCGCGCTGGGCGTCGTAGCCCTCGAGCCACTCGTTGGTCTCCGGGTCGAAGCCGTCGGGGTACTTGTACTCCCCGTTGGCGTCGTACTCGGCGGCCATGCCGTAGAGCGCGGGATCGAAGGTCGAGTCGTCGCCCTCCGGGTCCACACCCTCGTTGGCCTGCTTGAGGGACAGCGAGATCCGGCGACGCTCGAGGTCGATGTCGATGACCTTGACGAAGACGTCCTGGTCGACGGTGACGACCTGCTCGGGCAGATCCACGTGACGCTGGGCCAGCTCGGAGATGTGCACGAGGCCCTCGATGCCGTCCTCGACGCGGACGAACGCGCCGAAGGGGACCAGCTTGGTGACCTTGCCGGGCACGACCTCGCCGATGGCGTGGGTGCGGGCGAAGAGCTGCCAGGGGTCCTCCTGGGTCGCCTTCAGCGACAGGGAGACGCGCTCGCGGTCCATGTCGACGTCCAGGACCTCGACCTTGACCTTCTGACCGACCTCGACGACCTCGGACGGGTGGTCGATGTGCTTCCAGGACAGCTCGGAGACGTGCACGAGGCCGTCCACGCCGCCCAGGTCGACGAACGCGCCGAAGTTGACGATCGAGGACACGGCGCCCTCGCGGACCTGGCCCTTCTGGAGGGTCTGCAGGAAGTCGGAGCGGACCGCGGACTGGGTCTCCTCCAGGTAGGCGCGGCGCGACAGGACCACGTTGTTGCGGTTCTTGTCGAGCTCGATGATCTTCGCCTCGATCTCCTGGCCGACGTACGGCTGGAGGTCACGGACGCGACGCATCTCGACGAGGGAGGCGGGGAGGAAGCCGCGCAGACCGATGTCGACGATGAGGCCGCCCTTGACGACCTCGATGACGCGACCGGTGACGACGCCCTCGTCTTCCTTGATCTGCTCGATCGTGCCCCAGGCGCGCTCGTACTGGGCGCGCTTCTTGGACAGGATCAGCCGGCCTTCCTTGTCCTCCTTCTGGAGGACGAGGGCCTCGATCTCGTCGCCGACGCCGACGACCTCGCCGGGGTCGACGTCGTGCTTGATGGACAGCTCGCGCGAGGGGATGACGCCCTCGGTCTTGTAGCCGATGTCCAGGAGGACCTCGTCGTGATCGACCTTCACCACGGTGCCCTCGACGATGTCGCCATCGTTGAAGTACTTGATGGTGGCATCGATGGCGGCCATGAGCTCGTCGGCGCCGCCGATGTCGTTGATGGCGATCTGGGGGGTCGTGGTCTCGGTCATGTAGTCAGGAACTCCGTCGGGACAGGAATGAGTAGGTACGGTGGACGTGCAGTGCCCGGTCGGGACCACCCTGATCCGTGCTCGGGCTGAGCCGTGCTCGGGGGTGATCCGTGGGGGCGGATCGATGCGCGAAGGCGCACAGACCCCCATCACCTTACCAGCCGCGCCCGCTCCGTGCGAGGACGCAGCCCTCCCCTGCGAGGATGCGGACTGTGACCTCCTGCACGCGGTCCGGGCCGCCCACGGGATCAGTGGGCGGCGGCGAGCCAGTCCTCGCCCACGCCGATGCCCACCTCGAGCGGCACCGAGAGCGTGTACGCGGAGCCCATCCCCTCGGCGACGAGCTCGCGCAGCTGCTGCTCCTCGCCCTCGGCGACGTCGAGCACGAGCTCGTCGTGCACCTGGAGCAGCACCCGTGAGGTGAGGCCCTCCTCCCGCAGCAGCGCGTCCACCCTCAGCATGGCGAGCTTGATGATGTCCGCCGCGCTGCCCTGGATCGGGGAGTTCAGCGCGACGCGCTCGGCGTTCTCGCGGCGCTGGCGGTTGTCGCTCGTGAGGTCCGGGAGGTAGCGGCGGCGGCCGAGGATCGTCTCGGTGTAGCCGGTCGCGCGGGCCTTCTCGACGCTCTCGCGGAGGTAGTCGCGCACACCGCCGAAGCGCTCGAAGTAGCCGTCGCGCAGCGCCGTCGCCTCGCCCTGGGAGATGCGCAGCTGCCGGGCGAGGCCGAAGGCGGAGAGCCCGTAGGCGAGGCCGTAGCTCACGGCCTTGGTCTTCGAGCGCATGGCGCCGTCGACCTCCTCCGGCTCCACGGAGAACACGCGCGAGGCGACGAAGCGGTGGAGGTCCTCCCCCGAGTTGAAGGCCTCGATGAGCCCCTCGTCCTCGGAGAGGTGGGCCATGATCCGCATCTCGATCTGCGAGTAGTCCGCCGTCATGAGCGAGACGTAGCCGTCGGAGCGGCGGAAGGCCGAGCGGATCCGGCGCCCCTCCTCGGTGCGGGCCGGGATGTTCTGGAGGTTCGGGTTGTTCGAGGAGAGCCGGCCGGTCGCCGCGATGTTCTGGTGGAAGGTCGTGTGGATGCGCGAGTCCGGCGCGATGAACCGCCGCAGGGTATCGATGATCTGCCGCATCTTCGTCACGTCGCGGTGCGCGAGCAGGTCCACCAGGAAGGGGTGCTGCGTCTTGTCGAGGAGGTCCGCGAGGGTCTCCGCGTTCGTGCTGTAGCCCGTCTTCGTGCGGCGCCCCTTGGGCAGGCCCAGGCGCTCGTAGAGCACCTCCTGGAGCTGCTTGGGCGAGCCCAGGTTGATGCGATCGCCGTCGAGGTGGGAGAAGGCCGACTCGGCGACCTCCGCCTGCCGGGTCTCGTGCTCGGCGTCGAGCTCCGCGAGCACCGTGTCCTCGACCGCGATCCCGGTGGCCTCCATGACCCGGATCACCTGGGACAGCGGCAGCTCGAGGTCGTCGTGCAGGGAGGTCGCCCCGCGCTCCTCGAGCTCGGCCCGCAGAAGCTCCGCGAGCCGTCGGACGGCGTCCGCCGTGCGGCCGAGCTGCTCGGCGTCGCGGGCGGCGGCGTCCTCGTCGCCCGCCCCGAGGTCGAGCTCCTGCTGCGCGGCCGCGGTCGTCACCTGGAGGTCCTCCTGGAGGTGGCGCAGCGCGAGCGCGGCGACGTCCACAGGGCGCTGGTCGGGACGGCACAGGAACTCGGCGATCGCGAGGTCCGTCGCCCAGCCGGCGACGGCGAGCCCGCGCCCTGCCAGCTGGTGGGTCGCGAGCTTCGTGTCGTGCGCGGACTTCGGGATGCCGGCGTCCGCGAGCCAGGCGGCGAGGGCCCGCTCGGCGGTGTCGTCCAGGCCGGAGAGGTCGATCACGGCGATCGACTCCTCGGTGGCGAGCGCCAGCTGGTGGGCATCGCCCTCGCCGAGCTCCCAGCGGCCCTCCACGACGAGCGCGGCGCCGCCGGCGAGCTCACCCTCGAGCAGGGCGGGCAGCTCCTCGGAGCCGGGGCGGGAGATCGGCGGCAGCTCGCGTGCGGCCTCAGCGGCCGCGTCGTCCGCGGTGCTCGCGTCGAGCAGCACCGCCGGGAGGTCCTTGCGGATGGTCGGACCGAACGCGAGCTCGTCGAAGACGGCGCTCACGGCCGCGGCGTCGCCGCGGCCCAGCACGCAGCCCTCGAGCGGGGGGAGGTCGAGATCGGTGACAGCGGCGTTCATCCGGCGGTTGCGCTCGACGTCCTCGACGTGGTCGCGCAGGGACTGGCCCGCCTTGCCCTTGATCTCCTCGGCATGCGCGAGGATGCCCGGGAGGTCGCCGTACTGCACGATCCACTTCGCCGCGGTCTTGGGGCCCACGCCCGGCACGCCGGGGAGGTTGTCCGCCTGCTCGCCGACGAGGGCGGCGAGGTCCGGGTAGCGCTCCGGCGGGATGCCGTACTTCTCCTCGACCGCCGCCGGGGTCATGCGCTTCATCTCGGTGACGCCCTTGACGGGCTGGAGCAGGGTGACCCGCTCCCCCACGAGCTGGATCGCGTCGCGGTCGCTCGAGACGATCGAGACCTCGATGCCCTCCGCGGCGTTGCGCGTGGCGAGGGTGGCGATGATGTCGTCCGCCTCGTAGTCCGGCACGGTGTGCCAGGCGACGCCGAGCGCGTCGAGCACCTGCTGGATGAGGCCGATCTGCCCCTTGAACTCCTGTGGGGTCTCGTCGCGGCCGGCCTTGTACTGGTCGTAGATCCGGTCGCGGAAGGTGCCGCCGGGCAGGTCGAAGGCCACGACCACGTGGGTGGGGCGCTCCGACTGGACGACGTTGAAGATCATGCGGGTGAACCCGTAGACGGCGTTCGTCGCCTGCCCGCGGCCGTCGCTGAAGCCGTCCGCCGGCAGCGCGAAGAAGGCGCGGAAGGCCATCGCATGGCCGTCGATGAGGAGGATGCGCCGCTCCTCGGGGTCGGTGGTCCCGGGGACGTCGGTGATGTCGCTCGCGCTCATGGCGAGCATCCTCCCACGCCCGGGCGACATCCGCCCGTCCGCCGCGGCCGGCTCCGCCCGCGCGGGCGGGTCGGTTGTGGCACCCTCGGGACATGGACGAACAGCTCCCCCGCCCTGCCGCCGAACGTGATCCCGGCACCCCGCTCGCCGCGATGCCCGAGGCCCTCCGCACCCAGCTCGAGGAGTCCACGCGCGGCACGCTCGTGGAGCGCCTGGGCATGCGCCTGGTCTCGCTCGGCGCCGACGGCGGCGTCATGACGATGCCGGTCGCGGGGAACACCCAGCCCGCCGGCCTGCTCCACGGCGGCGCCACGATCGCGCTCGCGGAGTCCGTCGCGTCGTTCGCGGCGATCCTGCGGGCCCGCGAGGTGCACGGCGAGGGGGCGCAGGCCGTGGGGACCTCCGTCTCCGCGCTCCACCACCGCTCGGGGAGGTCGGGCGAGGTGCGTGCCGTGTGCACCGTGCGCCACGCCGGCCGGCAGACGGCCAGCTACCTCGTGGACGTGCACGACGAGGCCGGTGCGCTCCTGAGCACGATCACCGTGCAGACCATGCTCCTGCCGCCGCGCTGAGTCGACGGCCCCGGCACCGGCGCCGGCACCGGTCACCACTGCTCAGGCGGGGATCTCGAAGCCCGTCGTGGAAGGCGCCTCGAGCGCCCCGGTCCCGGTGAAGGAGTACGTGCGCAGCTGCCCCGTGCGGGCGTCGCGATCCGCCCCGAGCTCGATCGCGCCGGACCGCCCCTGGTAGGAGACGGTGGTCGTGCCGCCCGCGATCAGCGCGTCGCGCAGCGCCGAGCGGCACGTCCCGTAGTCCTCGCACTCCTCGGCGCCCGTGAGCACCACGGGCACCTGGGCGGCGATCGCCGTGCCCTCCACGGACAGCGCCTGGTACGCGGCGAGGCAGAGGATCACGACCGCGTCGTAGGCCTGCTGGGAGTAGGCGTAGCCGCTCTTCTGGAGGGTCGAGTCCGCATTGAGCATCATGTTCACGTGGACCTCGGTGAGATCGCCGCCGGGCTCGTAGCCGGTGGCGCGGGTCATCGCCTCGGCGACCAGCCCCGCCTCGGACTGGTCCACGGTGCCGCCCGGGGAGAGGCGCACGGGCAGCTGGAGGTCCGAGCGACCGTTCTCCGTCGTGGCGTCCTGGAGGGCGGAGAGCAGCGCCCCGGACTCCGGGCCGCCGTGGACCACGAGCAGGGCGGGCTTCTTCTCGATGATCTGCCCCGCGAGCTTCCCCACGTCGCCGAGCTTCCCCGGCTCGTGGAAGGACTCCAGGACGATCGAGCCGGACATCGGGTCCAGGATCAGCTTCATCTCGTCGCGGAGGCTGTGGCCCTGCGCGGTGTCCTCGGAGACGATCGCGACGGTCCCGGGGCGGCCCCCGCGGTCGCTCGACCCGGACCACGCCTCCTCGGCGTAGAGCCCGGCGATCGCCCGTGTGCTCGGTGCGAGGCGGAACAGCAGGCCCGCGTCCTGCACCGCGTCGTCCCGCACGCTCATCCCCGCCGTCGCGACGTCGATGACCACCATCCCGGCCTCGGCGAACAGCGGCATCGCGGCGACGAGCGCGTCCTCGTCCAGCGAGCTGACGACGGCGGTGACACCCTGCTCCTGCCAGTCGGCGACCACCCCGGCGAGGTCCTCGCCCGCCGTCTCCTGGACGTGGCGCTCCGGACCGGTGACCTCCTGGCCGAAGAGCCCGTCCCAGCGGGCGTCGACGTCCGTGAGCGCCTCCTGCACCGCGAGGGAGATCGCGCGCTCCCACTGCGCGGTGCGTCCGTGGGAGGCGCCGATCGAGGCGATCACGAGCGGGGTCTCCGGCTCGCCGAGGGCGACACCGGTGGGCGGCGGGGTGGTCGCCTGACGGCGACCGCGACCGCGGGAGGGCAGTTGGTCGCAGGCGGAGAACGCCCCGACCCCGAGCGCCCCGATCCCGAGCCCGCGCATGAGGCGGCGACGTGAGATGGCCATGGTCCCCCTGCTCCCCCGCTCCTCGTGGTGCGCCGCTCCCCCCGCGGCACGACGGGAGGGCCGTCCCGCCCTCAGGGTGCGGACGGCCCTCGCGTCACTCCTTGGACTGCCCGCCGAGCTGGTCGACGACCGCGTCGGCGACCTCGCGCATCGTGAGACGACGGTCCATGGACGTCTTCTGGATCCAGCGGAAGGCCTCGGGCTCCGAGAGGCCCATGTTGGTCTGCAGCAGGCCCTTCGCGCGGTCCACGCGCTTGCGGGTCTCGAACCGCTCGCCGAGGTCCGCGATCTCGGACTCGAGCTGCACGATCTGCTGGTAGCGGGAGATCGCGATCTCCACGGCCGGGAGCAGGTCCGCCGGGGTGAAGGGCTTGACCACGTAGGCCATGGCGCCGGCGTCACGGGCCCGCTCGACGAGCTCGGTCTGGGAGAAGGCCGTCAGCATGACGACCGGCGCGAGGTTCTCCTCGCCGATCCTCGCCGCGGCGGTCACGCCGTCGGTCTGCGGCATCTTCACGTCCATGACGACGACGTCGGGGCGCAGCTCGCGGGTCTTCTCCACGGCGCTCTCGCCGTCGCCCACGGCGGCCAGCACCTCGAAGCCCGCCTCGGTCAGGGTCTCGACGATGTCCATGCGGATGAGGCTCTCGTCCTCCGCGACCACCGCCGTGCGGCGGGCGGCCGCGTCCTCGGTGCCGGTCTGCTCCGGGGCGTCGTCGGGAAGCGTGGTGGTGTCGTCGTTCATGTCACCCTGTGTCTCGGGAAAGGGTCCCGCACCTGCCGCGGGAGCGGTGCTCCGCACTGCACGTCGGCAGCGCGCGGCCGCGCTCGGCGGTGCACGGGACGGATGGTCATCGGCGCTATCCTAGTCCAGCCCCGTTTCCGGGGTGGACGAGCCGGATTGGCGGAATGGTAGACGCGGCGCACTCAAAATGCGCTGTCCGTGAGGGCGTGCGGGTTCGAGTCCCGCATCCGGTACCGCGGCGAGGGGCGCCTGCCCCCGCCGAGGACCCGACGACGACGCCCCCGGAGGGCCCTCGCGGGCCCTCCGGGGGCGTCGTCCGTGTCAGTTGTCCAGACCGGAGGCGATGCGGTCCGCCTCGATGCGGGCGGACTCGGTGCCGTCGAGGTCACCGATGCGGTGCACACGCAGCGTGTTCGTCGAGCCGTGGACCCCGGGGGGCGAGCCGGCCGCGACGATGACGAGATCGTTCTTCTGCAGGCCCTTCTGCTCGCGCAGCAGCTCGTCCACGACGGAGACCATCGCGTCGGTGTCCTTCTGCATCGGGACGAGGTGCGTCTCGGTGCCCCAGGACAGCTCGAGCTGACGCGCGACCTCGGGGTACGGGGTCAGCGCGATGAGGGGGATCGTCGGGCGCAGACGCGCCAGACGACGGGCCGTGTCACCGGACTCCGTGAAGGTCACCAGGTACTGCGCGGAGAGCTGGTCGCCGATCTCCGCCGCCGCACGGGTGATGGCGCCGCCGCGGGTGTGCGGGATCGTGCCGAGCGGGAGGATGCGGTCCGCCCCGTTCTCCTCGGTGTTCGTGATGATGCGGGCCATGGTCCGCACCGCCTCGAAGGGGTACTTGCCGACGCTGGTCTCGCCGGAGAGCATGACGGCGTCCGCGCCATCGAGGATGGCGTTGGCGCAGTCGGAGGCCTCGGCGCGGGTGGGGCGCGGGCTCTCGATCATCGACTCGAGCACCTGGGTCGCGACGATGACCGGCTTGGCGTTGCGGCGGGCCAGCTCGATCGCGCGCTTCTGCACGAGCGGGACCTGCTCGAAGGGGAGCTCGACGCCGAGGTCGCCGCGGGCGACCATGATGCCGTCGAAGGCACCCACGATCGAGCGCAGCGCACGCACGGCCTGGGGCTTCTCGATCTTCGCGATGACCGGGACGCGGCGCCCCTCCTCCTGCATGATCCGCAGCACGTCGTCCATGTCGTGCGCATCGCGCACGAAGGACAGCGCGATGAGGTCTGCACCGAGGTTCAGGCCCCAGCGGAGGTCGTCGATGTCCTTCTCGCTCATGGCGGGGACGGACACGGCGACGCCGGGGAGGTTGATGCCCTTGTTGTTGGACACGGGCCCGGGGACCTCGACGACCGTGGTGACGTCGGTGTCGGAGACGTCGGTGACGCGCACCGAGACCTTGCCGTCGTCGATCAGGAGCACGTCGCCGGGGCGGCAGTCGCCCGGGAGGCCCTTGAAGGTCGTCGAGACGCGGTCCCTGGTGCCGACGACGTCGTCGACCGTGATCGTGAAGGTGTCACCCACCTCGAGGAAGTGCGGGCCGTCCTCGAACTTCCCCAGACGGATCTTGGGGCCCTGCAGATCGACGAGGATCGCCACGTTCTGGCCGAGGTCCTCGGCCGCGCGCCGGATGTTCGCGTACACCTGCTCGTGGTCCGCGTGAGAGCCGTGGCTGAGGTTCATCCGGGCGACGTTCATCCCGGACTCGATCAGGGTACGGATCTGCTCATACGTGTTCGTCGCCGGACCGAGTGTGCAGACGATCTTCGCTTTTCGCATGTCAACCCATCTGTTGTTCCTGTAGGGGCCGCGGGCCAAGGCGGAGTGGGGACGCTCCGCCTCGAGGGACGCAGCATCGCGTGATCAGAGCCTAGTCTTTCACACCGTGAGTGCGGTCTCCCCGGCGTGGACAGGCGCCGGGAGGGAGCTCGCGCCCATGAGGTGACGGTCCACCGCGGCGGCCGCGCTGCGACCCTCCGCGATGGCCCAGACGATGAGGCTCTGACCGCGCGCGCAGTCGCCCGCGGTGAAGACGCCGGGGACGCTCGTCTCCCAGCTGTCGTCGTGCTCGATGTTGCCGCGGGAGGTGGTCGCGAGACCGAGCTGCTCGACCAGCCCCTCCTGCTGCGGGCCGGTGAAGCCCATGGCCACGAGGACGAGCGTCGCCGGGAGCACCTGGTCGGTGCCCGGGGTCGGGAGCCGCTTGCCGTCGCGGTACTGGGTCCGCGCCACGCGCAGGCCCGTGACGGCGCCGTCCTCGTCGACCTCGAAGCCGGTCGTGGAGGCGAGGAAGGAGCGGTCGCCGCCCTCCTCGTGCGCGGTCGTCACCTCGAAGAGCACGGGGTGCGTGGGCCACGGGTGCGACTCGTCGCGCTCGACCGGCGGCTGGGTGCCGATCGCGAGCGTGGTCACCGAGCGCGCGCCCTGGCGCAGCGCGGTGCCCAGGCAGTCGGCGCCGGTGTCGCCGCCGCCGATGATGACGACGTCCTTGCCCTCCGCGGAGATCGGCGCCTCGAGCGTGTCCCCCTCCACGAGCCGGTTGGCCTGGGTGAGGTACTCCATCGCCGGGAAGATGCCCGCGGCCTCGCGGCCGGGGACGGGCAGGTCGCGCGGCGCGGAGGAGCCCGTCGCCACGAGCACCGCGTCGAAGCGGCTGCGCAGCTCCTCGACGCTCATCGCGCCCTCGCCGCTGCCGCCCACGTCCACACCCGTGCGGAAGCGCGTGCCCTCGGCCCGAATCTGCTTCAGCCGGCGGTCCACGTGGCGCTTCTCGAGCTTGAACTCCGGGATGCCGTAGCGCAGGAGGCCGCCGATGCGGTCGTCGCGCTCGAGCACCACGACCGAGTGGCCCGCCCGGGTCAGCTGCTGCGCGGCCGCGAGGCCCGCGGGCCCGGAGCCGATCACGGCGACCGAGCGACCCGTCTGGCGGCTCGCCTCGACGGGCTGGACCCAGCCCTCGTCGAAGGCGCGGTCGATGATCGACACCTCGACGTTTTTGATCGTCACCGCGGGCTGGTTGATGCCGAGCACGCAGCTGGACTCGCAGGGCGCGGGGCAGGCGCGACCGGTGAACTCCGGGAAGTTGTTCGTCGCGTGGAGCCGCTCGGCGGCCTCCTGCCAGTCGCCCCGGTACACGAGGTCGTTCCACTCGGGGATGAGGTTGCCCAGCGGGCAGCCCTGGTGGCAGAACGGGATGCCGCAGTTCATGCAGCGTCCGGCCTGCCGGGACACGACGTCGAGGGTGCCCTTTTCGCGGGCCTCGTAGACCTCGCGCCAGTCCATGAGGCGCACGGGGACCGGGCGACGCTCGGGGAGCTCACGCTCGCGGTACCGCAGGAATCCGCGGGGATCAGCCATGGGTGGCCTCCATGATGGTGTTCCAGACTTCGTTCGAATCGGGGTCGATCCCGGCGGCGAGGGCGTCCTCGCGGATGCCGGTGATCTCGAGGAACGCGCGCGGCGCGATCTCGGTGAGGCGCGCGAACAGCTCGTCCTCGTCCGCGAGCAGCGAGGCCGCGCGGTCGGAGCCCGTGCGCCGGGCGTGCTCGCGGATCGCGGAGACCACGAACTCCCGGTGGTCCTCGCGGACCGGGGAGATCTCGAAGGTCGCGGCGTCCGCGGGGTTCAGGTCGTTCTCGTCGAGGTCGAGCACGAAGAGCGTGCCGCCGCTCATGCCCGCGCCGAGGTTGCGGCCGGTGGGACCGAGCACCAGGACGACGCCGCCGGTCATGTACTCGGCGCCGTGGTCGCCGATGCCCTCGACCACGAGCGTCGCGCCGGAGTTGCGCACACCGAAGCGCTCGCCCGCGGCGCCCGCGAGGAACAGCTTCCCGCTCGTGGCGCCGTAGGCGCAGGTGTTGCCCGCGATCGCGGCGGAGGTCAGCGAGCCGGTCGTCCCGCGGCCGTGGCCCACGGCGACGATGCCGCCCGAGAGTCCCTTGCCCACGTAGTCGTTCGTGTCGCCGGTGAGCTCGAGGGTCACGCCCGCCGGGAGGAAGGCGCCGAGGCTCTGGCCGCCGGTGCCGTCGAGGTCGAGCACGATCGCGTCCTCCGCGAGGCCCGCACCGCCCGTGCGGCGGGTGACCTCGTGGCCCAGCAGGGTGCCCGTCGTGCGCTGCACGTTGCGGATGGAGCCGGTGATGCGCACGGACTCCTGCTCCCCCTCGATGACGGGGAGCGCCTGCTCGATCCACGGATGGTCCGCGGCGAGGTCGAGGTGGTGGTCCTGCCCGCGACGGCGGCGCGGGAAGTCGCCCTCCATGATCGTGGGTGCCGCGAGGATCGCCTCGAGGTCGAGCCCGCGGTGCTTGGCGCGGGCGAGCTCGCTGCGGGAGCGGTCGTCCTCGGCGAGGCCCAGCAGGTCGGTGCGGCCCACCGCCTCGTCGAGGGAGCGCAGCCCCAGCGCCGCGAGGTGCTCGCGCACCTGCTCGGCGATGAACTGGAAGAAGGTCACGACGTGGTCGGCGTGCCCGGTGTAGCGGGCGCGCAGCTCGGGGTTCTGGGTCGCGACGCCCACGGGGCACGTGTCCAGGTGGCACACGCGCATCATGACGCAGCCGGAGACGACGAGCGGGGCGGTCGCGAAGCCGTACTCCTCGGCGCCCAGCAGTGCGGCGATGACGACGTCGCGCCCGGTCTTCATCTGACCGTCGACCTGGACGGTGATGCGGTCCCGCAGACCGTTCAGGAGCAGGGTCTGCTGGGTCTCGGCGAGGCCCAGCTCCCAGGGCGTGCCCGCGTGCTTGAGCGAGTTCATCGGGCTCGCGCCGGTGCCGCCGTCGTGCCCCGAGATGAGGACGACGTCCGCATGCGCCTTCGAGACGCCCGTCGCGACCGTGCCCACCCCGAAGCGGGAGACGAGCTTGACGTGGACGCGGGCCGCGGGGTTCGCGGACTTCGCGTCGTGGATCAGCTGGGCGAGGTCCTCGATCGAGTAGATGTCGTGGTGCGGCGGCGGGGAGATGAGACCGATCCCGGGGGTCGAGTGACGGGTCCGCGCGATCCACGGGTAGACCTTCTCCGGCGGGAGCTGGCCGCCCTCGCCGGGCTTCGCGCCCTGCGCGATCTTGATCTGGATGTCCTTGGCGAAGCTGAGGTACTCGCTCGTCACGCCGAAGCGGCCCGAGGCGATCTGCTTGATCGCGCTGCTGCGCTCGGGATCGTGCAGGCGCTCCTGGTCCTCGCCGCCCTCACCGCTGTTGGACATGCCGCCGAGGCGGTTCATCGCGATCGCGAGGGTCTCGTGCGCCTCCTGCGAGATCGAGCCGTAGCTCATCGCACCGGTCATGAAGCGCTTGGTGATCGACTCGACCGGCTCGACCTCCTCGATCGGCACCGGGTTCAGCTGGCCGGTGCGCAGGCGCAGCAGGCCGCGGATGGTCATGAGCCGCTCGTGCTGGTCGTCCACGGCGTCCGTGTACTTCCGGAACTCGTCGTAGCGGCGGCTGCGGGTCGAGTGCTGGAGGCGGAAGACGGTCTCCGGGGTGAACAGGTGCGGCTCGCCCTCGCGACGCCACTGGTACTCGCCGCCCACGGGGAGGCGGCGGTGCGCGAGCTGGTCGCCCTCGACGGGGTACGCGAGCGCGTGGCGCGCCGCGTTCTCCTTCGCGACGACCTCGAGGTCGATGCCGCCGATCCGGGTCGTGGTGCCGGGGAACCAGGTCTCCGCGAAGTCCTCGGCGAGGCCCACGGCCTCGAAGATCTGCGCGCCGCGGTAGGAGGCGACCGTCGCGATGCCCATCTTCGACATGATCTTCAGGACGCCCTTGCCGAGCGCGTAGTTGAGGTTCGCGACGGCCTTCTCCGGGGTCACGTCGCCGAGCACGCCGCGGCGCACGAGGTCCTCGACGCTCTCCATCGCGAGGTACGGGTTCACGGCGCTCGCGCCGTAGCCGATGAGCAGCGCCGCGTGGTGCACCTCGCGCACGTCGCCCGCCTCGACCACGAGCGCGGCGCGGGTGCGGCGACCGGTGCGCACGAGGTGGTGCTGCACGGCCGAGGTCATGAGCAGCGAGGGGATCGGGGCGAGCAGCGCGTTGGCGTCGCGGTCGGTGAGCACGAGGAAGGTCGCGCCCGCGTCGATCGCGGCGACGGCCTCCTCGCAGATCTCGTGGAGCCGCTCCTCGAGCGCCCGCGCTCCGCCGGCCACGTGGTACAGCCCCTTGAGGCGCGCGGCGCGGAAGTCCGCGGTGCCCTCGAGCGTGTGGACGCCGTAGATCGTGGCGAGCTCGTCGTTGTCGATGATCGGGAAGTCGAGCGAGAGCTGGCGCGCGTGCTCCGGCGTCTCGTCGAGCAGGTTGCCCGAGGCGCCGATGGTGATGCCGAGGCTGGTGACGATCTCCTCGCGCAGCGAGTCGAGGGGCGGGTTCGTCACCTGCGCGAACATCTGCGTGAAGTAGTCGAACAGGAGCCGCGGGCGGTCCGAGAGCACCGCGATCGGGGTGTCGGTGCCCATCGCGCCGAGCGGCTCCGCGCCCTTGGCGGCCATGGGGGCGAGCAGCACCCGCAGCTCCTCCTCCGTGTAGCCGAAGGTCTGCTGGCGGCGCACGACCGAGGAGCGGGAGTGGACGATGTGCTCGCGGCGCGGGAGGTCCGCGAGGCGCACCTTCTGCTCGGCGACCCACTGCCCGTAGGGCTGAGCGGTCGCGATCTCGTGCTTGACCTCGTCGCTCGGGACGACCTCGCCGCGCTCGAGGTCCACGAGGAAGATCTCGCCGGGGGCGACGCGGCCGGTGCGGGCGATCCGCTCGCGGGGCACGTCGAGCAGGCCGGTCTCGGAGCCGAGGACGACGAGGTCGTCCTCGGTGATCCAGTAGCGCAGGGGGCGCAGTCCGTTGCGGTCCAGACGGGCGCCCACCTGGGTGCCGTCGGTGAAGACGAGCGAGGCGGGGCCGTCCCACGGCTCCTGGAGCGCCGCGTGGTACTCGTAGAAGGCGCGCAGCTCGGGGTCCATGTGGGGGTCGTTCTCCCACGGCTCCGGCACGAGCATCATGAGCGCGTGCGGGAGGGAGCGGCCCGAGAGGTGGAGCAGCTCGAGGACCTCGTCGAGGCTCGCGGAGTCGGAGGCGCCCTCGCTGTTCACGGGCAGCAGCCGCGAGAAGTCCTCCCCGAACACGTCGGTGGACATGACGCCCTCGGCCGCGCGCACGCGGTTGCGGTTGCCGATGACCGTGTTGATCTCGCCGTTGTGGGCGAGCACGCGGAAGGGGTGCGCGAGCGGCCAGGCGGGGAAGGTGTTCGTCGAGAAGCGCGAGTGGACGACCGCGAGCTCGGTGGTCATCCGCGGGTCGGCGAGGTCCGGGTAGAAGTCCGCGAGCTGCTGCGGGGTGAGCATGCCCTTGTAGACCATGACCCGGGTGGAGAGCGAGGGGAAGTACGCGCCGGTCGTGTGCTCGAACCGGCGGCGCACCGCGAAGGCGGCGCGCTCGAGGGCGAGGCCGGTGCGCTCCCCCGCCGCGTCGACGAGGAAGACCTGCTCGAAGCGGGGCTGGACGGCGGCCGCCGAGGGGCCCACGAGGCCCTCGACGATCGGGACCTCGCGCCGGCCGAGGACGCTCAGGCCCTCCTCCCGGGCGATCGTGTCCAGGGCCGCGAGGGCCTCGCCGCGGGCGGCGTCCTCGCGGGGAAGGAAGCCGATGCCGGCCGCGTAGGCGCCGCGCTCGGGGAGCTCGAGGCCGGAGACCTCGCGGAGGAAGGCGTCGGGCATCTGCAGCAGGATGCCCGCGCCGTCGCCCGTGTTCTCCTCGGCGCCCACGGCGCCGCGGTGGTCGAGGTTGAGCAGGGCGGTGAGCCCGGCCTCGACGATGTCGTGCCCGGGGGTGCCGCGGAGGGTGGCGACCATGGCCACGCCGCAGGAGTCGACCTCGCTCTCGGGCCGGTAGAGGCCCTGCGCGGGAGGGAGGCTGGAGAAGCGGGAGTCGAGGGGGATCATGCGGGACCCTTCAGGGTTCGGCCGACGGCCAGGGCGCGTCGGGAGGGACGGGTTCCGGACGTGGCCTGGCGCCTGCCGCGCGGTGGCGCGGGGGCCCGGTCCTACGATCCGGTGCGGGGCTCGTCCTGGTCGGAGGGCGGGGTGCCGGAGGTGGCGACGGCGGTCTCGTCGGGCCCGTTCCCCGGGTTCTGGGGGGAGAGCTCGAAGGCGCCGTCGGCGGCGACGGTCTCACCGCCGCGGCGACGCCGGCGGACCGTCAGGACGCAGAACATACCCACTGCGACCACGACCATGGCAAGGGCGACCACGGTGTGGATGCGCAGCGGTCCCACCATGAGGACGGGCTCGGTGCGGATCGCGTCGATCCAGGCGCGCCCGGCGGAGTAGATGCCGACGTAGGCCCAGAACACGCGGCCGCCCGCGAGGTGGAGGCGGCGGGAGATCGCGAGCAGGACGATCACGCCGAGGAGGTTCCAGACCTGCTCGTAGAGGAAGGTCGGGTGGTAGCCGCCGGGGGTGCAGCCGGCGATGGTCTCGCCGTTGGTGACGCAGGTGACCTGCCAGGCCCAGGGGAGGTCCGTCGGGGGGCCGTACAGCTCCTGGTTGAACCAGTTGCCGAAGCGGCCGATCGCCTGGGCGACCATCAGCGTGGGGGCGATCGTGTCCGCGAGCGCGGCGAAGGAGACCTTCTTGATCCGCGACATGACGTACACGGCGATCGCGCCGCCGGCCACGCCGCCGTAGATCGCGAGGCCGCCCTGCCAGATGTAGAGCACCGCGACGGGGTTCCCGCCGGGGCCGAAGAACGGCGCCGGGGAGGTGAGGACGTGCCAGACCCGGGCGCCGACGATGCCGGCGATGATCCCCGCGAAGGCGATGTCGAAGAGGTCGTCGCCGTCCCCGCCGCGGGCCACCCAGCGCTTCGTGGCCCACCACAGGGCGACGCCCATCCCCAGCAGGATGCAGATCGCGTAGAAGTGGATCGTCAGCGGTCCGAGGTGGATCGCGGAGATCGGGGAGCTGGGGATCATGGCCGTGCCCCGGCGCCGCGTGCCCGGTCCACGCCGGCGCGGAGGTCGTCGGCGACGGCGGCGAGCGGCGCGAGGTCGCCCTCGGGGCTCTCGATCAGCGCGCGCACGAAGGCGGAGCCGACGATCACGCCGTCGGCGTAGGAGCCCACCTGCGCGGCCTGGGCGCCGTCGGAGACGCCGAGGCCCACGCACACGTTGCGGGCGCCCGCGGCGCGGGTGCGCTCGACGAGGCCCTCGGTCGCGGCGGAGACGCTCGCGCGGGTGCCGGTGACGCCCATCGTGGAGGCGGCGTAGACGAAGCCGCGGCTGTGCCCGGCGACGTAGGCGAGGCGGTCGGCCGGGGAGCTCGGGGCGACGAGGAAGACGCGGTCCACCCCGTGCTCCTCGCTCGCGGCGATCCAGTCGGCGCCCTCGTCGGGGATGAGGTCCGGGGTGATGACCCCCGCGCCGCCGGCGCCGGCGAGGTCCCGGGCGAAGGCGTCCGGGCCGTAGGCCAGGATCGGGTTCCAGTAGGACATGACGAGGATCGCGGCGCCGCGGCCGGAGAGCGCCTCGACGGCCTCGAGCACGTGGCGGGTGCGGGTCCCGGCGGCGAGGGCCGCGCTCGCGGCCTGCTGGATCACGGCGCCGTCCATGACGGGGTCGGAGTAGGGCAGGCCCAGCTCGATCATGTCCGCGCCGTGGTCGATGAGCGTGCGGGCGGCGTCGATCGAGCCCTGCACGGACGGGAAGCCGACGGGCAGGTAGCCGATCAGGGCGGGGCGGCCCTCGGCGCGGGCGGCGTCGATCGCATGGCCGGCGCGCAGCCGGTCGGTGCCGCTCGCGGCGACGGAGCGGGGCGCGGTCATCGCGTGGCCTCCTGGGCAGGGGTGTCGAGGGTGCCGCGGGCGAGCTCGCGCAGGTGCTCGAGATCGCCGGGGACGCCCGGGAAGGTGCCCTGCTCGGCGGGGCGGTCCTGGTCGTCGACGAGGCCGAACCAGCGCGAGGCCGTGTCGACGTCCTTGTCACCGCGGCCGGAGAGGCTCACGAGGATCGTGGACCCCTCCCCCAGCTCGCGGCCCAGCTCGAGCGCTCCCGCGAGGGCGTGGGCGGACTCGACGGCCGGCATGATGCCCTCGGTCATGGAGAGCAGGGCGAAGGCGTCCATCGCGGGTCCGTCGTCGATCGCGCGGTACTCGGCGCGGCCGGTCGCCGCGAGCCAGGCGTGCTCGGGGCCGACGCTCGGGTAGTCGAGCCCCGCGGAGACGGAGTGCGAGGGGATGGTCTGGCCGTCCTCGTCCTGCATGACGAAGCTGCGCGCCCCGTGGAGCACGCCGGGCGTCCCGCCGGTGAGGGTCGCGCTGTGGCGTCCGGTCGCGATCCCGTCGCCGCCTGCCTCGCAGCCGACGAGCCGCACGAGCGGGTCGGTGTCGTCGAGGAAGGCGTGGAAGATGCCCATGGCGTTGGAGCCGCCGCCCACGCACGCGACGACCGCGTCGGGCAGGGCGCCGGTGCGCTCGAGGACCTGGGAGCGGGCCTCCTCGCCGATGATCCGGTGGAAGTCGCGGACCATCGTCGGGAAGGGGTGGGGGCCGGCGACCGTGCCCAGCAGGTAATGGGTGGTCTCCACGTTGGCGACCCAGTCGCGGAAGGCCTCGTTGATGGCGTCCTTGAGCGTGCGGGACCCCTGGGACACGGCGACGACGTCCGCCCCGAGCAGGCGCATCCGGGCGACGTTCAGCGCTTGCCGCTCGGTGTCCTCCTCACCCATGTAGATCGTGCACTCGAGGCCGAACAGGGCCGCGGCGGTCGCGGTCGCGACGCCGTGCTGGCCGGCGCCGGTCTCCGCGATGACGCGGGTCTTGCCCATGCGCCGCGTGAGGAGCGCCTGGCCCAGCACGTTGTTGATCTTGTGGCTGCCGGTGTGGTTGAGGTCCTCGCGCTTGAGCAGGATCCGCGCGCCGCCGGCGAGCCTCGAGAACCGCGGCGCCTCGCTGAGCAGGGAGGGGCGGCCGGTGTACTCGGCGCACAGCCGGCGGTACTCGGCGAGGAACTCCGGGTCCACGAGGGCCTTCTCGTAGACCTCGGTGAGCTCGTCGAGGGCGGGCACGAGCGCCTCGGGCAGGAAGCGCCCGCCGAAGTCGCCGAAGTAGGGGCCGGTGACGGCGCGCAGCGGCGTCGTGGGGCGGGTGAGCTCGGGCAGCACGGGGCCGTCCTGGGGAGCGGTGTCGGTCATCGGCTCTCTCCGTCCTGCTGGGGCCGGCCGCGGCGGGTGACCGCGCGGAAGGCGGCGGCCTCGCGGGCCGGGTCGTCGGTGGTCACGAGGGCCTCGCCCACGAGCACGGCGTCGGCGCCGGCGGCCGCGTAGGCCTCGACGTCCGCGACGCCTGCGACGGCGGACTCGCCGATCGCGAGGGGGCCGGCGGGGATCCGCCGCAGCAGCGCAGCGGCGCGGTCGAGGTTCACGTCGAGGGTGCGCAGGTTGCGGGCGTTGACGCCGACGATGTCGGCGCCGAGGGCGAGGGCGCGCTCGACCTCCTCCTCGGTGTGGGTCTCCACGAGGGCCTGCATGCCGAGGCCCGTGATCTGGTCGTGCAGGTCCCGCAGGAGCGCGTCGTCGAGCGCGGCCACGATGAGCAGCACGAGATCCGCTCCGTGCGCCCGCGCCTCGGTCACCTGGTAGGGGTCCACGACGAAGTCCTTGCGCAGCACGGGCACCTCGACCCGGGCCCGCACGGCGTCGAGGTCCGCGAGGGTGCCGCCGAAGCGGCGCTCCTCCGTGAGCACGCTGATCGCGCTCGCCCCGGCGCCCGCGTAGGCAGCCGCGAGGACGGCGGGCTCGGGGATCTCGGAGAGCGCGCCCTTGGAGGGGCTGCGGCGCTTGACCTCCGCGATCAGACCCATGGTCGTGCCGTCGCCCTCGAGGGAGGCGCGGGCGTCCCGTGCCGGGGCGGTCGCCGCGGCGCGCTCCTCGACCGCGGCGAGGGGGACCTCGGCGCGGCGGGCGGCGAGGTCCTCGCGGACGCCGACGATGATCTCGTCGAGGACGGTTCCGGTGAGGGTCACGGGTGCACTCCTGCAGGGGTCGGGCCGATCACGGCGGGGCCGGATCAGGCGCCGATCAGGGACGTCGGGGCGATGAACCAGAAGGCCGGGATGTTGCGGAGCACCGCGAACACGAGGGCCAGCACGGCGAGGAGGACGACCACGACCTGCGGCGGCGGGCCGAGGGTGCGTCCCTGCACTCGCCGTACCGCCCAGAGTACGAGTCCCCCGGCGACGACGGGCAGGGCGACCACGATGAGGACGTTGTTGCGCAGCGCGAGCAGCGGATCGCCGTCGAGCAGCGCGTGCACGGCGCGGGTGGCGCCGCAGCCGGGGCAGTACAGCCCGGTGAGGTGGTACACCGCGCACAGCGGGACGTCCGTGCGGAAGGGGTCGAACACCTGCTGCACGAGGAGGGCGAGGCCGGCGCCGCCGAGGGCGATGCCGAGCGGGAGCAGGGCGCGGTGCGGGCCGCGGGGGCGCGGGGCCTCCGGCGCGGGGAGGCCGTCCCCGGCCCGCACCGCGGAGCTCACGAGGTGGCGGCCGAGCGGGCGGGGCGCTTCTTCCCGAGGCCGACGACGGACATGACGACGCCGGCGACGACGGAGAGCGCCGCGACGACGATGCCGACGACGAGCAGCGCCGGCATCGCGATGACCATGCCGAGCGCCGCGAGCGTGATGCCGATCACGACGCCGAGGCTGAGCGTCCAGGCTGCGGGGGTCTTGCCCTCGTTGTGCGGCGGGGGCGGCGGCACCGTGTAGGTCTTGGTCATCGTCCAGCTCCGATCGAAGGCGTGGGGTACGGGGTCATTGTGCCACGCCAGCGGGCGGATCCTCGCGGTCCGCGGGGCGTGCGGCGGGTCCTGACGCGGCGCTGTGACGCGGGTCATCGGACGTCGCGGGGACCTGCTCGTCCGCTGCGTCGGCATCGGGGTCGGCGTCGTCGTCCGGGGGCTCGGTGGGGTCCTCGCCCCGGGTGAGGGCGTCCCAGGCGGCGGCCGGGTCCTGCTCCGGGTCCACGACGCGGCGCGGGGCGAGCGTCGCCCGCGAGTAGCGGCTGCTCCCGCGGGGCCAGCGGCCGCCCACGACGAGCACGAGGACGCCCAGCAGGGCGAGCAGCGCGCCGCCGACGATCGCGGCGACGGGCCAGGCGCTCGCGGTCGCGTGCAGCTCGACGCCGGAGATGCCCGTCGCGTCGGCGACCGCACCGGCCGAGGCCGCCGTGGGGTCCCCGAGCATGCCGGCGGCGGCCACGACGGTGCCGATGCCCGAGAGCGCCAGCACGGGGCCGGTCACCCAGCGCACCCAGCGCGAGGAGAGCGAGGTCGCGGCCGCGGCCGCGAGGGCCACGAGCGACAGGGCGAGCACGGCCGGGGCGGCGTCCGCACCGGTCACGGGATAGGTCTGCACGGCCCCGGTGATGTCCGGAGCGGTCGCGGTCGCCCAGCTGGTGCGGGTGCTGCCGGCGACGAGGCCCGCGATCACGAGCCCGCCCAGGACCGCACCCCGACGGCCCGGTCCGCGGCGGCGGCCCGTCGGCCCGTCCGGGGCGCCGGTCGTGCGTGCCCCGACAGCGCTGTCTGCGCTGTCGGTGCGCTCGGGCAGCGGCGCCGGGGTGGTGTCGTCGGCGCTCATGCGGGCCGCAGGGTCTCGGCGGAGGCGACGGCTCGCAGGGCGGCGGCCGCCTTGGACTGGGTCTCGCGATGCTCCATGGTGGGGACCGAGTCCGCCACCACTCCCCCGCCGGCCTGCACGTGCGCGGTGCCGTCCTTGAGCACGGCGGTGCGGATCGCGATCGCCATGTCCATGTCCCCGGCGAAGTCGATGTAGCCGACCGTGCCGCCGTAGACGCCGCGGCGCACCGGCTCGAGCCGGTCGATGATCGCCATCGCGGAGGGCTTCGGGGCACCCGAGAGCGTCCCCGCGGGGAAGGTCGAGCGCAGCGCATCGTAGGCGCGGGCGTCCTCACGGAGACGGCCCGTGACCGTGGAGACGATGTGCTGGATGTGCGAGAACCGCTCGATGTGCATGAAGTCGCGCACCACCACGGTGCCCGGCTCGCAGAAGCGCTGCAGGTCGTTGCGGGAGAGGTCCACGAGCATGAGGTGCTCGGAGCGCTCCTTGGGATCGGCGAGCAGCTCCTCCGCGAGGGCCTGGTCCTCCTCCGGGGTCGCGCCGCGGGGGCGGGAACCGGCGATCGGGTGGGTGGTCGCGGTGCGGCCGCGCACGGTCACGAGCGACTCGGGGCTCGCGCCGACCACGTCGATCGGGGCGCCGTCGGCATCGGTCGTGCGCAGCAGGAACATGTAGGGGCTCGGGTTCATGCGCCGCAGCACCCGGTACACGTCCAGCGGGTCCGTCGCGGTGGGGAGCGAGAACCGCTGCGAGGGCACGACCTGGAAGATCTCGCCGTCGACGATGTCGCGCACCGCCTCCTGCACCGCGGCCTCGTACTCGAGCTGGGCGGTGCGGGACTTCGGCTCGACCTCGCGCACGCCGGTGTAGGAGACCGCGCCGTCGCCGCCCGGACCGCGGAGCTTCCCGCGCAGCGCGTCGAGGCGGGCCACGGCCGCGTCGTAGGCGGCGTCGACGTTGTCCGGGGAGCCGTCGATGTTCAGGGCGTTCGCGACGAGCAGCACGGTCGCGTCGTGCGCATCGTGGACGAGCACGTCCTCGGCGAGCAGCATCGAGAGATCGGGCAGACCGATCTCGTCCGGCGGGGAGTCGGGCAGGCGCTCCCAGTAGCGCACCGCGTCGTAGGCGAGGTAGCCGACCATCCCGCCGGTGAACGGGGGCAGGTGCGGCAGCCGCGCGGCGCGGAAGGCGGAGGTGATCTCCTGCAGCGCCTCGACGGGGGTCCCGCCCTCGGCGAGGCCCGCGGGCACGTCGCCGATCCAGCGGGCGCGGCCGCCGGACTCGGTGAGCACGGCGCGGGCGCGGGCGCCGATGATCGACCAGCGGGAGTCCTCGCCCTCCCCGGCGGACTCCAGCAGGAACGTGCCCCGCGCGTCGGTGCCGCGGGTGATCCGGCGGTACAGGGAGATCGGGGTGTCCTCGTCGGCGAGCAGCCGCAGGGTCACCGGGACGATCCGCTGGCGGGCGGCGAGGGCGCGGAAGGTCTCGCGGTCGGGCTGGACGACGCCGAGGGCGTCCCCCTCGATCCCGCCCACGAGCTCGGGGTAGGACTCGGTGCTCATGCGGTGCGCTCCTCCGGGTGCAGGACCACGGCCTCCAGCTCCCCGCCGTCGAAGCAGGTGTCGGTGTCGCGGTGGCAGGCCGGGCCGATCTGGTCCACCTCGAGCAGCAGCGTGTCGCCGTCGCAGTCCAGGGACGCGGAGCGCACGTACTGGACGTGCCCGCTGGTCTCCCCCTTGACCCACAGCTCCTGGCGGGAGCGGGACCAGTAGGTCGCGCGGCCCGTGGTGAGCGTGCGGTGCAGGGCCTCGTCGTCCATCCAGCCGACCATGAGCACGCGACGGCTGCTCGCGTCCTGGACGACGGCGGTCACGAGCCCCTGCGGGTCACGCTTGAGCCGGGCGGCGAGGGCGGGGTCGAGCCCGGGGGCCGCCGGTGAGGAGGCGGTGGGGGCCGCGGCGTCCGCGGCGCTCACAGGGCGCGCTCCAGCTCGGCGACCCGATCGGTGCGCTCCCAGGTGAACTCGGGCAGCTCGCGGCCGAAGTGGCCGTGCACGGAGGTGCGGGCGTAGATCGGGCGCAGCAGGTCCAGCGCGTCGATGATCGCGGCGGGGCGCAGGTCGAAGACCTTCTCGACGGCGCGGGCGATGAGGTGGTCGGCGACCTTCCCGGTGCCGAAGGTCTCGACGTACAGGCCGACGGGGGCCGCGACGCCGATCGCGTACGCGACCTGCACCTCGCAGCGGTCCGCGAGGCCGGCGGCGACGACGTTCTTCGCGACCCAGCGCATCGCGTACGCGGCGGAGCGGTCGACCTTGCTCGGGTCCTTGCCGGAGAAGGCGCCGCCGCCGTGGCGCGCCATGCCGCCGTAGGTGTCGACGATGATCTTGCGGCCCGTGAGGCCCGCGTCCCCCTTGGGACCGCCGATGACGAAGCGGCCCGAGGGGTTCACGTGGAAGGTGACGTCCTCGACGTCCAGGCCGATGCCCGCGAGCTCCTCGAGCACGGGGGCGATGACGACGCGGCGCAGGCCCGGGTCGAGCTGCTCGCGCACGTCGACGTCGTCGTCGTGCTGGGAGGAGACGACGACGGCCTCGACGCTGCGGGCGACGCCGTCGGCGTCGTAGCCGATCGAGACCTGGGTCTTGCCGTCCGGGCGGAGGAAGGGCAGCACGCCGCTTCGTCGCGCCTCGGAGAGGTTCTCGGAGAGCTTGTGCGCGGCGTGCACGGGCAGCGGCATGAGCTCGGGGGTGTCGTTGCAGGCGTAGCCGAACATGAGGCCCTGGTCCCCCGCGCCGAGGTTCGCGAAGGCCTCCGTGGAGCCGCCGTCGCGGCGCTCCCAGGACTCGTCGACGCCCGCGGCGATGTCGGGGCTCTGCGCACCGATCGAGACCTCGACGCCGCACGAGTCGGCGTCGAAGCCCTTCGCGGAGGAGTCGTAGCCGATCTCGCGGATGACGTCACGCACGATGCGCGCCACGTCGCTGTAGCCGGTGGTGCGCACCTCGCCCGCGACGTGCACGAGTCCGGTGGTCACCATCGTCTCGACGGCGACGCGGGCGCCGGGGTCCTGCGCGAGCATGTCGTCGAGGATGGCGTCGGAGATCTGGTCGCAGATCTTGTCGGGGTGCCCTTCGGTGACCGATTCGGACGTGAAGGTGCGCAGGTCGCTGGACGTCATGCGTCCCAGGGTAGGACAGGCAGGCGCGGGACGAGCGCGTCGAGCACGGCGTGGGCGACCGTGACCTTGCTCCCGCTCGCCTCGCCGCGGATCTCCCCCTGGGCGTCGAGGATCCGCACCGCGTTGTCCTCGGCCCCGAAGACGCCCGTGGAGACGTCGTTGAGGACGAGCAGGTCCGCGCCCTTGCGCCGCGCCTTCTGAGCCCCGAGCTCGAGGGCGGTGCCGCCCTCTCCCCCGGTCTCCGCGGCGAAGCCGACGATCGCCGGCCGCGCCGGGTGGGAGGAGACGGAGCGCACCTCGACGCTGTGACGCAGGATGTCGCGGGTGCGGGCGAGCGCGAGCACGGGCACGGAGTCCGGCTGCGACTCGTCCTTCTTGATCTTGTCCCCGGAGCGCGAGGCCGCGGTGAAGTCCGCGACGGCGGCGGCCATGACGAGGGCGTCCGCGGCGTCGAGACGGGCCTCGACGGCCTCGGCGAGCTCGGCGGCGCTGCCCACGTCCACGCGCTCGGCGCCGGGAGGGGTCTCGAGGTCGACGTTGGCCGCGAGCAGCTGCACCCGAGCACCGCGGGCGAGGGCGGCATGGGCGAGCGCCCAGCCCTGCTTGCCGGAGGAGTGGTTCCCGAGGTAGCGGACGGGATCGAGCTCCTCGCGCGTGCCGCCGGCGGTGACGAGCACGGTGCGCCCGGCGAGGTCGTGGCGCACGGCGCCGTCCTCGGCGCGGGGTGCGGCGAGCACGGCGCGGGCGGCGGCGAGGATCGCCTCGGGCTCGGGCAGGCGGCCCGCGCCGGAGTCCGGGCCCGTCAGGCGGCCCACGGCCGGCTCGAGCACGATCGTCCCGCGCTCGCGCAGCACGGCGACGTTCTCACGGGTGGCGGGGTGCTCCCACATCTCGGTGTGCATCGCCGGGGCGACGACGACCGGCCCGCGGGTCACGAGCAGCGAGGCGGTGAGCATGTCGTCCGCCCGGCCGGCCCGCATCCGAGCGAGCAGATCGGCGGTGGCGGGGGCGACGATCGTCAGATCGGCCTCCTGGCCGTGACGCACGTGCGCGACCTCGTCGACCTGCTCGAAGACGCTCGTGAGCACCGGATGGTGGCTCAGCGCCTCCCAGGTGGCACGGCCCACGAACTCGAGGGACGCGGCGGTGGGGACCACGCGCACCTCGGCCCCTGCGCCGACAAGGCCGCGCACCAGGTGCGCGGCCTTGTACGCGGCGATGCCGCCGCCGATGCCGACCAGGACCCGTGCACCGCTCAGATCGGCGGCGCGTCCCGGAGGTGTCATCTCAGAGCGTGAAGTCCGTGGCCGGCGCCTCGGGGGCGTCGTCGCCGAGGACGAGCGGGGCGGGGGCGTCGGGATCCGGGGCGGCGGCCGCGGCGAGCTCCTCCTCGTCCACCTCGCGGACGGTCAGCAGGCCCTCGTCGATCTCGCGCAGCGCGATCGAGAGGGGCTTCTCCTGGTTCTCGACGTCCACCAGCGGGCCGACGAACTCGAGCAGGCCCTCGGAGAGCTGCGAGTAGTAGGCGTTGATCTGGCGGGCGCGCTGGGACGCGTAGAGCACCAGGGCGTACTTCGAGTCGACGGTCTCCAGGAGACGGTCGATCGGCGGGTTCGTGATGCCCTCGGGCTGGGCGACGGTTCCGGCCACGGAAGTCCCTTCATCGAAAGTGTGCGTGCGACGGTCCAGGATACGCCCTGGAGCAGTCCGAGCGCGAGGCGGTCCGGGGCGGAGGCGGGTGAGACTGCGCACTCCCCCGCCCCGGGCCCGGCCCGGCGCTCCGTGCGGGTGGTCAGCGGCGGACGCCGAGGAGCGCGGCGAGCTCGTCCGCCGCGCGGTCCACCTCGTCGTTGACGATGGTGACGTCGAACTCGCTCTCGGCGGCGAGCTCGACCTTCGCGGTCTCGAGCCGGCGGGCCCGCTCCTCCTCGTCCTCCGTGCCGCGGCCCACGAGCCGCTCCACGAGCGTGTCCCAGTCCGGCGGGGCGAGGAAGACGAAGTGCGCCTCGGGCATGGTCTCCCGCACCTGGCGGGCGCCGGCGAGGTCGATCTCGAGGAGCACGGGCCGTCCGGCCGCGTGCATCTCCTCGACGGGGCCGCGCGGGGTCCCGTACTTGTTGCGGCCGTGGACCACGGCCCACTCGAGCATCTGGCCCTCGTCGACGAGACGGGTGAACTCCTCCTCGCTCACGAAGCGGTAGTGCACGCCGTCGACCTCACCGGGCCGCGGGGCCCGCGTGGTCGCGGAGACGGACAGCCAGATCTCTGGGTAGCGGGCGCGGATCGCGGCGGAGACCGTGCCCTTGCCGACCGCGGTGGGGCCGGCGAGCACCGTCACGGGGGCCGGTGCCGTGGCGGCACCGGCCCCGTCGAGCGGCGTCACTCCGAGAAGTGCGAGACGAGCTTCTCCGCCTGATGGGAGCCGAGGCCCCGGATCTTGCGGGAGGGGGAGATCCCGATCTCCTCCATGATCTGCTGCGCCTTGACCTTGCCGACGCCCGGGAGGGCCTCGAGCAGCGCCGCGACGCGGAGGCGACCGATCACCTCGTTGGTCTCGGCCTCCTCGAGGACCTTCTGGATCTCCTCGCTGCGACGACCGGCGCTGTCCTTGAGGCGGGCCTTGATGGCGGCGCGCTCGCGGCGGGCCTCAGCGGCCTTCTTGAGGGCCTCGGCCCGCTGCTCGGGGGTGAGGGGAGGGAGAGCCACGGTTCTAACCTCTTCTGTCGCTGGTGGTACGCAGGAACCGGAAGGCCCCCGCACGTGGGAAGAGCGTAACCCCATCGACGTGTCGGAGCACACTGATCGCCCGAGGTGTCGCAGATCAGGGGCATGTGCACCCCCGGGCGAGGCCTCCGGGACACCGACGGGGCGGGCCCGGGGAGCGGTGATCCGCCCCGGTCCCGCCCCGTCGCCGCGGCTCAGCTGTAGTCGGCCTGCAGGTCCTTCGCGCGCGCCCGCAGGTCCTCGACCGACGGGCCCGCGGCGAGAAGCCCGCGGGACACCGAGACCAGCACGTGACCTGCGGATTCACCGAAGACGTCGGCGAGCTCCGCGGTGCCCGCGCCCTGGGCGCCGAAGCCCGGGGCGAGGAGCGGCACGCTCGGTGCGGCCGCGTCCAGGCCGAGGCGTCGGTAGGCGTCCCCCACCGTCGCGCCGACCACGAGCCCGACCGAGCCCCAGACGGATCCGTCGCCGCCGCCGCGCTCCTCGGCGTGTCGCGCCACGCCGAGCGCGACGCTCGTGCCGTCGGCCGCGATCGCGTGCTGCACGCCGTGCCCCTCGGGGTTCGAGGTCAGCGCGAGCAGGAACACGCCCTTGCCGTGCTCGAGCGCGAGGTCCACGGCGGGGTCCAGGGACCCGGCACCGAGGAACGGGCTCGCCGTGATGGCATCGGCCTCGAGCGGGGCGCCGGGGCGCAGGTACGCCTCGGCGTAGGCGCCCATCGTGGAGCCGATGTCCCCGCGCTTGACGTCGAGGATCGTGAGGATGCCGCGCTCCCGGGCACCGGCGAGCAGCTCCTCGAGCACCGCCAGACCGCGGGAGCCGTGGCGCTCGTAGAACGCCGACTGCGGCTTGATCGCGGCGACCTGCCCGTCCACGGCGTCGAGCACCGCCCGGGAGAAAGTGGCCAGCCCGGCCGAGGAGTCCGGCAGCTCCCACTGCGCGAGCAGCCCCGCGTGGGGGTCCACGCCGGCGAGCAGCGGGCCGTGCTCCGCGACGGCGGCCTGCAGCCGTGCGCCGAAGCCCACCGGCCCGGTCGCCCCGGCCGTGCTGCTCACGCCGTCACCGTCCGCGCGGCCACGAGTCGCGCGGTGTGCTCCTGGAGGCTGAGCACCGAGAACGGCTCCTCCGGGAGCGCCTCGATCGCCTGCACGGCCGCCTGGAACTCCTGCAGCGTGGTGATGATCGGGACGTCCATGCTCGTCGCCGCCGCACGGATCGCGTAGCCGTCCGCGCGGGCGTCGGAGCCCGAGGGGGTGTTGAGCACGAGCGCGATCTGCTCGGACTCGATCATCTCGATGACGCTGTCGCCCTCGCCGGCCTCGGAGGCCTTGCGCAGGACCCGGCACGGGATGCCGGAACGGCGCAGCACACGGCCTGTGCCCGCGGTGGAGAGGATCTCGAAGCCGAGGGCCGCGAGCCGCGCGACGGGCAGCACCACACCGCGCTTGTCGCCGTCGGCCACGGAGACGAACACCGCCCCGGAGGTGGGCAGGCCCTGGCCGGAGACCGCCAGCTGCGACTTCGCGAAGGCGAGCGGGAAGGTCGTGTCCAGGCCCATCACCTCGCCGGTCGAGCGCATCTCGGGGCCCAGCAGGGAGTCCACCGCGCGGCCCTCGGCGGTGCGGAACCGCTTGAAGGGCAGGACGGCCTCCTTGACCGCGATCGGCGCGTCGTCCGGGAGCGAGGTGCCGTCGCCCTCCGCGGGCAGCACACCCGCGGCCCGCAGCTGCGCGACGCTCTCCCCCGCCATGACGCGGGCGGCGGCCTGGGCGAGCTGAACGCCCGTCGCCTTGGAGACGAAGGGCACCGTGCGGGAGGCGCGCGGGTTCGCCTCGAGGACGTAGAGGATGTCCTGCGCGAGCGCGTACTGCACGTTCAGCAGTCCGCGCACGCCCACACCGCGCGCGATCGCGAGGGTCGACTCGCGGATCCGCTCGAGCACGCCGTCGCCGAGGGTCACCGGGGGCAGGGTGCAGGCCGAGTCGCCCGAGTGGATCCCGGCCTCCTCGATGTGCTCCATGATCCCGCCCATGTAGAGCTCCTCGCCGTCGTACAGGGCGTCGACGTCGATCTCGGTCGCGGTGTCGAGGAAGCGGTCGATGAGGATCGGCGCCTCGGCGCGGCCGCCCGCGGGGAGGTTCCGGCCCACGTAGTCCGTCAGCTGCGCCTCGTCGTAGACGATCTCCATGCCGCGGCCGCCGAGCACGTAGCTGGGGCGCACGAGCACGGGGTACCCCACCTCACGCGCCACCTCGAGCGCATCGCCGAGGCCCCAGGCGGTGCCGTAGGGCGGGGCGGGGAGGGACGCGTCGGCGAGGACGGCGCCGAAGTGGCCGCGGTCCTCGGCGAGGTCGATCGCCGCGGGGCTCGTGCCGATGATCGGCAGGCCCGCGGCCTCGAGCCGGCGTGCGAGGGCGAGCGGGGTCTGGCCGCCGAGCTGCACGATGACCCCGGCGACGGGTCCCACGGCCTTCTCCGCCTCGTAGACCTCGACGACGTCCTCGAAGGTGAGGGGCTCGAAGTAGAGGCGGTCGGCGACGTCGTAGTCCGTCGAGACGGTCTCGGGGTTGCAGTTGACCATGACGGTCTCGAAGCCGCCGCCGGGGAGGTCCCGGTCGCCGAGCGCGAGCACCGCGTGGACGCACGAGTAGTCGAACTCGATGCCCTGGCCGATCCGGTTCGGGCCCGAGCCGAGGATGAGCACGGCCGGCCGCTCGCGCGGCTCGATCTCCGTCTCCTGGTCGTAGCTCGAGTAGTGGTACGGCGTGCTCGAGGCGAACTCGGCGGCGCAGGTGTCCACGGTCTTGAAGACGGGGTTGATGCCGAGCGCCTCGCGCACGCCCTTGACGACGTCGCCGCCCTGGCCGCGCAGCTCGCCGATCTGGTCGTCGGAGAGGCCGTGGCGCTTGGCCAGCCGCATGAGCTCCGCATCGAGCACGGAGGCCGAGCGGATCTCGGCGGCGATCTCCGCGACCAGCAGCATCTGGTCCAGGAACCACGGGTCGATCGCGGTGGCCTCGTGGACCCGCTCGAGCGTCTCGTCGACGTCCACGACGCCCTCCGCGGCGGACCACAGCACGCGGGCCAGCGCACCCAGACGACCGTCGGTGGGGATCCGGGAGGCATCGATGAGCTCGGTGACCTCGGCGGGGCTCGGCGGGCGGCCCGCGTAGGAGACCGCTGCGCCCTTGACGTCCAGGGAGCGCTGCGCCTTGCCGAGCGCCTCGGTGAAGCTGCGGCCCAGGGCCATCGCCTCGCCCACGCTCTTCATGGTCGTGGTGAGCGTCGGGTCCGCCGCGGGGAACTTCTCGAAGGCGAAGCGCGGCACCTTGACGACGACGTAGTCGAGGGTGGGCTCGAAGCTCGCCGGGGTGGTGCCGGTGATGTCGTTGCGGATCTCGTCGAGCGTGTAGCCGATCGCGAGGCGTGCGGCGATCTTCGCGATCGGGAAGCCCGTCGCCTTGGAGGCGAGCGCCGAGGAGCGGGAGACGCGCGGGTTCATCTCGATGACGACCACGCGCCCCGTCGCGGGGTCCACGGCGAACTGGACGTTGCAGCCGCCCGTGTCGACGCCGACCTCGCGGATGATGCCGATGCCGAGGTCGCGGAGCTTCTGCAGCTCGACGTCGGTGAGGGTCAGCGCGGGGGCGACGGTCACCGAGTCGCCGGTGTGCACGCCCACGGGGTCGACGTTCTCGATCGAGCAGATGACCACGCAGTTGTCGGCGCGGTCGCGCATGAGCTCGAGCTCGAACTCCTTCCAGCCGAGGATCGACTCCTCCAGGAGCACCTCGGTGGTCGGCGAGTAGTGCAGGCCGTCGCCGCCGATGCGGCGCAGGTCCGCCTCGTCGTAGGCCATGCCGGAGCCCAGGCCGCCCATGGTGAAGCTCGGGCGCACGACCATCGGGTAGCCGAGCTCGTCGGCGGCCTCGAGCAGGTCCTCGATGCTGTGGCAGATCCGGGAGCGGGCGGACTCCCCGCCCACGCGCTCGACGACGCCCTTGAACAGCTGGCGGTCCTCGGCCTTCTGGATCGCGTCGAGGCTCGCGCCGATCATCTCGACGCCGAACTCCTCCAGGGTGCCGTTCTCGGCGAGGGCGACGGCGGCGTTGAGCGCCGTCTGCCCGCCGAGGGTCGGCAGGATCGCGTCGGGGCGCTCGGCGGCGATGATCGAGCGGATGACGTCGGGGTCGATCGGTTCGACGTAGGTGGCGTCGGCGATCTCCGGGTCGGTCATGATCGTCGCGGGGTTCGAGTTCACGAGGATCACCCGCAGGCCCTCCTCGCGGAGCACGCGGCAGGCCTGGGTGCCGGAGTAGTCGAACTCGGCGGCCTGGCCGATGACGATCGGGCCGGAGCCGATGACGAGGACGGACGAGATGTCGGTGCGGCGGGGCATCAGGACTCCTTGCTCTGGTCGCCGGCGCGGCGGGCGCGCACGAGGTCGACGAGGCGGTCGAAGAGGTACGAGGCGTCGTGGGGTCCCGCGGCGGCCTCGGGGTGGTACTGGACCGAGAAGGCCGGCAGGTCGAGGCAGCGCAGACCCTCGACCACGTCGTCGTTGAGGCCGACGTGGGAGACGACGACCTTCCCGTAGCGGCCGCCGTCGTGGGGGGCGGTGTGCTCGCCCTCGAGCGGGACGTCCACCGCGAAGCCGTGGTTGTGGGCCGTGATCTCGACGGTGCCCGTCTCGCGGTCGAGCACCGGCTGGTTGATGCCGCGGTGCCCGTACTTGAGCTTGTAGGTCTCGAAGCCGAGGGCGCGGCCCAGCAGCTGGTTGCCGAAGCAGATGCCGAAGAACGGCAGCCCGGCGTCGAGCACGCCGCGCAGGAGCTCGACCTGCGCGTCGGCGGTCGCCGGGTCGCCCGGGCCGTTGGAGAAGAAGACGGCGTCCGCGCCGGTGGAGCGGAGCTCCTCGAGGGTCGTCGTCGCGGGCAGCAGGTGCACGCGCAGCCCGCGCTCGAGCATCGCGCGCGGGGTCGCGCCCTTGATGCCGAGGTCCACGGCGGCGACCGTGCCGATCGCCTCGCCCTCGGGCTCGAGCAGCAGCGGCTGGGCGATGGTGACCTCGTCGACGAAGCTCGCACCCTCCATGGAGGGCTGCTCGCGGACCTGCTCGAGCAGGGCCGCCTCGCCCGCGGCGAGGGCGTCGCCGGAGAAGACGCCGCCGCGCAGGGAGCCGGTCTCGCGCAGCACGCGGGTGAGCATGCGGGTGTCGATGCCGGCGATGCCGACGACGCCCTGGCTCTCGAGCAGCTCGTCGAGGGTCTGCTCGGAGCGCCAGTTCGAGGCGACGCGGCTGGCCTCGCGCACGGCGTAGCCGCGCACCCACACCCGGGAGGACTCCATGTCCTGGGCGTTCGCCCCGGTGTTGCCGATGTGCGGGGCGGTCTGCACGACGATCTGACCGGCATAGGAGGGGTCGGTGAGGGTCTCCTGGTAGCCGGTCATGCCGGTGGAGAAGACGACCTCGCCGAGGCGGGAGCCGCGGGCGCCGTAGGCGCTGCCGCGCAGGACGGTGCCGTCCTCGAGGATCAGCAGGGCGGGCTCGGTGCGCGAGGCGCCTCGGCGCTCCCGAGCGGGGGTGGGGGCGGTCATGGGTGCTCCTTCCGGGAGAGCAGCAGGTCGTGGTCGGCGCGCGCGCCGAGTCGGAGGCCGGTGTCGAGGTCCTGGTCGCCGAGGCGCCAGCGGATGACGAGGAGTCCGTCGCCGCCCACGAACTTCCCGGCCATGCCGGGGGCGGAGGCGACGTCGAGGACGGCGGCGGCGGGGATGGTCAGGGACGGGGCTCCCTGACGGAGGATCCGCCAGGAGCCGCCGTCGCCGCGGCTCACGCGCGCCGTGGAGCGTGCGCCGAGGCCGTGGGCGACGACCCGCTCGAGGGGACGGTCGGCGAGGACGGTGTCGACGTAGATCGCGTCGACGGGCCCCACCTCGGTCTCCTCGCCGAGGTCGGCGAGCTCGCTGCGGCGGTCCGGGGCGGGCAGGCCGGCCTGACGCCGGCCTCGCAGACGCCAGCCGAGCACCATGAGGCCGAGCGCCGCGAGGAACACCACCGCGAGCACGAGCACGGGGAGAAGGCGGTCCATCGCGCCTCAGCCCTCGACGAGGGCGCCGTCGCGCACGGTGACGCGGCCGCGGTGGACGGTGAGGCGGTTGCGGCCCGGCAGCTCACGGCCCGTGAACGGGCTGTTCGTGCTGCGCGAGGCGTGCACGGCCGGGTCCACGACGGTCGTGGGGCGCGGGTCCCAGACGAGCACGTTCGCGGGGCTGCCGGCCTCGAGGGGACGCCCCTGGTCCTCGTCGCGGCCGATCCTCGCCGGGGTCTCGGACATGACGCGGGCGACGTCGCGCCAGCTGAGCGCCTCACGGTCCACCATCGTGGACTGCACGATGGACAGCGCGGTCTCGAGGCCGGTCATGCCCATCGCCGCCTGGTCCCATTCGCGGTCCTTGGCGTCGGCGGGGTGCGGGGCGTGGTCGGTCGCGACGATGTCGATCGTGCCGTCGGCGAGGCCCTCGCGGACCGCCTCGACGTCCGCCTGGGTGCGCAGCGGCGGGTTCACCTTGTAGCGGGCGTCGAAGCCGCGCACGGACTCGTCGGTCAGCAGCAGGTGGTGTGGCGTGACCTCGGCGGTCACGGCGATGCCGCGCTGCTTGGCCCAGCGGATGATGTCGACGCTGCCCGCGGTGGACAGGTGGCAGACGTGCAGGCGGGAGCCGACGTGGTGGGCGAGCAGCACGTCGCGGGCGATGACGGACTCCTCGGCGACGGCGGGCCAGCCGGCGAGGCCGAGCTGCGCGGAGACCTCGCCCTCGTGCATCTGGGCGCCCTCGGTGAGGCGCGGGTCCTGCGCGTGCTGGGCGATGACGCCGTCGAAGGACTTCACGTACTCCAGCGCGCGGCGCATGAGGACGGGGTCGTGCACGCACTTCCCGTCGTCGCTGAACACGCGCACGCGGGCCCGGGAGCTCGCCATCGCGTCGAGCTCGGCGAGCCGCTCCCCCGCGAGGCCCACGGTCACCGCGCCGACGGGCCGCACGGTGCACCAGCCGGCGCTCTCGCCCGCGCGGGCGATCTGCTCGACCACGCCCGCGGTGTCCGCGGTGGGGGTCGTGTTGGCCATCGCGTGGACGGCCGTGTAGCCGCCGCGGGCGGCGGCGCGGGTGCCGGTCTCGACGGTCTCCGCCTCCTCGCCGCCCGGCTCCCGCAGGTGCGTGTGGAGGTCGACGAGGCCCGGGAGGACCACGCAGCCGTCCACGTCGATCACCTCGGCGCCCGCGGGCGCCTCGAGGTTTGTGCCGACGGCGGCGATCTCGCCGCCCTCGAGGAGGAGGTCCGCGACGGTCTCGCCGTAGAGCAGACCCCCGTGCAGCAGGAGGGTGGGTGCGGTGGTCATCGGGCGTCCTCCCGGGAGTCGGTGGCGAGCAGGTGGTAGAGCACGGCCATCCGGACGAACACGCCGGAGGAGACCTGCTCGACGATGACGCTGCGGGGGCCGTCGGCCACGTCACCGGCGATCTCGAAGCCGCGGTTCATGGGGCCGGGGTGCATGACGCGCGTGTGCTCGGGAAGCGCCGCGGCGCGGGCGGTGGAGAGGCCGTAGCGGCGCGAGTACTCCCCCGCGGTCGGGAAGAACCCGCCGCCGACCATCCGCTCGCGCTGGACGCGGAGCATCATGACGGCATCCGGGCCCTGCTCGAGCGCCTCGTCGAGGTCGTAGGTGATCTCGCACGGCCAGGCGCTCGCGCCGACGGGGACGAGGGCGGGCGGGGCGACGAGCGTGACGCGTGCGCCGAGCAGGGTCAGCAGGAGCACGTTGGAGCGGGCGACGCGCGAGTGCAGCACGTCGCCGACGATGACGACGTGAGCGCCGTCGAGCCCGGCCTCCGGCTCCCCCGGCCGCAGGTGGCGGCGCAGGGTGAAGGCGTCGAGCAGGGCCTGCGTGGGGTGCTCGTGCGCCCCGTCACCGGCGTTGACGATCGGCTGGTCGATCCAGCCCGCGTGGGCCAGCAGGTGCGCGGCACCCGAGGAGCCGGAGCGGACGACGACGGCGTCCGCCCCCATCGCCTGCAGGGTGAGGGCCGTGTCCTTGAGCGACTCGCCCTTGGAGACGCTCGAGCCCTTCGCGGAGAAGTTGATGACGTCGGCGGAGAGCCGCTTGGCGGCGGCCTCGAAGCTGATCCGGGTGCGCGTGGAGTCCTCGAAGAAGAGGTTCACGACCGTGGTGCCCACGAGGGTGGGCAGCTTGCGGATCGAGCGGGACTGGGTCTGCGCCATGTGCTCGGCGGTCGCGAGGACGGCGATCGCCTCCTCGCGGGAGAGGTCCGCGATCGAGATCATGTGCTTCATCGGGCCTCCTCCTCGCGGGCGGGGCGGGCGAGCACGACCGCGTCCTCGCCGTCGGTCTCGGCGAGCTCGACGTGGACGCGCTCCCCGCGAGAGGTGGGGAGGTTCTTGCCGACGTGGTCCGCGCGGATCGGCAGCTCGCGGTGGCCGCGGTCCACGAGCACCGCGAGGCGCACCGCGGAGGGGCGGCCGATCGCGCCGAGGGCGTCGAGGGCGGCGCGCACGGTGCGGCCGGAGAAGAGGACGTCGTCGACGAGGACGACGGTGCGGCCGTCGATGCCGCCGCGCGGGATGCGGGTGGGGCTCGGTGCCCGGGTGGGATGCTGCCGCAGGTCGTCGCGGTACATCGTCACGTCGAGGGAGCCGGCGAGGTCCTCGACGGGGCGATCGATGCCCTCGGCGGCGAGGATCTGCGCGGCGAGCCGCTCGGCGAGGGGCACGCCGCGGTGCGGGATGCCCAGCAGGACGAGGTCGTCGGCGCCGTGGCCGCTCTCGAGGATCTCGTGCGCGATGCGCACCAGGGCTCGTCGGATCTCCTCGGGTCCCAGGATCCTGACGCGGTCCGGGACGGGGGTCGTGCTCTCGGTCATGTCTCTCCCTTCCACGCCTCACAGGACGTGTCGTTAAAGGGTGGATCGGTCCGTGCGGACCGGGGCCGAGTCTACGCGAGACCCGGCCGGGGCCACGCCGGCGCCCATCCCGTGGGACGGCGCCGGCGGGCCGTGGCGGGCTCAGCCCAGCAGGCCCCGCACGTCGACCAGACGCTGCAGGAGCCCGTTGACGAAGCGGGGCGAGTCGTCTGTGGACAGCGCCTCCGCGATCTTCGTGTACTCGCCGATCACGGGGCCGCGGTCCGCCGCCTCGGTGTCGAAGAGCACCTCCGCGGCGCCGAGGCGCAGGATCGCGCGGTCCACGGCCGGCATGCGGTGCAGCGGCCAGTCGCGCGAGTGGGTCTCGAGCTGGTCGTCGACCTCCTCGGCGTGCTCCGCGTACCCCTCGACGAGCTCGCGGGCCCGCTCCGGGACCGGGGTCTGCGCGGCCGTCACCCGGAGACGCTGCGCGAGCACCTCGAGGACGGGCAGGCGGCGGGCGTCGGCCTCGAAGAGCACGTCGAGCGCACGGATGCGCTGACGGGTCAGGGTGTGCAGCCGGTCCGTGCGGGCCGGGAGGGTGCGCTCGAACTCGATCTCCTCCCCGTCCCGTGCGGGCAGGGGCAGACCCGGCCCCTTGCGCGGGGCCGAGGGGGTGGAGGACGCCGAGGGATCGGTCACTTCACGCGCTCGAGGTAGCTGCCGGAGCGGGTGTCGACCTTGACCTTGTCCCCCTGGTTGAGGAACAGCGGGACCTGGATCTCGCGGCCGGTCTCGAGGGTCGCGGGCTTGGTGCCGCCGTTGGAGCGGTCGCCCTGCAGGCCCGGCTCGGTGAAGCTGATCGTGAGGACCACGGAGGCCGGGAGCTCGACGAACAGCGCCTCGCCCTCGTGGAAGGCGATGATGACGTCCTGTCCCTCGAGCATGAAGTCCTTGGCGTCGCCGACGGTCTCCGCGGTGACGTTGGTCTGCTCCCAGTTGCTGGGGTCCATGAAGACGTACAGCTCGCCGTCGAGGTACGAGTACTGCATGTCGCGGCGGTCGACGGTCGCGGTCTCGACCTTGACACCCGCGTTGAAGGTCTTGTCCACGGTCTTGCCGGACAGGACGTTCTTGAGCTTGGTGCGCACGAAGGCCGGGCCCTTGCCGGGCTTGACGTGCTGGAACTCGGTGACGGTCCAGAGGCCGTTGTCCTGCTTGAGGACCATCCCGTTCTTGAGGTCGTTCGTCGTCGCCATGTGTCTCCTCGGGTTCCCGCCGGGCACGTGGGACCCCGCGGCGATGTGGATGAGTGTCGGCGCCGCCGGGTCGTCCGCGGCTCGCGCGCGATTCAGGATAGCGTGCCGCGGCGCCGCTCCCCCGCGCACGCCGCGACGGTCAGGGCCTCGACGTGAGCTCGATCATGGACAGCAGGCGCACGACGAGCGGCACGGCGGCGCTCTCCTCGCGCCAGCCGCTCGTCTTCACGGCCCGCGAGACCGTCTGCTGGGTGATGCCGAGGAGGGCGGCGAGCTCGCGCTGGGTCGCCCCCGGGTGCTCACGCAGCGCGTGCACGGCGCGCCACTGGCCGCGGTTCCGGGTGGCGATCATCCACCCGACGAGGCGGAGGACCGCCTCGGCATCGGCGGCGGTCGCCTCGTGGCGCGGATCGGCGGCGCGCACGGACAGCGGCACCTGGCCGGTCGCGCGGGAGGCCCGCAGGGCGAGGGTCGCGGCGGCGACGGCGGGGCCGCCCACCGCGCGGGTCTCCTCGGGGAGCGGCTGCTCGACGGGGCCGACACCGATCCCGATCTCCCAGTCGCCGGTCTCCGCGGCGATGCGCACGGCGTCGACGGCCGTCTCCGCGCGGTCCGCGAGGGCGATCGCGGCGCTGCCCACGGTCCGCTCCGGGGCACGGCGCAGGGCGAGCGGGGCGAGCGCCTCCTGGAGGGCGGGCAGCGGGTCGGGACCGCGGTGGCCGCGCGGCGGGGAGAGGACGATGACGAGCATGGCCCGGACGCTACCAGCCGGCGACCGCCGAACAGCGCTTATCCGCTGAGTCCCGAGGGACAGCCGGGATCACCGGATCCCGCCGTCGGCGAGCGCAGGCTCATGCGAGCTGGATGAGCTCCTCGTAGGAGGCGTTCCAGAGGTCCTCGACGGCGTCGGGCATGAGCAGCACGCGCTCCGGGGACAGCGCCTGCACGGCGCCCGGGTCGTGGGAGACCAGGACGACGGCCCCCTCGAAGGCGGCGAGGGCCCCGAGGATCTCCTCGCGGCTCGCCGGGTCGAGGTTGTTCGTCGGCTCGTCGAGCAGGAGCACGTTCGCGCTCGAGACGACGAGGGTCGCGAGCGCCAGGCGGGTCTTCTCGCCGCCGGAGAGCACCTTCGCCGGCTTGTGCACGTCATCGCCCGTGAAGAGGAAGGATCCCAGGATCTTCCGGGCCTCGACCTCGGGCAGGTCGAGGGAGGCCGTCATCATGTTCTCGAGGACCGTGCGCTCCCCGTCGAGGGTCTCGTGCTCCTGCGCGTAGTAGCCCACGCGGAGCCCGTGCCCGGGGATGATCCCGCCCGTGTCCGGCTGGTCCACGCCCGCGAGGATCCGCAGCAGGGTCGTCTTGCCGGCACCGTTGAAGCCGAGGATGACCACGCGCGAGCCGCGGTCGATCGCGAGGTCCACGCCGGTGAAGATCTCGAGGCTGCCGTAGGACTTCGAAAGGTCCTCCGCCATGAGCGGCGTCTTCCCACAGGGGGCGGGCTTGGGGAAGCGCAGGGACGCGACGCGGTCCTTCTGCCGCTCCCCCTCGACGCCGTCGAGCATCCGCTCGGCGCGCTTGAGCATGTTCTGCGCGGCGACGGCCTTGGTGGCCTTCGCGCGCATCTTCTCCGCCTGGGCGGTGAGCGCGCCGGCCTTCTTCTCCGCGTTCTGGCGCTCGCGCCTGCGCCGCTTCTCGTCGTCCTCGCGCTGGCGCAGGTAGTTCTTCCACCCCATGTTGTAGACGTCGATCTGCTGACGGTTCGCGTCGAGGTAGAACACCTTGTTGACGACCTGCTCGACGAGCTGCACGTCGTGGGAGATGACGATGAGACCGCCGCGGTACGTCAGCAGGTACTCCCGCAGCCAGATCACGGAGTCCGCATCGAGGTGGTTCGTGGGCTCGTCGAGGATCATCGTGTCCGCCTGGGAGAACAGGATCCGGGCGAGCTCGACGCGGCGGCGCTGGCCGCCGGAGAGCGTGCCGAGCTCCTGCTCGAGGATCCGGCTGGGCAGGCCCAGGTTCGCCGCCATGCGCTTCGCCTCGGCCTCCGCCGCGTACCCGCCGCGCGAGTCGAGCTCCGCCTCGAGGCGCGGGTAGCGGTCCATCGCCTTCATGCGCTTGGCCTCGCTGAGGTCCATGTCGCCCATCTCGTGCTCGGCCCTGCGCAGGCGCGAGAAGATGTCGTCGAGGCCGCGGGCGGAGAGGATCCGCGCGAGCACCAGCTCCGTGTCCTCGCCCGTGTGCGTGTCCTGCGGGAGGTAGCCGAGCTCGCCGGTGATCTCGACGCTGCCCTCGGTGGGCGCAAGGGTCCCCGAGAGCACCTTGGTGAGGGTCGTCTTGCCGGCGCCGTTGCGGCCCACGAGGCCCACCCGGTCCCCGGCGGTCACCTGGAAGCTGACGTCGCTCATGAGGAGGCGGGCGCCCACCCGGATGGCGAGGTCGTGCACGGTGATCACGGAAGGAGCTCCTCAGGAGGGACGGTCAGGGGGCCGGACGGCCCCGTGAAGTCTAGGTCCGCGGGCGGCGGGAGGTCCCCCGCATATCGCCCGCGGTGCCCAGCGCCACACGGCCGCCGGGTCGCCCCGCGCGGGGTGGCGGATCACAGCACGGTCTCGGCGGACGACGGGGTGCGCCGTTCCCGCCCGCGGCGGGCACCCTCGATGCGAAGCTGGTGCCGGTCCGGCGAGGAGGCCGGGCCACGCGACGAGCGAAGGACGAGGAGCATCTTCATGCGCATCGGCATCCCCCGGGAGATCAAGGACAACGAGAACCGGGTGGGCCTCGCGGCCGCCGGTGTCCACGAGCTCGTGGCGCGCGGCCACGAGGTGCTGGTCGAGGCCGGCGCGGGCGTCGGCGCCCGGATCACCGACGAGGACTACGCGGCCGCAGGAGCGACCATCGTGACCGAGGCGGACGAGGTCTGGGCCCGCGCGGAGATGGTCGTCAAGGTCAAGGAGCCGCTGCCCGCGGAGTACCACCGCCTGCGGCGCGGGCTCGTGCTGTTCACCTACCTGCACCTGGCCGCGGACCGCGCCCTCACCGACGCCCTGATCGACTCGGGCGCGACCGCGATCGCCTATGAGACGGTCCAGCTCCCGGACCGCTCGCTGCCGTTGCTCGCCCCGATGAGCGCGATCGCGGGTCGTCTCGCGACCCAGGTCGCCGCCTACCACCTCATGGCGCCGCTCGGCGGCTCCGGCGTGCTCATGGGCGGCGTGCCCGGCACCTCCGAGGCGAAGGTGACCGTGCTGGGCGGCGGGGTCGTCGGCGAGCAGGCGGCGATGATGGCGCTGGGTCTGCACGCGCAGGTCACCGTGATGGACGTGAACGTCCCGCGGCTCTCCCAGATCGCGACGACGCACGACGGCGGGATCCTCACCCGCTACTCGACCACCCTCGATGTCGCCGCGCAGGTCGCGGAGTCCGACGTCGTCATCGGCTCGGTGCTCATCCCCGGCAAGCGTGCCCCGAAGCTCGTGACCGACGAGATGGTCGCCTCGATGAAGCCCGGCTCCGTGCTCGTCGACGTCGCGATCGACCAGGGCGGCTGCTTCGAGAACTCCCGCCCCACCACCCATGCGGACCCGACCTTCACCGTGCACGACGCGATCTACTACTGCGTCGCGAACATGCCCGGCTCGGTGCCCGTCACGGCGACGGCGGCGCTCACCAACGCGACGCTCCCCTACGTGCTGCGCCTCGCCGGCCAGGGCTGGCAGGACGCGCTGCGCGCCGACGCCGCCCTCGCCGCGGGCCTGCACACCCATGAGGGCGTGCTCACCCACGAGGGCACCGGTGAGGCGCACGGCCTCGACGTCACCGACCCCGCGAACGTCCTCGACTGACCCCGTCCGGCCGGCACCCCGGCGCTGCACGAACGGCCGGGCGACGCCTGCTTCCCATCCGCGGAAGCACACGTCGCTCGACCCCCGCACAGCACGGACCCCCTGTCCCGCACGAGGCGGGGCAGGGGGTCCCGGGGCGAGGTCGATCAGAGGTTGAAGCCGATCGCGCGCAGCTGCTCGCGGCCGTCCTCGGTGATCTTCTCCATGCCCCACGGGGGCATCCACACCCAGTTGATGCGGTGGGTCTCGGTGATCGGGTCGAGCGCCGCGAAGGTCTGCTCCTCGAGCAGATCCGTGAGCGGGCACGCGGCCGAGGTCAGCGTCATGTCGATCACGGCGTTGCCGTCCTCGACGGTGACCCCGTAGACGAGGCCCAGGTCGACGACGTTGATGCCGAGCTCGGGATCGATGACGTCCTTGAGCGCCTCGGTCACCTGCTCGACGGTCACGGTCGCCGTCGGGAGCTGGTCGGTCATGGTGTCCTCCTGATGAGGGGCGGCGGGTTCAGTTCGCGGCCGCGAGGAAGCGGTCGTAGCCCTCGTTCTCGAGGCGCTCGGCGAGCTCCGGTCCGCCCTGCTCGGCGATCCGGCCGTTGACGAAGACGTGCACGAAGTCGGGCTTCACGTAGTTGAGGATGCGCGTGTAGTGCGTGATGAGCATGATGCCCACCTCGGTGTTCTCCTTGGCGCGGTTCACGCCCTCGGAGACGATGCGCAGGGCGTCGACGTCGAGGCCGGAGTCGGTCTCGTCGAGGATCGCGATCGAGGGCTTGAGCAGCTGCATCTGCAGGATCTCGTGGCGCTTCTTCTCGCCGCCCGAGAAGCCCTCGTTGACGTTGCGCTCGGCGAAGACGGGGTCCATGCGGAGGTCGTCCATGGCGCCCTTGACGTCCTTCACCCAGGTGCGCAGCGAGGGGGCCTCGCCGTCGACCGCGGTCTTCGCGGTGCGCAGGAAGTTCGAGACGGTCACGCCGGGGACCTCGACGGGGTACTGCATCGCGAGGAACACGCCGGCGCGAGCACGCTCGTCGACGCTCATCTCGAGGACGTCCTCGCCGTCCAGGGTCACCGAGCCCTCGGTGATCTGGTACTTGGGGTGGCCGGCCAGCGCGTAGGCGAGGGTCGACTTGCCCGAGCCGTTGGGGCCCATGATCGCGTGCGTCTCGCCGCCGCGGATGGTGAGGTCGACGCCCTTGAGGATCTCCTTGGTCCCCTCGGGGGTGTCGACGGTGGCGTGGAGGTTCGTGATCTCCAGGACAGACATGGTGGGTTTCTCCTTGACCGGTATCCCTCGCGGGACGGTGGAAGTGTTCAGGGGTGGGAGGCGTCGCCGGCGGGATCGACGTGGATCGTCCCGGCGGCCTCGTCGATCCGCACGGGCAGCACCCGGACGGGGCGGACGGCGGGGAGCTGGAGCGGGCGGCCGGTGTTCAGATCGAACTGGCTCCCGTGCTTCCAGCACTCGATGGTGCAGCCCTCGACGTCGCCGTCGCTCAGCGCGATCTCGTCGTGCGAGCAGCGGTCCTCGAGGGCGTGGACGCCTCCGGCCTCGTCGCGCACGAGGGCGATCTCAAGCCCTCCTGCGACGACGTCGAGCGCGGTGCCCGGCGCGAGGTCCTCGAGCCGGGCGACCTGCACGAAGCGGTCGGAGACGTCCTGCATCAGTTCATGCTCCGGGTGAGCTCCGCCTCGATGGACTCGAAGAGGTGCTCGCGGATCTCCGGCACGTCGATCTTCTGGATGAGCTCCGCGAAGAAGCCGCGCACCACCAGGCGGCGGGCCTCCTTCTCGGGGATGCCGCGAGCGCGCAGGTAGAACAGCTGCTCGTCGTCGAAGCGTCCGGTGGCGGCGGCGTGGCCGGCGCCCTCGATCTCGCCCGTCTCGATCTCCAGGTTGGGGACGGAGTCGGCGCGCGCGCCCTCGGTGAGCACGAGGTTGCGGTTCAGCTCGTAGGTGCTGGTCCCCTCGGCCTCCTTGCGGATGAGGACGTCGCCCACCCACACGGAGCGGGCCTTCTGCCCCTGCAGCGCGCCCTTGTAGGCGACGTCGGAGGTGCAGTTCGGGGCGGCGTGGTCCACGAAGAGACGGTGCTCGAGGAACTGGTTCTCGTCCGCGAAGTAGAGGCCCAGGTTCTCGAGCTCGCCGCCCGGGGCGGCGAACTCGCCGATCACGTTGACGCGCACGGCGCTGCCGCCGAGCGAGACGACGATGTGCTTGAGCTTCGCGTCGCGGCCGAGCCGTGCATGGTGCGTGGCGACGTGGAGCGCGTCGTCGTCCCAGTCCTGCAGGGAGATGACGGTCATCCGCGAGTTGTCGCCCACGACCATCTCGACGTTCTGCGCGTACTGCGCGGAGCCGGTGTGGTTGAGCACGAAGGTCGCGGTGGAGGACTCCTGGGTCTCCAGCACGATGTGCGCGTTGCCCCGGCGGTCCGCACCGCGGCCGGTGATCTCCGTGCGGAACGGAGCGGCGAGATCCTGGCCGCGGGGGGCGACGAGGTGCAGGGCCTGCTCGGTGCGGGCCGAGGCGATCGCGGCGGTGAGGTCCTCGGGCACGAGGGCGGTGCCGCGGGGGGCCTCGCCCGGGGCGAGGTTGGCGATCTCGGGTGCGCCGTCCGGGAGGGTGACGTCGTACTCGAGGGCGGGGTCGCCCTCGCGGTCGTCGGTCGCCACGTCCTGGAAGAGCGGCGTGAAGCGGCGCAGCGGGGTGAAGCGCCACTCCTCGATCTTCGAGGTGGGCACGGGGTGGTCACCGAGCTCGAACGAGCGCAGCCGCGCGGCGCGGCTGGTCGCCGCGTGCTTCGCGGGGGCGTCGCCGGGCAGGGCCAGGCCCTCCCCCTCGAGCGTCGGGGCCGACGCGCCGAGGCCGTCGATGGTCCCCTGCGCGGCGACGGGCGCGGCGCCGGCGGCGCCGCCCACGATCTCCCCGTCGTGACGCTCCTGGGTGATCTCCGCACCCTCCGTGGTGGACGTGGTCATCAACCGACTGCTCCTTCCATCTGCAGCTCGATCAGGCGGTTCAACTCGAGGGCGTACTCCATCGGGAGCTCGCGCGCGATGGGCTCGATGAACCCGCGCACGATCATCGCCATGGCCTCCGTCTCCTCGAGGCCGCGGCTCATGAGGTAGAACAGCTGCTCCTCGGAGACCTTGGAGACCGTGGCCTCATGACCCATCTGGACGTCGTCGACGCGCACGTCGACGTAGGGGTAGGTGTCCGTGCGGGAGACCGTGTCCACGAGCAGCGCGTCGCACAGCACGGTCGAGGCGGAGTGCTCCGCCCCGGGCATGACCTGCACGAGGCCGCGGTAGGAGGTCCGCCCACCGGCCCGGGAGACCGACTTCGAGACGATCGAGCTCGAGGTGTGCGGCGCCATGTGCACCATCTTCGAGCCGGTGTCCTGGTGCTGGTTCTCGCCCGCGAAGGCGATCGACAGCGTCTCGCCGCGGGCGTGCTCGCCCATCAGCCACACGGCCGGGTACTTCATGGTGACCTTGGAGCCGATGTTGCCGTCGACCCACTCCATGGTGCCGCCCTGCTCCACCGTGGTGCGCTTGGTGACCAGGTTGTACACGTTGTTCGACCAGTTCTGGATCGTCGTGTAGCGGACGCGGGCGTCCTTCTTCACGACGATCTCGACGACGGCGCTGTGCAGCGAGTCCGACTTGTAGATCGGCGCCGTGCAGCCCTCGACGTAGTGCACGTAGGAGCCCTCGTCGGCGATGATCAGGGTCCGCTCGAACTGGCCCATGTTCTCAGTGTTGATGCGGAAGTAGGCCTGGAGCGGGATCTCGACGTGGACGCCCGGGGGGACGTACACGAAGGAGCCGCCGGACCACACCGCGGTGTTCAGCGCGGAGAACTTGTTGTCACCCGAGGGGATGACGGTGCCGAAGTACTCCTCGAAGAGCTCGGGGTAGTCGCGCAGACCCGTGTCGGTGTCCACGAAGATGACGCCCTGCTCCTCGAGGTCCTCACGGATCTGGTGGTAGACGACCTCGGACTCGTACTGGGCGGCGACGCCGGCCACGAGGCGCTGCTTCTCCGCCTCGGGGATGCCGAGGCGGTCGTAGGTCTCGCGGATGTCCGCCGGGAGCTCCTCCCAGCTGGAGGCCTGGCCCTCGGTGGAGCGGACGAAGTACTTGATGGTGTCGAAGTCGATCCCGGAGAGATCGGGGCCCCAGGTGGGCATCGGCTTCTTGTCGAAGATGCCGAGGGCCTTGAGGCGACGCTCGAGCATCCACTCGGGCTCGTCCTTGCGGCGGGAGATGTCGCGGACGACGTCCTCGTCCAGACCACGGCGGGCGCTCGCGCCGGCCGTGTCCTCGTCGTGCCAGCCAAAGGCGTAGTTGCCGATGGAGTCGATGATCTCGTCCTGGCTGAGCTGCTCTGGTGCGCTCGTCATGGTGTCCTTCCCTCGGTGAGCGGAATGTGGGTCGTGCACACGTGGGCGCCCTGGGCGAGGGTCGCCAGGCGCTGGACGGGTGCTCCGATGATGCGCGCGATGATGCGGGTCTCGGCCTCGCACAGCTCCGGATGGTCCGCGGCCACGTCGAGGACGGGGCAGTGACCATGGCAGAGCTGCGCCGTGACGAGCGTACGCGTCCCCGTGCCGGATCGCGCACCGGCGGCGGGGAGGGGGACGTTCAGGGGGCGCACGGTCGTGGCGTAGCCGCGCTCGGTGAGGAGCTCGGCCAGGAGCTCGAGCTTACGGGCGAGGGAGACGTGCTCCCCCGCCGCCTCGCGCTCGGCGGTGCGACGGGCGACCTCGCGCTCCCAGTCCTCGACGCGGCGGTCCGCGAGGCGGGCCACCGCCTCGTCGCCGCCCAGGGCGGAGATCTCCTGGAGGGCGAGGACGGCGAGCTCGTCGTACCCGCCCGGGAGCGCCTCGTGCGCGGACTGCGAGAGCACGAAGGCCTTGCTGGGCCGGCCGCGGCCGCGGTGGGCCACGATGATCTCGTGCTCGGCGATGACGCCGTCGGCCTCGAGGGCCGCGAGGTGCCGCCGGACGGCGGCGCTCGTGAGCCCGAACCGCTCGGCGAGCTGCCGGGCGGTGATGGGTCCGTGGGCGGAGATCGTCTCGATGAGCCGCTCGCGGGTGTCGCGGTGCTCGGCGCCCCGAGCGGGTTCGCAGGGGATGTCGCCAGGCGCTCCTGCGGCGGGCGGGGCTCCGGTGCCCGTGCTGTCGACGGTGCCGGCGCTCGTGCTCATGCGCCCCTCCTTCCGGTGCGTTCGGGTCCCGTGATGACGGGCCTCGCGATGACGGGGACGCGCGGTCGGCGCCGCAGGTCCCGGGACCATCATCGGTCCAAGATTTTACAATGTCCAGCTTGCATATTGTCGACCCCGGACCACCCCATGAGAAGCGTCACCTGCGGGACGATCGGGGGGGTCGACACCCTCGACTGATCGTACGGTTTTCAACTACTCTGGCAGGGTCCGAGCGATGACCCTGCACCGAGGAGACCTCATGAGCACGTCCGACGAGAACGACCAGACGGGCAGCTACGTCCACGCCGGGAAGCCCTTCGACCGCGACATGACCTACATCCCCGACCGCATCACCGTCGATGCGCGTGACGGCTGGCCCGTCGAGGCCGGCCGCTACCGCCTCGCCGTCTCCCGGGCCTGCCCCTGGGCGAACCGCACGATCATCTCGCGCCGCCTGCTGGGCCTCGAGGACGCGATCTCCCTCGCGATCGCCGGCCCCACCCATGACAAGCGCTCGTGGACCTTCGACCTCGACGAGGGCGGGGTGGACCCGGTGCTCGGCTACGAGCGGCTCCAGCAGGCCTACTTCGCCCGCTATCCCGACTACCCGCGCGGCATCACCGTGCCCGCCATGGTCGACGTCCCCACCCGCGCCGTCGTCACCAACGACTTCCAGCAGATCACCCTCGACCTGGCGACCCAGTGGACCGCGCTCCAGCGCGAGGGCGCCCCGGACCTCTACCCCGAGGAGCGTCGCGGCGAGATCGACGAGCTGAACCGATGGATGCTGCACCGCGTCAACAACGGCGTCTACAAGGTGGGCTTCGCCGGCACGCAGGCGGACTACGAGCGCGAGTACCGAGAGCTCTGGGCGGCGCTCGACGAGCTCGAGGACCGCCTCTCCCGCAGCCGCTACCTCATGGGGCCCGCGATCACCGAGGCGGACGTGCGCCTGTTCCCGACCCTCGTGCGCTTCGACCTCGTCTACTACTCCCACTTCAAGGCCAATCGGCAGCCGCTGTTCACGATGCCGAACCTCTGGAACTACACGAAGGACCTGTTCCAGACCCCGGGCTTCGGCGACACGATCGACATCGAGCACATCAAGGAGCACTACTACGCGGTCCAGACGGACATCAACCCCACCCGCGTGGTGCCGCTCGGACCGGACCCGGCACCGCTGATCGAGCCCCACGACCGCGACCGCTTCCCGACCGACACCTGGGGCCCGGGCGGCACCGTCCCGCAGCCGCCGCTCGCCGCGGAGGTCGTCGATCCCGCGCACACGCCGCTGGTCGTCCGAGGGCGCTGAGCGACCCCCGGGACGTCGAGGCGGCTCCCGGGGACGGGGGCCTAGCATGGGCGCCGCCATGGAAGACCACTCCCCCGCCCTCGTCGCCGATTCCCTCGCCGTCTCCTTCGGCGAGGTCCGCGCCCTCGACGGCCTCTCGCTCGCCGCACGGCACGGTGCCGTCACCGCCCTGCTGGGCCCCAACGGCGCCGGCAAGACCACCGCGATCTCCTGCGCGACCGGACTGCTCCGCCCCGGCGGCGGGAGCGTCCGCGTGCTCGGCGCGGACCCCTGGCGCGCCTCCCCGGAGCACCGCGCCAGGGTCGGGGTGATGATCCAGGACGGCGGGCTCACCTCGGGGGCGACCGCCCTGCAGCTGCTGCGCTACGGCGCCGCGCTGCACGCCCACCCGCTCGACGTCGACGAGATCGCCGAGTACCTCGGCATCACCGGGCCCGACGGCTTCGCCCGCACCCTCGTGCGGCGGCTATCGGGCGGCCAGCGCCAGCGCCTCGCCCTCGCGCTCGCGATCATCGGCCGCCCCGAGCTGGTCTTCCTCGACGAGCCCACCGCCGGCATGGACCCGGCGATCCGGCGGCGCGTGCGCACCCTCGTGCGCGGCCTCGCTCGCAAGGGCACGGCGGTCGTGCTCACCACGCACCTCATGGAGGACGTGGTGGGCCTGGCCGACGAGGTCCACGTCATCGCACGGGGGCGCACCGTCGCCTCCGGCACCGTCGACGAGGTCATCGCCTCGCACCGGGACCGCGCGGGTGCGCAGTCGCTCAGTGCCCGCATCGACTCGGTCGACCCGAACCGTCGGGACGCCCTCGAGGAGGACCTCCGCATCGCCGCCGAGCGCCACGGCGCCCGGCTGCGGATCACGGCGGGCGGGGCGGCCGATCTCGAGGCCGTGCTGCTGGACCTCATGGCGCAGGCCGAGCCCGAGCAGGAGACCACCCGATGAGCACGCCCGACCGCACTCCCGACCCCGGTTCCCCGGCCCCCGCCGACGGGGCCACCCCCGCTCCGCGCGGCCGGCGCATCCTCGCCCACGCCGCGCTCGAGGCCCGCACCCTGCTCACCAACGGCGAGCAGCTCATGGTCGCGCTGGCCCTGCCCGCGATGGTGCTGATCGGCCTGCGGCTGCTGCCCGTGGGCCGCATCGACGGCGCCGCCCCGATCGACACCGCGATCGCCGCGACCCTCGCAACCGCCCTCGTCTCGACCGCCTTCACCTCGCAGGCCATCCAGACCGGCTTCGACCGCCGCAACGGGGTGCTGCGCTGGGTCGCGACGACGCCGCTGGGGCGGGACGGCTATCTCGCCGGGAAGATCCTCGCGACGCTCCTCGTGCACGTGCTCCAGGTGCTCGTGCTCGGCACGGTCGCGCTCGTCATGGGTTGGCGCCCGGGGATCGGCGGCCTGCTCGCCGCGGTGCCCGTGTGGGCCCTCGGCACGATCGCCTTCGGCGCGCTGGGTCTGCTGCTCGCGGGGCGTCTGCGCACCGAGGGCGTGCTCGCCGCCTCGAACCTCGTGTTCGTGCTGTTCGTGGTCGCCGGGATCGCCGTCCCCGTCGCACGGTACCCGCGGTTCCTCGGAGGGATCGTCGATCTGCTGCCCTCCGGCGCTCTCGGCGAGCTGCTGCGCGCCTGCCTCGCCCACGGCCCGTTCTCGATCGGCTCGGTCGTCGTGCTTCTCGCCTGGGCCGTGGGCGGGACCGCGGCCGTCGTCCGCTGGTTCCGCTGGACCGACGCCTGAGCGCCGTTGCGCACCCGGACGCTCCAGGCACCCCCGGGCGGCCGGCCGGCATGGGATTGGTCCCATCCCGGCGGCGTCAGCGCCCTCGGACTCCCGTCGTTCGCGGACCGGTCACTAGGATCGGCCGCATGCCCACCGCCGCTGCCCCCGTCGCGGGCGCCGGGACGCGACCCGAGCGCCACGGCCGCCTGACCACCCTGCCCGATCCCCGGTTCGCGGGGCTCGGCGCCGCCGCCCGCTCCCGGATCGTCTCGATCGTCCTGTGGGCGAACCTCGTGTGCCAGATGGGCATCATCCTCACCGGCGGGCTCGTGCGCCTCACCGGCAGCGGACTGGGCTGCTCCACCTGGCCCAGCTGCGAGCCCGGCCAGTTCACCCCGCGGTACACCCCCGAGTCCGGGATCCACCCGTTCATCGAGTTCGGCAACCGCACCATGACCGGCCTGCTCGGCATCGTCGCCGTGCTCGTCCTGGTCGTCAGCTGGCGCTGGATGCGGCACCGCGGCCGGGCGTTCCGCCTGCTCGCGGCCGTGCCCCTGATCGGCACCATCGCCCAGGCGCTCATCGGCGCCCTCGTCGTGTTCCTGCACCTGCACCCGGGCCTCGTGAGCCCCCACTTCCTCATCTCCCCGCTCCTCGTCGTCGCCTCCACGGTGCTCCTCGTGCGCGCCATGGACGACGAGGGGCCGCGCCGTCTCGCCGTGCCGCGCGCCGCCGTGTGGGTCTACGCTCCGCTCGCGGCGGTGGGGTTCGCCGTGCTCGTGCTGGGCACGATCGTCACGGGCACCGGCCCCCACTCCGGGGACAGCGGCGATATCACGCGCCTGCTCATCAACCCCGTCGAGATCGCCCGCGCGCACGCGGCCGCCGTCTGGGTCTTCTGCGCCCTGCTCGTCGTCCTGCTCGTGATCCTGCTGAAGGGGCGCGCGGACCGTGCCCCGCGCCGCGCGGCGATCGCCCTCCTGCTGCTCACCGTCCTGCAGGGCGTCATCGGCTACGTCCAGTACTTCACGGGCCTTCCCGCGGCGGTCGTCTTCCTCCATCTCATCGGGGCCGCGCTCTTCGGCGGCGGCATCGCCTGGGTGGGTGCGGAGCTCGTGACCCGGGGGCCCCTCCCCGCCACGGATCCCGCGGCGCCGGGCGAGCACCCCGAGCCCGTCGCCCCGGAGGGCACGCGGTGATGATCGGGCGTCACCGCCGCTCCTCGACCCAGGAGCTGCCCACGCTCGCGCAGGCGCGGCCCGCGGGCGAGTTCGTCGCCTCCGTGCTCTCGCATCTGCGCACCGTGGTGGAGCCGGGCTGGAACTTGCTCGACGTCGATGCGGAGGCGCACCGCCTGATCCGTGAGGCGGGCGCGAACAGCTGCTACATCGACTACCACCCGGCCTTCGGCGCCTCGCCGTTCGGTCACGTCATCTGCACCTCGGTCAACGAGGGCGTGCTGCACGGCCGCCCCCACGACCGGGTGCTGGCCGACGGCGACCTGCTCTCCCTCGACTTCGCGGTCGAGCTCGAGGGCTGGGTCGCGGACTCCTGCGTCACGGTCCCCGTGGGAACCCCGCGGCCCGAGGACCTGCAGCTGATCCGCGACACCGAGAGCGTCATGTGGGCCGGCATCGACCGGGTCCGCGCCGGCGGCACGGTGGGCGACATCGGCCATGCGGTGATGACGGCCGCGCACGATCTCGGCTACACGATCAACGACCGCTTCGGCGGGCACGGCGTGGGCCGCACGATGCACGAGGCGCCGTTCGTGCCGAACCACGGGACCCCCGGGGAGGGCGTGCGCCTCGTGGCCGGCCAGCTCATCACGGTCGAGCCCTTCCTCGTCCCGACGACCGACCGGCTCGTGGTCGACGAGCGCGACGGCTGGACCCAGCTCTCCGCCGACGGCTCCCGCGGCGCGCACGCCGAGCACACGCTGCAGGTGACCGACGGCGCCCCGGTCGTGCTCACCGCCCGCGCGGACGATCCTGCCCCGCGCTCCTCGCTGGGCTGACCCCCTCGCTGCGCAGGTCAGTCGGGCAGACGGTACAGGGCGGGGTCCCACTCGGCCAGTGAGCGCAGGTAGCCGCCTTGGACGGGATCCGTCCAGCCGTCCTCCCCGGCGTCCTCGAGCACCCAGGTGCCCTCCTCCCACCACTGGTGGTCCAGCGCCGCAGGCCACAGCTCCCGCTCGCGGTCGGTGAGCGTGACGTGCCGCGCGTAGGCGCCGGCCAGCACGTCCCACTCGGCGGGCTCGAGCATGCGCGGCGGCGCGCCGGGCGTCTCGCAGGGGAAGAGCACGAGCGCGAGGGCGAGGTCGAGCAGCCGCGGCTCGACGCCGCCGTTGTCCGGGTCCACGAGCACCGCGCCCTCCGGCCGGAACACGAGGTTCGCGGCCTTCCAGTCGGAGCTGACGCCCGTGCGCGGGAGGTCCGGGTCCGCGGCGCGCAGGGCGGGCCAGGAGCGCTCGAACCAGCGGGCGCCGAGCGCGGTGATCGAGGCGTCCGCCGCGGCGGCGCGCTCCGCGGGCAGGGCGCGGTGCAGGATCTCCCGCAGGGTCACGAGGTCCGCCTCGACCTCGGCGCGCACGGTGCTGGGGTGGGCGTAGCGGCGCAGGCCCTCGAGCGGCACCTCCGCGGCATGGAGGCGTCCGAGCAGGTCGCCGGCGGCGCGGAGCTGCTCCGTCGTGCCGCTGTACCGCTCCCCCTCGATGTACGGGTAGAGCACCCACGTGGCGTCGTCGACCTCCTGCGCATCGACGAGGGGGACGACCACGTCGACCCCGGCGGCGTCGAGCGCCCGCAGCCAGCGGGCCATGGCGGGGGCGGCGCGCGCGGTGCGCTTGAGCACGGCGTCCTCCCCCGCCCGTGTGCGGCAGCGGTGCACCGCGGCGAAGGGGGTCAGGCTCGCGGTCTCGAGCTCGCTGAGGGCGAAGGCCTCGCGGAGACGTGCGAGATCCGCAGGGAGAGTGCTCATGGGCCCCACCCTGTCAGACCGTCACCGACGGGAGCGAGCAGGTTTCCCCGGGCACGGGGCTCCGACGTCCGCGGTCCGCAAACCTGCGGTGCTCAGCCGAGCACGCGACGCAGGCTCGCGGCGATCCCCGCGGCGTCCAGTCCCTGCGCGGTGAGGATCGCGTCGCGCTTGGCGTGGGGCACGAACTCCTGGGCGAGGCCGAGGGTGCGCAGCACCGGCGCCGGCCGGGCCAGGGTGCCCCGAGCGGCGAGGCGCACGGCGAGGGCCGCACCGATGCCGCGCTCGGCGATGCCGTCCTCGAGCGTGACGACGGCGCGGGCGGTGCTCGCGAGGTCGAGCAGCGGTTCACCGAGCGGCAGCGCCTGCACCGGGTCCAGCACGAGGACGTTCGCGCCCTCCTGCTCCGCGGCGACGAGGCGGGCGGCCTCGACGGCTCGGCCCGCGAGGGCGCCGATGCTCACGAGGAGCACGTCGATCGGGGCATCCGGGTCCCCCGCGAGCACGTCGCCCGCGGGGATCGTCGCCGTGGCCGGGAGATCGGGAGGGCAGGCGCCCTTGGGGAAGCGCACGATCGAGGGACCGGAGGTCGCGAGCCCGGAGCGCACGGCCCCCGCGAGCCGCTCGCCGTCCCGCGGCGCCCACAGCGACAGCCCGGGCACCTGCGCGGCGAGGCCCAGGTCCCACACCCCGTGGTGGCTGGGGCCGTCGTCGCCGGTGACGCCCGCGCGGTCGAGGGTGATGAGGACGTCCTCGCCGTGCAGGGCGAGGTCGAGGAGCAGCTGGTCGTGGGCGCGACCGAGGAAGGTCGCGTAGAGGGGGACGACGGGCCGACGGCCGCCCGCCGCGAGGCCGGCGGCGGTGTCCAGCGCCAGCTGCTCGGCGATGCCGACGTCGATCACGCGGTCCGGCATCTCCTCCTGCATCGGGGTGAGCCCCACGGGGTCGACCATCGCCGCGCTGATCGCGAGGACCTTCTCGTCCTCCCGGGCCGCGTCGAGCACGGCCTCGCCGAGGCGCCGGGTCCAGGTGTCCGCGGCGGCGGGGGCGTCGGTCTCGTCGTCGAGGGCGAAGGGGCCGGTGGCGTGCCACTGGTCCACGGCGTCGGACTCGGCGCGGGCGAAGCCGGCGCCCTTGCGGGTGAGCACGTGCACGACGACACCGGGACGGGAGGGGTCCTCCGCGGCGCGCCGCGCCTGGCGCAGGGCGACGGCGAGGGCCTCGTGGTCGTGCCCGTCGACCGGCCCCACGTACGTGAGCCCCAGCGCGGTGAAGAGGTCCGCCCCCGCAGGGACGTCCCCGTCGCGCAGCGCCGCGAGGTGCCGGGCGAGACCGCCGACGGTCGGGGCGTAGGAGCGGGTGTTGTCATTGAGCACGACGACGGTGCGGGAGCCGCGGTCCGCCGCGAGCTCGTTGAGCGCCTCGAGGCCCACCCCGCCGGTGAGGGCGCCGTCGCCGATCACCGCGACGCTCGCGCCGTCCTGCCCGGCGAGTCGGTGGGCGCGGTCCAGGCCGTGGGCCCAGGCGATCGAGCCGGAGGCGTGGGAGTTCTCCACGAGGTCGTGGGCGGACTCTCCGCGGTCGGGGTAGCCGGAGGTGCCGCCCGCGCTGCGCAGGCCGGGGAGGTCCGCGCGTCCGGTGAGCATCTTGTGGACGTAGGCCTGGTGCCCGGTGTCGAAGACGATCGGCTCCTGCGGGGAGACGAACTCGCGGTGCAGGGCGATCGTCAGCTCGACGACGCCGAGGTTCGGGCCGAGGTGCCCGCCCGTGCGGGAGCAGATCTCGAGCAGTCGCCGGCGCAGGGTGCGCGCGAGCCCGGGGAGCTGTTCGGGGTCCAGGTCGCGCAGCGCGGCGGGGTCCGCGGGGATCGCGACCTCCGCGGGGGCGACCTCGGCGTGGGCCGACGGCGCCGTCGGCAGGTCGCTCGGCGCGGCGGTGCGCATCAGCGAGGTGAAGGAGCGCTGCTGGGTGGTGGGCACGCGCGTTCCTCCCAAGGAGGTCGGGGACGGGACCAGGCCAGCGTACGACTCCCTGACCAGGATCGACGGGAGGCATGGTCACATCTGTGCACATCTTCACCGGGGATTCACGGCGTGCGGGAGCCATCTGCAACAGGGTGCAGATCCTGTGCTCAGGGGTGCTCGTATCCCCCGCGCCGGGCCACCACCGCCGCCCCCGAACGACGGCGCCCCGCCCACCCGGAGGTGGACGGGGCGCCGCGCAGAGCGCGGTGATCGTCAGGCGGCGACCAGCGAGCGGAGCACGTACTGCAGGATGCCGCCGTTGCGGAAGTAGTCCGCCTCGCCGGGGGTGTCGATGCGGAGCACCGCGTCGAACTCGACGACGGAGCCGTCCTCCTTGGTGGCCTTCACGGCGACCGTCTTCGGCGTGGTGCCCTCGTTGAGCGCGGTGACGCCGGAGATGTCGAAGGTCTCCGTGCCGTCCAGGCCCAGCGACTCGGCGTTCTGCCCCGCGGGGAACTGCAGCGGGAGCACGCCCATGCCGATGAGGTTGGAGCGGTGGATGCGCTCGTAGCTCTCGGTGATGACGGCCTTGACGCCCAGGAGCTTGGTGCCCTTGGCGGCCCAGTCGCGCGAGGAGCCCGTGCCGTACTCCTTGCCCGCGAGGACCACGAGCGGGATGCCCTGCTCGGCGTAGGCCTGTGCCGCGTCGTAGATGAACTCCTGCTCGCCGGTCAGGAAGTTCTTCGTGTACCCGCCCTCGACGCCGTCGAGGAGCTGGTTCTTGATGCGGATGTTCGCGAAGGTGCCGCGGATCATCACCTCGTGGTTGCCGCGGCGCGAGCCGTAGGAGTTGAAGTCCTTGCGCTCGACGCCGTGCTCGCGCAGGTAGCGACCGGCCGGGGAGTCGGCCTTGATCGAGCCCGCGGGCGAGATGTGGTCGGTCGTCGTGGAGTCGCCGAGCTTGGCGAGCACGCGGGCGCCGGTGATGTCCTCGACCGGGTCCGAGGTGGCGCCCATGCCCTCGAAGTACGGGGGCTTGCGCACGTAGGTGGACTCCTCGTCCCACGCGAAGGTCGCGCCCTCGGGGGTGTCGAGCCCGCGCCAGCGGTCGTCACCGGCGAAGACGTCCTTGTAGTCCTCGGAGAACATCTCCTGCGTGATGTTCTCGCCGATGACCCGCTCGACCTCGGTCGGGTTGGGCCAGATGTCGCGGAGGTAGACGTCGTTGCCGTCCTTGTCCGTGCCCAGCGCGTCGTTCTCGAAGTCGAAGTCCATCGTGCCCGCGAGCGCGTAGGCGATGACCAGCGGCGGCGAGGCCAGGTAGTTCATCTTCACGTCGGGGTTGATGCGGCCCTCGAAGTTGCGGTTGCCCGAGAGCACCGCGGTGACGGCGAGGTCGTTCTCGGCGATCGCCTCGGAGATCTCCGGCGCGAGCGGGCCGGAGTTGCCGATGCAGGTGGTGCAGCCGTAGCCCACGAGGTGGAAGCCGAGCTGCTCGAGGGCGGGCCACAGGCCGGCCTTCGTGTAGTAGTTCGTGACGACCTGCGAGCCGGGGGCCATCGAGGTCTTCACCCAGGGCTTCGCCTCGAGGCCCTTGTCCACGGCGTTCTGCGCGAGCAGGCCGGCGGCCATCATGACCGAGGGGTTCGAGGTGTTGGTGCACGAGGTGATCGAGGCGATCGAGACGATGCCGTGGTCGATCGTGTAGTCCGCGCCCTTCACGGCGGTGGGCTGCGAGGCGCGGCCCGTGACGTGCTGGTGCTCGGGGGCGGGGCCGCCGGACTCGTTGTCGGAGTCGGGGGTGGCCGGGTCGGAGGCCGGGAAGGAGCCGTCGCCGTTGCTCACGGCCGGGTGGCCGGTCGCGTAGGAGGGCAGCACCTCACGGAAGGACTCCTTGGCCTCGGACAGCACGATGCGGTCCTGGGGGCGCTTGGGGCCGGCGATCGAGGGGACGACGGTGGAGAGGTCCAGCTCGAGCGTCACCGAGTACTGCGCCTCGGTGGACGGGTCGTGCCAGAGGCCCTGGCGCTTGGCGTAGGCCTCGACGAGCGCGAGCTGCTCCTCGGAGCGGCCGGTGAGGCGCAGGTAGTCGACGGTCACGTCGTCGATCGGGAAGATCGCACAGGTCGAGCCGAACTCGGGGCTCATGTTGCCGATGGTCGCGCGGTTCGCGAGCGGCACCTGGGCGACGCCCTCGCCGTAGAACTCGACGAACTTGCCGACGACGCCCTGCTGGCGCAGCATCTCGGTGATCGTGAGCACGACGTCGGTCGCGGTCGCGGCGGCGGGAATCTCACCGGTGAGCTTGAAGCCCACGACCTGCGGGATGAGCATGGAGACCGGCTGGCCGAGCATCGCGGCCTCGGCCTCGATGCCGCCCACGCCCCAGCCCAGCACGCCCAGGCCGTTGACCATGGTGGTGTGGGAGTCGGTGCCGACGCACGAGTCGGGGTAGGCGCGCAGCACCCCGTCCACGTCGCGGGTCATGACCGTGCGGGCCAGGTGCTCGATGTTGACCTGGTGGACGATGCCGGTGCCCGGGGGGACGACCTTGAAGTCGTCGAAGGCGGTCTGGCCCCAGCGCAGGAACTGGTAGCGCTCGCGGTTGCGCTCGTACTCGAGCTCCATGTTCTTCTCGAGCGCGTCCAGGCGGCCGGCCACGTCGATCATGACGGAGTGGTCGATGACCATCTCCGCGGGGGCGAGCGGGTTGATGCGCTCGGGGTCGCCGCCGAGGTCCTGCACGGCCTCGCGCATCGTGGCGAGGTCGACGACGCAGGGCACGCCGGTGAAATCCTGCATGATCACGCGGGCCGGGGTGAACTGGATCTCGACGGAGGGATCCGCGGTGGGGTCCCATCCGGCGAGGGCGCGCACGTGCTCGGCGGTGATGTTCGCGCCGTCCTCGGTGCGCAGGAGGTTCTCGAGGAGGATCTTGAGGCTGTAGGGAAGCTTCTCGGCGCCCTCGACGGCGTCGAGGGCGTAGATCTCGTAGTCGGTCTCACCGACGCTGAGATTCTGCTTCGCGGAGAACGAATCGACTGTGCTCACGGGGCACACTCCTTCATGTCGTGGGCGAACTCGTCCATCGTAATCGCGGTCACAGCGTCGCGGAGCGGACTGCACGGACTTCTCCGACGGCGCCGGAATGACGCGGCGATCACGAAGCGAGGGGCCACGGACCAGTTATCTTGACGTCAAGATAACCCTAGCACGCAGGACACTCGTCCGGCGGAGCCTCGCCGCCGTCGCAGCGTGGCGAGGCCGTGAGTTCCGCCGCCAAGGGCATGCTCACCGTATTAGCAAATTCTCGTGTCCCGATATTCGAGTGGGCACGCCGGAGTACGCCTGATCAGCGCAGCGGGCGCTCCAGGACGGTCACCGACTCGACGTGATGGGTGTGCGGGAAGAGGTCGAAGACGCGCAGGTCCACGATGCCCCAGCCCGCCTTCTCCGCGACGGCGAGGTCCCGGGCGAGGGTCGACGGCTCGCAGGAGACGTAGACGATCCGCTCCCGCACGACCTTCGTGAGCAGCTCCATGAGCTCCGCCCCGGCGCCCGAGCGCGGCGGGTCCAGCACGACGACGTCGACGCCGCCCCGGCGCGCCCGCACCCAGTCGGTGACGTCCGCGGTCGCGGTGGAGACCTGCCGGAGGTCCTCCAGGTTCTCCGCCGCGAGCTGCGAGGCGCGACGGTTGCCCTCGACGCTCACGACCGAGCCGTCCTGGCCCACCTGCTCCGCCGCGGCCGCGGCGAACAGCCCGACACCGCCGTAGAGGTCCCACACGCTGCCGCCCCGCGGCGCCGCCAGGTCACCGGAGACGACCTCCGTCAGCAGCTCCGCGGCCCGACGGTGCACCTGCCAGAAGCCCGTCGCCGCGACGGTGAACAGCCGCTCCCCCACGCGCTCGGTGACGGTGCCGTCTCCGCGCAGCGGGGTCAGCCCCTGCGCGGTGCGCACGGCGACGTCGGCGTCCCCCCACGAGTCCGGGATGCTCACCGAGGCGGGGTCCAGCTCCCGGCCGATCAGGACGACCGCGGGCGGGCCCGCCGAGGGCGCGACGACGTCGATCGCCTCGACGCCCTCCGGCGCAGTCCACGAGCCGAGGTCCAGGTCGCGGATCGCCTGGGCGGCGAGAGGGTTCTCCCCCACGGACCGCACCTCGTGCGAGCGCCAGCCGCGCATGCCCACCGCACCGTCGGCGTCCACCGCGAAGCGCACGCGGGTGCGCCATCCCAGTCCGTCCATGTCATGGGTGGCCGGCTCGACCTGGACGTCCTCGATCGGGTAGCTCGTCACCCCGGCGCGCTGGAGCAGCTCCTGCATGACCTCGGAGGCGATGCGGCGCTGCGCAGGGAGGGCGATGTGCGCCCACTCCGCGCCGCCCACGCCGTCCACGCCGGCCTCGGCCCAGACGGAGGGGACACGGTCCACGCCGGCCTCGAGCACGTCGATCGCCTCGGCGCGCCAGAAGCGCGCGTCGGCCGCCTGCTCGGGGTCGTCGAGCAGACGGGCGGTGACGGTCTCCCCGGGAGCGGTGCCGCGGACGAAGACCACACGACCCTCGTGGCGGGCGACGAACGTGCCGCCGGCGGCGGGACGCTCGGCGGTCAGCGAGAGGAGACGGCCCTGCGCGGCGGCGTCCTCGACCGTGCGCTCCGGCTCGGAGTCCGTGGCGTTCATGCGTCCCGCTCCCTTCCCGCGGCGGCACCCGCCGCGGACTCGTTCATGTCCGGGCCAGTCTCCCACCCCGATGATCGCGATGTGGACGCACCTGGCGCCGTGGCGCCGGATCGGGATCGATTCTTTACCCGGCGCGGTGCGCCGCTCCGTCCTGCGATCGTGCCGCCCGGCGCGCGAGCAGCGACCGGTGCATGAGCCAGACCAGATAGGCCACCACGGCGAACAGCGGCAGACCCATGGCGAGCTTGGCCACGCCCATCGCCGCGACCTGTCCCGCGAGCAGCAGCGGGACCTGCACCGCGAGCTTCGCGGCGTACAGACCGGCGAACAGCCAGGTCGCACGGGTGTAGACACGGCGGGCGTCGGGGTCCTGCGCCCAGTCCTCGACCCGTGGGTCGAGCGCGCCCACGACGAGGCCGATGAGCGGACGACGGGCGAGCACCGAGACCACGAGCAGCACGAGGGTCACGACGTTGATCGCGATGCCCGGCGCGTAGAAGTCGGTGCCGTCGCCCGAGCGGAGCGCGAGCACCGCGCCGAGCGCCACCCCGATCAGCCCGCCGAGGACGGTCTGCGGGCTCTGCCGCTGGACGAGCCGCGCCACGAGCGCGACGACCACCACGGCGACCGCGACGACCGCCGCGACGGCCACCGAGCGGGTGACGACGAAGAGCACGACGAACAGGAGCGTGGGCGCGACGGACTCGGCGATCCCGCGCGGACCGCCGACGGCGTCGCGCACCGAGAACTCCTCCTGGCGCAGCACGCCGCCCAGGCCGCGGGCGCGCCGGTCCTCGGCGCCGTCCTGGCGCGGCCCGCCGCCCGGGGCGGATCCGCTCCCCCGCTCCGGGGTGCCGCCGTCGGGGGCGCTCATCCGATCTGGGTGATCTCCGGACCGCGCGCGAGCGGGTCGAGGAGCTCGTCGGGCGCGGCGGAGGTCGGCGCGACGCGCTCCCCCGGCAGGTGCAGGGGGATGAGCTCCTGCGGGGCCATCGCCTCGTGCCCGCGGACCACGACAAGCCGCGAGATCAGCGTCTCGAACTCCTTCGCCTGCGCCGGGTCGCCGAGCGCCTTCCCGGTGAGGATGGCGCGGAGGAACCAACGGGGACCGTCGACGCCCAGGAAACGGGCGGGTCGGTAGCCGGTGCGGCCGTCGGAGCGCTTGACGGGCAGTCGCGTGATGAGCTCGGTGCCGAAGGGGCCGGGGCGGGTCTCCGCCGTGCCGCCCTGCCCGACCACGGAGTCGCGCAGGGAGGTGCGCACCTCGTCCCAGAGCCCGCTGGTCTTCGGCGCCGCGAAGGCCTGGACCTGGAGCGAGGAGCCGCCCAGCACGAGGTTCGCGCCGGTCACGGCGTTCGTGCGCTGGTCCACCTCCATGCGCAGCTCGAGACCGTCGATCCCCGGGACCTGGATGCCGCCGAGGTCGATGCGCTCCTCCTCGGGCGCGTCGGAGGCGTCGTAGGGGCCGTCCTCGAGGTGCGCGGCGCGCCCCTGCTCCTTCTCGGCGTCGGCCGTGTCATCAGCGTCGACAGCATCGACAGCATCGGCCTTCGCGGCGCCGGCAGCGGTCTTTGTGCCGTCCGCGGTCCCGACCCGGGACTCGTCGACGTCCTCGGCGGCCTTCCTGCCGCGGCGGGAGAACAGTCCCATCTCAGGCCACCTCCCCGTCCGTGGCGGGCCCGAAGCCGCCGCTCGACCCGAAGCCGGAGGCCGCCCGCTCGGTGTCGTCGAGCTCCTCGACGGTGCGCAGGACGGGGGCGAGGAAGGGGACCACGACGAGCTGGGCGATCCGGTCGCCGCGTCGCAGCGCGAAGGGCTCGGCGGGATCGGTGTTGTGCAGCGCGACCTTGATCGGCCCGCGGTAGCCGGCGTCGACGACGCCGGGGCCGTTGAGCACGGTGACGCCGTGGCGGGAGGCGAGGCCGGAGCGCGGGCACACGAGGCCCACGGTGCCGGGCGGGAGGGCGACGGCGAGACCCGTGTCCACGAGCGCACGGCCGCCCGGGGCGATCGTGAGGTCCTCGGCGCTCGAGAGGTCCAGGCCGGCGTCGTCCGCGAGGGCGCGGACGGGGGCGACGGCCCCTTCGGCCAGGCGGAGGCGCAGCTCGGGTGCACCCTCCGCGGGGACGGCGCCCGCGGCGGTGGCGGTCGGGGTGGTGGAAGGCATGGGACCCAGGGTAGGCGCTCCGTGCTGAGGAGTGGTCCAGGCTCTGCGTGAGACGATGGGGGCATGTCCGACGCCGCCGAGGGGAGCTCCCCCGCCGCCCCGATCCCCCCTGATCCTGCCGTCCCGTCCTCCCGTACGGGGACCCGGCCGGCCGCCGCTCCCACGGGCGCGCCCCTGCACCGTGAGCGCCTGCTGCCCGGGATCGGCACCTGGATCGTCATCATCGCCGTGGGAGCCATGTGCGGCGTGGTGCTCGTGCCGCTGGGCGCCACGCTCGCGCTGGTCGTCGGGATCGTCGGGATCGTCGTGGCCGTCGTGCTCGGGGTGCTCACCGCTCCCGTGGTCGAGGTGAGCGGCGGGCGCCTGCGCGCGGGACGCGCGCAGATCGAGGTGGAGCTGCTGGGGACTCCCGAGGAGCTCGAGGGCGAGGACTGGCAGCGCACGATGGGCGTCGGCTTCGAGCCCCTCGCCTTCCACCTCACCCGCGGCTGGATCCGCTCGGGTCTGCGCGCCGAGGTGCTCGACGAGGGCGATCCCACGACCGCCTGGGTCGTCTCGACCCGCCGTCCCGAGGATCTCGCGCTCGCCCTGCGCAGCGCCTGAGCCCCGCGAGCCCGGCCGCCGCGCGGCGGCCGCTCTCCCCTGATGCGCCCTCTCCCCTGATGCACCGACGGCGCCCCTCCTCCCGGAGGGGCGCCGTCGGCTCTGTCCCGCGATGCGGGGGTGATGCTCTGCGGATGCGCTCAGGCGGCGCACTCGGTGCAGATGATGAGGGTCCCCTCGACGTGGTCGATCTGGCTGCGGTGCTTCACGAGGAAGCAGCTGGCGCAGGTGAACTCGTCGGCCTGCCGCGGCAGCACGCGGACGGAGAGCTCCTCACCGGAGAGGTCCGCGCCGGGCAGCTCGTAGGAGTCCGCGGCCTCCGCCTCGTCCTCGTCGACCACCGGCGTCGCCGCCTTGTTCGATCGACCCTTGAGCTCCTCGATCGAGTCGTCGTTCGACTCGTCGTCGTTCTTGCGCGGTGCGTCGTAATCTGTGGCCATCTACGGTCCGTTCCTGGTGGTGGTCCGGGGGATGACGGGGGCGAGCTCCGCCGTCCTCCGGGGGTGGATCCTCGGCTGTGCGCAGGCGCCCGTCCCCTGCGGGCCGATGCGCGACACAACGCCGAATGCGGCGGCATTATTGCAGACCGCCCGGCATGCGACAACACGGGTCCCACGCGTCCCCTCCACCGGGCGCGGCGCATCAGTGAGTTCCCTGCGCGACACGCTATGTTCGGCGTCTAGACTCGGTCCACGTTCCGACCAGGCACCGACGGAGAGGACGACGATGCGCGAGCTCGAGCTCGACGGGATCCACGACGACGGGGAGCACCTCATCCTCCTCGACTCCGATGGTGAGCGGTACACCCTGCGCATCGACGAGGCGCTCCGCGCCGCCGTCCGGCGCGACCGACCGGCGCTGGGAATGATCCAGGCGGCCGACGCCGCCCCGCTCAGCCCCCGCCAGATCCAGGGCCTGCTGCGCTCGGGACGCAGCGCCGAGGAGATCGCCGAGCTCGCGGCCATCACCGTCGAGCACGTGCGTCGCTACGAGGGCCCGGTGCTCGCCGAGCGCGAGTGGACCGCGGGCCGTGCCCGCACCTTCCCCGTGGGACGCGGCGGCCCCTCCCTCACCTCCGTGGTCTCCGAGCGGCTCGCCGCCCGTCAGGCCGACGAGGACGTCGCCTGGGACGCCTGGCGCCGCCCGGACGGCACCTGGACCCTCGAGCTGAGCTTCAACGCCGCCGGTCGCACGCGGCAGGCGCACTGGGTCGCCGATCTCGACAACCGCTCCCTCGCCCCCGTCGACGACGAGGCGCGCTGGATCAGCGACGAGGACGCCCCCGTCGAGCCGTCCCGCGGCCGCACCCGTCTGATGGCGGTCAAGAGCTCCGTCTACGACCTCGAGGCCGACGGCTCCTTCGACGAGTCCGCCGGGCCGCGCCGCGGCGCGGCCGAGCGCTCCGCCCATCCGGCCGCCTTCGACGAGGCCGAGCTGGACGCGCTCAACGCCCGGCGCGGGCTGCGGTCGGTGCCGCCGCTCGAGGACGACGACTCCGCCGGCGTGTGGAGCACCCTGGACGAGGACGTGCCGCGGAGCACGCCGTCGCGCGGGATCACCGGTCCGGCCGACAACGCCGACGTCGACGTCGACCGTGGCCTGGACGCCGATCCGGACCTCGACGCGCAGCGGGACCATGCGGGAACGGCCCCCGAGGAGGAGGACCCCTTCTCCGAGGACCTGACGGACGACGCCGCGACCGGCCCCTCCGGCGAGGGCGAGCTCGAGGACGAGGACGGCGCCCCCGCCCCGGAGCCGCTCCAGTACCAGGACACGGTGGACCTCACCCAGGACCTCACCCCGCTCCCCGGCTTCGACGACCCTCGTGACGAGGACGCGGGAGCCACCGAGGACCCGTCGGTCCCTGATGCCCCGGGTGCCGATGGGCACGATGTGGATACCGCGGAGAGCACCGGGAAGCCCGAGCAGAAGAGCGCCCCCGCCCCGAAGAAGGCGTCCAAGCCCGCGAAGAAGGGCCGCGCCTCGATGCCGAGCTGGGACGAGATCGTCTTCGGCGCCAAGCACGACTGAGCGGCTCGACCGCACACCTCGGCAGCGGCTCCGTCCTCACGGGCGGGGCCGCTGTCGTCGTCCTCGGTGCCCGACGTCTCCCGTGAACCGTCGTACCGGGGACCCGGCGCTCAGGCCTCCGTGCGCAGCAGCGGGACGAGCGCCTCGCGCGGCGTGAGCGACCCGTGCACGCCGACCAGCTTCCGTGCGCCCTCGCGGCGGCGGGAGAAGTCGTCGACACCCCAGCGGCCGCGGGCGAGCACGAGGACGTCCGGCACCCGCCCGGCGGCGACGGCGGAGGGCTCGGCGCCCTGCGGACCCAGCAGACCCGAGCCGAGCACCTCGTCGCGGGTGAGCACGAGGGCGCGGTCCTCGAGCAGCTCCGCGAGCCCCGCCGCGAGCAGCGGCGCCTCGTCCCGCTCGCGCACGGCGAGCGCGAGCGCACGGGCCTCCCCCGCGACGGTGCCAGCGAGCCGCTGCAGCGACGGATGGTCGGCGAGGTCCACGGTGTGCGCGGGGTCCGTGTCGACCATGCCGTGGTCCGCGGTGACCGTGACACGGGTGCCCGAGGGCAGGCGCCGCAGGAGGGTGCCGAGCAGGGCGTCCGCCTCGGCGAGCGCCTCGCGCCAGGCGTCGGAGTCCGTGCCGTGGTGGTGCCCCGCATGGTCGACGTCGTCGACGTGCAGGTGCACGAGGCCGTCCGGGCCGGCGCGCCGCACGGCCACGAGGACCGCGTCCGCGCGGTCGTGGCGGCCGTGCCCCTGGAAGTCCCAGCCGCGATAGGCGACGCGGCTGAGATGGGAGCCCTGGTGCTTCGCGGGGGCGACCTGCACGGCGCGGCGGGGGTGCTCCTCGAGCAGCCCGGGCAGCGGCATCCACCGCTGCGGGTCGATCCCGGGCTCACCGGTGATCTGGTTGACGGCGGTGCCCGTCGCGGGATCGATGGCCGTGTAGCCGAGCACCCCGTGCTCGAGCGGCGCCAGGCCCGTGTGCAGCGACACCATGGCGGTCGCCGTGGTGGAGGGGGCGACGGTGCGGATGCGCTCGGTGCTCCCGGCGAGCCGGCGCAGGGTCGGGGTCAGCGCGCGGTGCTCCTCGAGCAGCTCGGCGCCGAGGCCGTCGATCAGCACGACGACGTCGCGCCCGCGGGCGCCGGCCCGGGCCAGCGGGGCGACGACGTCGAGCAGCGCGGGACGGGCGCCCGCCGCGAAGGGCGGCGGCAGCAGGTCGGAGGGCCAGTCGGCGGGCTGCACCGGGCTCAGGAGTCGAGCGCGTCGACAGCGTCGAGCAGCAGACCGTGGAAGGCGAGCGCCTCCTGGACGGCGGCCTCGCCGTCGGCGAGCGCGCTCACCCGCAGGGCGAGGTCCGAGGGGGCGACGGTGCCGCTGAGGCCGTGGTCCACCTGGCAGGACGGGTCGCCGCAGTCCGCGCGCTCGAGGTCGACGCGACGGGTGCCGCCCCAGGTGATGCCGAGCGTCACCTCGGCCTCGCTGCCCCGCACCCTCGTCCCCTCGGTGTCGAAGACCTGGGAGAGCCCGGTGCCGGTGACGCGGCTGAGGCGGATGCGCTCCGTGGTCGCGATGACCTGGCTGGGGTTGAGGTCGTCCGCCGGGTCGTCGTCGAGGTGGCTGATGACGAGGTGGCGGGCGGTCAGCACGAGCACCGTGAGGTGGCGTCGCACCTCCGGGCCGTCGAAGGTGGTCTCCGGCCGCACCAGGTGCCCCAGCACGGGGGCGCCTCGCAGGGACAGGGCGAGCGAGCCGCCGGCCGTCTGCGGGAAGTAGCCCGCGGTCTCGAGGTCCGCGGTCAGGGAGGCGGGGAGCGCGGTCGTCATCCTCCGATTGTCCCATGCGGGAGGGGACGGCGGAGCGGCTCAGCCGGAGCGGCCGCCCAGCAGCGCGCGGCGGGCGCCGTCCGTCCGGTTGGGGGCCGGGGCGAGCTCCGCCCGCGCGCCGACGACGAAGGCGCCCTCCCGCGCGACGACGACCGGGTACAGCTCGAAGGAGGCGAGCTCCGGGACGTCCTCGGCGAGCAGGCCGGTGCGGACCACGACGTCCGCGAGGGCGTCCCTGTCCGCCGGCGGGAGCCCTCGCTCCCCCGAGAGCTTCACGGCGCTCGCGGGGGCGTCCACGAGCTCCCGCGCGGCGCGCTGCGAGAAGGGCGGGATCGCGTAGGCGATGTCCTCGAGCAGGTCCGTCGCGTCCCCGGCCACGGAGAGGGACACCACGGGGCCGAGCGAGGGGTCCTCGACGCTGCGCACGACCATCGGCACGCCCGTGGGGGCCATGGACTGCACCTCGAGCGGCGCGCTCGAGAAGGACAGGTCCTCGCGCATCCGGGCGTGGGCGTGCCGCAGCTGCACGGCGTCGGTGATGTCCAGCCGCACGCCGCCGAGGTCCGCGCGGTGGCGCAGCACCGGGTCGGTGCTCTTGAGCGCGACGGGGTAGCCCACCGTCGAGGCCGCGCGGACGGCCTCCTCGGCGTCCGCGGCGGGGAGCGAGGGCAGCAACGGCAGCCCGTAGGCCGCGAGCAGCGCGCGCGTGGTCTCGAGGTCCAGGGTGACCCGCTCCCCCACCGGCGGCAGGTGCTGCTCGACGATCCTGCGGGCGGCGGCGCGGTCCACGTCCTCCCGCACCGCGAGCTCCTCGCGGTCCGCCGCGGGTCGCTCGGCGGCGGCGAGCATGCCGGCAGCCGCGCGCACGGCGAGCGCGGGGGTCACGTGGACGGGCGGAAGGGCGAGGTCCTCCCGGACCGCCTCGTGCACCTCCTGGAAGCGGCTGCGCTCGGAGACCAGGCAGACGACGAGCGCGACCTCGCTGTGCCGGGCGATGGTCGCCATCTCCCGCAGGGCGCCGAGGTGGTCCCCCGCGAGCGGGTCGATCACCCCGGCGATGATGAGGTCCGCGCGATCGGGACCGGCGACGGCGGTGAGGGCGCGCTGCATGACGCGGGGGTCCGCCGCGAGCGGCACGTTCCGGTCGTCGATGACGATCTGCAGGCCGGCCTCGTCGGCCGCGCCGCGCAGGCTCGCCCCGAGCGCCGCCGTGTTGGAGAGCAGCGCGACCCGCGGCCCCTTGGGGACGCCCTGACGGGAGACGGCGTCGACCACGTCGAGCAGGTGGTCGACCGTCCGCGCCTGGACCACCCCGGAGGAGGCGAGGACCTGGTCGAGCGCGCGCCGCGGGAGAGAGGACTCACGCACGTCGTGACCGGGGGTGCCGCTCACCCGCAGCCCCGGTGGGCGGAGCACGACCACGGGCGTGCTGCGGGTGAGGCGGCGGGCGATCCGGGTGAACTTGCGCGGGTTCCCCATCGTCTCGAGGGCGAGGCCGATGACGTCGATGCGCTCGTCGTCCTCCCAGTGCTGGAGCACGTCGTTGAGGGAGACGTCGGCCCGGTTCCCGACGGCCACGAACTCGTGCACGCCGGTGCCGCGCTCGTCGACCCCCGCGAGGAGCATCGCGCCGAGCGCGCTGGACTGGCCGGCGACGGCGGCGGTGCCCGGCCGCGGGAGGCGCGGGGAGAGCGAGACGCTCAGCGCGTCCTCCCCCGTGCGCAGGACGCCGAGCGAGCCGGGGCCCAGCAGCCGCATGCCGTGGCGTCGGACCTCGGCGACGAGCTCCCGCTGCCGGCGCCGGCCCTCCTCGCTGTCGTCGTGCCCCTCGGTGGGGATGAGCACGCTGCGCACGCCGATCGCGGCGCACTCCTCGATCGCCTCGAGCCAGGACTCGGGGCGCAGGGCGATCACGGCGAGGTCCACGGGTCCGGGGACGTCCGCGATGCGGGGCCGGGCGAGGTGCCCGCGCACCTCGAAGGCGTCACGGGAGACGAGGTGCAGGTCGCCCTGCCATCCCGAGCCCTCGAGCGCGGTGAGGACACGGCCGCCGATCGAGTCGGCGCGCGTGGAGACGCCGACCACGAGCACGGAGGAGGGGTGCAGCAGCCGTTCCATGGCCCGGGCCTCCGCGCGGTGCTCGCGCTCCGCCATGACCTCGAGCGATCGCGCCGTCGGGCCGATGCGGAAGGTGACCATGACCACCCCGTCGTCGAGCACGCGCCGCACGTCGAAGCCGGCGTCCGTGAACACGGAGAGCATGCGGGCGTTCTGCGGGAGGACCTCCGCGGTGAAGACCGAGATCCCCACCTCGCGGGCCGCGGCCGCGAGGTGCTCGAGCAGCACGGAGGCGAGCCCCGTGCCCTGGCTCGCGTCGGAGACGTTGAAGGCGACCTCCGCCTCCTCGGGCGAGGCCCGGTCGTAGCGGCCGACGGCGATGATCTCGTCTCCCCGCTGCACGACGAGCGCGACCCGGTCGTGATGGTCCACGACGGTGAACCGCTCGAGGTCCCGCGGGGAGAGCCGCGGCATGGGGGCGAAGAAGCGCAGGTACCGGGAGCGCTCGGACTGGCGCACGTGGAAGTCCTGGAGGGCGTCGGCGTCCTCCGGGAGGATGGGGCGCAGGTGCGCGGCGGAGCCGTCGCGCAGCGCGATGTCCGCCTCCCAGTGGGCGGGGTACGCCGCCGGCGCCGGTGCGGGGGCGCCGCGGCGCCGCGAGCGTCGTCCCGCGCTCCGCTCCGAGGGGGACGGGAAGGGTCCGTGCCGGTCCGCCATGCCGGGATCCTATCGCCGCGCACGGCCCCGGAGACGGGGACCACGGTCCCGCCCCGGGCCCCGCCTCCCCGTCCCCGTGCCGGTCATGGGCAAGAATGACCCTCATGGCCCGTTCACGCACCACGAAGTCCCCGGCCGACGAGGAGCCGTTCGAGGAGACCGTCGTCGACATCGACGTCACCAGCGAGATGGAGACGTCCTTCCTCGAGTACGCCTACTCGGTGATCTACTCCCGGGCGCTGCCCGACGCGCGCGACGGGCTCAAGCCGGTGCAGCGGCGCATCCTCTACATGATGGCGGAGATGGGCCTGCGCCCGGATCGCGGGCACGTCAAGAGCCAGCGCGTGGTCGGCGAGGTCATGGGCAAGCTCCACCCCCACGGCGACACCGCGATCTACGACGCGCTCGTGCGCATGGCGCAGGACTTCTCGATGCGCCTGCCGCTCGTGGACGGCCACGGCAACTTCGGCTCCCTCGACAACGGCCCCGCCGCGCCCCGGTACACGGAGGCGCGCCTCGCCCGGGCGGCGCAGCTGGTGACGGACTCCCTCGACGAGGACGTCGTGGACCTGGTCCCGAACTACGACAACCAGCTGACCCAGCCGGAGGTGCTCCCGGCCCAGTACCCGAACCTCCTCGTCAACGGCGCCTCGGGGATCGCCGTCGGCATGGCGACGAACATGGCGCCGCACAACCTCGTCGAGACGATCGCCGCGGCCCGCCACCTCATCGCCCATCCCGACGCCTCCCTCGAGGAGCTCATGCGCCTCGTGCCCGGGCCGGACCTGCCCAGCGGCGGCCGGATCACGGGCCTCGACGGGGTCCGCGACGCCTACCGCACGGGCCGCGGCTCGTTCCGCATGCGCGCCACCACGCGCATCGAGAACGTCACGACCCGCCGCAAGGGCATCGTCGTCACCGAGCTGCCCTACCAGGTGGGCCCGGAGAAGGTCGCCGAGAAGCTGCGCGACGCGGTGCAGGCGAAGAAGGTCCAGGGCATCACCGACTACCAGGACCTCACGGACCGCCACCACGGCCTGCGCCTCGTGCTCACGGTGAAGTCCGGCTTCGAGCCCGAGGCGGTGCTCGAGCAGCTCTACCGCTACACGCCGCTCGAGGAGTCCTTCGGCATCAACAACGTGGCGCTCGTGGACGGGCAGCCGCGCACCCTGGGCCTCAAGCAGCTGCTCGAGGTGTTCGTCGACCATCGTCTGCAGGTGGTGCGCCGCCGCACCGAGCACCGTCTGCGCAAGCGCTCCGAGCGCCTCCACCTCGTGGAGGGCCTGCTGCTCGCGCTCGTCGACATCGACGAGGTCATCCAGATCATCCGCACGAGCGACGACGTGGACTCCGCGCGGACGCGGCTCATGCAGGTCTTCGACCTCTCGCAGGTCCAGTCGGAGTACATCCTCGAGCTGCGGCTGCGCCGGCTGACGAAGTTCTCCCAGATCGAGCTCGAGGGTGAACGGGACGAGCTGCTCGCCGAGATCGCGCGCCTCGAGGAGATCCTCGGCTCGGACCAGGTGCTGCGCGCCCTGGTCTCCGACGAGCTCGCCGCGGTCGCCGCCGAGCACGGCACGCCCCGCCGCACCGTGCTGCTCGAGGCCTCCGAGCAGAGCCGCCCCGCGGCCTCCGGCGCCGGGCTCGAGGTGGCCGACGAGCCCTGCACGGTCCTGCTCACCGGCACCGGTCTCGTCGCCCGCACGGCGGGCACCGAGGATCTCGTGCGCGAGGGCGGCCGCGCCTCCCACGACGTCATCGTCTCGCGGGTGGTCACGACGACCCGTGCGACCGCCGGCGTCGCGACGAGCCGCGGCCGGGTGCTGCAGCTCTCCGTCGTGGACCTCCCCTCCCTCGCCCCCACCGCCGGGGCGCCCTCGCTCGCGGGCGGCACGCGCCTCGCGGACCTCGTCGACCTCGAGGACGGCGAGCGGGCGCTCGCGCTCGTGCGCCTCGCGCCGGCGGACCTCGAGCGCGGCGGGGCGATCGCGCTCGGCACCCGGCAGGGGGTCGTCAAGCGGGTCCAGCTGGACTTCCCGCGCTCCGACGGCTTCGAGATCATCTCGCTCAAGGAGGGCGACGAGGTCGTCGGCGTCGTGGACCTCGAGGACGACGCGGACCTCGACCTCGTGCTCATCACCTCCGACGCGCAGCTGCTGCACTTCCCCTCGTCGGGCGTGCGCCCGCAGGGGCGCTCCGCGGGCGGCGTCGCGGGCGTCAAGCTGGGCGCCGGTGCGCGGGTCCTCTCCTTCGGGGTCGTCGACGTCACCGCCCCGGCGGACGTCGTCACCGTCTCCGGCTCCTCGGCGACCCTGCCGCTGCTGCAGACGGGCTCGCTCAAGGTGTCCTCGCTCGCGGAGTTCCCCGCGAAGGGCCGTGCGACCGGCGGTGTCCGCTGCCACCGCTTCCTGCGCGGCGAGGACGTGCTGATCGGCGCCTGGGTCGTGCCGCACCCGGCGCGCGCCTGCTCGGAGGCCGGGCAGCCGATCGACCTGCCCGATCCGCTCGGTCGCCGCGACGGCTCGGGCACCCCGGTCGCGGTCCCGATCGCCGCGGTGGGCTGACCTCCCCCGTGGCTCCCCGCCTCGCCCTCATGGCCTCCCGCGCGACGCGGGAGGAGTCGCTGCACCTCGTGCTCGGCGGCGGCGGGGCGGTCGTGGGCCTCGCCGTGGGGCTCGTGTTCCTGCGCGGCACAGCACCGCTCGCGGGGACCGGGTCGATCGGCCAGGTCGCGGCGCTGTCGGTCTTCGGCTGCGCCGCGGCGACCGCGGCGCTCGTCCTCGCCGTCGTCACGCCGCGGTCGATGCCGTGGTTCGGCGGCGCCCACCGGTGGCGCAGGGCGCTGGACATCGTGGGCCTCGCCCTGGTGTACGGGCTGCTGGGGCTCTTCCTCACGAGCGCGCTGTTCGGCGTGTTCCAGCAGGCGTTCCAGGGCGTGGCCCTGGACCGCATGGCGGGAACCTTCTGGGTGGTCGTGGCGAGCGCGGCGGGAGCCTATGCGACCTCCGCGGCCGCGTCCGCGCTCACCGGTCGCTCCCTCGCGACGCTGCTCGCGGTGTTCCTCACCGCCGGGGTCCTCGCGAGCGCGATGAACGCGACGGACCGGTACTGGTGGGAGCGTTACTTCTCGGAGCTCGGCGAGGGCGGGGACCTCGCGAGCGTCACCTTCAACCTCACGCTGCTCGTCACCGGCGTCGCGCTGCTCACGGTCACCGAGTTCCTCGCCCACGACCTCGACCGCTGGGCCGCCTCCGCCGGGGAGCCGGCCTGGGTGACCGCCGTGGTCCGGACCCTGCTCTCCGCCGTGGGGGTGCTCGTGGCCCTCGTCGCGCTCGTCTCCCGCGACGTGAGCGTCACCTGGCACGACGTCATCGCCCAGACCCTCGTGGTGGTGTTCGGTGCGCTCCTCGTGGTGACCCCGGTGCTGCTGCGCCGGATGCCCGGCGGGCTGCTGCCGGTGACGATCACGGCCTTCGCGCTCCTGGTCTCGATCATCGTGATGTTCGTGGAGGTGCGCTACCTCAACATGACGGCCTTCGAGATGGGTGCCGCCGCGATCGTCTACGTGTGGCTGCTGCTGTTCATCCGCATCGTCTCCGCCGCGGCCGACGGCGCCGAGGAGGCCCGGGCCGAGGACGCGCAGGAGCATCCGCCGACGAACGGCGACGACGCGCTCGCCGCCCCGGATGGGAGCATGGGGCCATGACCACAGCACCCGCAGACATCCCCCTCCCGGCCGGCGTGCGCCGGGGCGAGGACCACGGCGCCGACGCCGTGCTCGTCGACACCCCCGCCGCCCGCGCGGTCCTGCACCTCGACGGCGCCCACCTCACCAGCTGGGCGCCCGCGGGGACCACGGACGTCCTCTGGCTCTCCCCCGACTCGGCGTTCGGGCACGGGGCGGCGATCCGCGGCGGCGTGCCGCTCGTGGGCCCCTGGTTCGGCCCGGGCCGTCATGGCGACCAGGAGGTCAAGCACGGGTGGCTGCGCAACGTCCGATGGACGCTCGAGCGCGCCGAGACCGCCGGTGAGGACGTGGTCCTGCACCTCGTCTCCCCCGCCGATCGCACCGAGCTCTCCGCACGTCTCGTGGTGCGGATCGGTGCGGAGCTCTCGCTGGACCTCACGCTCACCGCGGGCACCGCCCTCGAGGTCGAGGCCGCCCTGCACACCTACCTCGCCGTGTCCGACGTGCGCCGGGTGCGGATCGAGGGCCTCGGCGGCGCCGAGTACCTCGACAACACGCGCGGCCTCGCCGCCGATGTCCTCCCCGCCGGGGACCTCGTGCTCACCGGCTCCACCGACCGGGTCGTGGACCGCGCCGGCGAGGTGCGGATCGTCGACGAGGGAGCGGGCCGCACGATCGTCTCGAGCCCGCGGGGCACCGCGAAGACCGTCGTCTGGAACCCCTGGACCGAGCTCGCGGCCGGCATGGCCGACGTGCCCGACGACTCCTGGCCCGGCTTCCTGTGCGTCGAGCCGGCGGTCGCCAAGGACGCGGCGGTGGAGCTCGCCGCCGGCGACAGCCTCACGATCGGCGTCACCTACACCGTCCTCGGCTGACCCTCCGGGCCCGGCCGGCTCCGGGCCGCCGCCCGCTCCCCTCGCCCCGTCACCGCCGCTCGTCCCGAGCCCGGTGGCGGGGCGTCGTGCTGCCTGCAGGTTTATTCGCTGGACCCGCGCGGATCACCGTGATGGAGTACATCCCATGGAGATCACGACCCCGACCACGACCACGGCCCCCGCGGCCGGTCCGGCCGTCCCGGGCGCGACGATCCCCCGGTCCCTGCGGCAGCCCGCCGCGCGGAAGGCGTTCGGCCCCGGGGGTTCCCGCCCCGGCACGCCGACCGGCACCGCCGCCGTCCGCTGACGGCCCCCCGCCTCCCGTCCTGACCGGGCGGAGGCCCGACAGGGCCCGGTGACGCACCGCGTCCCCGTCCCTCACCGGCGGAGCCCGCTCCGCCCCCTCACCCCTGCGGTCCTGCCGCGCGCCCTCCCCTGCCCGGATCCCTCCCGGTCCGCGGTCAGGTGCTGTCCGCGCACCGGCGAAGGATCGTGACCACCGCCTCAGGAGACCCCAGATGAGCATCCAGCTCGACGTCGACCGCCGTCATCCCCCCACCGACACCACCGATCCGTCCTTCCCCGTCACCGCGCGCCATCCTGCTCCGCTCCACCACCCCGTGTTCGACGAGCGCAGCTTCGCCGAACGCGCGGAGGACGAGCACCGTCCGGCGCCGGGCACCGTGACGGCCCGCCCCCAGGAGCCCGCGCTCCCGGGCGCCCTGCTCCTCGTGCGGAGGCTCCTGCGCCGCCGTTCACCCCAGGAGGTGCTCCGCCACGAGCAGCGACTGAGGGAGCGGGAGCGCAGCCATCAGCGCGCGCTGCTCGCCTCCGGCGTCCTGCACGTGCTGTGACCCCGGCCCCGGACGACCCGGCCCTCGGTCCCTTCGTGGGACCGGGGGCCGTCTCGTCCGTGCTGCCCAGTGCACGGCAGGTCCCGCTGAGGGTCAGCGACGGAGCGTCAGCCGCTGGGCGACGCGGCGAGATCCACGATCACCAGCTCGTGCGGGTTGTTCACGCGCACCGGGAGCATGCCGTCGCCGAGGCCCCGGCTGATCACCATGGTCGTCGTCCCGCTCACGTGCGCGCCCTCGGTGAGCGCGGGGAGCCATCCCTGGTGCGGGGCGTAGAGGCCGCCGATCCCGGGCACACGCACCTGCCCTCCGTGGGCGTGGCCGGAGAGCACGAGGTCCACGTCCTCGCGCACGTAGTGCTCCCGGAGCTCGGGGCGATGGGCGAGCAGCACGACCGGAGCGTCCGTGGGGAGGCGCAGGGAGTCGAGCACCGTGCCCGGGTCCGCGGGGACGACGCCGTCCACCGAGGCGACCCGCGGGTCGTCGATCCCGGCGACGGTCACGGTCGTGCCCCGCACCTCGATCGTGGTCACCTCGTCACGGAGCACCTGCACCCCGGCGCCCGTCATGCCCGTGAGCAGCTCGTCGCGCAGCGGGGAGTCCGCCTCGTGGTTGCCGAGCACCATCGTCGTCGGCGCGATGCCGGCCAGTGAGGACGCGACCTCGAGCGCCCCGGAGAGGTCCCGGGTGCGGCGGTCCACCAGATCTCCGGTGATCGCGACGAGGTCCGGGTGCTGCGCGGCGACGGCCTCCACGAGCGCGGCGCGGGCGGCGCTGTCCCCGCCGCCGTGGAGATCGGAGACGTGGGCGATCCGCAGCGGCCGCTCCCCCGCGGGCCAGGTGCTCGCGGCGACGGCGACCGGGGTGACGACGAGCCTGCGGTTGTCCCACACGAGCCAGGCCGCTCCGAGGGCGAGCGCGAGCAGGAGGGCCAGCACGGCGCGGGCCCCCAGGACACGCCGCCGACTGTGCGGTTCCAGCACGGGTGCGGCGACGTCGAGGGGTGCGAGGACGCCGCCGGAGCCGCTGTCGCCCGGCCCGCCGCCGCTCGGGATGCTCACCGCACGGAGATGCCGTCGGCCGCCATGGCGGCCTTCGCCTCGCCGATCGTCATCGCCCCGAAGTGGAACACGCTCGCCGCGAGGACCGCATCGGCCCCGGCGTGCACGGCGGGGGCGAAGTCCTGGGGCGTGCCCGCCCCGCCGGAGGCGATGAGCGGCACCCCGGTCGCCTCCCGGGCGAGGGTGATGAGCTCGAGGTCGAAGCCGTCCTTCGTGCCGTCGGCGTCCATCGAGTTCAGCAGGATCTCCCCCGCACCCCGCTCGGAGACCTCACGGATCCAGGCGATCGCGTCGATCCCGGTGCCGCGGCGGCCGCCGTGGGTGGTCACCTCGAAGCCGGAGCCCGTGCGCGCACTGCCCTCGGGGGTTTCCTCGGTGACGCGGCGGGCGTCGATCGAGAGCACGAGGACCTGGTTGCCGAAGCGCTCGGCGATCTCCCCCACGAGCGCGGGGCGGGCGATCGCGGCGGTGTTCACCCCGCACTTGTCCGCGCCGGCGCGCAGCAGCTGGTCGACGTCCTCGACGCTGCGCACGCCGCCGCCCACGGTGAGCGGGATGAAGATCTGCTCGGCAGTGCGACGGACCACGTCGATCATGGTCGAGCGGCCGGAGGAGGAGGCCGTGACGTCGAGGAAGGTGAGCTCGTCCGCTCCCTCGAGGTCGTAGCGGGCGGCGAGCTCGACGGGGTCACCGGCATCCCGCAGGTCCTGGAAGTTCACGCCCTTGACGACGCGACCGGCGTCGACGTCGAGGCAGGGGATGACGCGCACGGAGACGCTCATGCGTCGATCCTCTCCCGGTCGAGCTCTTCGGCTCCTTCGATGATGAACTGCTTGCGGGGCGCCACGTCGGAGCCCATGAGCAGCTCGAACATGGAGCTCGCCGCCTCGGCGTCCTCGATGCGGACCCGCCGCAGGGTGCGGTGACGGGGGTCCATGGTGGTGTCCGCGAGCTGGTCGGCGTCCATCTCGCCGAGGCCCTTGTAGCGCTGGATCGGCTCCTTGTAGCGCTTGCCGCGCTTCTCGAGGTTCTTCAGCAGCCGCAGCAGCTCCGCCTCGGAGTAGGTGTAGACGAGCTCGTTCTTCTTGGACCCGCCGTGGACGATCTCGACGCGGTGCAGCGGGGGCACCGCGGCGTAGACCCTCCCCGCCTCCACGAGCGGACGCATGTAGCGGTGGAAGAGCGTGAGCAGGAGGGTCCGGATGTGGGCCCCGTCGACGTCGGCGTCGGTCATCATGATGATCTTGCCGTAGCGGGCCGCGTCGAGATCGAAGGTGCGTCCCGAGCCCGCGCCGATCACCTGGATGATCGCCGCGCACTCGGCGTTCTTGAGCATGTCCGTGATGGACGCCTTCTGGGTGTTGAGGATCTTGCCGCGGATGGGCAGCAGGGCCTGGAACTCCGAGGAGCGGGCGTGCTTCGCGGTGCCGAGCGCGCTGTCGCCCTCGACGATGAACAGCTCGGAGCGCTCGACGTCGGTCGAGCGGCAGTCGGCGAGCTTGGTGGGCATGGTCGAGGACTCCAGGGCGTTCTTGCGCCGCGAGACCTCCTTGTGCATGCGCGCGGCGATGCGGGCGCGCATCTCGGAGACGACCTTGTCGATGACGAGCGCGGCCTGCTCCTTCTCGCCCTTCGCGGTCGAGGTGAGGAAGGCCGTCAGGCGCTCCTCGACGACGCGGCCGACGATCTGGCGGATCGCGGGGGTGCCGAGCACCTCCTTGGTCTGCCCCTCGAACTGCGGCTCGTCGATACGCACGCTCACGACGGCGGTGACGCCGGCGAGGGTGTCGTCCTTCTCGATCTTCTCGTTCTTCGCGTTGAACTTCACGCGCCGCGCCTGGTTCTCGACCTGCTTGCGCATGACCTTCACGAGGGCCTGCTCGAAGCCGGCGACGTGGGTGCCGCCCTTGGGGGTCGCGACGATGTTCACGAAGGAGCGCAGGGTCGTGTCGTAGTCCGCGCCCCAGCGCAGGGCGATGTCCACCTCGCAGCTGCGGGACACCTCCTGGGAGACCATGTGCCCCTTGCTGTCCAGGACGGGGACGGTCTCGGTGTACTCGCCCGTGCCCTGGAGCCGCACGACGTCGGTGATCCGCTGGTCCTGGGCGAGGTAGTCCACGAACTCGGAGATGCCGCCGTCGTAGCGGTAGGTGCGGGTCGCGGGCTGGTCCGGGGACGCCTCGGGGCGGTGGTCGGTGATCGCGATCTCGAGCCCGGGGACGAGGAAGGCGGTCTGGCGAGCGCGGCGGGTGAGGTCGTCGAGGGAGAAGTGGCTGCCCTTGATGAAGATCTGGGGATCCGCCCAGTAGCGCACTCGGGTGCCGGTGACGCCGCGCTTGGCCTTGCCGACGATCCGCAGCTCGGCGGGGCCGTCCGCCGGGGTGAACGGCGCGGTGGGGCTCGGGTCGCCGTCGTCCTCGAAGACGCCCGCCTGGCCGCGCTGGAAGCTCATCGCGTACGTCTTCCCGGCGCGGTCGACCTCGACGTCGAGCCGCGCGGACAGCGCGTTGACGACGCTCGCGCCGACGCCGTGCAGGCCGCCCGAGGCGGCGTACGAGCCGCCGCCGAACTTCCCGCCCGCGTGGAGCTTCGTGTACACGACCTCGACGCCCGTCAGGCCCGTGCGGGGCTCCGTGTCGACGGGGACGCCTCGGCCGGTGTCCCGGACCTCGACGGAGCCGTCGGGGTGCAGCAGCACGCCGATGGAATCGCCGTTGCCGCCGAGGGCCTCGTCCACGGCGTTGTCGAGGATCTCCCACAGGCAGTGCATGAGGCCGCGCGAGTCGGTGGACCCGATGTACATGCCGGGACGCTTGCGGACGGCCTCGAGACCCTCGAGGACCTGGAGGTTGCGGGCGTCGTAGGCGGAGGCCGCGGGACGGGAGGAGGTGGAGGAGCTGGACACCCTGCGATCCTACGGCCGCGAGGCCTCCGGGCCTGGCATTGCCCGCTCCCGCACGCCGTCGGCGTCGCCCACGCAGGCACGACGGGGACCGGGGTCACAGGGTGTTGCGCCCCTGGCGAACCAGGTCACGAGTCCCTCCCCCCCGCGCGGGCCCAGGTGCTACAAAAGGACCCATGAACCTCACTCTCGAAGCCCCCCGCCTGACGGCGAAGGACCGCTGCGATCGCTGCGGTGCCCAGGCGTACGTCAAGGTGGTGCTGCAGGCCGGCGGCGAGCTGCTGTTCTGCGCGCACCACGCCCGCGCCCACGGCGATGCCCTGAAGGACATCGCCTCCGAGGTCATCGACCAGACCGAGCGCCTCCACGCGAAGCCGGAGCCGGTCGAGGACTGATCTCCCGTCCCCTGCGGGACCCGAGCATCCGAGGGCGTCCACCTGATGGTGGGCGCCCTCGTCCCGTCTCCCCTGCTCCAGCCTCAGCCACCGATACGGAACGGCGCCGGCCCCCTTCACAGGGTGCCGGCGCCGTCTCGTGCGACCTGGCCGCGAGGGCCGGGAGCGCGGGGCTCAGTCGAGGTAGTCGCGCAGGACCTGCGAGCGCGAGGGGTGACGGAGCTTGCTCATCGTCTTCGACTCGATCTGACGGATCCGCTCACGGGTCACGCCGTAGACCTTGCCGATCTCGTCGAGGGTCTTGGGCTGACCGTCCTCGAGGCCGAAGCGCATCGAGACCACGCCCGCCTCGCGCTCGGAGAGGGTGTCGAGCACCGAGTGGAGCTGCTCCTGGAGGAGGGTGAAGCTCACGGCGTCCGCGGGGACGACCGCCTCGGAGTCCTCGATGAGGTCGCCGAACTCGCTGTCGCCGTCCTCGCCCAGCGGGGTGTGCAGGGAGATCGGCTCGCGACCGTACTTCTGGACCTCGACGACCTTCTCCGGGGTCATGTCGAGCTCCTTGGCGAGCTCCTCCGGGGTGGGCTCGCGGCCCAGGTCCTGGAGCATCTGGCGCTGCACGCGGGCGAGCTTGTTGATGACCTCGACCATGTGCACCGGGATGCGGATCGTGCGAGCCTGATCGGCCATGGCGCGCGTGATCGCCTGGCGGATCCACCAGGTGGCGTAGGTGGAGAACTTGTAGCCCTTGGCGTAGTCGAACTTCTCGACGGCGCGGATGAGGCCCAGGTTGCCCTCCTGGATGAGGTCCAGGAAGAGCATGCCGCGACCGGTGTAGCGCTTGGCGAGGGACACGACGAGACGGAGGTTCGCCTCGAGCAGGTGGTCCTTCGCGGCGCGGCCGTCCTCGGCGATCATGCCGAGCTCACGGCCCTGCTTGGTCTTGACGATCGACTCGTCGCGCTTGAGCAGCTGCTCGGCGAACAGGCCGGCCTCGATGCGCTCGGCGAGCTCGACCTCCTGCGCGGCGTTCAGCAGCGCGACCTTGCCGATCTGCTTGAGGTAGTCCTTGACCGGGTCCGCGGTCGCACCGGCCGTGACGACCTGCTGCGCGGGGGCATCGTCCTCGGACGCGTTGAACACGAAGCCGCCGCGGTCCTCGACCTTGGCATCGGCGGCGGTGTTCTCCGCCGTGGCCTCGTCGGCCTCCTCGGCCTCGGGCTCCTCGACCTCGGGCTCCTCACCGGAGGCCTTCGCGGCCGCCTTCTTGGCGGTGGCCTTCTTGGCGGCGGGCTTCTTGGCGGTGGTCTTCGCCCCGGCGCGCTTCGCGGCGGTCTTCTTCGCCGCGGTGCCGGCGGCAGGGGTCTCCTCGGCCTGCACATCCACCTCGGTCGTGGTGTCGGCGGTGGTCTCAAGGGTCTTGGAGGAGGTCACAGAGTTCCTTCTTCCGGCGCTGCACCCTGCGGTGCGAGCGCGCTGTGGCGTTCGGTCTTCTCGCGCGGCTGACGGATACCGGCGCCTCACTCCGTCCCGGTCCCCACCGGGTTCATGGCGCACGAAGGCACGGTGCCGTCAAGCCTGGAAAGTATAACGTCTCCGGGCACGGTCTATTCCCGTGGTCCCGAAGCGGCGGGTGCCGGTGGCGCGGGCCTCGGCCGACCGACGGGGACGGCGCCGGCAGGCGCGACGAGCCCGGGGGCGGAGACGCTCAGGAGGCGAGGGCGCCGGACGGGGTCTCGTCCTTGACGGCGAGCACAGGGATGTCGGCGCCGAGCACCACGCGCCGGGCCGCGACACCGAGGTTCAGCTTGCCGATCGGCGACTTCCGCCGCAGTCCGATCACGAGGAGTCGCGCGGAGGACTCCGCGGCGGCGGAGAGCAGGAACTCCCCCACGTCCTCCTGGTCCCCGCTGCGGCGGAGCGACCAGTCCACGTCCTCACCCCCGACCTCGGCGAGCGCGCTTCGCGTCTCCTCCTCCCCGGCGACGGCGGGGCCGTGCTCGGGGTGGTGGTACGTGTGGGAGGCGACGACGAGCTCGTCCCGTCCGCGGCGCGCCTCGCGCACGGCGGCCGCGAGCGCGGCCATCCCCTGGCCGGACGGGGTGAATCCCACGACGATCGTCATGCGTGAACCTCCTGCGGGTGCGCTGCTTGCGGACCGGTCCGCGACGACTCCGCGCCGATCCGGCCCCGCCAGCCTAGCTGGCCAGCAGGCGGGCGATCCACTCGTCCAGATCGGGGTGCGCGAGCAGGAAGGCGTCGTGCCCGACGGGCGAGGAGGCCACGTGCCAGGCGGCGTCCGGGACGTACCGCGCCGTCTCCTCGACGAGGGCGGGCGGGAAGAGCCGGTCGGAGTCGATCGCGATGACGAGCGAGCGCGCCCGCACAGCGGCGAGCGCCGCGGCGGTGCCTCCCCGGCCGCGGCCGACGTCGTGGGTGTTCATCGCCTGGGCCAGCACGAGGTAGGAGTTCGCGTCGAAGCGTCGGGAGAGCTTCGCCGCGTGGTGGTCGAGATAGCTCGTCACCTGGTGGCGGCCCGTGCCGCGGAAGGGGTCCTCCCCCGGCTGCGCCTGGTTCCCGAAGCGCGACTCGAGCTCGGAGGCCGTGCGGTACGTGGTGTGGGCGATCCGGCGGGCGACGCCGAGCCCGCGATGCGGCCCCTCCTCCGCCGGCAGGTCGTAGTAGTCGCCGCCGTGGAAGCCGGCGTCGGCGCGGATCGCGGCGATCTGCGCGCTGTTCCAGGCGATCTGGTCCGCGCTCGCCCGGGCGGAGGAGGCGATGACGGCGAGGCGCTGCACGGACCCGGGGTGGGTGCACGCCCACTCGATCGCCCGCATGCCGCCCATCGACCCGCCGATGACCAGGGCGAGGTCGAGGAGGCCGAGGTGTTCCCACAGCGCCCGCTCCGCGGCCACCTGGTCACGGACGGTCAGCAGGGGGAACCGCGAGCCGTAGGGCCTGCCGTCGGGTGCCGGGCTGCTGGGCCCGGTGCTGCCCTGGCAGCCGCCGAGCACGTTCGGGGCGATGACGAACCAGCGGTCGGTGTCGATCGCCTTCCCGGGGCCGATGAGGTCCTCCCACCAGCCGGGGCTCGGGTGGGACGCGTCCTGGGCGCCGATGACGTGCGAGTCACCGGTGAGCGCGTGCAGGACGAGCACGACGTTGCCGCGGTCCTCGTCGAGCGTCCCCCAGGTCTCGTAGGCCATCGTGACGTCCGCGAGGACGTCGCCGCTCTCGAGGGGGAGATCGCCGATCCCCGCGAAGCTCCGGTGCCCGGGGCCCAGCTCGGGGCGCCACGCGCCGCCGGAGAGTGCGCGGTCGTCCTGCAGGGTCACCGCGGCTGGCCTCCGCTCGCCGATCATGGTCACCGCCTCGCTCTCCTCTCGTCCGGCGCCCTCCTCAGCGCTCCGGCCACCAGGCCGGGCGGATCGGGGTGTCGATCAGGCGCGTCAGCAAGGGTGCCAGAGTGGAGGCGGGATCGTGGATCCGGAGCTCCTCCACGAGATGCCCGGCCGTCGCGCCGCGATGGTTCCACCAGGCCAGGACCGTGAGGGCGATGGTCGCCCCCTTCCACGCCGCCGCAGCGGTCCCGCGATGCTCCGCGTCCCCGGACCCCTGCGCGGCGAGCGCGAGGATCCGCAGCCCCTCGAGCGTCTCGTACCACCTCCCACCTGCACAGACGTCGGGGTGGGGTCGGAGATCCGGGTCGCTCGCGATCGCCTGGAGGAGCTCGTCGCGCGGGACCCGCCCCTCGCGTCCCCGGTCGGCGCAGATCCCGATGACCGCCCAGTGCACGCTGTCCAGGGCGAGTGCGCTGAGCAGCTCCTCGAGGTGTTCACAGTCCGTCACCGAGCCGTCGTGACCTCCCGCCGGGCCGGGGCCGCAGCGGCGCGCGATCGTGTCCCCGCTGCGCTCGAGCAACTGCACGAGGCGCGCGTCCCCGGGGCGTCCGAAGGCGGGCATCCGCTCGCCGCCCAGGCGCAGCGACCGCCCGAGCTCCTCGAGCCCGGGACCTGCGGTCACCGGTGCGACGAGCGACTCCCCGGAGAGGACGGCCCGCACGGCGACGTCCGTCTCCTCGAAGTCCCGGAGCCTCCGGGGAGGGGAGACCAGGACCTCGACGCACGACCCGGAGCGCTCGCCGAGCATCACCTCGACGCCCGTCCCGTCGCCGACCACCCACATCGGGCCGAGGGCGAAGCACGCCTCGTCCCGGGCGGCGCCCAGGAGCAGCGGGCCCAGGAACAGCGCGGCGTCCTCGACGAGGCCGGGGAGCAGGCTCTCCCGGCCGTCGCCGATCACGAGGACCCCCGCGGCGGCGGTGCAGCCCTGCTCCCTCAGCAGGGCCAGCTGGTGGCGCAGCTGGAGCTCGGCATCGGGGACGAGCAGGGTCACCAGGTCGGAGCGGGCGAGCACGGGCGTGCCGCCGTCGCCGGCGTGGCCGACGAGCACGAGGGCGTCGGCGATCGGCTCGCCGAAGGAGAGGCGGATGCCGGCGAGGAGCTCGGCGGGGTCGTGGAGGCGGAGGGCGCGGGGGCCGTCGGCCGCAGGGACGTGGGTGGTCATGTCCCGACCCTGACCGGTGCCGGCCCGGCCCGGGGAGGCACGGCCGACGGTGTGGACGCCGGGACGTTGGGGAGGAAAGGCCCCGGCGGGGCGTGGGAGGATCAAGGGACGCACCGTACGGAGGAACGCCCCGATGACTTCCGCTGGACCCACCGGCACCACGACCGCACCCCAGGCGCTGGACGCGCAGCTCGTCGCCGCGATCGCGCAGAGCCGGGAGCGCACCTTCGCCGCGCACCGCGCCCACCTCGGCGCCGTCGCCCCCGAGGCCGAGGAGCTCGTCGGCGTGGTCGAGGACTACCTCGCAGGCGGCAAGCTGCTGCGCCCGCGCTTCTGCTTCTGGGGCGGGATCGCGGCGCTCGACCGCGCCCCCGACGAGGACGAGGTGTCGCGTCTCGCCGCGCTCGGCACGGCGATCGAGCTCGTCCAGGCCGCCGCTCTCATGCACGACGACGTCATCGACCACTCCCCCACCCGTCGCGGGCGCCCCGCCCTCCACGTCGAGGCGGCGACCTCGCACCGCGAACGGGGCCTGGACGGCTCCGCCGCGGACTTCGGCATCGCGACCGCGATCGTCCTGGGCGATCTCGCGCTCAGCTGGTCCGAGCAGCTCGCCGCCGAGGTCGCGTCCCCGGGCGCGGGCCCCCGTCCCGCCGCCGCCGCGGTCGAGTTCGCGCGCCTGCGCACGGAGGTCATGAGCGGCCAGTACCTCGACGTCCTCCACCAGGCGGGCGGCTTCACGTCCGCTTCCTCGGAGGAGGAGGCCGCGCTCGCCGTGATCCGGTGGAAGACGGTCCCCTACACGGTGCTGCGCCCCGTCCGCGCCGGAGCCGCGCTCATGGGCGCGGGGACGGAGGCGCTCGAGCTGCTGTCGACCTGGGCCGCCGAGATCGGCACCGCCTTCCAGCTGCGCGACGACCTGCTCAGCGTCGTGGGCGACGCCGACGCGACCGGGAAGCCGATCGGCGGTGACGTGGCCGAGGGGAAGCGCACCGTGCTCCTGGCTCGCACGGTGGCCGCGACGGACGCGGCGGGCCGCCGCCTGCTCGAGCGCACCGTCGGGAGGCCCGATGCCGCGGCCGAGGACGTCACGGCGGTGCAGGAGCTCATGGTGCGGACGGGCGCGGTGGACTCTGTCGTGCGTGATGTGCGCGCCGCCGCGGAGCGGGCCCGGTCGATCCTCTCCCGGGCCGCGGAGGGCGGCGAGCTGGGAGCGCTGGGCGTCACCGGGCTGCAGTCGATCGCGGACTCCGCGACCGACGTGGAGTCGATCGGCGGCTGAGCGGGAGCCCCGGCTCCTGGCCGGCCACGGGGCGGCGGGCCGTCAGCGGGCGGTCAGAAGGCGAGCGCCTGCGCGCGCCGGCGCACCTCTCCGCGCTGTCCGGCCCGGAGCTGGTCGATCGGCCGCCCCGGGAGCGTGTCATCCGCCTGGAAGAGCCAGGCCAGCAGCTCGACATCGGAGAAGCCGCCGTCGCGCAGCAGGGTGATCGTCCCGGCGAGGTGCGGTGCGATCTCGCCGTCGACGAGCAGCTCCTCGGGGACCGAGCGGACCACGGGGTCGCCGCGGCGGACGGCGACGAGCTTCCCCTCCTCGATGAGCCGTCGCACCTGGGAGACCTCGACATCGAGGCGCTCGGCGACGTCGGGCAGGGGGAGCCACTGGGTGATGAGGTTCTCGAGGTCGTCCACGTCCTCCAGGGTGCCACAGCGCCGCTCCCGGCGCCTGCCGCGGGCCGTGCGGCCGCACGGGGTGTTCCCGACATCACGGGGCATCCCGGTCGCTCCGCCGCCGTGTCGCACATGATCCTCCCCGGTTGCCCGACCTACAGTGGGCCTCGTGAGCGCGGCGACGTCGACTTCCCCCGGCATCAGCCTGCTCCTCGATGACCGCTACCGGGTCGAGGAGCCGATCGCGCGCGGCGGCATGGCCACCGTGTATCGCGGTCATGACCAGCGCCTCGACCGTGTCGTGGCGCTCAAGATCATGCATCCCCACCTCGCGACCGACGAGAACTTCCGCCGGCGCTTCGGCCGGGAGGCGCGCGCCGCGGCCCGCCTCGCGCACCGCAACGTCGTGGGCGTCTTCGACCAGGGCGAGGACGAGGACCGCATCTACCTCGCGATGGAGCTCGTCGAGGGCGTGACCCTCCGCTCCCGCATCGCCGACCAGGGGCGCCTCACCGTGGGGGATGCGCTCGACGTCACCGCACAGACCCTCCAGGCGCTCGTCGCCGCCCATGCCGCGGGGATCGTGCACCGCGACATCAAGCCCGAGAACATCCTCATCGACCGCGAGGGGACGGTGAAGGTCGCCGACTTCGGGCTGGCGCGCGCGATCGGCACCTCGAACTCGTCCGCGAGCGCGACACTGCTCGGCACGGTCGCGTACATCAGCCCCGAGGTCGTCACGCGCGGGCAGATGGACGAGCGCAGCGATCTGTACTCGCTCGGGGTCGTGCTCTTCGAGATGCTCACCGGCGTGCAGCCCTTCACCGGCGACCAGCCCGTGCACATCGCCTTCCAGCACGTCCACGAGGACATCCCCGCCCCCTCGGGCCGCGTCGAGGGCGTGCCCACCGAGCTCGACTCGCTCATCACCTGGGCGAGCTCGCGCACGGTCGAGCACCGTCCCTCGAGCGCCGCCGAGCTGCTCCGCAGCGTCCAGGACCTGCGCCGGACCCTCCCGGCCGGGGTGCTCGCCACCCGGCCGCGCTCGCTCGAGAACGGACCGGACACCAGCACGGGCGAGGTGCGCCTGGCGACCGCGCGGCTCGACGAGGCGCTCGCGTCCCTGCGCACCGGGCCGCGCCCCTTCGCCGCGGAGGCCCCCGACGTCGACGTGCCCGGGACCGACACCGCCGCCGACGCCGGTCCACGTGCGAGTGCGGCGGTCGGCCCCGAGCCGCTCCCCGATGACGGGGCCGATACCGGCCGGACCGCCCTCCCTCCGGGTGAGGACGGCGACGGGGCGACGACCGGGACCGGGGATGCCGGGGACGACGTCCCCTCCGACGGACACGGCGAGGGCGCGGACGAGCCTCCGCGGACCGTCGTCATGCGTGCACCCCGCGCCCGGCGAGGGCGCCACCTGCCGCTCGCGGCGCGTCGCCGCTCGCGTCCGGCCGCGATGCTCGCGATCGGATCGCTCGTCGCGGCGCTCGGCACCGGCGCCTGGAGCGGTGTCGACTGGTACGCGAACACCGGCCCCGGGGCCGACCGCACGATCCCGGTGCTCGTGGGGACCCAGCTCACCGACGCCGAGCAGGCTCTCGACTCCGCCGATCTCACCGTCCGCACCGTCGAGCGCTACGACGACACGGTCCCCGCCGGCCACGTCATCACCGCGAGCCCCAGCAGCGGGGGCGTCGTGAAGAAGGGGACCGCGGTGGAGCTCGTCGTCTCGCGCGGCGAGCAGGTCTTCGAGGTCCCCGATCTCACGGGGCTCGGCGTGGACGAGGCGCGCGACGCGGCCGAGGCGCAGAACCTCGTGCTCGTCGAGGACGACCCGGAGTACTCCGAGACCGTCGCGAAGGGCGAGATCATCTCCCAGAGCCAGGAGGCGGACTCGCTGCCGAAGGGCGGGGAGGTCCACGTCGTCGTCTCCCAGGGCCGGGTGCCGATCGCGGTGAGCGATCAGACCGGCCGCGGCGCGGACGCCGCCCGCAGCGCGCTCGAGGCGGCCGGGTTCACGGTCACCACCTCGAGCGCCCACTCGAGCAGCGTGCCCAAGGGCTCGGTCGTCTCCCAGTCCCCGGCCTCCGGCACCCTCCACCGTGGGGACACGGTGAACCTCGTGATCTCGCAGGGACCCGAGATGGTCACGGTCCCCGACGTCTTCAAGAAGTCCGAGGCGGATGCGCGCTCGACGCTCGAGGCCGCCGGCCTGAAGGTCTCCGTGGAGCACCCCAAGGGCGACCCCGCCTTCGGCCTCGTCTACCAGCAGTCCGCGACCGCCGGCGACCAGGTCGCCAAGGGCTCCACGGTCACCATCTCGGTCTTCTGAGCCTCCCGCTCCCGGGACGACGCAGGGGCGGTGCGATCCGAGGATCGCACCGCCCCTGCGTGCAGCCGGGCGTCGTGCCGGCTCAGCGTCGGGAGAGCATCTCCGCCACGAGGAAGGCGAGCTCGAGGGACTGCTGGTGGTTCAGACGAGGATCCACGAGCGTCTCGTAGCGCCGCTCGAGACCCGCCTCGTCGATGTGGCCGCTGCCGCCGAGCACCTCGGTCACGTCGTCGCCGGTGAGCTCCATGTGGAGACCGCCCGGGACCGTGCCGAGCGACTGGTGCACCTCGAAGAAGCCCACGACCTCGTCGAGGATGTCCTCGAAGCGGCGGGTCTTGTAGCCGTTGGACGAGGTGATCGTGTTCCCGTGCATCGGGTCGGTGACCCATGCCGGCCGGGCACCCGCGTCGCGGACGCCCTCGACGAGCGCCGGGAGCGCGTCGCGGATCCTGTCGGCGCCCATCCGGGTGATGAAGGTCAGGCGTCCCGGCTCACGGTCGGGATCGAGGCGGTCGATCAGACGCAGCGCGTCGTCGACCGAGGCGTTCGGCCCGAGCTTGACACCGATCGGGTTGCGCAGCTTGGACATGAAGTCCACGTGGGCGCCGTCGAGCTGGCGGGTGCGCTCACCGATCCACAGGAAGTGGCCCGAGCAGCCGTAGATCTCGCCCGTCCGCGAGTCCACGCGGGACAGCGCCTCCTCGTAGTCGAGCAGCAGCGCCTCGTGGGAGGAGAAGAACTCGACGACCTTGAGCGAGTCGAAGTCCGCGCCGATCGCGTCCATGAACCGGATCGCCTTGTCGATCTGACCGGCGAGCTCCTCGTAGCGGTCGTAGCCGGGGCCCGACGTGAAGCCGCGGTTCCACGAGTGCACCTCGCGGAGATCCGCGAACCCGCCGCCCGTGAACGCGCGCAGCAGGTTCAGCGTCGAGGCGCTCGTCGTGTAGGTCTCCCACAGGCGCTGCGGGTCCGGGAGTCGCGACTCCTCCGTGAACGCGTAGGCGTTCACGGCGTCACCGCGGTAGGTCGGCAGGGTGACGCCGTCACGGGTCTCGGTGTCCGAGGAGCGGGGCTTGGCGAACTGGCCCGCCATGCGGCCCATCTTCACCACCGGCACGGACGCGCCGTAGGTGAGCACCGCGGACATCTGCAGGATCGTGCGGATCTTGTTGCGGATCCTGTCCGCGGTGGAGTCCGCGAAGGTCTCCGCGCAGTCCCCGCCCTGGAGCAGGAACGCCTCGCCCTGCGCGGCGGCCGCGAGCCGCGAGCGCAGCACGTCCACCTCACCGGCGAAGACCAGCGGCGGCGCGGAGCGCAGACGGTCGAAGACCTGTGCGCGGGCGTCCTCCGACGGCCACGTCGGCTGCTGGACCCGCGGATACTCGCGCCAGCCCCCGAGCGCAGCGAGGCCGTCGTCGGCCGCCGAGAGCGTGAAGGAGTGGGCGCGGGCAGGGGCATCGGGACTGAACTGGGTCACCCCCACAGGGTACGGGCCCCGCGGAGCTCTCCCGCCCACGGTCCGGGCCTCGGACCGTGGGCGGCCCGGACGTCGGAGGTCCGACCGCGCGGCGAGCGCGCTCAGGGGCGGCGGCCCCCCGGGGAGGTCGCGCTCCCCGCCTCTCGCAGGCGGCGCTTGACGTCACCGGCGTACTCGTCGACCCGCTCCTGCCCGGACATCTCCGCGATGGCGTCCATGACCGCGTCGGTCACGGCGCGGAGCACGACGGCGCTCTCCGCGTCGCCGAGCGATCGGGCGATCGCGGACGCGTCGATCGGCTCCCCCACCAGCACCCGGATCCGCGGGTGACGCCGCGGGAGGAACCGGCGGTCCCGCTGGGCCTCGAAGCTGCCGATCATCGCGACCGGCACGATCGGAGCGTCCACGGCGAGCGCGAGCCGTGCGACGCCCGTCTTGCCGCGGTGCAGCCGGCCGTCCGGGCTGCGCGTCCCCTCCGGGTAGATGCCGAGCACGCCGCCGGACCTCAGCACCGCGAGCCCGGCGCCGATCGCGGCCTCCGAGGCGCTGCCCCCGGCACGGTCCACGGGCATCACCCGGAGCTGGCGCATGATCCAGCCGCCGAGCCGTCCGGCCGCCGAACGGCTCGAGAACATGTCCGACTTGCCGAGGAAGTGGACGGTGCGCTCGATGAGCGCGGGGAGGATGACGGTGTCGGAGTAGGCGCAGTGGTTCGACGCGAGCACGACGGGGCCGGTCGTGGGAATGCGGTCGGCGCCGCGCAGGTCGGGTCGCCACACGACGCGGATCACGGTCCGCACCGGTCCTTTGGCGATGTCGTAGAGCATCCGGTCTCCTCCTGGGGCGGCGGGGTGCTCCCGCGGGCGGTCGGCCCGGGGTCGGGGAAGGGGCCCGTGATGAAGCACGCGGGCGCGGGTGCGACGATGGGCACATGACGTTCAGCGAACTGTCCCGGCCGTGGCGTGCGCGGGGTCACTCTAGCCCCCGCGGCGGGCTGCTCCTGTGCCACGGGTTCACGGGATCGCCGCAGTCGCTTCGGCCCTGGGCGGAGCACCACGCGGAGCGCGGCTGGGAGGTCGAGCTGCCGCTGCTGCCCGGCCACGCCACGCGCTGGCAGGACCTCGCGGGCACCACCTGGCAGGACTGGTACGGCGCCCTGCGGGACGCGGCGCTCGCGCTCTCCGAGGACCACGGCCCGATCGCGATCGGCGGGCTGTCGATGGGCGGCGCGCTGACCCTCGCCCTCGGGGAGGACCCGGAGCTGCGCGGGAGGATCGCGGCGCTCGTCGCCGTGAACCCGGGAATGACCGTGCCCCCGGTCGCCCGCGTCGCAGGGGTGATCGCCCCCGTCGTGCGCTCCGTCGCCCCGATCGGCTCGGACGTCGCCCTGCCCGGCGCCGTGGAGGAGGCCTACGACCGCACGCCCACGCGGGCCGTCGCCCAGCTCCGCCGGCTCTTCGCCCGCACCCGGTCCGGTCTCGGCGCGGTCGAGGTCCCGCTGCTGCTGGCGACCTCGCCGCAGGACCACACCGTCCCGGCGAGCGACAGCGACATCGTGGCGTCCGGCGTGAGCGGCCCCGTCGAGCGCCTGCCGCTCCCCCGCAGCTATCACCTGGCGCCGCTGGACCACGACGCGGAGCTGCTCTTCGCGCGCTCGGCGGCGTTCCTGGACCGGCACGTCCCCGCTCCCGGGCGGCCGACGTGACCGCGCCGCGGGAGGAGCGCCCGGAGGACCGGGACGTCGACGCCGAGTTCTCGCGGATGCTCGCCGACGAGGGGCTCGTGGTGGGCCCCGGCGAGGCGCCCCGCGAGCCGGCCGCGGAGGACTCCGCCCGGCGTGACGAGGACGTGGACCCGTGGGAGGGCGGGACGGACGACGCCCCCGCCGTGACGAGCGAGGCGTCCCGTGCCCGTGCCCGCGCCGCTCACCCCTCGGCGGGCGCGCGCCCCGCTCCCGGGGACCGGGAGGCCGAGGACGAGGAGGAGGCCGCCCTGCTCGGCGACTTCGTGCCGCCGGACCCCGACCTCGAGCCGGCGTCCTCCCCCATGCTGTGGTCCTGGACGGCGCTCGTCGGCGGGCTCGTGCTGCTGCTCGTCGCGACCGTCTCCGCGACCCTGCCGGCCTGGCTCGGCGGTCTCGGCGGGCTGATCGCCGTGGGCGGGCTGATCGCGCTGCTGCTGCAGGTGCCCACCCGCCGGACGGGGGACGACGAGGGGATCGAGCTCTGATCCCCTCGCGCGTCCGTCCCGCGGCGCCTCAGCGGGCGAGGTCCGCCGCTCCGACGATCCCTGCCTCGTTGCCCATCGCGGCGATCGCCCAGGTGGGCATCGGACGGTGCATCCGCGCGGTGACGTCCGCCTCGTAGGCGGCGCGCGCCGGCTCGAGCAGCAGGTCGCCGGCCGCGGCGACGCCGCCGCCCACGACGATCGCCCCGGGGTCCAGCAGCGCCGCGATCGAGGCGACGCCCCGGCCGAGCGCCGTGCCCAGGTCGTGGAGGAGATCCACCGACCCCGGATCCCCCTGCTGCGCGAGGCGCGTGACGAGCGGTCCCGTGATCTCCTCCCGGTCCCCGCCGGCGGCGGCGACGAGCGGTTCCATGACCGGGTCGCCGATCGCCGCCCGGTGCTTCGCCGACCGCACGAGGGCGGTGCCGGAGGTGTACTGCTCGAGGCAGCCGCGGCGGCCGCAGCCGCACCACTGGCCGTCGGGCACGGCGGTCATGTGCGCGATCTCGCCGGCGAATCCGCCGCTGCCCCGCAGCATGCGGCCGTCCAGGACGACGGCACCGCCGAGGCCCGTGCCGACCGTGACCATGAGCATGTGGGCCGCGTCGCGCGCGGCGCCGAAGCGGTACTCCGCCCAGCCGGCCGCGTTCGCGTCGTTCTCGACGACGACGGGCAGGCCGGTGGCGGTCTCGAGGTGCTCCGCGAGCGCCCGGTCGCGCCAGGCGAGGTTCGCGGCGAAGCGCACCACGCGACGGTCGGCGTCCACGAAGCCCGCGGCCCCCACCCCGACGCCCACGACCTCGTGCTGCGCCCGCAGCTCGGTGACGGCGTCCGCCACACCCGCCTCGATGAGCTCGGCATCGGTGGCCGGGGTGCGTCGGGTGGTCGAGGCGATGATGCGTCCGTCCTCGTCGACCACGCCCGCCGCGATCTTCGTGCCGCCGATGTCCACACCGATCGAGAGCATGGCTCCCCTTCCACGTCGTCCAAGTCATCCAGGTCGTCCGGCCGGCTGGCCGCCCACATCGTACGGTGCCCTGCCGTACACTCGCCTCGACCCCCACCAGCGCATCCGGACGCCCGCGCCGCTCGCGGAGCGGGGGCACGACCCGGATCGAAGGAGATTCGATGAAGCAGTACGGCACGGCCGCCCAGCACACCAGCCGCGAGGACGAGAACATCACGGACCTTCTGCTGGGGAGGGTGGCGTCCCACCCCTCGATCCCGGTCTTCGAGCGTCGGGACGACGCCGGGGCCTTCGTGCCGATGTCCGGCCAGGAGTTCCTCGACGAGGTGCGCGCGGTGGCGAAGGGCCTGATGGCCTCCGGGATGCAGGTCGGCGACGCGGTCGCGATCCTCGCCCGGACCTCCTACGAGTGGACCCTCGTGGACTGGGCCACCTGGTGGATCGGCGGCGTCCCCGTGCCGATCTACGAGACCTCCTCCCCCAGCCAGATCCAGTGGATCGCCTCGAACTCCGGGGTGCGCTTCGCGATCGTCGAGCAGGCCCGTCACCGCGAGGACATGGAGTCCGTGCGCGGCGAGCTCCCCGCGCTCGAGCAGATCGGCGTGCTCGAGGACGGCATCCTCGACGTCCTCAAGGAGCGCGGCGCGAAGGTGACCGACGAGGAGCTCGAGGCCCGTCGCACGTCCCAGTCGCTCGCCGACGTCGCCACGATCATCTACACCTCCGGCACGACCGGCCGGCCCAAGGGTGTGGAGCTCACGCACGGCAACTTCGTGGACACCACCCGCAGCGCGGTGACCCTGCTCGGCGACATCGTCCTGCCCCCGGGGTCGCGGATGCTCATGTTCCTCCCGCTCGCGCACGTCTTCGCGCGCCTGCTCACGGTGCTCGCCGTCTCGCACCCGGCGACCACGGCGTTCACCCCGGACACCAAGAACCTGCTGCCGGACCTCGAGGCCTTCCGCCCGACCTTCCTGCTCGCCGTGCCGCGCGTGTTCGAGAAGGTCTACAACGGCGCGGAGGCGAAGGCCGTCGCCGGCGGCAAGGGGAAGATCTTCGCCATGGCCGCGGAGACCGCCATCGCCTGGTCCCGCGCGAAGATGGCCGGATCGGTGCCCGTCACGCTCCGGCTCCGCCACGCCCTGTTCGACCGCCTCGTCTACTCGACGCTGCGCAACGCGATGGGCGGTCAGGTGAGCTGGGCCGTCTCGGGCGGCGCCCCGCTCGGCGAGCGCCTCGCGCACTTCTTCCGCGGCATCGGCGTGACGATCCTCGAGGGCTACGGCCTCACCGAGACCACCGCGCCCGTCGCGGTGAACATGCCCTGGGACGTGAAGCCGGGCACCGTCGGCCCGCCGCTGCCGGGCTCCGCCGTGGCGATCGCCGACAGCGGCGAGATCCTGGTCAAGGGCGTCATGGTGTTCAAGGGCTACCACGACAACCCCGAGGCGACGGCCGAGGCGCTCCAGGACGGCTGGTTCCACACCGGTGACCTCGGCTCCCTCGACGAGGAGGGCTCCCTCTCGATCACCGGGCGCACCAAGGAGCTCATCGTCACCGCGGGCGGCAAGAACGTCTCCCCCGCGCCGCTCGAGGACGTGCTGCGCTCGCACCCGCTGATCAGCCAGTGCATGGTCGTGGGCGATCAGAAGCCGTTCGTCGCCGCCGTCCTCACCCTCGACGAGGAGATGCTGCCGACCTGGCTGCGGAACAACGGGCTCCCGGAGATGACCGTCGCCGAGGCCGCGAAGGACGAGCGCATCCACGCGGAGCTGCAGACGGCCGTGGACCGCGCGAACCAGACCGTCTCGCGGGCCGAGTCGATCCGCGTGTTCGAGGTCATCGACACGGACTTCACCGAGGAGAACGGCTACCTCACGCCCTCGCTGAAGCTCAAGCGGAACATCGTCGTCAAGGACTTCTCCGAGGTCATCGAGGGCATCTACTCCCGGCCCCGCGCCTGAGCGTCCCGGTCCCGACGGGGCCCTGACGGCCGGTGGTCCCCACCCGCTCGTCAGGGCCCCGTCGTAGTCTGCCGCCATGCCCGCCCGCCGCCGACAGATGAGCTTCGAGGACCTCGGCACCCCGCTCGCGGAGGCGACGCTCGTGGTCGTCGACCTCGAGACCACCGGGACGGATCCGAGCACGGACGGCATCACCGAGATCGGCGCGGTGAAGGTGCGCGGAGGGGAGGTGCTCGGGGAGTTCCGCAGCTTCGTGGACCCGCAGCGGCCGATCCCCGCGTATGTGGCGGCGCTGACGGGGATCAGCGACGCGACGGTGCGCGACGCCCCCGTGATCGGGACGGTGCTGCCGATGTTCCTCGACTTCGTGGGGGACGCGGCGCTCGTGGCCCACAACGCCCGCTTCGACGTCGGCTTCCTCACCGCCCATGCCGCCCGGCTCGAGCTCACCTGGCCTCGCCCGACGGTCCTGGACACCCTCGCGCTCGCCCGGACGGTCTTCCGGCGCGACGAGGTGCGCGATCACAAGCTGGGCACCCTCGCGGCGCACGTCGGCGCCTCCGTCACCCCCGATCACCGCGCGCTCTCCGACGCCCGCGCGACCGTGGACGTCCTGCACGCGATCATCGCGCGGCTCGGCCCGGCGGCGGGGACCCTGGAGGACCTCGGATCCGCCCACCGGCGCACGAGCCCCGCGCAGATGCGCAAGAAGCACCTCGCTGAGGGGATCCCGGCGGTTCCGGGGGTCTACTCCTTCGTCGACATCGCGGGGAACGCGCTCTACGTCGGCACCTCCCGCAACCTCCGCTCCCGCGTGCGCACGTACTTCACGGCAGCGGAGACGCGGCGCAAGGTGCTCGACATGCTCCCGCGGGCGGAGCAGGTGCGGATCCTCGAGTGCCGGACCCCCACGGAGGCGTCGGTCCGGGAGCTGCGGATGATCGCCGCGGAGAAGCCCCCGTCGAACCGCCAGGGCCTCACCCCCGAGAAGGCGCTCTGGCTCCGGCTCGGGCCGGGGCGCGAGGGGCTGCGCGCCGCGCGGCTCGCCCGTCCCGAGGAGGACGGCTCCGCGCAGATCGGACCGCTCGTGAGCCGCCACGACCTCGAGCCCCTCAAGGCCCTGCTCACCGATGCGGTCATGGGGCGCGGCCGCGCGCTCGAGCAGCACGGGGCGTCCGGGACTCCCCTCGAGGGCGGTCATCGCGCGCGGATCCGCCGCGCGCTGCTCGAGGACCCCTCCGAGGTCCTCGACCACGTCGCCGGCCGACTGCGGGCGCACGTCGCGGCGGGCCGCTACGAGGAGGCGGAGCGGCTTCGCCGCACGACCCTCACCTATCTCGCCGCCGCGCGGAGGGCATCCCGGCTCCGCGCGATCGGAGCGGTCGACCTCCTCGTGGCGGCGCGGCCGAGCTCGGAGCCGGTGATCGGCGGCCGCGGGTGGGAGCTGCTGGCGGTGCGGAACGGCGCCTTCGCGGCCACCGCGCTCGTCCCGTGGTCCACGGACCCGGTCGCCGCCGCGCAGGAGCTCGCGGCGCGCCGCGACCCCGATCTCCCCGTCCCGGCGCCGATGTGCCAGGGCCATCATCAGGAGGCGGAGATCCTGCTGGGGTGGCTCGAGGGCGAGGGCGTGCGCACAGTGCTCGTCGAGGGCACGTGGCAGCAGCCGGCGCGCGCCCGCTTCGACGCCGAGGCCCTCGCGGAGCGGTTCGCGAGGACCGCTCCCGATCATGACGAGAGCACCGACACCGGAAGGGACGCGGACGAGGAGCCCGACGCGGACTCCGCCGGGGCATAGGGTCGGCACAGCATGCCGTCCTCCCGCGCCCGGGCCGGGAGCGGCCCGTCGTCCCAGGAGGAGCCCCATGATCACCGCCATCGTCTCGATCGTCGTGCAGCCCCAGCGCATCCCGGAGGTGGCCCAGGCCGTCGTCGACATCGACGGGGTCGAGCAGGTCTACTCGGTGACCGGGGACGTGGACCTCATCGCGGTGGTCCGCGTCCGGGCCCACGAGGACCTCGCCGACGTCATCGCGGACCGGCTGGGGAAGGTCGAGGGCATCGTCGACACCTCGACCAACATCGCCTTCCGCACCTACTCCAAGCAGGATCTCGACGCGGCCTTCGACCTCGGCCTCGACGGCTGACCGGAGCGGATTCCCCCTCCGGTCGCCCCGGAGGATCAGCCCTCGGCCTGCGCCCGCTGGGAGGCGCGGGCCCACCGATCGACGAGGTCGGAGGCCCCGCCCGCCTCGAGGGTCGCCTCGGCCTCGGCGAAGGCGGCGGCGAAGCGCTCCTTGAAGCCTCCCTCCGCCGGGAGATCGATCCCGTCATGGGCCTGGATCCCGGCCGCCGCGTTGAGCAGCACCGCGTGACGCACGGCTTCGAGCCTCCCGCTCCGGACCCCGTCGAAGACGTCGCGCGCCACCTGGGCGTTCTCCTCGGCGGTGCCGCCGCGGAGCGCGTCGTGCCCCGCGCGGGGGACGTCGAGCAGCGCGACGGGGTCGAGCACGTGCTCGCGCACCTCTCCCCCGCGCACCTCCCAGACGTCCGACGGGGCGGTGACCGTCAGCTCGTCGAGCCCGTCCTGACCGCGGAAGACGAGCGCCGAGGTCCCCCGTGCCGCGAAGACGCCGGCGACGGTCGGGGCGATGAGGGGATCCGCCACGCCGACGGCGCTCGCCCGGGGGCGTCCGGGGTTGGTGATCGGCCCCAGGATGTTCATGACGGTCGGGATGCCGAGGCCCTTGCGGGCCTCCGCCGCGAAGCGCATCGAGGGATGGAAGACCTGCGCGAAGAGGAAGGTCATACCGATCTCCTCGACGAGCGCCTCCACCTGTGGCACCGGGAGGTCCAGGCGCACGCCGAGGGCCTCGAGGACGTCGGCGGAGCCCGACTTCGAGGTCGAGGCGCGATTGCCGTGCTTGACGACCGTGCGCCCGCTCGCCGCGATGACGACCGAGGCCATCGTCGAGATGTTGACGGTGTGGGCGAGGTCGCCGCCGGTGCCGACGATGTCGATCGCCCGCTCCGGAAGCGAGACGGGCCGCGCGTGGGCGATCATCGCGTCGGCGAGGGCCTCGAGCTCCGTGCTCGTGACCCCCTTGGCCTGGAGCGCGACGAGGAAGCCGGCGAGCTGCACGGGGGTGGCACCGCCGGAGAAGACCTCGTCCATGGCCCAGCCGGCCTCGGCGCCGTCCAGCTCCTCGCGGCGCACGAGACGGCCGATGATCCGGGACCAGGTGATGGGGAGGGCAGGGACAGCGCTCATGGCACGATCCTCCCACCAGGCGGGGCCCGGGTGCGACGGCTCCCACGCCTCGGATCCCCTGTGTCGGGCCACGAGCGGGTGGGATGCTCGTCACGACCCCGACCCCCGGGACGCGGCGCCGCCCCGCGTGCGGCGGGCCCCGGACCAGCAGTGGCCGCCCACCTGGGACGTCGGGCGCGTGTCCCGGTTCGTGACAGGCCGTCAGGAGGGATATGCTGGCGGGGTCCGTCAGGGCGGTGCCCTGCAGTGGGCGCGGGAGTCGTGAGCCGCACCCACCGAATCTGACCGCACGACATAATGGTGACGTGACTACTGCGACCCTGCCTGAGCGCCCTGCCGCCGCTGCCACAGCAGCCGTCGGCCGCCCCAACCCGACGCAGATCGGCACGATCGTCTGGCTCTCGAGCGAGCTGATGTTCTTCGGCGCCCTGTTCGCGATGTTCTTCACGCTGCGATCCTCGGTGCCGGACACGTTCGCGGACGGCCAGGCGAACTTCACCCACGGCTTCGCGCTGCTGAACACCACGATCCTGGTGCTCAGCTCGGTGACCTGCCAGATGGGTGTGTTCATGGCAGAGGGTCGTCTCGGCAAGAAGGTCTTCCCGCCGCGCAAGCGCCGCACCGGCTCGATCTTCAACATCGCCGGCTGGGGTGCGATCGAGTGGTTCGTCCTCACCTTCCTCATGGGCGCCTTCTTCATCTCCGGCCAGGCGTTCGAGTACACGGAGCTCGTCCACAAGGGCGTGACGCTCTCGTCCTCGCCCTTCGCGTCGATCTTCTACCTCGCCACCGGCTTCCACGGGCTGCACGTCCTCGGCGGCCTCGTCACCTTCCTGCTCGTGATGGTGCGCCTGTGGTCCTCGAAGAAGTTCACGCAGCACGAGCAGATCTCCGTCATCTGCCTCTCCTACTACTGGCACTTCGTGGACGTGGTGTGGATCGGCCTGTTCTTCATCGTCTACATGCTCGATCCGATGATGACCGCCATCAGCCCGGATCACATCGTCCCGGTCAGCTTCGACTGGACCATCTTCTGATCCGCGGTCCGGTCGCCCGCCCCACGGTCGCCCGTCCCACCGGCTTCTCCCCTCCCTCCCCCGCTCGTCCCCTCCACGAATCGAGGTTCGAACCGTGAAGGCACTCGCCGCACGTCGCCATCACCCGATGGCGCTACTCGTGATCCTGCTGCTCGCGCTCGTCGCGACCGGCGGGCTGTACGCCGCCTTCCAGCCGCGCACGGCCCAGGCCGAGGCCTACACGCAGGAGGACGTGGACGCCGGCAAGGCGCTGTTCCTCGCGAACTGCGCGACCTGCCACGGCACCAACGCCGAGGGCCTCACCGACGCGGACGGCAACACGCTCGGCCCGTCACTGATCGGTGTGGGCGCCGCCGCCGTCGACTTCCAGGTCGGCACCGGCCGCATGCCCATGGAGAACTCCGGCGCCCAGGCCATGCGCAAGCCCACGCAGATGGACGACGAGCAGACCCGTCAGCTCGCGGCCTACGTCGCCTCCCTCGGCCCCGGTCCGTCGGTGCCGGAGGACGAGTACCTCGACACCGAGCAGGGCGACGCGACCAACGGCGGCGAGATCTTCCGCATCAACTGCGCCATGTGCCACAACGCGGCCGGCGCCGGCGGCGCGCTGACCCGCGGCAAGTTCGCCCCGACCCTCGAGGGCGTCGAGGCGAAGCACATCTACGAGGCCATGGAGACCGGCCCGCAGAACATGCCGGTCTTCAACGACACGAACCTCTCCGCCGAGGACAAGCGTGACGTGGTCACGTACCTCCGCTCCCTCGAGGAGACCGGCTCCCCCGGCGGCATCTCCCTGGGCTCGCTCGGTCCCGTCACCGAGGGCCTCTACGCCTGGACCATCATCCTCGCCCTTCTCCTCGGCACGGCCACGTGGCTGGGGGCGAAGGCCAAGTGAACGAGCACATGAACGACAATCTCGACGGCAGCTCCCCCGCTCGCGGGGTCAGCGCCATCGCCCCGAAGGAGGGCGGCGGGTTCCCGAATCCGGGTCTCGCCCCTCATGTCCACCGCCAGGCCGACTCCGACAAGCGCGCCGAGCGTCGCGCCGAGCGCGTGGTCGCGGGCCTCTTCCTCCTCTCCGTCCTCGGCACCGCGGTGTTCATCGCGGCATACTTCCTCGTGACGCCGACCGGGACGAACATCTTCGCGGAGGAGGGCTCCACCCGCGCGGTGTGGTGGTCGAACCTCATCACGGGCCTCGGCCTCGCGATCGCGGTGTTCTTCATCGGCGCCGCCGCGGTGCACTGGGCCAAGACCCTCATGCCCGACGAGGAGATGGTCGAGGAGCGCCACGCCCTGCGAGGCTCCGACGAGACCCGCCAGGCCGCCGCGTCGATCATCACCGACGGCCTCCAGGAGTCCGGCATCGGCCGCCGCCCGCTGATCGTCACGACGATGGTCGCTGCGCTCGCGGCGCTGCCGATCGCCGTGCTCGCCCCGCTCTCGACGCTGGGCCCGCTCCCGGGGAACAAGCTGCACCACACGTTCTGGAAGGCCGGCATGCGCCTGGCCCGCGACCACGACGGCACCCCCATCCGCGCCGCCGACGTCGCCATGAACTCGATCTTCCACGTCATGCCGGAGGACCTCACCGAGGAGACCGAGCACTTCCTCGAGGAGCGTGCGAAGGCCGCAGCGGTGATCGTCCGCATCGATCCCGCCCTCGGCAAGAACGAGGAGAGCCTCGCCAACGGCCATGAGGGCATCCTGGTCTTCTCGAAGATCTGCACCCACGTCGGCTGCCCGGTGGCCCTCTACGAGCAGCAGACGCACCACATGCTCTGCCCGTGCCACCAGTCCACGTTCGACGTCACGGACGGCGCGAAGGTCATCTTCGGCCCGGCGCACCGCCCGCTCCCCCAGCTCCCGATCGAGGTCGACGCCGAGGGCTACCTCGTGGCCACCGGAGACTTCCCCGAGCCGATCGGTCCCAGCTTCTGGGACATCCACAAGGACAAGTGATCACGTGACGACCACGACTTCTGATTCCCGGACGCAGAGCGCCGGCGAGAAGCCCGGACGCGTGATGAAGCTCGGCGCCGTCGGTGGCGACTGGCTCGACGAGCGCGTCGGCGGCGGCGGCCTGGTGAAGTTCTTCGCGCGGAAGATCTTCCCCGACCACTGGTCCTTCATGTTCGGCGAGGTGGCGCTGTACAGCTTCGTCATCCTGCTGATCTCGGGCACGTTCCTGACGATGTTCTTCGACCCGTCCATGACCGAGGTCGAGTACGACGGGCCGTACGAGGCGCTGCAGGGCGCGCACATGTCGCGCGCCTACGAGTCGACCCTCTACATCTCCTTCGAGCTCAAGGGCGGACTGCTGTTCCGGCAGATGCACCACTGGGCCGCGCTCGTGTTCATGGTCGCGATCTTCGTGCACATGTTCCGCGTGTTCTTCACCGGTGCGTTCCGCAAGCCGCGCGAGCTCAACTGGCTCGTGGGCTTCACCCTCATGGTCCTCGGCATGGTCGCCGGCTTCACCGGCTACTCGCTCCCCGACGACGTGCTCTCCGGCAACGGCCTGCGCGTGGTCGACGGCCTCATGAAGTCGATCCCGATCGTGGGCACCTACATCTCGATGCTGCTGTTCGGCGGCGAGTTCCCGGGCACCAACATCATCCCGCGCTTCTTCACCATGCACATCCTGCTGGTGCCCGCCATGATCCTGGGGCTCATCGCGATCCACCTCGTCATGCTGGTGGCACACAAGCACGCGCACTACCCGGGCCCGGGCCGCACCGACCGCAACGTCGTGGGCTTCCCGCTGTTCCCGGTGTACACCGCGAAGGCCGGCGGCTTCTTCTTCCTCGTCTTCGGCATCATCACCCTGGTCTCCGCCACGACGGCGATCAACGCGATCTGGGTGTACGGGCCCTACGACCCCTCCCCCGTCTCCGCGGGATCCCAGCCCGACTGGTACATGCTCTGGACCGACGGCGGCCTCCGCCTGATCCCGGGCTGGGAGTTCACGATCTTCGGCTACACCGTCTCGCTGAACATCCTGCTCCCGATGGTCATCTACGGCGGCCTTCTCGCCTTCCTCGCGCTCTACCCCTTCATCGAGGCATGGGTGACGGGTGACGACCGCGAGCACCACGTGCTCGACCTGCCGTACAACACGCCGGTCCGCACGGGTCTGGGCGTCGCCTGGATCAGCATCTACCTGATCCTCGCCATGGCCGCGACGAACGACCTCATCGCGCTCAAGCTGCACCTGTCGATCAACGACCTGACGTGGCTGTTCCGGGTCTCGATCTTCGTCGCCCCGGTGCTGCTGTTCTGGATCACGAAGCGCCTGTGCCTCTCGATCCAGCGCCAGAAGCGCAACCTCGTCCTCCACGGCGAGGAGACCTCCCGTGTGGTCCGGACGAAGACCGGGGACATGCTCGAGATCCACGAGCCGCTCGACGAGTTCGAGCGCTGGGTCCTCGTGCAGCATGACGACTTCCGTCCCCTCAAGGCCGGGAACGGCGTCTCGGCGCTGCGCGCCAAGGCGACTTCGTTCTTCTTCAAGGACCGCATCGCCCCCGTCTCCCCCGCCGAGCTGCGGGAGGCCATGGAGCACGCGCACCACGAGAGGCACGTCATCGACGAGGTCACGGACGGCGACTACCGCATCCCTGCGGAGAAGGCGATGCACTGAGCATCCGCCGCCGCTGATCGCCGGAGCCCGGGAGAGCCACTCTCCCGGGCTCCTTCGTGTCCGGGGCGCGACGACGCCGTGCGGCGGGTTCGGGCGCGCTACCCCTTCGCTGCGGCCGGCACGGTGCGGCGCACGAGCCACGCCCACTTCCCGAGCTGACGTATTCGCTCGAAGCCGTGCTCCTCGAACAGCTCCACCGAGGCCTGGAACAGGAATCGCCCGTGGGCGGCCCGTCCGCCGACGATCTCCGGCGTCGACTCGACGACTCCCCCGCCGTCGGCCGCGATGAGGTCGAGCGCCCCCGCGAGACCCGCTCTCGCGATCCCCTCACGGCGATGGCGCGTGTCGGTGGAGAAGCAGGGGATGCGCCAAACGGGCAGCGTCCGGGGCTCCACCTTGGCGGCCCTCTTGTCGATCCCGGGGACCTGATGGTGCGAGATGCCCTCGGCCGTAGCGTGGTGCCCCATGCACCAGCAGCCGCCGAAGACGCCGCCGTTGCGCTCCACGAGCTCGGCGAAGTCGTCCCATGTCGTCGCGTCGAGGGGCCGGACCTCCCAGCGCTCGTCCGTCGGGGTGCTTCCGATCGTGCTCATCGTGAGCCTCTCTGCCATCGCCCGGGAACCGCACCAGGGCGGAGCGATCCTTGCGTTCACGAATCCTCGATGAGCCAGTCTGCACCGATACGACGGGGCTGGGAAGGGGCTGACCGGTCTCCTTCCGGCGCCGACGGGCGACATCATGTCAACAGCCCCTGAAGCGGGTGCATGGCGTGACAGGCTCTGCACGCTGTCCAGAGGGCATGGACGGAACCGCGCTCTGCCCCACTGCCGGGCTGTTCAGCTGGCCGGGTCCTCGCCGAACACGTAGAGCTCCTGCGGGCACCGGCACGCGGCGGCGATGCGCGCGGCCCACAGCTCCGCCTCCGCCCGCGTGGCGAGGTCCAGCACCGTGTAGCCGCCGTCGAGCGGGGCCCGCAGCGGATGCGACCCGTCGTGCCGTGAGCCGTCGGCGTCGATCAGCACGGGCGCCACGCTCTCGTCGATGCCGCCGCCGAACCGGTACGCACCGGCGGCCTTCGCCTCCTCGACGAGCGCGTGGGACGCGTCCACGACCTCCGGGAGCTCCTCGGCGGGGATCTGCATGGCGCGGGACGGGAAGGTGATCAGGTAGAAGGACATGGGGACCTCCGGGAGCTCGCGGCTGCCCGGACCGGGCGCCGTCGAGCGACAGCCTGCCCCGTGGCGGTCGTGCCGTCCAGCATCCCGGGGCCCCGGAACGGCCCTTCAGCGCCCCGGGACGCGGAACGGCCCCGCGTCGCCGGAGCGAAGCGGGGCCGTTCGGAGGATCCGCGCGAGGCGGAGCCAGGTGTCAGTGCGCGTGCTGGCCGCGGGAGAACTCCAGGACCCAGCCGATGACGCCGTACATGGCGAGGATGAGCCCGAAGCTCGAGAGCCACCATCCCACGGCCACGCCGAGGAACACCATCGCCGCACCGAGCGCGGACCACAGGGGCCACCAGCTGTAGGGGGCGAAGCTGCCCTGGACGCCGGCCTCGGCCTCGACCTCGGCGTCGTGGTCGTCATCGGGACGGCCCGGGAAGGACTTCGCCTTGAAGCCGGTGTAGAGCGCGATCATGAACGACATGGCGAAGGCGCCGGGGAGCGCGATCGCGCCCACGGGCTCGATCCCCATCGGCTCGCCGCCGTGCGAGAGCACGCCGTACACGATGCCGACGACGAGGAAGAAGGTCCCGAGGATGTAGAAGATCTTCGACGTGGTGTTCATGGATCAGTTGCTCCTCGGGTTCTGCACGGGCTCCTCGTGCAGCATGTGGTCCTGCGCGGCGACCTCGGGGTGGTGCAGGTCGAAGGCGGGACGCTCGGACCGGATGCGCGGCAGCGAGTGGAAGTTGTGGCGCGGCGGCGGGCAGGAGGTCGCCCACTCGAGGGAGGCGCCGTAGCCCCACGGATCGTCGACCTCGACCTTCTTTCCCTTGAGGTGGGTGAGCACCACGTTCAGGATGAACGGCAGCGTCGACGCGCCGAGGATGAAGGCGCCGACCGTCGAGAGCTGGTTCATCCAGCCGAAGCCGTCCTCCGCGAGGTAGTTCACATAACGACGGGGCGCACCCTCGACACCCAGCCAGTGCTGGACGAGGAACGTCGTGTGGAAGCCGATCATCAGCAGCCAGAAGTGCAGCTTGCCCAGTCCCTCGTGGAGCTTGTAGCCGAACATCTTGGGCCACCAGAAGTAGAAGCCCGCGAACATCTCGAAGGCCACGGTCCCGAAGATCACGTAGTGGAAGTGCGCCACGACGAAGTAGGTGTCGGAGAGGTGGAAGTCGAGCACCGGCGACGAGAGGATCACGCCGGTCAGGCCGCCGAAGGTGAAGGTGGTGAGGAAGCCGAGCGTGAACAGCATCGGCGTCTCGAAGGTGATCGAGCCGCGCCACATCGTGCCCAGCCAGTTGAAGAACTTCACGCCCGTCGGCACGGCGATGAGCATCGTCATGAAGGCGAAGAAGTTCAGCATGACCGCGCCGGTCGTGTACATGTGGTGCGCCCACACGGTCACGGACAGGGCGGCGATCGCGATCGTCGCGCCGACGAGGGTCTTGTAGCCGAACATCGGCTTGCGGCTGAAGGCCGGGATGATCTCCGAGGCGATGCCGAAGAACGGCAGCGCGAGCACGTACACCTCGGGGTGACCGAAGAACCAGAACAGGTGCTGCCAGAGGATGGCGCCGCCGTTCTCCGGGTTGAAGATCTGCGCGTCGAACCGCCTGTCCGCTCCCAGCGCGAGCAGCGCGGCGGCCAGCGGCGGGAAGGCCATCAGCACGAGCACGCCCGTGATGAGGATGTTCCAGGTGAAGATCGGCATCCGGAACATGGTCATGCCGGGCATGCGCATGCAGATGATCGTGGTGATGAAGTTGACCGAGCCCAGGATCGTGCCGAAGCCCTGCAGGGCGAGGCCGAATACCCACAGATCACCGCCGAGGCCCGGGGTGAACGTGGTGTCCGACAGCGGCGCGTAGGCGAACCAGCCGAAGGAGGCGGCGCCCTGCGGGGTGAGGAAGCCGGCGACGGCGATGAGCGAGCCGAACAGGGTCAGCCAGAAGGCGAACATGTTCAAGCGCGGGAACGCCATGTCGACGGCGCCGATCTGCAGCGGCACGAGATAGTTCGCGAAGCCGTTGAACAGCGGGGTGCCGAACATGAGCAGCATGATCGTGCCGTGCATCGTGAACAGCTGGTTGTACTGGTCCTTGGAGACCACGACCTGCAGGCCGGGCTCCCAGAGCTCGGCGCGGATCATGAGCGCGAGGATTCCGCCGAAGCAGAAGAAGGCGAACGCCATCCCCATGTACATGAGGCCGATCATCTTGTGATCGGTCGTGGTGAGCAGGGTGAAGAACTGCTTGCCGAGGCCGGTCTCGGGTGTCTTCCTGAACCGCGCCGGAGCCTCTGCTCCTGGGCGGATCTCGGTCTGGGCGCTCACTTGTCCCCCTCCTGCGTGGTCGTGGTGTCGGCGGTGCGCTGGGTGCGGTCCACGCCCTCGTCGTACTTCTCGCGCATGGACCAGTCGTCCTGGTTGCGGTTGAGGTCGACGCCGAGCTCGCCGGTGTTGCCCTCGGCCTCGAGCTCGTCGAGGTGCGCCTGGAACTCGTCGGCCGGGACCACGACGACGTTGAACAGCATGTCCGAGTGGTACTCGCCGCACAGCTCAGCGCACTTGCCGCGGTAGGTGCCCGAGCGCTCGGGCGTGAGCTGGAAGGTCGTGGTGCGTCCCGGGATCATGTCCTTCTTGTAGAGGAAGTCCACGACCCAGAACGAGTGGATGACGTCGCGGGACTCGAGCTGGAACTCGACGGTCTCACCCTCGGGGAGGTACAGCACGGGGAGCGACTCGGACGCGCCCTCCACGCCGGTCTCGAAGGACTGCACACCGGCGGGCTCGTGCACCTGCTGGCCGTCGGCGGTCTCGTAGTTGAAGTCCCAGCTCCACTGCTTGCCGACAGCGGTGACGGTGACAGCGGGATCCTTGTCGAGCGCCTCGGTCTCGTCGAGGTCGCGCTGGGTGAAGTAGAAGAGCGTGAGCACCATGACGACGGGCAGCAGGGTGAACATGAGCTCGAGCGGCACGTGGTAGCGCAGCTGGATCGGGAAGCCGGTGTCGTTCTTGCGGCGCCGGTAGGCGACGGCGCACCAGATCGTCAGACCCCACACGATGAGGCCGACGACGACCAGGGCCGTCCAGGACCCCACCCAGAGGTTCGTGATGCGCGCCGTCTGGTCGGTGACCTGTCCGTCGCTGTAGCCGGGGAGGAACCCCCGCTGCTGCTTCTCGGTGCAGCCGGCCAGGGCCAGTGCTGCGAGAGCGATGCCGGCGGCCATGCGGCGACTGCGCCGCGCGCGCTGGGGGGCCTGGGGGATCACAAGGATGACCTTCCGCTCGTCGTCCCCGACCGGTTCCGTGGCGCGACCCGCTCGTGGAGGGCGGGACTGCTGCGGGGGCCAGGGCTGGTACTCACATGGGCGGGGACGTGCCCATGGTGCCGCGCCTCGTGGGGACGAGGGCCGAGGTGGACGATCCGCACGACGGCGGCGCGCCCTCCACGTCACGGCACCCCGTCATCATACGTGCTCCGCGCGGGCCCCGGACCACCGGCACGCTGTGGGAACGAGGCTTCACCGGAGGACGGTGTGTCCCTTGCCACCTGCCGCGGTCACCGATGCGCGGCCGCGGCCCTCGCGAGGCCGGGAGCGGGCCGGATGCACGACGGCGGGCGACCCCCGAGGGGGTCGCCCGCCGTCGCGGACCGTCTCGCGGCTCAGGCGAAGGAGTCACCGCAGGCGCAGGAGCTCTGCGCGTTGGGGTTGTCGATCGTGAAGCCCTGCTTCTCGATGGTGTCGGAGAAGTCGATCACCGCACCGGTGAGGTACGGGCTGCTCATCTTGTCCACCACGACCTCGACGCCGTCGAATTCGACCGTGAGGTCGTTGTCCATGAGGCGCTCGTCGAAGTAGAGCTGGTAGATCAGGCCGGAGCAGCCGCCGGGCTGCACAGCGATGCGCAGGCGCAGGTCGTCACGACCCTCCTGCTCGAGCAGGGTGCTCACCTTGCCGGCCGCCTCCGGGGTGAGGGTCACCTGGTGCGCGGCGGTGGGACGCTCGGTCGTCGTGGTCATGCGGTCCTCCTCGGGTGCTGCGGATGGGTCCAGCGTACGCCTCGGGCGCCGCGGATGGTGTATGGCACCGCACGCGTGGACGGCCCGTCCTGCCGCTCGGGCAGGCACTCCCCTTCCCCGGCGGGACCGATCACCACAGCAGCCCGCGGAACGCGGCGACCAGCATGATGGCGACGTAGCCGATGACGACGCCGATCGCGGCTGCCCCGGCGGCCGCGCGGCTGCGACCGCCGAGCACCGCCGAGAGCGCGGCGATCAGCACGAGCGCCACGACGACGGCTCCCCACCATCCCAGCATGTAACCGCCCAGGAAGCCGAGCACGAGTCCCAGCCCGAGCAGCGGCACCGCCGCGGCGCTCACGGGCTCCGGGCGGCGCTCCTCCTCGAGCGGGCTCATCCCTCGGCCTGCGGGAGCGAGCCCGCGCCGAGCAGCAGCAGGGCCTCAGCGAGGCACACCCGGGCGAACTCCCCCAGGTGCAGGGACTCGTCGATCCCGTGGGCGCGGGACTGCGGATCCTCGACACCGGTCACGAGGACGGAGGCCTGCGGGAAGACCTCGAGCAGGTCGGCGATGAAGGGGATCGATCCCCCGAGGCCCGTGTCGACGGCCTCCGTGCCCCAGGCGGCGCCGAGCGCCTGCCGGGCCAGCGCCGTCGCCGGGCTCGCGAGATCCGCGCCGTAGGGACGACCCTGCTCGCCGGGATGCACGGTCACCCGGGCGGTGCGCGGGGTGTGGCGCTCGAGGTGCGCCAGCAGCGCGTCCTGGGCGGCCTGCGGGTCCTGGCCCGAGGGGATGCGCAGGGAGACCTTGGCCCGGGCGACCGGGACGAGGGTGTTGGAGGCCTCGCGCACGGACGGCGCGTCGATGCCGATCACCGAGAGGGCCGGCTTCGTCCACATCCGCGCCGCGATCGACCCGCGGCCGGAGAGCTCGAGACCCTCGGGGACGCCCGCGTCGCGGCGGTAGTCCTCCTCGGGCATCTCGACGGCCGGGTCCGGGGCGTGGACGAGCCCCTCGATCGCGACCTCGCCCTCGTCATCGTGCAGCGTCGCGAGCAGTCGGGCCAGCTGGGTCGGCGCGTCCAGGACGGGACCGCCGAAGATGCCCGAGTGCACGGCGTGCTCGAGGACGCGCACCTCCACCACCGCGTCCACGAGGCCGCGGAGCGAGGCGGTGATCGCGGGGGTGCCGACGGCCCAGTTCGCGGAGTCCGCGACGATGATCAGATCCGCCGCGAGCGCATCGCGGTGCGCCTCGATGAAGGGGCGGAAGGTCGGCGACCCGGCCTCCTCCTCCCCCTCGACGAAGACGGTCACACCGATCCCCTCCGCCGCGAGCTGCTCCCCCACCAGGCGCAGGGCCGTGACATGGGCCATGACCCCGGCCTTGTCGTCCGCCGCGCCGCGGCCGTAGAGCCGGTCACCCCGACGCTCGGGCGCGAAGGGCTCGTTCGACCAGGAGTCGACGTCCCCGGTGGGCTGGACGTCGTGGTGCGCGTAGAGCATGACCGTGGGGCGTCCCGGCGCGGCGGGGAGGCGACCGATCACCGCGGGCGCGCCGTCCTCGACGGCCGTGATCCTCACGTCCGGGAGCCCGGCGTCCTCGAGCAGGGCGGCGACGGCGGACGCGCTGCGCTGCACGGGCTCGCGGTCGTAGCCCGGGAAGGCGATCGAGGGGATGCGGACGAGGTCCTCGAGGTCGGCGACGGAGCGCTCGAGCATCGGCTCCAACCGTGCTCGGAGCTCCTGGACCAGGGCGGGATCGGGGGCCGGGACGGGATGTGCGGAGGAGGTCGTGCTCATGGCTCCCACCGTACCGGCCCCCTGGGAGGCTCCCTGGGGACGCTCCGCCTAGACTGCCGTGGTGAACTCCTCCCAGCCGCCGACCCCCGAGAGCCCCGCATCCCGTGACACGGATGCCGCGCGCACCGCCGCGAAGGGCCGCCCGACCCGCTCCCGCAAGGAGGCGGAGGCCGCCCGTCGCCGGCCTCTCGTCGTCTCCGACCGCAAGGAGGCCCGTCGCCGGGACCGCGAGCGCTCGCGGACCCGTCAGATGGAGGCCCAGCAGGCCCTCGTGACCGGTGACGAGGCGAAGATGCCGCTCCAGCACCGCGGCCCCGAGCGCCGCCGGGTGCGGGACCTGGTGGACACCCGTCACAACGTCGCCGAGTACTTCTTCCCGGTCGCGCTCGTGTTCATGATCGTCGCGCTCGTCCTGCCGCTGATCGACCAGTCGCTCTACCTCGCCATGAGCACCCTGCTCATCGCGCTGCTGTGGGGCGGCATCGCGATCTGCGTGATCGACGCGTTCTTCCTGCGCCGCCGGCTGCGCGCCGCACTCACCGAGGAGTTCGGCGAGGTGAAGCGGGGCCTCGTGGGCTACGGCATCATGCGCGCGATCCAGATCCGCCGCTTCCGCCTGCCCAAGCCCCAGGTCAAGCACGGCGGCGCGCCGGTCGAGCCGAAGCAGCCCCGCGCGAAGCGCTGAGCCCCCGCCCCGGGGTCCGGCAGGCGGTGACAGCGCGAGCCGGACGCCGTGCAGGACAGCGCGACAGCACGAGGGAGGGCCTCGCACCGTACGGTGCGAGGCCCTCCCTCGTGGTGCTCCGGCTCAGGCGTCGGGAGCGCCCTGCGCGGCGTCACCGGCGGTCGCCGGCTGGTCCTTGGGCGACGCCTTGGGCTCGGGCTTCGCGTCGACCCCGGCCTCCTTGCGCTGCTGGGGCGTGATCGCGGCCGGTGCCTGGGTGAGCGGGTCGAAGCCGCCGCCGGACTTCGGGAACGCGATGACATCGCGGATCGAGTCGGTGCCCGCGAGCAGGGCCGCGACGCGGTCCCAGCCGAAGGCGATGCCGCCGTGCGGCGGGGCGCCGAAGGCGAAGGCGTCGAGGAGGAACCCGAACTTCTCCCGGGCCTGCTCCTCGTCGATCCCCATGACGGAGAACACGCGCTCCTGCACGTCCCGCTGGTGGATGCGGATCGAGCCGCCGCCGATCTCGTTGCCGTTGCAGACGATGTCGTACGCATAGGCGAGGGCCTCGCCGGGCTCCTTGTCGAAGCTGTCGAGGAACTCGGGCTTCGGGGAGGTGAAGGCGTGGTGCACGGCGGTCCAGGCGCCGGAGCCCACGGCCACGTCGCCCGCGGCGACCGCGTCGCCGGCGGGCTCGAACATGGGCGCGTCGACGACCCACACGAAGGAGAAGGCGTCGTGGTCGATGAGGCCCAGGCGCTCGGCGATCTCGGCGCGGGCGCCGCCGAGCAGCGCGCGGGACGGCTTGGCCTCGCCCGCGGCGAAGAACACGCAGTCGCCGGGCTTCGCCCCGACCTTCTCCGCGAGCCCGGCCTTCTCCTCCTCGGAGATGTTCTTGGAGACGGGACCCGTGAGGCTGCCGTCCTCCTGGACCAGGACGTAGGCGAGGCCGCGCGCGCCGCGCTGCTTGGCCCACTCCTGCCAGGCGTCGAGCGTGCGACGCGGCTGCGAGGCGCCGCCGGCCATGACGACCGCGCCCACGTACGGGGACTGGAACACGCGGAACGGCGTGTTCGCGAAGTACTCCGTCATCTCGACGATCTCGAGGTCGAAGCGCAGGTCCGGCTTGTCGGAGCCGTAGCGCCGCATCGACTCCTCGTAGGTGATCCGCGGGATCGGCGTGCTGACCTCGTGGCCGGCCGTCCGCCACACGTTCACGAGCAGCTGCTCGGCGAGGGCGATGACGTCCTCCTGGTCCACGAAGCTCATCTCGATGTCGAGCTGGGTGAACTCGGGCTGGCGGTCCGCGCGGAAGTCCTCGTCGCGATAGCAGCGCGCGATCTGGAAGTACTTCTCCATGCCGGAGACCATCAGCAGCTGCTTGAACAGCTGCGGCGACTGCGGGAGCGCGTACCAGGAGCCCGGCGAGAGCCGCGCGGGGACCAGGAAGTCCCGGGCGCCCTCGGGGGTGGAGCGCGTGAGCGTCGGCGTCTCGATCTCGACGAAGCCGTCGTCCAGCAGCGTCTCGCGCGCCGCGCGGTTGATCTGCGAGCGCAGCCGCAGCGCGGCCGCGGGGCCCTGCCGGCGCAGGTCGAGGTACCGGTAGCGCAGACGCGCCTCCTCCCCGACCTCGGTGTGCTCGTCGAGCTGGAAGGGCAGCGGTGCGGAGGTGTTGAGCACCTCGACCTCGGTCGCGGTGACCTCGATCTCACCGGTGGGCAGCTGCGGGTTCTCGTTCCCGGCGGGGCGGCGGTCGACCGTGCCCACGACCTTGAGGACGTACTCGTTGCGCAGGTGCATCGCCTCGTCCTCGCGCACCACGACCTGGGCGACGCCGCTCGCGTCCCGCAGATCGAGGAAGGTCACTCCGCCGTGGTCACGGCGTCGGCCGATCCAGCCGGTCAGGGTGACGGTCTGTCCGATGTGCTCCGTGCGGAGCTCGCCGGCGTGGTGGGTGCGCAGCACGAGGTCGTCCTTCGTTCTTCGGGGCGGCGGGAGCGGGGCTCCGCCGAGCGGTCGGCGTGCCGCGGGGGCACCGGTTCAGAGTACCGCGCAAGGTGAGCGATCTCGCCACGGCGCCCCCTGTCGCGGCGCAAGCGGCGTCCGTAGACTGAACGGGTTCCGACCAGCGGCCCACCTGCGGCATCGCCGGTCCGTCACGGCCCCGAGCGGGCCCGCCTCCTGCGCTTCGATCTGGTGCGGGATACCACCCACCTCCGTCGAAGGACACCATGACCGACGTCTCCCCTGCCCCTGATCACGAGGGCGCCGCCAGCTCCTCCGTCCCCGCCGAGCCCGGCACGGACGAGCAGAGCGCCGCGCAGCCCTCGGCAGAGGCACCGGCCCCGCGCAGCGAGGGCCCCACCTTCGAGGACCTCGACCTGCCGCCGGCGCTCCGCCGCGCGGTCGCGGACCTCGGCTTCGAGCGCCCCTCCCCCATCCAGGCCAAGGCCATTCCCGTGCTGCTCCAGGGTCGCGACGTCATCGGCGTCGCCCAGACCGGCACCGGAAAGACCGCCGCCTTCGGCCTCCCGCTGCTCGCCGCGGTGGATCCGTCCCTCCGCGAGGTCCAGGCCTTCGTGCTCACCCCGACCCGCGAGCTGGCCATGCAGGTGGCCGACGCGATCACCTCGTTCGCCTCGTCGATCGGCGGCCTCGAGGTCGTCGCCGTCTACGGCGGCTCCCCCTACCCGCCCCAGGAGCGCGCGCTGGCCCGCGGCGCCCAGGTCGTCGTCGGCACCCCCGGCCGCGTCATGGACCACATGCGCCGCTCGAGCCTGCGCCTGGACACGGTGCGCTTCGCCGTCCTCGACGAGGCCGACGAGATGCTCCGCATGGGCTTCGCGGAGGACGTCGAGGAGATCCTCGCCAAGGCTCCCGCCTCGCGCCAGGTGGCGCTGTTCTCCGCCACCATGCCGCCCGCGATCCGCAAGGTCGCCGCCGATCACATGACCGATCCTGAGCGGATCAGCATCACCCCGCAGTCCTCGACCGTCTCGAGCGTCCACCAGACCTTCGCCGTCGTGCCCTTCCGTCACCGCACCGGTGCGCTCTCCCGCGTGCTCGCGACCTCCGACGCCGAGGCCGCGATCGTCTTCGTGCGCACCCGCGCCGCCGCCGAGGAGGTGGGCACCGAGCTCGTGGCCCGCGGTCACATCGCGGCGACCATCTCCGGCGACGTGCCGCAGAAGGACCGCGAGAAGATCGTGGAGCGTCTGCGCGACGGCTCCCTGAAGATCCTCGTCGCCACCGACGTCGCCGCCCGCGGCCTCGACGTCGAGAAGATCGGGCTCGTCGTGAACTTCGACGTGCCCCGCGAGCCCGAGGCCTACGTGCACCGCATCGGCCGCACCGGCCGCGCGGGCCGCTCCGGTGAGGCCCTGACCTTCATCGGCGGGCACGAGCGCCGCACGCTGCGCACCATCGAGAAGGCCACCAAGCAGACCCTCGAGGAGGCCGTGATCCCGTCCCCGCGGGACGTCTCGAAGCATCGCCTGGCCACCCTCCTCAAGGAGGTCCCCGCCCGGCAGGAGCGCGGGCGCCTCGAGCTGTACCGCGAGCTGATCGGCGAGTTCGTCGAGAGCCAGGGCATCGACCCGCTCGAGCTGGCCGCCGTCCTCGGCGCGATGACCGTCGGAGACGCCGGCCCCGGCGCGCAGAACGAGGACGAGGAGTTCACCCAGCAGACCGGTCGCCACGACCGCGACGACCGTCGGGACGACCGTCACGGCGACCGTCGCGACGACCGCTCCGGCGGCTCGCGGACCGAGCACGGCTACACCCAGTACCGCATCGGCGTGGGCCACACCCACGGGGCCAAGCCGCCGTCGATCCTCGGCACGATCACCGGCGAGGGCGGTCTGAACGGCAAGGACGTCGGCAAGATCTCGATCTTCGGGAACTTCGCGCTCGTCCAGATCAAGGGCAGCCTCTCCCCGAAGCAGATCGAGGACATCAGTCGTGCGCGCATCGCCGGCCGCGAGCTGCGCATCAGCGAGGACACCGGTCCCCGCGGCGGCGCCGGCGGCGGCCGCGGCGGGCGCGACGACCGTCCCCGTCGTCGCTTCGACGACGACCGCCCGCGCCACCGCGACGGCGATCGCGGGGGATACCGCGGCGGTGCCCGTCGCGACGAGTCCTCGCGCTACGACGCGAAGCGCCACGGTGGTCGCCGGCACGACGGCTGAACCCACCGCCGCGGGGCGGCGGGCGACCGCCGCCCCGTCCCGGCACGCGAGAAGGGCCCGCATCCTCACGGATGCGGGCCCTTCGTCGTGCGATCGGCGCGGCTCTGCGGGCCGGGAACGGATCAGGAGGGCTGCTGCGCCTCGGCGTAGGCCTTGCGGACCTCCTCCATGTCCAGGTTCTTCACCTGGCTGATGAGGTCCTCGAGCGCTGCCTGGGGCAGCGCGCCCGGCTGGGAGAACACGGGGATGCCCTCGCGGTACGCGACCAGGGTGGGGATCGAGGTGACGCCGTAGCGCATCGCGAGCTCCTGCTGGTCCTCGGTGTCGACCTTCGCGAAGGTGACGTCCTGGTGCTCCTCCGACGCCTTGTCGAAGATGGGGGCGAAGCGCTGGCACGGCACGCACCAGCCCGCCCAGAAGTCGATGAGGACGACGCCGTCCTCGACGGTCGTGTCGTGGTTCTCGGTGGTCAGGGTGACGGTAGCCATGGTTCCTCCAACGATCTCGGTGCGGGGATCATTCCCACTCTCGCACACGGTGAGGGTGCTCACCGCCGTGTGTGACGGCGAGTACCCGGGGACGGGTCAGGAGCGGGGTCGGGCCGCCTCGGACGCCGGCAGGATCCGCACGGTGCGGTCCTCCTCGGGCACCTGCCAGGAGCCGGCCGAGGCCGACGCCTGCTCGCCGGTGCGGATGTCCTTGACCTCGTCCTCGGCGCCGTCGGCCCCCGGGAACCAGACGAAGGGGATGCCGCGCCGGTCGGCGTAGCGGATCTGCTTGCCGAGCTTGGCGGCGGTCGGCGCCACCTCGCACGGCACGCCCCGGCCGCGCAGGGTGCGGGCCACTGTCTCGCTCGCCCCGCGGGACGCCTCGTCGGAGACCGCGACGAGCACGCAGGTGGGCACGGGCCGGCTCGGCCGGGCGAGATCCGCGGAGAGCAGCCGGGAGACGAGACGGGACAGACCGATGGACAGGCCCACCCCCGGGTAGCTGTGACGGTTGTCCTCCGCGAGACGGTCGTAGCGGCCGCCCGAGCAGACGGAGCCGAGCGACTCGTGGCCCTCGACGAAGCTCTCGAAGACGGTGCCGGTGTAGTAGTCGAGCCCGCGGGCGATCGAGAGGTCCGCGAGGATCACCCCGGGCACCGCCGCCTCGACGCGCTCGAGCACCGCGGTCAGCTCGGCGATGCCCTCCTCGACCATTTCGCCGGTCCCGCCGAGCGCGCGGACGCGGTCGCCGAAGGACGCGTCACGGGAGCGGATCCCCGCGAAGGCGAGCGCGGCGTCGGCCTGCTCGGCGGTGGCCCCGGCCTCGTCGACGAGGAGGGTGCGCACGGCGTCCTCGCCGATCTTGGGCAGCTTGTCGAGGCTGCGCAGCACCGCCGTGTGGTCCTCGAAGCCGAGGGAGCGGAAGAAGCCCTCGGAGAGCTTGCGGGTGTTGACGTGGATGCTGAAGGCGGGCAGCGGCAGGCGGGAGAGGATCTCCGCCATCACGATCGCCACCTCGGACTCCACGTGCGCGGGGAGGACGTCCTGCCCGATCACGTCGAGATCGGCCTGGTAGAACTCCCGGAAGCGGCCGTCCTGGGGACGCTCGCCGCGCCACACCTTCTGGATCTGGAAGCGCCGGAACGGGAAGGCGAGGTCGTTCTGGTGCTCGAGCACGTAGCGGGCGAGCGGCACCGTGAGGTCGAAGTGCAGACCGAGGGTCCGCGAGGCGTCGGCGGCGGGGTCCTCCTCCTCCGAGGCCTGCAGACGGCGCAGGAGGTAGACCTCCTTGTCGATCTCCCCCTTGCGCAGCAGCTGGTCGAGGGGCTCGACCGCGCGCGTCTCGATGCCGGAGAACCCGTGGAGCTCCGCGACCTCGCGGAACACGTCGATCACGTGCTGCTCCACCTGGCGCTCCGCGGGGAGCCATTCGGGGAAGCCGGACAGAGCGGCGATCTTCGCCATGCGGGTGCACGTCCTTCGAGGGTGAGGGGAGAGCGGGCCGGTCCATTATCCCCTCCTCGGCGTGCGGGCGTCGTCCCGTCCTCCTTGCCCGGGGCTCTGCCCGGTCGGGGCCCGGTGCGTGCGCGGGCAGGGGGCGGGGCGCACGCCTGCTCGCTGTAGAGTTCCGTGACGTGGTTCCCACCCCGCTCCGCGGGAGGGTCCCGCACCGCCCGGCCGCCCTCGTGGCGGCAGTGTCCCGCCGCGCAGCGGATCCGTTCGAAGGAGCTCCATCGTGAGCGAGTCCGAGACTCCCGTCCCCACCTCCCCCGAGCCCGAGGAGACCGCCGCGGCCGACGCCGCCGACGTGGCCGCCCCCGCCGACGACGTCGCCGCCGTCGAGCCCGCCGAGGCCGCCGAGACCCCCTCCGCCCCGGCTCCGGAACCCGCCGCGGACGACGCCTCCCCGGAGGCGTCTGTGAAGGAGGCCGCCGAGCCGGCCGCCGCGGACGCTCCCGCCGCGGATGCTCCCGAGACCGAGGCGCCTGCCGCCGCGGCTCCCGCTCCCGCCCCCTCGCCGCGACCGCGTCCCGGCCGCCCCGGGCCCACGCCGGGGGGCGCGCCCTCCCCCGCCGCGCTCGCCGGGCGCAAGCCCGCCGCCCCGCTGCTGCCGGCCGCGCCCTCGGTCACCGAGTACGACGCCGCCCTCCTCGCCGAGGCGAAGACCTTCGGCTCCGTCACCGAGGACGGCACCGTCACCGTGCAGGACGGCACCCAGGTGCGCACCCTCGGCGAGGCCGGCCAGGCCCAGGGCGTCGACCCCGCCACCGCGCTGGACCCGTTCGCCCGCGCCTACCTCGATCTCGTGGCCTTCCTCGATCTCACGGAGAAGAAGCTCTCCACGACCGGGCACACCCACAACGAGCTCAACCGCCTGCTCGAGAACCTGCGCAAGAACATGAAGGAGCCGCAGGTCGTGGGTGACGTCCCCGCGCTGCGGGCCCGCGCCCACGAGCTCCGCGAGAAGGCGAAGGCGCAGATCGCCGAGCTCGAGAGCGCGCGCACCGCCGCCCGCCAGGAGGCGATCGCCCGACGCACCGCCTTCGTCGAGTCGATCGAGCAGCTCGTCGCCACGCCGCCCGAGCAGATCTCGTGGAAGAGCGCCGGGGAGACCATGCGCCAGATGGTCCCCACCTGGAAGCAGATGCAGAGCGAGGACGTGAACATCGACCGTCCCACCGAGGACGCCCTCTGGAAGCGGCTCTCCGCGGCGCGGTCCACCTTCGACCGCCACCGCAAGCAGTTCTTCTCGCAGCTCGACGAGCGTCACGAGGAGGCCGCGGCCGTCAAGGAGCAGCTCATCGCCCGCGCTGAGGAGATGCAGGACTCCACGGACTGGGGTCCGACGGTCCGCGCCTTCAAGGACCTCATGGCCGAGTGGCGCGCCGCCCCGCGCGGCGGACGCAAGAAGGACGACGCCCAGTGGGCCCGGTTCAAGGCCGCGCAGGACACCTTCTTCGCCGCCCGGAACGCCGATCTCGAGGCCTCCGAGTCGGAGCAGCGCGAGAACCTCGTCGTCAAGGAGGCGCTGCTGGCCGAGGCCGAGCAGATCGACCCGACGAAGGATCTCGACAAGGCGAAGGACGCCCTGCGCTCCGTGCAGGAGCGCTGGGAGGCGGCCGGGAAGGTCCCGCGCGGCGACATGCGTCGGATCGACGACCGTCTGCGCAGCGTCGAGCGCGCCGTGAAGGACGCCGAGGAGGCCGAGTGGCGACGCACCGATCCGCGCACCAAGGCGCGTGTCGAGGGCGCCTCCTCGCAGCTGCACTCCGCGATCGCCGGCTACGAGGAGGACCTCGAGAAGGCGCGCGCGACCGGTGACCCGGCGAAGATCGCGAAGGCGGAGGCCGCCCTCGAGGCCCGCCGCGAGTGGCTCGCCGTCATCGAACGCTCGGCCCGCGACCTCGGCTGACCGCGGCGATCACCGCTGACGAGGACGGCCCGGCCGGTCCTCCCCACGCCCCGCCCGTCCACAAGGACGGGCGGGGCGTTGCCGTGCGGCCTCCGTGCCCCCAGAGTCGGTGCATGCAGAACTCGCCGCCCGCGCCCTTCGGCCCGCCCCCGCCACCGCAGGACGACGGTCTCCCGCCTCCCCGCTCCCCCGGTCCCCGGATGCCGGCCCTGGGTCCCGCCTGCTTCGCCTGGTCCCGCCATGCGGCGGAGCTCGCGGTGCCCGTCTCCCGCGCCCTCGAGCGCTGGGAGGACACCCCCACCACCGCGCGGATGGTCGCCGACGGCTACCTCGTGAGGCTGCTGCCGGGCATCTACGTCCCGCCGGACGTCATCGGCACCGCCGTGGGTCGCGCGCTCGCCGTGGGCAGTGCGCTCGGGACGTCGCTGCGGCCCCATCACGTGCTCGCCGGGGTGACGGCCGCCTGGGTCGTGCTCGGCGGGACGGCGCCCGTCCAGGTCGAGCTCATCTCGACCGCGCACCGGGGACCGATCGCCGGGACGATCCTGCGCGGGTCCCGTGTCGCCATGGACGAGGTGGAGACCGTCGGCGGGGCGCCGCTCACGATCCCCGACCGCACCGCGATGGATCTGCTGCGCTTCTCCCCCGATGCCGAGCGGCTCGCGGCCGTGTCCCGTCTGATCGCCGCGGGGCACGCCTCACCCGAGGGGATCCGCCGCCGGCTCGAGGCGATCACCCACCATCCCGGGTCACGCTCCGCGCAGGAGGCGATGGACCGTGCCTGCGCCCTCGTGCCGGTCACCGACGTGGGCGGGGGCACGCGCGCCGCATGAGGGCGCCCCGCACCGATCGCCCCGGGGCTCAGCCGCGGGTGAGCGGCTCCCCCGCGCCCACGGGCTTGCCGTCCGCGGTGACGCGGTAGACGTCGTAGACGCCCTCCACGCGACGCACCTGGGCGAGCACGGCCTGCAGGTGGCTCGGCTCGGCGAGCTCGAAGGAGAAGAAGGTCGCCGCGAGCCGATCCGCGTTCGACTGCGCCGAGGCGGACTGCAGGTTCACCTGTTGCTCCGAGATCACGAGCGCGAGATCGGTGAGCAGTCGGGGTCGATCCAGCGCCTCGACCTTGATGTGCACCAGGTAGGCCGTGCTGTGACGGCCGGACCAGCTGACCTCCACCATCCGATCGCCCTGCTGCTCGGTCAGCTGGATCGCGTTCGCGCACTCGCGGTGATGCACGGAGACGCCGTTCCCGCGGGTCACGAAGCCCACGATCGGGTCGCCGGGCACCGGGGCGCAGCACTTGGCGAGCTTCACCCAGAGATCCGCATGGCCCTCGACGATGACCCCCTGGTCCGTCTCCGAGGTGTGGCGCTCGGTGCGGGTGCTCGGCTTGGGCCGCACCCAGGTCGGGATCGTCGCCTCGGCGACGTCCTCCTCCGCGCCGTCGGAGCCGCCGAAGGTCGCCCGGAGCTTGTCCACGACGTTCTGCGCACCCGTGTGCCCCTCGCCGATCGACGTGTACAGCGCGTCGACGCTCTGCAGGTTGAGGTCCCCGGCGACAGCGGCGAGCGTCTCGTGGGTGAGCAGGCGCCGCATCGGCAGGTCCTGCCGGCGCAGCGCCTTGGCGAGCTCCTCCCGGCCGCGCTCGAGCGCCTCCTCGCGCCGCTCCTTCGTGAACCACTGGCGGATCTTCGAGCGCGCACGGGGCGAGGTGACGAAACCGAGCCAGTCGCGGCTGGGCCCCGCCTCGGAGGACTTCGAGGTGAACACCTCGACGACGTCGCCCGTGCTCAGCGTCGAGTCCAGGGAGACGAGCCGCCCGTTCACGCGGGCCCCGATCGTCCGGTGCCCCACCTCGGTGTGCACCGCGTACGCGAAGTCCACCGGCGTGGACCCCTGCGGGAGCGCGAGCACGTCCCCCTTCGGGGTGAAGACGTACACCTCCTGAGAGGCGATCTCGAAGCGCAGGGAGTCGAGGAACTCACCGGAGTCGGTGGTCTCCTTCTGCCAGTCCATGAGCTGGCGCAGCCAGGCGCTCTCGCTCGCGACGGGCTTCGCGGCCGCCGCGGCGCCACCCGCCATCGCCTTGTACTTCCAGTGCGCAGCGACGCCGTACTCGGCGCGGCGGTGCATCTCCCAGGTCCGGATCTGGATCTCCACCGGCTTGCCGGTGGGCCCGATGACCGTGGTGTGCAGCGACTGGTAGAGGTTGAACTTCGGCAGCGCGATGTAGTCCTTGAAGCGGCCGGGCACCGGGGACCAGCGCGCGTGCAGCGTACCGAGCACCGCGTAGCAGTCCCGCACCGAGTCCACGAGCACGCGCACGCCCACGAGGTCGTAGATGTCCGCGAAGTCCCGGCCCCGCACGATCATCTTCTGGTAGATCGAGTAGTAGTGCTTCGGGCGGCCCGTCACCTCCGCCTTGATGCGCGCCTTGCGCAGGTCCTCGTGGATCTGCGTGGACACGGTGCGCAGGTACTGCTCGCGGGCGGGGGCGTGCTGCGCGACGAGCGCGACGATCTCCTCGTACACCTTGGGGTAGAGCACCTGGAAGGAGCGGTCCTCGAGCTCCCACTTGATGGTGTTCAGGCCCAGCCGGTGGGCGAGCGGCGCATAGATCTCGAGCGTCTCCTTGGCCTTGCGCTCCGCGGAGGCGGCCGGGACGTACTTCCAGGTGCGGGCGTTGTGGAGGCGGTCCGCGAGCTTGATGAGGAGCACGCGCACGTCGCGGCTCATCGCCACGATCATCTTGCGCACGGTCTCCGCCTGCGCGGCCTCCCCGTAGGTCACCTTGTCGAGTTTGGTGACGCCGTCCACGAGCACCGCGATGACGTCGCCGAAGTCGGAGCGCAGCCGGTCCAGGGAGTAGTCGGTGTCCTCCACCGTGTCGTGCAGCAGCGCCGCGGCGACGACCTCGGAGGGCGAGCCGAGCTCGGCGAGGATCGTCGCGACGGAGACCGGATGCGTGATGTACGGGTCGCCGCTCTTGCGCATCTGACCGCGGTGGGCGGCCTCGGCGACGGTGAAGGCGCGCTGGACGAGCGCGGTGTCCTCCTTGGGACTCACGGAGGCCATCGTGTCGAGCAGGGGCGCGAGCAGCGGATCGACGCTCGGACCGCCGCGACCGCCGAAGAACGACAGCCGGGAGCGGGAGCGCCGCGGGACGGTCGAGGTGCTCCGCCCCGACGGCGACGGGCTCGACGGGGAGGAGGCCGCGCTCGTCCCCGGCCCTCCCGAGCGGGTCGCGCTGACGCCGCCGTCGACCTCGGGGGGCACGGACGTCCCGTCCTGCGGTGATCTGTCCTGCATCGCGCGCCTCCTGACCGTGGCCCGTCAGTCTACGCGCGGGTCATCGCGCCGATGACCGTCGTCCGCCCCGGTCGCCGGGCCGGCCCGCCGCGGGCGCCCGGCCAGGGCCTCCACGGACATCTGGCCGGGGCCTCCACGGGCACCCGTCCGGGGCCGACGGGCCGGTCAGTCGGGGATCGACCAGACGGTCGTGACCGGGACGTCGGCAGGCAGCTTCTCGCGACCGCCGAGCCCCTCGAGCTCGATGAGGAAGGACGCGCCCACGAGCTCGACGTCGAAGCTCCGGGTGAGCTCGATCGTGGCCGCCGCCGTGCCGCCGGTGGCGAGCAGGTCGTCGACCACGAGGGTGCGCGCACCGGCCGGGAGCGACCCCTCGGGGATCTGGACCTCGGCGCTGCCGTACTCGAGGTCGTAGCGGAGGCTCGCCGGTGACCCGGGGAGCTTGCCGGCCTTGCGCACGGGGATGAAGCCCGCGCCCAGCTCATAGGCGAGGGGGGCGCCGAGCACGAAGCCGCGCGCCTCGGTGCCCACCACGTACTCCACGCCCTCGGGGATCATCGCCCGCCAGTGCGCGATGATCTCGCGAAAGGCGCCGGCGTCCCGCAGGAGCGGGGTGATGTCGCGGAACAGGACCCCCGGGGCCGGGAAGTCGGGGTACTCGTCGATGCGGGTCGCGAGGATCTCCGCGAGCCGCGCGGATCCGGGGGCGTCCTGGTGGGTGCTCATCGCTGTCCTCGTCGGGAGTGGGATCGGCCGCTGGGGGTGCTGCGGCGGGGCTGCACCCGGCGGGCGGAGGCGGAGCTCGGGGACGACCCGTCGTCCTCGGAGACCGGCGTGGCATCGTCCTGCGAGGCAGGGTCCTCGGCCGTGAGCTCGTCGACCGCGCCCTCACCGTCGGCGGTCCCGTCGTCGGGGGCCTCGTCGGTCCCCTCCTCGATGCCGGCGCCGTCCTCGGTCCCGTCGGTCGTCGCCCGCTGCTCGGCGGCACGGCGCTCGGCGAGCGTCGTCCGGCGCGCCGGGGCGCCGGGCTCGCGCGGGGAGCGGGAGGTGAGCCGGTGGAGGTCCACGAGCAGCCCCGGGGCGAGGAAGACGGAGGAGTAGGTGCCCACGAGGATGCCCACGAACAGGGCGAGCGAGATGTCCTTGAGGGTGCCGGCTCCCAGCACGAAGGCGCCGATCACGAGGATCGAGCCGACGGGCAGCAGCGCGACGACGGACGTGTTCAGCGAGCGCACGAGGGTCTGGTTCGCGGCGAGCTCCACCCGGTCGGCGTAGTCGGGTCCGTTGAGCACCCTCATCCCCGCGGTGTTCTCGCGCACCTTGTCGAAGACGACGATCGTGTCGTAGAGCGAGTAGCCGAGGATCGTCAGGAAGCCGATCACCGTGCTCGGCGTGATCTCGAAGCCCACCACCCCGTACACGGCCGCGGTGAGCAGCATGTCGTGGATCAGGGCGATCATCGCGGCGCCGGAGGCCCGCAGGTCCCGGAAGTACAGGGCCATGCCGATCGCGACGAGCACCAGGAACACGAGGATGCCGCGGAGCATCTTCTGCGTGATGTCCTGGCTCCAGACCGGGCCGATGTACGAGGTCGAGACCGCGGAGGACTCCACGTCGTAGCCCGCGGCGAGGTCGGCGGCGAGCGAGGAGGTCTGCGACGAGTCCAGCTGCTCAGTCTGCACGCGCACCGTGCTCCCGCCGAGCACCGTCACCTTCGGCTCGGAGTCCGGCACGTGCTCGCGCACGATGTCGCGGGCGGCGGTCTGCGAGGTGTCCTGGACCCCCGAGATCTGGAACTCGGAGCCGCCGGTGAACTCGATCCCGAGATTGGGGCCGCGCAGCACGGCGAGCGTGCCGAGCAGGAGCACCGCGGCGACGCTGATCAGGTACCACAGGCGGCGGCGCCGCACGATCGGCGCGGAGCGGGTGCCGTCGTGGAGGGAGTTGCCCAGCTGGGCCAGGGTCGCGCTCATCGCTCGTCCTCCTGCTCGGTCGCGCCGGGCTCCTCGGCGGACTCGCGCGCGAGCCGCGCCTTCCGCTCGGCGATCGTCTCGCGCCGCTCCTCGGCGTCCCGGAGACGGCCGCGCCCCGCATAGGCGGGCACGGAGCGTCCCAGCACCGCGGGGTCCAGCCCGCTCATCGGATGCCCCTTGCCGAAGAAGCGCGTGCGGGCGAGAGCCTGCAGCATCGGATGGGTGAAGAGGAAGACGACCACGAGGTCCAGCACGGTCGTCACGCCCAGCACGAAGGCGAAGCCGCGCACGCCGCCCGTGGAGAGCACGTACAGCACCACGGCCGCCACGAGGTTGACGGCGTCGGAGGCGAGGATGGTGCGCCGGGCACGGTCCCAGCCGTGGTCGACGGCCGCGACGATCCCGCGGCCCTCACGGATCTCGTCACGGACGCGCTCGAAGTAGACGATGAACGAGTCCGCGGTGAAGGCGATCGCGACGATCAGGCCGGCGACGCCCGCGAGGGAGAGTCGGTACCCGATCTCCGGGAGGTTCGAGAGCACAGTGAGCACCGCGTAGGTGAGCACCGCCATGATCGCGAGGCTCGAGGTGGTGACGATGGCGAGCACGCGGTACTGCAGGAAGGCGTAGAGCACGACGAGCGCGAGACCGATCAGGCCGGCGATGAGGCCCATCGTCAGCTGGTCGGCGCCGAGCGTCGCGGAGATCTGCTGCTCCGAGGCGACGTCGAGCTGGATCGGGAGCGCGCCGAACTTCAGCTGGTCGGCGAGCTGGGACGCCTGGTCCTGGGTGAAGTTGCCCGAGATCGAGGCCTCGCCGCCCGGGGACGGCTCCTCGACCGTGGGCGCGGAGATCACGAGGCCGTCGAGCACGATCGCGAAGGCGCTCGTCGCGCCCTGGCCGTTGTACAGCGCGGAGGTCATGTCCGCGAAGTCCTGGCCGACGGCGTCCGTGAAGCGCATGTTCACGAGGTAGTAGCCGGTCGCCTGGCCGGTCGAGCTGGTCTCCGCGCCGACGCTCGCGTCCTCGACCGCCGAGCCGGGGACGACCTCGGGGCCCAGCAGGTACTTCGCAGAGCCGTCCGGTGCGCACGCCACGATCGGCTCGTCGGACTTCGCCTGGGCGATCCGCTCCTGCTGCGCGGAGGGATCGGTGCAGTCGACGGCGCCGAGCTCGGCCTGGACGTCCGCGTCGAGCTGGTCGAGGGACCAGGCGGCGGGCTCACCGGAATCGGTGCCGGCCTGGTCCGCGAGGGTCTGGTCCGAGGAGAGCGCCCCGGTGAACTGCCCCTGCGCGGGGTCCGCGGGAGCGCTCGAGGTCTCCCCCGTCCCGCTGTCGCCTCCGGCGTCGGAGGCACCGCCGCCATCGGAGGGCAGGGCGCTGCCGTCCCCCTCGGGGGCGACCGCGCCAAGCACCGGTCGGAAGGACATGGCGGCCGTCTGCCGCAGGGCGTCGGACGTCGCCTGGTCCAGCGTGCCCGGCACGTCGATGACGATGTTCGTGCCGCCCTGCACGGAGATCTCGGTCTCCGCGACGCCCATGGCGTTCACGCGCTGGCTGATGATCTGCCGCGCCTGCTCCATGGCGTCGCGGTCGATCGTCGAGCCGTCGGTGGTCTGGGCCTGCAGGATGATCTGCGTGCCGCCCTCGAGGTCGAGGGCGAGCTTGGGGGCGGCGTTCCAGCCGCCCCACTGCACCCCGGCGCCGATCCCACCGCCGAGCAGCAGGATCAGCACCGCGAGCGCCGTGAGGGCTATGCGACGAACGGGCATGGAGCGGGGTTCCTCGGTGTGCGGCGGGAGCCGGGGCGCGCGGGCGCCTCAGGCGTCGCGACGGCCGTCGGTGGTGGTGTCGGTGTCCCGGGCGGTGACGCCGGGGACGGTGCCGTCCTCGACGGGCGCGTCGGAGGCGGTGTCCGCGTCGGTCGCGGTCCCCTCGACGACGGCGTCGTCGTCCTCGGCGGCGGCGGCGGAGTCCTCGGTCGGCGCGACGGCCCCGGCGATCGCCTGGCGGGCCCACTTGGTCTGGGCGCCGTTCTCGGACTCGAGGATCACGACGTCGTCGAACTCCTCGACGATCAGCCCGTAGAAGCCGGAATGGGTGCGGACCTCGTCGCCGACGCCGAGCTGGGCGACCTTCGCCTGCTGCTCGCGCTGGGCCTTGCGCTGACGGCTGGACATGAACATCAGCGGCACGAGCATGACGGCGAAGATGAGCAGGAGGGGCAGGAGATCCACGAAGATCCTCTCGACGGACCGGGCAGCCCGCGCACGTGACGCGGCTCCACCGGCCGCGGACGGCTGACCGGACCACTGTACCCGCCGCTCCCTCCGAGTCCGGTGGGAGTCCCGCCCTCAGGACCCCCGCTCCCGTGCCCCGAGGCGGGCGCGGCTCAGAACCTGCCGAGCATGGGGGCGGCGCCGGAGCCGCCCTGCGGCGCCTCGAGCCCGAGGTGCTCCCAGGCGGCCGTCGCCGCCGCCCGGCCCCGGGGGGTCCGCACGAGGAACCCCTCCCGCACGAGGTACGGCTCGACCATGGTCTCCACGGTCTCCGTCTCCTCGCCCACCGCGACGGCGAGGGTGGACAGCCCCACCGGTCCCCCGGCGAAGCGTCGGCACAGGGCGCTGAGCACCGCACGGTCCAGGCGGTCCAGGCCCCGTTCGTCCACCTCGTACATGGCGAGCGCGGCACGGGCGGCCTCCAGGTCCAGGTCCCCCGTGCCGCGCACCTGCGCCCAGTCGCGCACCCGGCGGAGAAGCCGGTTCGCGATGCGGGGCGTGCCGCGGGAGCGGGAGGCGATCTCCGCGGCGGCCCCGCCCTCGATGTCCACGCCGAGCTCACCCGCGCTGCGGCGCACCACGCGGTGCAGCTCCTCGGCGCGGTAGTAGTCCAGGTGCCCGACGACGCCGAAGCGGTCGCGCAGCGGTGCCGGCAGCAGCCCCGCGCGGGTCGTCGCCCCGACCACCGTGAACGGCGGCAGCTCGAGCGGGATCGAGGTCGCACCGACGCCCTTGCCGACCATCACGTCGACGCGGAAGTCCTCCATCGCGATGTAAAGCATCTCCTCCGCGGGGCGCGCGAGGCGGTGGATCTCGTCGATGAACAGCACCTCGCCCTCCTCGAGGGAGGAGAGGATCGCGGCGAGGTCCCCCGCGTGCTGGACGGCCGGTCCCGAGGTGATGCGCAGCGGGGCGCCGAGCTCCGCGGCGATGATCATCGCAAGGGTGGTCTTTCCGAGCCCGGGAGGGCCCGAGAGCAGCATGTGCTCCGGTGCGCGACCGCGCGCCTGCGCCGCGTCCAGGACGAGCGAGAGCTGCTCCCGCACGACCTCCTGCCCCACGAAGTCCGCGAGCCGGCGCGGCCGGAGGGCCGCCTCGGCCGCCCGCTCGAGCGCGCCGGAGGTCGCGCTCGTGAGCGCGACGCCGTCCCCCTCGGGGGCGTCGGCGGTCGCGTCGATCCCGTCCGCTCCCTCCGCCGTCACCGGGCACCACCGAGCGACTGGAGGGCGGTGCGCAGCAGGGACGCGGGCTCGAGCTCCGTCTCCTCACCGGCCTCGGCGCGCAGGCGCTCCACGGCCCCGGCGGCGGACTTCTCCGGCCAGCCCAGCCCCACGAGCGCCTCGACGACCTGGGCGTCCACGGCGGCGGACGCGGCCGGGGCCGGCGCGCCGACGGGAGCGCCGCCCCCGGGCTCCGCGGCGAGGGCGAGTTTGCCGCCGAGCTCGAGGATCATGCGGCTGGCGACCTTGGGGCCGATGCCCGGGGTGCGGGTGATGCTCTTGACGTCCTGCTCCGCGACGGCGCGCGCGAGGTCCTCCGGGGAGAGCACGGCGAGCACGGACAGCGCGAGGCGCGGCCCGATGCCGCTCACGGACTGCACGACGCGGAAGGCGTCGGCGTCCTGCGCGGACGGGAAGCCGAAGAGCGTCATGGAGTCCTCGCGGACCACGAGCTCGGTGTGCAGCGTGAGCTCGGCGCCGTGGCGGGTCTGCGCGAGGGCGGCGGGCGTGGTGCGGACGAGGTAGCCGACACCATGGACGTCGAGCACGAGGGATTCCAGGCCGATCGAGGCCACGGTCCCGGTCAGGGTTGCGATCACGCGACCACCTTAGAACAGCTGTTCGATCAGAAGCGGGAGGTCGAGGTGTCCCGGGCGCGCCGCGCGGCGCGCTCCGCCTCCGCCCACACGGACTGGGCGCTCGTGCGCGCCCCGCCGCTCGCGTCGCGGCGCACCGGTCCCGGCCCTCGCCACAGCTGGGTGAGCGCGATCGCGACGGCGTCCGCGGCGTCCGCCGGCTGCGGCGCGGCGTCCAGCCGCAGAAGCTTCACGAGCATGGCCTGGATCTGCTTCTTGTCCGCCCGCCCGCTGCCGGTGACGGCGGCCTTCACCTCGGAGGGCGTGTGCAGGGCGATGCGGATGCCGCGCTGGGCGGCGAGCACGATCGCGACCCCCGTGACCTGCGCGGTGCTCATCACCGTCGGGGTGTTCGCCTGGGCGAAGACCCGCTCGATGGCGACGACGTCCGGGGCGTGCTCCTCGATCTTGGCCTCGAGCCCGCGGGAGATCGCGAGCAGGCGCACATCGATCGTGTCCTCCGGGGAGGTCCGCACGACCCCCACGTCCACGAGGGAGGCGCTGCGGCCGGAGCCCGCGTCGATCACTCCGTAGCCGCAGCGCGTGAGCCCGGGGTCCACACCGAGGACGCGCAGGCTCATCTCGCGATCAGTCCTCCGCGTCGAGCTGCGCGGCGACGTCCTCGGGGATGTCGACGTTGGAGTAGACGTTCTGGACGTCGTCGCTGTCCTCGAGCGCGTCGATGAGGCGGAACACCTTCTGCGCTCCCTCGAGGTCCACGGGGGTGCGGAGGTTCGGCACGAACTGCGCCTCGGCGCTGTCGTAGTCGACGCCGGCCTCCTGGAGCGCCGTGCGCACCGCGACCACGTCGCTCGCCTCCGAGAGGATCTCGAAGGTCTCGCCCTCGTCGGTGATCTCCTCGGCGCCCGCGTCCAGGACGATCTCGAGCAGGGAGTCCTCCGTGTTGCCCTCCTTGGGCACCGTGACGACGCCCTTGCGGTTGAACATGTAGGACACCGAGCCGGAGTCCGCCATGTTGCCGCCGTTGCGGGTGAAGGCGAGACGCACCTCGGAGACCGCACGGTTCTTGTTGTCCGTGAGGCACTCGACGAGCAGGGCGACGCCGCCGGGGGCGTAGCCCTCGTACATGAGCGTCTGGTAGTCGACGCCGCCGCCGTCGAGCCCGCCGCCGCGCTTGACGGCGCGGTCGATGTTGTCGTTGGGGACGGAGGACTTCTTCGCCTTCTGGACGGCATCGAAGAGCGTGGGGTTGCCGGCCAGGTCGGGACCGCCCACACGCGCGGCGACCTCGATGTTCTTGATCAGCTTGGCGAAAAGCTTGCCGCGCTTCGCATCGATGGCAGCCTTCTTGTGCTTCGTGGTCGCCCACTTGGAGTGCCCGGACATCGGTCCCCTCTCGAAGGAATCAGCGAGTTCCCGCGCACGGTGAGCCGAGCGCGTGCGGACCCGCGGGTGGTGCGGACCGCCGCACCATCATACGGGCACGGGGGCGGAGGTCCCCGCGCCGCGCACCACCGGCCGCTCGAGGGCGGAGACCTGGCGGCGGTCCACGGTGATCCGCTCGAGCAGCTCGCGCTCGCGCCGGCGCGTGCGCTCGGTGGGACGGCCCTGGAGCACGCCGTGGCGCTCCATGCCCAGCTCGACGGAGGCGAGGATGAGATCGTGCATCGCCATCCGGGCGACGGCGCCGTGGCGCGCGGCCCAGCGCTCGGCGCGGGCGCGGCCCCGCATGGAGATGAGCACCTCGACCTCCGCCGGCGAGAACCAGCCGGCGCGGCCGTACTCGGAGAGCTGGCGGCGCAGGATCCGCTTCTCCCGCAGCCGCAGGAAGAGCACGATCGCGACGAGCAGCAGGAAGATCGGGACCTGCACGGTCAGGTAGTAGCGCAGGAAGCCGGCGAGCGGGTGCTCGGGATCCGGCTCGAGGAAGAAGCTCGAGCCGTTCCAGAGCGCGTGCAGGGACATGCCCAGCGAGAGGCCGCCCAGGCCGAGCCCGAAGTACAGCATGAGCGAGCGGCGCTCGGCCGCGATGCCGAGGCCCAGCCCGCACAGGGCCGTGAAGGAGGCATGGGCGAACGGGGAGAGCAGCCCGCGCAGGAGGAAGGTCTGCCAGAAGACGTCGACGGTGCCGGAGGCCTGCGCCTCGTGGAAGGAGCGGCCGAAGTAGAGGATGTTCTCGGTGAACGCGAAGCCCGCGGCGATGAGCACGGCGTAGACGACGCCGTCGATCGGCCCGCCCAGGAAGCGCCGACCCCAGATCAGCAGCGCCGCGAGGCCCAGGGCCTTCATCGACTCCTCGACGAGCGGCGCCTGCACGGCGGCGCCGAGGAAGCTCTCGGTCGCGGATCCCGCCTCCGCCTCCGGCAGGGCCAGCTCCGTGAAGACGCCGCCGATGACGAAGGTCAGCGCCACCGAGCCGGCAGCGCCCCAGACGAAGGCGTACACGAGCGTGATCCGCGGCTGGGGCGTGTACCGGTCCACCCACCACACGGCGGTGAGCACGATCGTGACGGGCACGAGCGCCGAGGTGAACGCGACCAGGGAGGTCCCGAGCCCGAGCGGGCGGATGACGAAGAACCAGACGGCCGCACCGGTGGCGGCGAGCCCCAGCAGGGAGAGGATCCAGTAGAGGCGCTGCACCCAGGCACGGCGCGGTCGACGCTCCTGGCCCCGGGGCTCGGCGAGGCGACCGGGGCCCTGGGGGTCGACCCGCTGGACGTCGTACCCGTACCCGTCCGACGGCCCCACCGTCGCGGCGCCGGGCCCGACGGGGCCCGGCTGTGGTGCGCGCGGCGGCGCCGGGATCGTGCTCATCGCTCCGGTCTCCTCCCGCGGCGGTGGTGCGGCGCGCCTCCCCCGGCGCGCCCGTCGACCTGTCGCATCGTAGCCCAGCGCCCCGTCCCGCCCGCGGACCGCCCGGCCCTCAGGCGGGCCAGGCCTCGGCGTACATCGCGCGGGTGTCCGCGAGCAGGATCGGCAGCGCCTTGGTGCGGCCGACGATGGGCAGGAAGTTCGCGTCCCCCATCCAGCGCGGGACGACGTGCTGGTGCAGGTGCGCGGCGATGCCCGCCCCCGCGACCTCGCCCTGGTTCATGCCGAGGTTGAACCCGGCGGGCGAGGACACCTCGCGGACAACGCGCATCGCGGTCCGCGTGAGGGCGGCGACCTCCGCGACCTCCGCCTCGGTGAGATCCGTGTAGTCCGCGACATGGCGGTACGGGCACACGAGGAGGTGACCGGTGTTGTACGGGTACAGGTTGAGGATCACGTACGCCACTTCGCCGCGATGGACGATGAGCGCGTCCTCGTCACCGCGGCCCGGCGCGGAGCAGAACGGGCACTGCTCGGCGTCGTCCGGGTCCTCGGGCTTGTCCTTCCCGCCGATGTACGTCATCCGGTGCGGGGTCCACAGGCGCTGCGTGGTGTCGGGGACGCCCGCGAAGCCGCGGGCGTCCTCGACGGTGGGCTCGGGGGCCTCGCTCACACCTGCGCCTTGTCCCGGATCGCGGCGACGATCCGCTCGACGGCCTCGTCGACGGGGATGCCGTTGTCCTGGCTGCCGTCGCGCAGGCGGAAGGAGACCGCGCCCTTCTCCTGGTCCTCGCCGCCGGCGATGAGCAGGTAAGGGACCTTCTCCTTGGTGTGCGTGCGGATCTTCTTCTGCATGCGGTCGTCGGAGTCGTCGACGACGACGCGCACGCCGCGCTCCCGGAGCTTCGTCGCGATCTCCTCGAGGTAGGGCGCGTACTCGGCGGCGACGGGGACGCCGACCACCTGCACCGGGGACAGCCACACGGGGAACGCGCCGGCGTAGTGCTCCAGGAGCACACCGAAGAAGCGCTCGATCGAGCCGAACAGCGCACGGTGGATCATCACGGGCCGCTGGCGGGAGCCGTCGGACGCCGTGTACTCGAGCTCGAACAGCTCGGGCTCGAAGAAGTCGAGCTGGATCGTGGAGAGCTGCCAGGTGCGGCCGATCGCATCCTTCGCCTGCACGGAGATCTTGGGGCCGTAGAAGGCGGCGCCGCCCGGGTCGGGGACCAGCTCGAGCCCGGACGCGGTGGCGACCTCCTCGAGGGTGCGGGTCGCCTCCTCCCAGGTGGCGTCGTCGCCCACGGACTTCTCGGGGTCGCGGGTGGAGAGCTCGAGGTAGAAGTCGTCGAGGCCGTAGTCGCGCAGGAGGTCCAGCACGAAGCCGAGCAGGCTCGTCAGCTCCTCCTTCATCTGCTCGCGGGTGGTGTAGATGTGCGCGTCGTCCTGGGTGAAGCCGCGCGCGCGGGTCAGTCCGTGCACCACGCCGGACTTCTCGTAGCGGTAGACGCTGCCGAACTCGAACAGCCGCAGCGGGAGCTCGCGGTAGGAGCGGCCCCGGGAGCGGTAGACGAGGTTGTGCATCGGGCAGTTCATGGGCTTGAGGTAGTAGTCCTGGCCCTGCTTGGTGACGTTGCCGTCGGCGTCCACCTCCTCGTCCACGTGCATCGGGGGGTACATGCCCTCGGCGTACCACTCGAGGTGGCGGGAGGTCTCGAAGAGGTTCTTCTTCGTGATGTGCGGGGTCGAGACGAAGGAGTAGCCGGCCTCGACGTGACGACGGCGCGAGTAGTCCTCCATCTCCATCTTGATCATGGCGCCCTTGGGGTGGAACACGGGCAGGCCCGAGCCGATCTCGTCCGGGAAGGAGAAGAGGTCCAGCTCGCTGCCCAGGCGGCGGTGGTCGCGGCGCTCGGCCTCGGCGATGCGCTGCTGGTGCGCCTTGAGCTCGTCCTTGGTGGGCCAGGCGGTGCCGTAGACGCGCTGCAGCATCGGGTTCTTCTCGCTGCCGCGCCAGTAGGCGGCGGCCGAGCGGGTGAGCGCGAAGCCGTTGCCGATCAGCTTGGTGGTGGGCAGGTGGGGGCCGCGGCAGAGGTCGGTCCAGACGACCTCGTCACGGCGGTTGACGTTGTCGTACATGGTCAGGCCGCCCGCGCCGACCTCGACGTTCGCGCCCTCGCCGGCGTCGTCGGCGGTGGACTTCAGGCCGATCAGCTCGAGCTTGTAGGGCTCGGCGGCCTCCTCAGCGCGGGCGGCGTCGTCGCTGATCTCACGGCGGACGAAGCGCTGGCCCTCCTTGACGATGCGGCCCATCTCCTTCTCGAGCGCCTTGAGCGACTCGGGGGTGAAGGGCTCGGCGACGTCGAAGTCGTAGTAGAAGCCGTCGGTGATGGGCGGTCCGATGCCGAGCTTCGCCTCGGGGTTGACCTTCTGCACGGCCTGCGCGAGCACGTGGGCGGTGCTGTGGCGCAGGATCGAGAGGCCGTCGGGGCTGGAGATGTCGACACCCTCGACGGCCTGGCCCTCGACAGGCGCCGTGGCGAGGTCGCGCAGCTCGCCGTCGATGCGCAGCGCGACGATCGAGGCGGTGCCCTCGAAGAGCGTGGTGCCCGTGGTCCCCTCCTCGATCCGCTGGGGTGAACCGTCGAGGGTGATGGCGATCTGGGCCACGGGATGCTCCTTGGTGTGCGGGTCGAGCCGGCCGACGATGCCGGCTCCGCGGCCGATGGTATCGGGGAACCGTCTCCGACCACGACCGCGATCCGGGCCGGCGGGGGCGTCACCACGCCCGGGACGGTGAGACCGGGATCACTCCCCCGGGGTGAATCGGTGCACGTCAGACATGCCCCGGACCGGACCGACCTCGCTTTTCGCCGGTTCTGACCGTTTCGGCCGCCGCTATGGTGGCCAGGAACGACATCCCCGAACCCAGGAAGGAGTCGTCCCTCCTCCGGCCGATCCCCGATCGCGGCCGCCCGAGGCGACGTTCCCCATGAGTCAGAACACACAGACGACCAAGGAGCTCCTCGACGATCTCCGCGACGCGGAGCCACGGCGCAGACGGAAGCACACCCAGGGCACCGACCGCATCGTGTTCGGCGTCGCCGCCGTCCTCGCGATCGCCTTCGTGATCTGGGGGCTCGTCTCCCCCGCCGGCCTCGGCGCGGTCGCGGACAGCGCCCTCGCGGGCGTCATCGGCAACTTCGGCTGGCTGTACGTCATCGCCGCCTCCGTCTTCACGATCTTCGTGCTCGTCGTCGCGTTCTCGCGCTTCGGCCGCATCCCGCTGGGCCGTGACGGCGAGGAGCCGCAGTTCAAGACCGCCTCGTGGATCTCCATGATGTTCGCGACCGGCATGGGCATCGGCCTCATCTTCTACGGTGTGGGCGAGCCGCTGTTCTTCTACATGTCCCCGCCGCCGGGCACGGTCGAGGCGCAGACCCCCGAGGCGATGACCACCGCCATGGGCACGACGCTCTTCCACTGGACCCTGTACCCGTGGGCCATGTACGCGATCGTGGGCCTCGGCATGGCCTACGGCACCTACCGCCTGGGCCGCGCCCAGCTGTTCTCCGCGATGTTCGCCTCGATCTTCGGCGAGCGGGTCTCGGAGGGCGTGGGCGGCCGCATCATCAACATCCTCGCGATCCTCGCGACGCTGTTCGGCTCCGCCTGCTCGCTGGGTCTCGGCGCCCTCCAGATCGGCGGCGGCATCACCTCCACGGGCCTCATGGAGAAGGTGACCTCCCCGGTCCTCGTCCTCATCATCGCGGTCCTCACCGCCTGCTTCGTGGCCTCCGCGGTCTCCGGCATCGAGAAGGGCATCCAGCTCCTCTCCAACACCAACATGGTGCTCGCCGTGGTCCTCGCGGTCATCGTCTTCGTGGGCGGCCCGACCCTCTTCATCCTCAACGTCATCCCGAACGCCGTGGGCGGCTTCATCGACCAGCTCCCGCAGATGGCCTCGCGCACCGCGGCCGCCGGTGACGAGTCGCTCGCCGAGTGGATGAGCAGCTGGACCGTCTTCTACTGGGCCTGGTGGGTCTCCTGGTGCCCCTTCGTGGGCCTGTTCATCGGCCGCATCTCCCGCGGCCGCACGATCCGTCAGTTCGTGGTCGGCGTGCTGCTGGTCCCCTCGGTCGTCTCCCTGCTGTGGTTCTCGATCTTCGGCGGCGGTGCGATCGGCATCCAGGAGCGCGCCGAGCGCGCCCAGGACGAGGGCTCGATGCTCTCGAAGGTCGTGGACGGCGTGCCGGACATCAACTTCGACACGATCCTGTTCTCGACGCTCGACGCCCTGCCCGTCCCCGGCGTCGTGACCATCGTCCTCATGGTCCTGGCCGTGGTGCTCGTGGCGATCTTCTTCATCACCGGCGCGGACTCCGCCTCCATCGTCATGGGCGGCCTCTCCGAGCACGGCGCGGAGGAGCCCACCCGCAAGGCGGTCGTCTTCTGGGGCGTCGCCACCGGCGCCGTCGCGGCGATCATGCTGCTGGCCGGCGGTGACGAGCCCGCGGAGGCCCTCAACGGCCTGAAGAACATCACGATCGTGTCCTCGCTGCCGTTCGTCCTGGTCATGCTGCTGCTGTGCGTGGCGATCTGGAAGGACCTCTCGAAGGACCCGCTCATGATCCGCAACCGCCTCGCGCGGCACGTGCTCGAGGACGCGGTCGAGTCCGCGATCGACGAGCACGACGGCGAGCCCTTCGCCCTGCACACGGTCGAGGCCGTGGTCGAGGTGACGCCGGAGGACGCGAAGCGTCTGTCCGACGGCCGCCCGGCGACATCGGCCGGCACCTCCTCGGAGGCGGCGTCGTCCGCGGCCGCGGAGCCGACCGTCGACGAGGGCCCGTCCCCCGAGGACGGCCCCGCGCGGGCCTGACCGCCCCGCTCCGTCGCGAGCCCCGGACCTCCTCGAGGTCCGGGGCTCGTCCCGTCCCGGGGACCCGTCCTAGGGTCAGGTCATGGACGACGCACGGAGATCGGACGACGCACCGCTGCGCGCGGTCATCAACCTCGGCAACGCGGTGCTCGCGCACGGCGACCCGGAGGACCCGCGGGGCGTGAGCGTCGACCTCGCGCGGGAGCTCGCTCGACGCGCCGGCCGCGCGGTGGAGCTGCGGGCGGTGACCGCCGCCCGTGACGCCGTGGAGGCCCTCGAGGCGGGCGCGGCGGATCTCGGCTTCCTCGCCCACGACCCCGAGCGCTCCCGGACGCTCGCCTTCACGGATCCCTACGTGATGATCGAGGGATGCTTCGCCGTCCCGGAGGCCGCACCGCCCGCGGTCGCCGACGAGGCCGACCGCCCGGGACTCCGCATCGGCACCAAGCGGGGCTCCGCGCTGCACCTGCATCTCGCGCGCACGGTCGGCAGCGCCGAGCTGATCCCCCTGCCCGAGCACCCGCTGCCGGGCGAGGACCCGGCGCTCGACGTGATCACGGGGATCCGGGACCCGCTCACGGCCGCGCTCCGGGCGTCCCCGGGCTGGCGCCTGCTCGAGCCCGCGTTCCTGCGGATCCCGCAGTGCGTGGCCGTCCCTGCAGCGACGCCCGCGATGGACCGGGACGCGCTGTCGGGCGCGGTGCGCGAGCTGCTCGCCTCGGGCTTCGTGGCGCGGTCCCTCAGCGCCGACGGCCGACCGCCGGAGCTCGCGGCCCCTCCCGCCCGCTGCGCCGGGACACGGACGAGCCCCCGGCCGGGATGACTCCCGGCCGGGGGCTCGTGTCGGTGGGCGATACTGGGATCGAACCAGTGACCTCTTCCGTGTCAGGGAAGCGCGCTACCGCTGCGCCAATCGCCCGCTCCGCGTCCCGGGGGGACGCGGTGGAGGTGGGTACGGGATTCGAACCCGTGTACACGGCTTTGCAGGCCGTTGCCTCGCCTCTCGGCCAACCCACCACGGGGTGCGGTGCACCCTCGATACGGAGACGGCGCGTCCGACGATTCGTCGGGCGCGCCGTCCCTGTGGAGCGGACGACGGGACTCGAACCCGCGACCCTCACCTTGGCAAGGTGATGCTCTACCAACTGAGCCACGTCCGCAGTGCGGGATCCACAGGGATCCTGCGTGGGCGATACTGGGATCGAACCAGTGACCTCTTCCGTGTGAAGGAAGCGCGCTACCCCTGCGCCAATCGCCCTCGGGGGCCTGCTCTCTCGAGCGGACCTGGAACAGCCTACACGCTCTCCGACGAGGTCCGGACCAGATCCGATGTGACCTACGTCGTCACGGCGTCCCTCCCCCTCACCGCTCCCGTCGGGCCCCGACGGGCACCCGAGGGCAGGCCGCCGGCTCCGCAGGGACGGCGCGGGCGCCGCACAGGCAGGACGACGGCGCGGGACGGTGACCTCGGCCACGACGGGGCCCCTCGGTTTGCCTCGACCCGCAGGTCGGTCTAATGTTGCTCTTCGTCGGCCTGGCCGATGTGCGGACGTGGCTCAGTTGGTAGAGCATCACCTTGCCAAGGTGAGGGTCGCGGGTTCGAGTCCCGTCGTCCGCTCCATCCCTCCCCCGCGCCCCAGGGCGCACCGGGCGATTGGCGCAGCGGTAGCGCGCTTCCCTGACACGGAAGAGGTCACTGGTTCGATCCCAGTATCGCCCACCATCCGAAGGCCCCGGCTCACGCCGGGGCCTTCGTCGTCCCCGGGCCTCCCCGCGCCGCCCCCGGTCACGACTCGGCCGCGGAACCGACCGGGAGTGCGGCTCACGGGAGTTCCCCGGTCGCTTGCCGCTAGCCTGTGCCCATGCAGATCTGGCCCGGTCAGTCGTATCCCCTGGGAGCCACGTTCGACGGCTCCGGCACCAACTTCGCCCTGTTCTCGGAGGCCGCCGAGCGCGTGGAGCTGTGCCTGCTCGACGATGCGGGCGCCGAGACCCGCATCGAGCTCACCGAGGTCGACGCCTTCGTCTGGCACGTCTACCTGCCCGCGGTGCAGCCCGGGCAGCGCTACGGGTACCGCGTGCACGGCCCCTTCGACCCCGCGGCCGGACTGCGCTGCGATCCCAGCAAGCTCCTGCTGGACCCGTACGCGAAGGCGATCTCGGGGATGGCCAGCAACCATCCCTCGCTGTACAGCTACGACTTCGAGGACCACGAGGCGCGCAACACGGAGGACTCCGCGGCGCACACGATGCACTCGGTCGTCGTCTCCCCCTACTTCGACTGGGGTAGCGACCACTCCCCCGCCCACGAGTACCACGACACCGTGATCTACGAGGCGCACGTCAAGGGCCTGACGATGCTCCACCCCGACGTCGACGAGTCGATCCGCGGCACCTACGTCGCCATGGGGCACCCCGCGATCATCGAGCACCTCACCGAGCTCGGGGTCACCGCCGTCGAGCTCATGCCCGTTCACCAGTTCGTGCAGGACGGCCACCTCGTCGAGAAGGGGATGCGCAACTACTGGGGCTACAACACCATCGGCTTCTTCGCGCCCCACAACGAGTACGCCTACGCCGGGGACCGGGGCCAGCAGGTCCAGGAGTTCAAGACCATGGTCAAGAACCTCCATGCGGCCGGCATCGAGGTCATCCTCGACGTGGTCTACAACCACACCGCCGAGGGCAACCACATGGGCCCCACGCTGTCCTTCCGCGGCATCGACAACGCGTCCTACTACCGCCTCGTGGAGGAGGACAGGGCGCACTACTACGACACCACCGGCACCGGGAACTCGCTGCTCATGCGCACCCCGCACGTGCTGCAGCTGATCATGGACTCGCTGCGCTACTGGGTCACCGAGATGCATGTGGACGGCTTCCGCTTCGATCTCGCCTCGACCCTCGCCCGGGAGCTGCACGAGGTGGACCGGCTCTCCGCCTTCTTCGACATCATCCAGCAGGACCCGGTGATCTCCCAGGTCAAGCTCATCGCGGAGCCCTGGGACCTCGGCGAGGGCGGCTACCAGGTGGGCGGCTTCCCGCCGCTGTGGTCGGAGTGGAACGGCCGATTCCGCGACACGGTGCGCGACTTCCACCGCTCCGAGCCGGGCATGATCGGCGAGTTCTCCTCGCGCCTGGCCGGCAGCTCGGACCTCTACCAGCACACCGGGCGCACCCCCATCGCCTCGATCAACTTCGTCACCGCCCACGACGGCTTCACGCTGCGCGACCTGGTCTCCTACAACGAGCGCCACAACGAGGCCAACGGCGAGGGCGGCAACGACGGCGAGTCCCACAACCGCTCCTGGAACTCGGGTGCGGAGGGGCCGACGGACGACCGCTCGGTGCTCGACCTCCGCCTGCGCCGCGCGAAGAACCTCATGGCGACGCTGCTCGTCAGCCAGGGGGTCCCGATGATCCTCCACGGCGACGAGATGGGCCGCACGCAGGGCGGCAACAACAACACCTACTGCCAGGACGACGAGATCTCCTGGATGCACTGGGAGCTCGAGCCGGACCAGATGGACATGCTCTGGTTCACGCAGCGCATGATCGCCCTGCGCCGCGAGCACCCGATCTTCCGCCGCCGGCGGTTCCTGCAGGGCGTGGTGCGCGAGGGCTCCGCCTCGAGCCTCCCCGACGTGGAGTGGATCGGCACCGACGGCGCCCCCATGACGGACGAGGACTGGAACGCCGCGGAGAACAAGTGCCTCACGGTGTTCCTCAACGGCTCGGCGATCCCGGAGCCGGACGCCCGCGGCGCCCAGATCGTCGACGACTCCGCCCTCCTGCTGTTCAACGCCTCCGGGAACGGGGTCGAGTTCACGCTCCCCGGCGAGGACCACGGCCCCGTGTGGACCACCGTGCTGGGCACCGACGGCGAGGACGAGGTGGACGCCGAGCTGGCGGCGGGGACCACGATCACGCGCCCCGCGCACTCGATGCTGCTGCTCATGCGGCCGGCGATCGAGGACCCCGCCGGCGAGGACCAGGGCTGAGACCACCCGCACCGCTGAGGAGCGCTCCCCGGCACCGGGCCGGGGAGCCGCCGGACCATCGATCACCCGGAGGCACATCGTGAGCACCGCCCATCGCACCGGAGCCGTCCCCGCCGTGGACCGTCCGGCACCGCCCACGTCCACCTACCGCCTGCAGCTGCACGCGGGGTTCACGGCCGACGATGCCGCCGCGCTCGTCCCCTACCTCGCGCGGCTCGGCGTGGGCCACGTGTTCTGCTCCCCCGTGCTGCAGGCCGCCCCGGGGTCGATGCACGGCTACGACGTCGTCGACCACCGTCGCGTCTCGGAGGACATCGGCGGGGAGGAGGCGCTGCGCCGGCTCGCGGCCGCCGCCCACGACCACGGCATGGGGCTGATCGTCGACGTGGTCCCCAACCACATGGCGATCCCCACACCGATCTGGCACAACCACGCGCTGTGGTCCGTGCTGCGCGACGGCCCCGCCTCCCCCTTCGCCGACTGGTTCGACCTCGACCCCGCCGGGCAGGGGATCCTCGTGCCCGTGCTCGGGCGGCCCATCGGCTCCGTGCTCGCCGACGGCGAGCTCTCCGTCGGGACCGCGATGGTCCCGCAGGGCGACGGCACCGCCCGCGAGGAGCAGGTGCTCCGCTATTTCGACCACGTCCTGCCGCTCGCGGCGGGCACCGAGCACCTGGGCCTCGCCGATCTCCTCGAACGCCAGTGGTACCGCCTCGCCTACTGGAAGGTCGCGGACGACGAGCTGAACTACCGGCGCTTCTTCGACGTGGACACCCTCGCCGCCATCCGGGTCGAGCTGCCCGAGGTCTTCGAGGCCACGCACGCGACGCTGCTGCGGCTGCAGGGCGAGGGAGTGATCGACGGCTACCGCATCGACCACCCCGACGGCCTCGCGGACCCCCGTGGTTACCTCCGTGACCTCGAGGCGGCGAGCGGGGCCGCCTGGACCGTCGTGGAGAAGATCCTCGAGGGCGAGGAGACCCTGCCCGGGGACATGCCGTGCGACGGGACGACGGGCTACGACGCCCTGTGGCGGGTGGGCGGGCTGTTCCACGACCCGCGCGGTGCGCTCGGGCTCACCCAGCTCTGGCAGCGGATGACCGGCGACCAGCGCAGCTTCGACCAGATCGCGGAGGAGTCGACCCGGCTCGTGGTGTCCACGAGCCTGTGGGCGGAGATCGAACGGCTCACCTCCCTCATCCACCGGATCTGCCAGGAGGACATCCGCCTGCGCGACACGACCCGGCGCAACCTCCAGAAGGTCGTCGTCGCGCTGCTCGGCTCGATGGACCGCTATCGCGCGTACATCGTGCCCGGGGAGCCCGCGCCGGGCGCCGAGCGGGCCGTGGTCGAGCACGCCGCCGCGCGGGCACGGCTCGCGCTCGGGGAGGACGAGGACGTCGTCGCGGCGCTCGAGCTGGTCGTCGCCCTGGTGTGCGGCGACGAGGTGGGCAGCGCGGGACGCACGGCGAGCGCCGACCGGGCCGAGGTGGTGGTGCGCTTCGCGCAGACCTGCGGGCCCGTCCACGCGAAGGCGCACGAGGACACCGCCTTCTACCGCTATCCGCGCTTCCTGCCCGTCACGGAGGTCGGCGCGGACCCGGACCGGATCGGGGTGGAGCCGGACGACCTCCACGACCACGCCCTGATGATGGTCCGCACCCGCCCGGACTCGATGACCACGCTGTCCACCCATGACACGAAGCGCAGCGAGGACGTGCGCGCACGGCTCGCCGTGCTCACGGAGGCGCCGCTCGACTGGGCCGTGACGGTGCAGGCGCTCGAGCAGGCGACCGCCGGATCGCGCGGCGACCGGGTCGACGGCGCGATCGCGCTGCTGCTGTGGCAGGTGCTCGCGGCGTGCTGGGACCTGCCCGGGGCGGACGCCCCGCGGATCACCGAGGAGCGCCTCACCGGCTACCTCGAGAAGGCGATGCGCGAGGCGAAGACCCGCACCAGCTGGACCGAGCCGGATCCCGCCTACGAGCAGGAGGTCCAGGACCTCGCGCGGGCGGCGCTCGCCTCCCCCGAGGTGGACGCCGTCCTCTCCGACTGGACCCGCCGCACCCTGCCCGCCCAGCGGGCGGCGATCCTGGGCCAGAAGCTCGTGCAGCTCACGATGCCGGGCGTGCCGGACGTCTACCAGGGCAACGAGACCGTGGACCTGTCCCTGGTGGATCCCGACAACCGTCGTCCCGTCGACCATGCGGCCCATGCGGCGCGACTCGAGCGGATGATCGAGGGCGCCGGAGCCGACGGCGTGGGCGACGAGAAGCTCTGGCTCACGCACCGCGCGCTGGGCCTGCGCCGGGAGCGGCCGGAGCTCTTCGCCGGCCGCCACGCCGCCTACCGCCCGCTGCCGACCACCACCTCCCACGCCGTCGCCTTCGGCCGCGCCGTCGACGAGGGACCCCTCGAGGCGGTCACGGTCGCCACGCGCCTCGCGCACGGTCTCGCCCAGCGCGGCGGCTGGGGCGATGCGCGGCTCTCCCTGCCCGAGGGCCGCTGGCGGGATCTGCTCACCGGGCGGGACGTCGAGGGCGGCCTCGTGCCGCTGCGGGAGCTGCTCGAGGAGCTGCCCGTCGCCCTGCTGGTCCGCGAGGCGGAGGGGGCGGGACGATGACCCGCACGCCGCCGCCCGTCTCCCACGATCTCACCGGTGGCCACGCGGTCTGGGCACCGTCGGCCGAGCACGTCGAGATCCGCCGCGACGGTGAGGTCTCGTCCCTGCGACGGGACGAGCGGGGCTGGCACACGCTGCCGGACTCCCCTGCCCACCCCGGCGAGCGCTACGCCTTCCGGCTGGACGGGGACGGACCGTGGATCCCCGATCCGCGTTCGCTGTCCCAGCCCGACGGCGTCCACGGCGAGAGCGAGGTCGTCGACCTCGCGGCGCTCCGCTCGCTCGCCGCGGAGGGCTCCCCCTGGGAGGGTCGCCCGCTGCGGGGCCGTGTCCTGTACGAGCTGCACCTGGGGACCTTCACCCCCGGGCCGGACGGCCGCGGCGGCACCCTGGACTCCGCGATCGGGCGTCTGGACGAGCTCGTGGAGCTCGGGGTGGACGCGGTCGAGCTCATGCCGCTCGCGGCCTTCCCCGGGGACCGCGGCTGGGGCTACGACGGGGTGGGGCTGTATGCGGTCCACGCCGCGTACGGGGGGCCCGGGGCCCTCGCCCGCTTCGTCGCCGCCGCGCACCGGCGCGGGATCGCCGTGCTGCTCGACGTGGTGTTCAACCACCTGGGGCCCGCCGGGAACTACCTCGGCCTGCAGGGTCCCTACTTCACCGATCGCCACCACACGCCCTGGGGAGAGGCCGTGAACCTCGACCAGCCGGGGTCGGCGGAGGTCCGGGCGTTCCTGATCGGCGCCGCCCACCAGTGGCTCGTGGGGATGGGTCTGGACGGACTGCGGCTGGACGCCGTGCACGAGCTGCACGACGACTCCGCGCTCCCCTTCCTCGCCGAGCTCGCGCTCGCCGTGGAGGGCTGGGAGCGCGAGACCGGCCGACCGCTGCTCCTGATCGCCGAGTCCGACCGCAACGACCCGGCGACCGTGACCCCGGTCGCCGGCGGCGGCCTCGGCATGGACATGCAGTGGGCGGACGACGTCCACCACGGCGTCCACGCCTGGATCACCGGGGAGCGGGAGGGCTACTACGGGGACTTCGGCTCCGCCGAGGTGCTCGCGACGGTCCTGACGCGGGTGTTCCTCCACGACGGCGGCTACTCGAGCTTCCGCGGTCAGGACTGGGGCGCCCCCGTCGACCCGGCCTCGGCGGACTACGACGCCCACTCCTTCGTCACCTTCCTCCAGGACCACGACCAGGTGGGCAACCGCGCCGCCGGGGACCGCATCCACCACGGACTGGACCCGCGGCGCCATGCCGCGGCGGCCGCGCTGATCCTCCTGGGACCGGGCACCCCGATGCTCTTCCAGGGCGAGGAGTGGGCCGCCTCGACCCCCTTCGCCTATGTCACCGACCACGACGAGGAGCTGGGACGCCTCGTCACCGCGGGTCGCACCGAGGAGTTCTCTCGGATGGGCTGGGCGGAGGAGGTCCCCGACCCGCAGGACCGCGCCACCTTCACCGCCTCGATCCTGCGCTGGGAGGAGCGCTCCCGGGACGAGCACGCGCGCATGCTCGCCTGGTACCGCACGCTGATCGGCCTGCGCCGCGACCTGCCCGCCCTGCGCGACCCCGATCTGCGGGCGACGAGCGTCGACGTGCTCGCCGAGGAGACCGTGCTCCTGCGCCGCGGCGACGTCGCCGTGCTCGCGCATCGGGGGGAGGGCCGGGCGACGCTCCCCGTCGCGGGCGAGGTGCTCGCCCGCTTCGGCGCGCCGCTCCGCGGGGCCGACGGGGCCGACGGCGGCGGCGTGACGGGCCTGGACGGCCCGGGAGTCCTCGTGGCGCGCACCGTCTGACCCGCCGACCCCCGGGGTCCCGGGCCCGGCTCAGCGCCCCGCGGGCTCCTCGGCGAGCGCGAGCCCGTCGTGGGCGAGCGAGGCGAGCCGCGAGAGCGAGCGGTAGTACTTCTTGCGGTAACCGCTGCGCAGCAGCTCCTCGGTGAACAGGGTCGGCACCACGGCGGCGTCGTCCTCCGCGGAGAGCAGCATCGGCACCTCGCGGTCGTAGAGCCGGTCCACGAGCACGACGAAGCGCAGCGCATGGTGGTGGTGGCTGAGCACGCGCAGCCCGGTCACATGCGCCGCGGTCACCTCGTCGATGAGGGCGCCGTAGCGGGAGGGATGCAGGGTCGCGAGGTGGTCGAGCAGGCCCTCGAAGGAGTCGAGGGTCGCTCCCTCCTGCGCGGCGGCGTGCTCGCGCACCCGCTCGGTGGGGAGCGCCGAGATCTCCCGGATCCCGTCCCGGCGCCGGTAGTCCTCGCCGTCGATGCGCATGACGTCGAAGCGCTCGGACATGGAGCGGATCTCGCGCAGGAAGTCCTGGGCGGCGAAGCGTCCCTCTCCGAGCGCCTCCGGCAGGGTGTTCGAGGTCGCCGCGACGGCGACGCCCCGGTCGGAGAGCTCACGGATCAGGCGGGTCATGAGCAGCGTGTCGCCGGGGTCGTCGAGCTCGAACTCGTCGATGCACACGAGGACGCTCTCGCGCAGCAGGTCCACGGCCCGCTGGAAGCCGAGCGCCCCCACGAGGTCCGTGTACTCCACGAAGGTCCCGTAGACCCGCTTGCCGGGCACGGCGTGGAAGAGCGACGTCAGCAGGTGGGTCTTGCCCACGCCGAAGCCGCCGTCGAGGTAGATGCCGCGCGCCTCGGTGCTCTGCCGGCGCAGCCGCGAGAGCAGACCGGCCTTCCGCGGACGGGAGAGCTCCGCGGCGAAGGCCGTGATCCGCTCCTTGGTCTGCTGCTGGGAGGGGTGCTCGGGGTCCGGGCGATAGGTCTCCAGCCTCGCCTGCGCGAACCGGGGCGGCGGCACCAGGTCCGCGAGGAGGCGGTCCAGGGTGGGCTCGGGGCGGCGGTCGGCGAGGGCAGCGGTCACGCGGGCCAGTGTAGGGGCGCGCGGGACCTGTCCCGGTCCACGGGGAAGTGCGGGATGATCGGGGCATGAGCTCCCTGCAGCTGGTCCGGCGCGACGGCGCCCTCCTCCCCCGCCCCCTCCGGATCGACGACGACGCCGCCGGGGCGCGCGCGCTCGCCGAGCTGTACGCGCCGCCCGCCGGCCGCACGAGCGTGCGCGCCATGATGAACACGACGATCGACGGCTCCGTGACCGGGGCCGACGGCACGAGCGGCCCGCTGCGCAATCCCGACGACTCGCTCGTCTTCGGCGTGCTGCGCGCCCTCGCTGACGTCGTGCTCGTGGGCGCGGGGACCGTGCGGGCCGAGGACTACACCCACCCGGCAGAGGACGCGCACCTCGCCGGCGAGGACCTCCGACCGGGCGGTGCGCGCACCCCCGTGCTCGCCGTGCTCTCCACGACCGGTGAGCTGCCGGAGGGTCTGGACGAGCACTGGCCGCTGCTGCTGCTCACCCCGGCGACGGGCCTCGACGCCGCCCGGGAGCGGTCGGGGCTCCCGGCCGAGCAGGTGCTCCCCGCCGCCGGCGCGGTCGAGGCGCTCGACGTGCTCGCCGGGCGCGGGCTCCTCGCGATCCAGGCGGAGGGCGGGCCCGGCACCCTGGGCACGCTCGCCGCCGCGGGACGGCTCGACGAGCTGTGCTTCTCGGTCACGGCGCGCACGGTGGGAGGGACCTCCCCGCACGTGATCGACGGGGCGCCCCGTGATCAGCGCTGGACGCTGGACTCGCTGCTGCTCGGCGAGGAGGCGATGATCCCGCGCTGGCGGCGACGGGGCTGATCCCGCCTTCCGGGACCGCTCAGACCCGCGTGCCGACCGACTGCGGCAGCGGCGGCGAGGCGGGGTCCCGCAGCGGGAGCTCGAGCGCGCCGACGTCGACCCCGAGATCGAGCGTGTCCACGAGGAACTCGGCGAGGATCCGCTCCCAGCGGCCGGGGTCCCGGTTCCACTCGCGGGTGTGGGACGCGCCCTCGAAGGGCTCGAAGCGCACGAGGTCCGGGAGCAGCGCGGCGAGCCGGCGGCTGGGGGCCGGCGGCACCGTCGCGTCGTCCAGCGCATGGAAGAGCAGCGTGGGATGGCGCAGGGTGCGGCCGTAGAAGTCGGGGGTCATCTCGGCGAGTGCGAGCGGCTCGTGGAGGCGCACGATGCGCGCGCCCCGGTTCGAGGTCATCATCCACAGCGCGAGCCTGCGCATGGGGCGGGGGGCCTTGAGCGCCGTCGCGTGGTAGATGAGGATGTCCTGCCAGTCCACGGCCGGGGAGTCGAGCACGAGCGCCGCGATCGCCTCGCGGTGCGCGGAGCGCACGGAGGTGCGCAGGACGATGCCGCCGCCCATCGAGAAGCCCATGAGCACGATGCGCCGGGCACCGTTCGCGAGCGCGTACTCGATCGCCGCCTCGGTGTCCTCCCACTCGTCCGAGCCGAGGTGGTACATGCTGTCGGCGGAGGCCGGGCCGCCGGCGTCGTTGCGGTAGGTGATCGCGAGCGTCGTGAGCCCCAGGCGGTGCAGGAGCGGGATGCTGCGCAGCGCCTCGCCGCGGGTCGAGCCGTGGCCGTGCACGAAGATCGCCCAGGTGTCGGCGTTGCCCGGGGCGGAGCCCGCCGCCTCGTCCGGTCGCACCAGCCACGCCGGCATGTACCCGACCGGCGAGTCGACCTGGACGTCCTCGGTGGACAGGCCGTGGGCCGTCCACGGTGTGCCGGCCCAGAAGAAGCCGTTGACGTTGGTGCGGGCGACCTGGAGCGGGGCGTCCGTGTCCCTCGCGAGCACGGGACGGGCGACGGTGCGCGGCGTCGGGCGTCCCTCCACGGGACCCAGCCGGAGGTGCACGCCGCCCCCGCCCTGGCGCAGGGCGAGGTACCCGGCCCGGCGCGACTCCGAGGACTCGTCGAGGTGGACACGGTCCGGGAAGACGGCGCGGACCGCGAGATCGGGCCGCTGGCGGATCCCCATCTGGGGCACGAGCGGGAGGCGCGCCATGACCCGCGCGCCGAGGGCGAGCAGTCCGGCGCTGAGGGCGAAGGCCCCGGCGGCCCCGATCCCTCCGACGACGGCGGCGTCCGCCCACCGGATCTGCGGGAGCAGGGAGGTGCGGTGCTCCTGGGGGGCCTGCTCGCGGTGACGGAGGGTGGTCCCGGAGGTGTCGCGGCTCATGCCCAGCAGTCTAGACATCGGCCTAGGATCGAGTCAGGGCGCCCGCTGGGAGCGATCGGCCCCGACCTGCACGTCCTCGACCTCGTGCGCACGGCCGGTCCCGCTCCCCCGGAGCCGCCCCACGGCGCTCCCACCGCCCGCCGCGACCGCTTCCCGCAGATCGGAGGACCCCGTGTCCCACCAGCCCATCGGATCCCGTCCCTATCCCGTGGCCATCAGCCAGGAGGAGTGGCGCGAGCGCCTCGGCCCCGCCGCGTACCAGGTGCTGCGCGAGGGCGCCACGGAGCGCCCCTTCACCGGCGAGTACGAGGAGGTCCGCGAGGCCGGCACCTACGCCTGCCGCGCCTGCGGCGCCGAGCTGTTCACCGCCGAGACCCAGTTCGACGCGCACTGCGGATGGCCCGCCTTCTACGCCCCCACGGACTCCGACGCCGTCGAGCTCCTCGAGGACAGGTCGCTGGGCATGCGGCGCGTCGAGGTGCGCTGCGCCCGCTGCGGCTCGCACCTGGGCCACGTCTTCGAGGGCGAGGGCTTCCCCACCCCGACGGACGAGCGGTACTGCATCAACTCGGTGAGCCTCGTCCACTCCGACGACGCCGCCGGCGCCTGAGCCGCATCGGTGCCGGGACCGCGCCTCCACGCCGGGCCCGGCGCCGCTCCCGTGACCGCCAGCAGGACCGCGGGAGCCGGTTCCCCGGCGGGCGGCGCGCCTGCGCCGTGCGCCCGGTGCGTCCGGATACGCTCCCACGCGTGTCCGTGCATCGATTCCGTCCCGGCGACGACGCCTTCCGCTCCGCCGTCGCGGCGATGACCGCCACCGCGCTGCGCCCCGAGCTGGAATGGCGGGAGATCCCCGCCCCCTCCCGCATGGCGCCCTCCGCGTGGGCGGCGACCGCGGAGATCGTGGTCCACGACGAGGAGCTCGCGAGCGGGCGCCTGGTCATCCTCCACGACCCCGAGGGCCAGGAGGCCTGGGACGGCACGGTGCGCATGGTCGCGCTGGTGCAGGCGCAGCTCGAGCCCGAGTTCGCGATCGAGTCGATGCTCGGCGACGTCGCCTGGTCCTGGGTGACCGAGTCCCTCGAGCTGCACGAGGCCGAGTCCCGAGAGCTGGGCTGCACGGCGACCCGCGTGGTCTCGCAGTCCTACGGCTCCCTCGCCTCGCGCCCCTCGACGGTCGACGTCGAGATGCGGGTCTCGTGGACTCCCGTCGGCGAGGACCTCGCCCCGCACTTCGACGCCTGGACCGCGATGCTCGCCGCCGCGGGAGGCCTGCCGCCCGCCCCGGCGCGCGTCGCCCCGATCGCCCCGAGCCACCGGGCGCGCGCACCCCGCACCCCGGGCTCCCCCAGCACCGCCCCCTCCCCAGGAGAATGATGACCGGTCCCGTCCGCGACCAGACCACCCCGGACCCCGCGGCCGAGGACGCCGAGCGCCCCGCCCCGACCCCGCTCACCGCGCCGCGAGACGGGCTGGTGCCCGTCATCGACCGGATCCAGCCGCTCCTCGCCTGGTGCGAGGCCGCGGCGAGCGCGCCCGACGAGCCCGTCGCGGTGGACGCCGAGCGCGCCTCGAGCTACCGCTACAGCTCGCGCGCCTATCTGGTCCAGCTGCGCACCGAGGCCGCGGGCACGGCGCTCATCGACCCCCTCGCCTTCACGATGCCCTCGACCCTCCCCACGCTCCTCGCGGAGCGCGAATGGGTCCTCCACGCGGCGGGCCAGGACCTCCCGAGCCTCGCCGAGCTGGGACTGCGCCCCGGCTCCCTCTTCGACACCGAGCTCGCCGCCCGCCTGCTGGGCATGGAGCGCGTGGGCCTGGGTGCGGTCGTCGAGGACACCCTCGGTCTCTCGCTGGCCAAGGAGCACTCCGCCGCGGACTGGTCCAAGCGTCCGCTCCCGGAGAGCTGGCTCGTCTACGCGGCGCTCGACGTCGAGGTCCTCGTCGAGGTGCGGGACGTGCTCGCGGCGCGCCTGCGCGAGGCGGGCAAGGAGCAGTGGGCCCGCGAGGAGTTCGCCCACGAGGCGACCCGGGAGCAGGGCCCCACCCGCTCCTCGACCTGGCGGGGCCTGCACGGCATCGGCGGGCTGCGATCGGCCAAGCAGCTCGCGGCGGCGCGCGCCATGTGGGAGCGTCGCGACGAGATCGCCTCCCGCGAGGACCTCTCCCCCCACCGCGTCATCAAGGACCGCGATATCGTCGCGGCGGCCAAGGAGTCGCCCCGCGGCCGTGAGGCCTTCGACCGCTCGCTGCCCGCGCCGCTGCGCAAGAAGGACACCTGGTGGAAGGCGGCCCGCTCGGGCCTCGACCTCCCCGCCGCGCACCTGCCCGACCGCTCCGAGGCGTCCTATCCCCCGCCCCACAAGCTGTGGTCGAAGAAGTACCCCGAGGTCTGGGAGCGGTACCAGCTGCTGCGCACGGCCGTCGGCGAGCGGGCGGAGGAGCTGCACGTGCCCACCGAGAACCTCCTCCAGCCGGGGGTGCTGCGCACCTGGACCTGGGAGCACGAGACGCCGGGCGACGTCGCCCAGGTCGAGGAGGAGCTGTTCGCCCTCGGGGCGCGGCCGTGGCAGGTCGAGCTGGCCGCGCCGGTGATCCGAGGGGCGCTCGTCGAGCGGGCCTGAGCCCGCCCCGGGCTCACCGCCCGGGGCGCTCCATGAAGGGGGCGTCGGCCGGACGCAGGGCGGTGCCCGTCGTCCGGGCCGCCTGCAGGGCGAGCAGCGCCGAGACGGTCGTGCCGTTCGTGATGCGGCCCTCGAGCACGGCGGTGACCGCCTCTGCGAGCGGCACCCAGCGCGTGACGATCTCCGCCTCCTCGTGGGTGCGCTCGTACTCCTGCTCGCTCGCCCGGACGCCGTCGGCGAGGTAGACCCGGATGACCTCGTCGTTGCCGCCGGGGCTGGGACGCAGGTCCACCAGGGTGGCCAGGGACAGCGGCTCAGTGCCGGTCTCCTCGGCGAGCTCGCGGGCGGCCGCCCGATGCGGCGCCTCGCCGTCGAGGTCGAGCAGGCCGGCCGGGATCTCCCAGAGCTCGTGGCCCACGGGGTGGCGATACTGACGGATCATGAGCACACGGTCGGCGTCGTCCACCGCGAGCACGGCCACGGCACCGGTGTGCCACACGTACTCGCGGTCGAAGCGGACGCCCGGTGCGAAGTCGATCGTGTCGCGCACCAGGTCCCAGACCATGCCGTCGTGCAGCACGCGCCGCTCGGCGACGGGTCGGGGGGCGGGTAGGTCCCGCAGCTCCTGCGGGACCTGCCCCTCGTGCTGGTCAGGCATCCTCGGCGTCCGCCGCGGCGTCGTCGATCTCGACGACCGGGTCCACCTCGACCGGGTCGACCTCGAGCAGACGGGTGGCCTTCTGGGCGTCGATCGCCGCGCCGACGAGACCCGCGAACAGCGGGTGCGCCTTGGTGGGGCGGGACTTCAGCTCCGGGTGGGCCTGCGTGCCGATGTAGTACGGGTGCTCCTCGACGGGCAGCTCCACGAACTCCACGAGCGAGCGGTCCGCGGAGACGCCGGAGATCCGCAGGCCGGCCTTCTCGATCTCCTCGCGGAAGCCGTTGTTGACCTCGTAGCGGTGGCGGTGGCGCTCGGCGACCCGGGTGGAGCCGTAGACGGTCGCCGCGAGCGAGCCCTCGGTGAGCTGGTGGTCGTAGGAGCCCAGGCGCATGGTGCCGCCCAGGTCGCCCTCGCCGGAGACGATGTCCTGCTGCTCCGCCATCGTCGCGATGACCGGGTGGGCGGTCGTCGGGTCGAACTCGGAGGAGTGGGCGTCGGCCCAGCCGAGCTCCGTGCGGGCGTACTCGATGACCATGCACTGCATGCCCAGGCACAGGCCCAGGGCGGGGATGCCGTGGGTGCGGGCGTGGCGCAGGGCGCCGACCTTCCCGTCGACGCCGCGCACGCCGAACCCGCCGGGGACGACGATCGCGTCGACGCCCTTGAGCGCCGCGGCGGCGCCCTCGGCGGTCGCGCAGGAGTCGGACTCGACCCAGCGGATCGCGACCTTGGCGCTGTGGTGGAAGCCGCCCGCGCGCACCGCCTCGGTCACCGAGAGGTAGGCGTCGGGGAGGTCGACGTACTTGCCCACCAGCGCCACCTCGACGAAGTGCAGGGGGTGGTGGACGCGCTGGAGCAGGGAGTCCCACTGCGACCAGTCCACGTCGTGGCTGAGCAGGTCGAGACGGCGGATCGCGTAGGCGTCGAGGCCCTCGTCGTGGATGACGTGGGGGATGTCGTAGATCGAGGGGGCGTCCGCGCAGGTGACGACCGCGTCGATGTCGACGTCGCACATGGAGGAGATCTTCGCCTTGACCGAGGTGGGCAGCTGGCGGTCCGCGCGCAGCACGATCGCGTCGGGCTGGATGCCGATCGAGCGCAGCGCGGCGACCGAGTGCTGGGTGGGCTTGGTCTTCAGCTCCTGGGAGGGACCGATGAACGGCACGAGCGAGACGTGCACGAAGAACACGTTCTCGCGGCCCAGGTCCTGGCGCACCTGGCGGGCGGCCTCGAGGAACGGCTGGGACTCGATGTCGCCGACGGTGCCGCCGATCTCGGTGATGATGACGTCCACGCCCTCACCGGCCTGCGCGCGCATCGACTCCTTGATCGCGTTCGTGATGTGCGGGATGACCTGGACGGTGTCGCCGAGGTACTCGCCGCGCCGCTCCTTGGCGATGACGTTCGAGTAGACCTGGCCCGTGGTCACGTTCGCGTTCGCGCCGAGGTTCTCGTCGAGGAAGCGCTCGTAGTGGCCGATGTCGAGATCGGTCTCGGCGCCGTCCTCGGTCACGAAGACCTCGCCGTGCTGGAACGGGTTCATGGTGCCCGGGTCCACGTTGAGGTACGGGTCGAGCTTCTGCATCTTCACCGCGAGGCCGCGGGAGCGCAGGAGCATGCCGAGCGAGGAGGCGGTCAGGCCCTTCCCGAGGCTGGAGACGACACCCCCGGTCACGAAGATGTGCTTGGAGGTGCCGGGATTCCGGAACGGCTTCGTCGAGGCGCTCTGGCCGATCCTGGGGATCGGTCCGGTACCGGTTCGGGGGGTGTTCACGCTGGTATCTGCCACGAACTGTCAACCTACCATCGGGGATCGCGGGGGGCCAGGACGTCGAGGAGCTGGTCGGTCATGTCACGTGCTCCGGGGAGGGAGCGGGCCCGCTGTCGCGAGGCCTGCTCCCGGTGGCGGCGGACCGCCGGGTCGAGATGCTCCAGGATCGCAGACGCGAGGGCCGGAGCGTCGCCCACGGGCACGAGTGTCGCGGCCTCCTGCGTCACCCAGCGGGTCCCGCCCGCATCCGTCGCGATGATCGCGCGGCCGGCGCGGAGGGCCTCCTGGAGCGCCACCGGCTGCCCCTCCCAGCGCGCCGCGGAGACCACGAGGTCCGCGCGGGCGAGCAGCGCGGGGACGTCCTCACGGCGTCCCAGCAGCTCGACCGGCAGGCGCTCCGCGGCGATCCGCTCGGCGAGCGCCTGCCGCAGCGGCCCGTCGCCGGCGATCCCGACGCGCACCCGCCCCCGGGTGCCGGGATCGCGTTCGAGCGCCGCGACGGCGTCCAGGAGGTCCGGGAGCCCCTTCTGCGGAGCGAGGCGGGCGATGACGAGCACGTCGAGCGGACGGGCGGCGTCAGCAGGCTCAGCAGGACGGGCCGGATCGACAGGATCGATGGAACCCGACAGACCTGCCGGAGCCGGGACGACGGCGTGGAGCACCTCGCGCGCCCCGGCGCGGGCTGCCTGCTCGGCGAGATCCGGGGAGACGGCGAGGACGACGTCGGCGCGGCTCGTGAGGATCCGCAGCAGCACCGCCCCCGCGGCGCGCACGGCCGTGCCGCCGACGGTGCGGTTGTGCAGGGTCACGACGAGCCGCACCGGTGCCGCGCCGCGCGCCGGTCCCAGGGAGCGCACGGCGAGCGCCGAGAGGGCGCCGGCCCGCAGCCCGTGCGCGTGCACGGCGATCGGCCCGGTCGATCGGAGCGCGGTCACCTCCCGGCGCAGACCGCGCAGCGCGGCGCCGTCGGCGCGCGGGGAGGGACGCTCCCCGATCACCGCCGCCGAGGCGTGGACCTCGGCGCCGGCCGCCTCGAGCGCGGCGTGCTCCTGGTCCACGTGCGCGGCGAGCCCGCCGCTCGCCCGCGGGCGCACGAGCAGCACCCGGAGGCTCATGCGGACGTGTCCTCGTCGGTGCGCTCCCCCACGCCCGTCGCCGTCGCCGCGAGCGGTTCCTCGCCGCCGCGGCGCCGCAGGCGGCGCATCACCGAGCGGGCGAGCAGCGGATCCCCCAGGGCGAGCAGCGGGGCCGCGACCAGGGCGGAGACCAGCGCGGCGAGCACCCCCGACGCGACCGCGCCGAGCGTCCCGGTGCTCGCGGTCACCAGCGCCTTGGCGACGAGGAGGCCGGGCACCGAGGCGACGACCATCGCGAGCGGCGCCACGATCGCCATGCGGCGCAGCTGCGGGATCTGGCCCCCGGGGGCGACGAGGTCGCTCACCCGTCCCAGGCCCACGAGGGCGGAGAGCGCCATGCCGCCGGCGATCGCGAGGCCGAAGGCCGTGGCGGCCATGGCGCTCGTGCGCCCCGGGGAGGGCAGCACGAGGATCACGATGAGGAGCGCCGCGACCACCCAGCCCGCGGAGCCCACGAGGAGCGCGTCGCGGGCGCGCAGCGCGGCCGAGAGCACACGCGTGCACTGGGTGGCCACGGCGAAGCCGGGCAGCCCCAGGGCGAGGGCGGCTGTCGCGGAGCCGACGCCGCCGGCGCCGGCGCGGTCCACGAGCCGGAAGAACTGCTCGAGCGCGGGGGCGGCGGCGATGAGCGCCGCGGCGCCGAGCACCGAGGCCGCGATGACGGAGCGGAGCCCGGCGGTCGTGGCGCGGGCGAAGCCGATCGTGTCCCCCACCAGGCGCAGCTCCGACAGCTGCGGGAACCCGGCGGTGACCAGCGGCACCACGAGGATGGCGAAGGGCAGCAGGTACAGCGCCTGGGCGTACTGGAAGACCGGCAGCGTGCCCGTGCCGCCGGCGCGCATCGCGAGCACCATCACGAGTGCGATGACGGCCTGCTGGGCGCCCACGGCCCCGAGACCGGCGGCGCCGAGCCGCAGGGCGCGACGCCCGGTCCCCTCGGGCATGCGCAGCGTGGGGCGCAGTCGCAGTCCCGAGCGGTGGGCGGCCACGGCGACGGGGACGGACATCGCGGCGACGCCGGCCGTCGTCCCCCAGCCGAGCCAGGCGGCGGCGCCCGAGGAGATCGTGGTGGAGGTCGCGACGGCGGGGACCAGCAGCGCGTAGACCCGGTAGGCGCCCATCACCACGAGCGAGGAGATGAGCGGCATCATCGCCGGCCAGAAGAACCGCCGGCGCGCCTGCAGGTAGGCGCCGAGCACCACGGCGACGGCGTACAGCGGGAGCTGCACCGAGAAGATCCGCAGCAGGCGTGCCCCGAGCGCCACGCCGGAGGCGCCGGTGCCGTCGGTCGCGAGCAGGTACCCCGCGATGGGGGTCGCGAACAGGGAGACCAGGACAGCGACCGGGACGGTCAGCAGCAGCGCCCATCCCAGCAGCGCCGAGATGATCGCGTCCGCCCGGCGGGCGCCGTCGGCCCGCTCCGCGGCGACAGCGTCGCTCTCCGCGGCGGCCGGACGGTCGCGCTCGGGGACCAGCCCCGCGACGAGCGGCACGACGACGGCGGCGAGCGCGCCGCCTGCGACGACCTCGAAGAGCACGTTGGGCAGGAGGTTCGCGGTCGAGTACGCGGTGCCCACGTCCCCGGCGCCGACGCTCGCCCCGAACACGAGGTAGCGCACGAACCCGGCGATGCGCGCGGCGAGGGTGACGACGAGGATGATCCCCGCGCCGCGCAGGACGGTCCGGCCGAGTGAGGCCGCCCCGGGCCCGACGCCCTTCGCGGGCTCGGCCGCGTGCGGCGCAGGCGCGGCGTTCATCGGGTCCCCTCGTCGCCCGGCAGCGGGCGGCGCCCCCAGCGGTCGATCCGGCGCAGCGGCACCGTGCGATCGATGACCGCGCTGAAGCTGACCTTCTCGCTCGCCGCGGTGAGCGCGACGATGCCGGCGAGCAGGGCCACGCGCGCAGGCGCGGGCAGACGGCGGGCGGCGGCGGCCCCCGTGGCGGCGCCGAGGGCGTTGGCCCCGGCGTCGCCGAGCATGCCGCGCTCCCCCAGGTCCGCCGGCAGCGCGGCGAGCCCCGGCAGCAGCGCGGCGAGGGCCAGCGCGGCGCCGCTGCGCTCGCGGTCATCCCGCTCCGCGCCGTCGCGAGCGGGCACGGCCGCCAGCAGCGCGGCGGCGGGGAGCACCACCTTGAGCGCCCGTCCCGGGCGGAGGTCGAGCAGGTTGACGAGGTTCGCGGATCCTGCGGCGATGCCCGCGTCGACGATCAGCCCCACCGGCCGGCGGGGCCCCGGTGCGAGCAGCGCCCCGATGCCGGCGACCACGGGGATGCCGATCGCCTTCGCGGCGCCCGTGGTGAGGCGCCCGCGGCGCAGCGCCCCGAGATGGCCGCGCAGGCCCTTCTCGACGGGCAGCCCGGCGCGGCGACGTCGCGGCTCGATGAGGTCGTCGGCGAGGCCGAGCGCCCCGATGGCGCCGATCACGAGGGCGTCCGGGCGCCCGGCGCGGAGGGAGAGCAGGGTCGTCGCGCCGACGACGGCCGCGCCCTCGGCGAGAGTCACGGTGCGGCCCGCGTAGTTCGTGCGTTCGAGCTCCGCGCGGAGCGATCCCCCGGTCATCCCTCTCCCCCGCCGTCGGAGGCGCCGGCGCCCGTGCCGAGCCCCTGCGTCTCCGGGAGCTGCGGGAGGCGGGCGTCCGCGTCGGTCGTGGTGCCGTAGGCGCCGGATCCGCCGCGGGTCTGCTCGACGAGCGCGAGGACGGCGAGGACGGGGCCGTCGGCCTCCTGGAGCCGGTCGGTCGTCGAGAGCGTCGTGAAGCGGGAGTCGCCGCGCACGGTGCGGAGGATGCCGGTGGAGGCGTCGTTCGCGGGGGTGACGGCGGCGACGACGGCTGGGACGCCGTCCTCGACCAGCCGGGCGAGCAGGGCCGACTGTGCGGCGAGCTGTCCCTGGGCGCGCTCGGTCGCGGTGGTCTCGTCGTCCGCCTCGACGGTGAACTCGGCCGGGTCCGCGCTCGCGTAGACGACGGCGTCGACCGTGCCGGGGACGCCGTCGGCGAGGGTCACCAGCTGGTGGTCCTGGAGCACCTTCCAGAGCTGCTCGCGCTGCGTGTCGGTGAGCCCTGCGGGGTCGTCGGCGGAGAGCAGGGTGACCACGAGGGTCGCGAGCCGCTCCGAGGAGGTCGGTGCGGTGGCGTCGTCCGCCCCCTGGCTGATCAGCGCTCCGGGGGCGATCTCCTCGACGTCCGCCACGGCCTCGTCCCGGGCGTCGCCCTCGGCGGGGTCCCAGAGCGTCGCGCCGAGGGCGACCGGGGAGGTGGTCCCGGCGCCCGCGTCCTCGAGCAGCGTGCCGAGCGCCGAGACGGAGCTGCGGGTGGAGTCGTCGTCGGTGATGACGGCGACGTCCTGGCCGGCGAGGGCGCCGGAGACGATCTGGGGTCCCACGCCGCTGATGAACGAGGCGAGCTGGTCGTTGCTCGCCTCGAGCTCGTCGACCTGGCCGCGCAGGGTGTCCTGCTCGGTGCGGAGCTGCTCGACCTGACCGGAGAGCTGGTCCCCGAGGGTGTCGCGCAGCGGCCCCGCTCCCAGCACGATCCCCACCGCGAGGGCGAGGAACACGGAGATCAGCGAGACGAGGTGATAACGGAAGTCGATCACGGGATCGGTTCCCTCCTACGGCCCGGCGGGCCGGGGCTCGAACAGCACGGTGAAGGCGGACAGCAGCCCGTCCAGGCGGGCGCCGACGATCTGGAACAGCGCCTGGCCTCCCTCGGTGGACCAGAGGGCGGCGCCCAGGGCGACGAGGCCCGCGAGGGCGAGCAGCACGAGCTGCAGGGTGGAGATGCGCTGGCGGTACAGCCGGGAGACGCCCTTCGCGTCGACCAGCTTGGACCCGATCCGCAGCCGCGTGAGGAAGGTGGAGCTCATCCCGGCGCGCCCCTTGTCCAGGAACTCCTCGAGGGTGCCGTGGGTGCCGACGGCGACGATCACGCTCGCGCCCTTCTCGTCGGCCATGAGCATGGCGATGTCCTCGCTCGTGCCGGAGGCGGCGAACACGACGGCGCGGTCCTCGAGGCCGAGCTCGCTCAGCCGCTCGAGGCCGGGAGCGCGGCCGTCGCGGTAGGCGTGGACGACGAGCTCCGCCCCGGAGCGCAGGGCCCGATCGGAGACGGAGTCCATGTCGCCGATGATCATGTCGGGGCGCAGGCCGCTGTCGAGGACCGCGTCGGCGCCGCCGTCGACGCCGATGAGCACGGGCCGGTTCTCGCGGATGAAGGGCCGGAGGGTCGCGAGGTCCTCCTTGTAGTGGTAGCCGCGCACGACGATCAGCACCGAGCGGCCGTGCAGGGGGGTGCGCACGTCCGGGGCGCCCACGCCGTCCAGCAGCAGGTCCCGCTCACGGAGCATGTACTCCATCGTGTTCTCCGCGAACAGCTCGAGCTGCTCGGAGAGCCCCTCGCGGGCCGCCTCCTGGGCGGCGGCGACGGTCGCCTCGTCCTGGGCCTCGCCGCGGAGGACCACCTCGCCGTCCCGGTGCACGGCGCCGTTCTCGATCGTGATCGCGTCGCCGTCCCGGAGGGTCTCGAAGAGGGCGGGGCCGACGGCGTCGACGAGCACGATGCCCGCCTCGACGAGGATCCGGGGGCCCGCGTTGGGGTAACGCCCCGAGGTGGAGGCCGCGGCGTTGATCACCGCGGCGGGACGACGCTCGACGAGGGCCTCCGCGGCGACGCGGTCGATGTCCTCGTGGTCGATGACGGCGATGTCGCCGGCCTCGAGGCGCTGGGTGAGGTCCTTCGTGCGGCGGCCGAGCCGCGCCGTGCCCGAGACGGCGGGGCTCATCGGGCTCCCGCCCGGGCGTCGTCGAGGAGCTCCTCGGCGTGGGCGAGCGCGAGGTCGGAGTGGTCGTCGCCCGCGAGCATGCGGGCGAGCTCACGGATCCGCTCGCCGCGGTCGAGGACCTCGACGGTCGAGCTCGTGGCGCCCTCCGCGGAGGACTTCACGATCTGCAGGTGGGTGCTCGCATGCGCCGCGACCTGCGGGAGATGGGTGACGACGATGACCTGGGCGTGACGGGCGAGCTGCTGGAGGCGCTGGCCGACGGCGAGCGCGGCCCGGCCGCCGATCCCGGCATCGATCTCGTCGAAGACGAAGACGGGGGCGGCCGTGCGGTCCTCGCGCGAGGAGGCGAGCGCCACCTCGAGAGCGAGCATGACACGGGAGAGCTCACCGCCGGAGGCCGCGCTGCCCACGGGGCGGGGCGTCGCGCCGGGGTGCGGGGCGAGCAGGATCGCGACGGCATCGCGGCCGTGGGAGCGGTGGGCCTGCTCCGTGACCTCGACCGTGAGGGCGGCGTCCGGCATCTCGAGGAGACGCAGCTCCTCCTGGACGGCGGCGGAGAGCTCCGCCGCGGCGGCCGTGCGCGCCGCGGTCAGCTCGGTCGCGGCGTCGTCGAGCTCGCTCTCGAGCCGGGTGAGCCGCTCGGAGAGCGAGGCGCGCTCGGCCTCGGCCCCCTCGAAGCGGTCGAGGTCCACGGCGGCGGTGCGGGACGTCTCCAGCAGCGCGGTGACGTCCTCGGCGGGGCCGTCGGGGCCAGGCAGGAGGGCGCCGAGATCCCGCACGAGGGCGGTGAGCTCGGCGAGCCGCTCGTTCGCGGCGTCGACCCGCCCGGGGGATGCGTCGATCCCCTCCGCGTACAGGGACAGCTCCGAGGCGAGGTCGGAGATCTCGATGCGGAGCGCGTCGAGGCGCTCGAGCATCGGTTCGAGCGTGCGATCGGTGCGGGCCGCGCGGCCCACGGCCTCCGCGGCGATGTCGACGAGGGCGCCGGCCGAGGGGCCGTCGTCGCCGACGAGGGCGTCGGCGGCGGTCGCGCCGGCCCCGCGCAGCTCCTCGGCGCTCCCGAGCCGCTCGAGCTCGGCGCGCAGCTCGTCGTCCTCCCCCGGCTGCGGGTCGGTCGCCTCGATGCGCTCGAGGGCCTCCTGGAGCCGGGCGCCGCGGCGCTCGCGGTCGGCGAGCAGCTCGTCGAGCTCGGTGAGGCGGGCGCGGGCGGCGGAGCGCTCGGCCCAGGCGGCGCGGTGGCGCTCGAGCAGCGGCCCGAGCGTGCCGGACGCGAAGCGGTCCAGCGCCTCGCGCTGTGCATCGGGGTCGCGGAGACGCTGCTGGTCGGACTGGCCGTGGACGGTCACGGCGCTGCCCACGAGATCGGCGAGGGTGCCGATGGGGACGGGGACCCCGCCGAGCTGCGCGCGGGAGCGGCCGTCACGGGTCACGCGGCGCACCACGAGCACCTCGCCGTCCTCGTCCTCGGCGCCGAGCTCGTCGAGCGCCGCGGCGAGACGCTCGTGGCCGGCGAGGGCGAGGGTGCCGTCGACGGTCGAGGCGACCTCGGTGCGGCCGCGGTCGAGCCGGGCGCCGAGCAGCATGGTGAGACCGGTGACGATCATCGTCTTGCCGGCGCCGGTCTCACCGGTCAGGGCGGTGAAGCCGGGTCCGAACTCGAGGGTGGCGTCGTCGATCACGCCGATGTGGCGGATGCGGAGGGTGGACAGCACGCGGCGACCCCGGGTCAGACCTGCCGGCCCACGCGGCCGCGCCAGCCCACGACGGGAAGCTGGAACTTCTCCACGAGGCGGTCGGCGAAGGGGGTGTTCTTCAGGCGCACCAGTCGCACGGAGCGTGGGGAGAGCCGGCCCTCGATGCGCGTCCCCGCATGGATGTCGACCACGCGGCGGCCGTCGAGGGTGAGCACGCCGTCGTCACGGTTGTCGATCGTCATCTCGATCGCGGCCTCGGAGGAGCGGCCCAGCACGAGAGGGCGCGCGAACAGGGCGTGGGCGGCGAGCGGGACGAGCAGGAAGGCATCCACCTCGGGCCAGACGATCGGTCCGCCGGCGCTGAAGCCGTAGGCGGTGGAGCCTGTGGGGCTGGACAGGAGCACGCCGTCACAGCCGAAGGAGGAGACGGGGCGGCCGTCGATCTCGATGACCACGTAGATCATCTTCTGGCGGTCCGCCTTCTCGAGGCTCGCGTCGTTCAGCGCCCAGTCGGTGTGCAGGACGTGGTCGGCGGAGTCGCGCACGACGATGTCGAGCGTCGCGCGCTCCTCGATCTCGTAATCGACGTCCAGGAGCCGTCGCACGGTCGTGGAGAGCTCGGCGACCTCGCTCTCGGCGAGGAAGCCGACGTGCCCGAGGTTCACGCCGTGCACGGGGACCCCCGCCTCGCGGACCACCTCGAGGGCGCGCAGGATGGTCCCGTCGCCGCCGAGGACGATCCCGAGCTCGACCATGTCCGCCGCGGAGACGGCGTCGACGACGTCGACCTCCTCGGAGTCGAGGATGTCGAGCAGGGTCGGCGGCAGCGCGCTCGCGGGCGCGGAGCGGATCTCGTCGTACTGCTCGTCGATGATCACGGCGCGGACCCCGCGGTTGCCGAGCTCGGCGAGGACGGTGAGCATCGCGGTGAGCGCGGAGGCGCGCCCGGAGTGCACGTAGAGGAGGAACCGTCTCATGCTCGTGGGTCCTCCTGGGTGTGCTGCGGGGGCTGATGGCCGGCCGGGCGCCGGGGACCACGGCTCCTCGCGGAGCGGTCCTCGCCGTGCACGGCGTCCCCGATCATGTCATAGGCCTCGGCGTCGAGCCCGCAGGTCGCGCCGGTGCGGCGCAGGTGCAGGAAGTACTCACGGTTGCCGTCCTGCCCGGGGAGGGCGCTCGTGCGGGCCGCGAGCGGTCGCAGCCCTGTGAGCGCGGCCTCACGGGCCACATCGAGCACGGCCTGCTCGCGCGCGGCGGGGTCGCTGACCACGCCCGTGCGCGGGAGCGCCTCCCGCCCCACCTCGAACTGCGGCTTGACCATGAGCAGCAGGTCCCCTCCCTCGCGCACCGCCCCGGCGAGGGCGGCGACGACGGTGCGCAGGGAGATGAAGGAGAGATCGGCGACCACGAGGTCGACCTCCCCGCCGATCAGACCGGGGGTGAGGTCGCGGACGCTCGTCCCGTCCATGACGATCACGCGGTCGTCCGCGCGGACGTGGTCGGCGAGCTGGTCGTGGCCGATGTCCACGGCGACAACGGTCGCGGCCCCGCGTCGCAGCAGCACGTCGCTGAAGCCGCCCGTGGAGGCCCCGGCGTCGAGGCAGCGCAGACCCGCCGGGTCCACTCCGGACTCCTCGAGCGCATGGAGCAGCTTGTGGGCGGCGCGCGAGGCGTACTCGACGCCGTCGGGCACGTCGACGACGGTCAGCTCGGCCCCGGCGGGCACCTGCTGGGAGACCTTGGTCGCCGGCGTCCCGCCGATCCGCGCGCGCCCCTCCTCGACGATGCGCCGGGCGTGGGTGCGGGAGCGAGCGAGGCCGGCCGCGAGGAGCGCCCGGTCCAGCCGCTCCCCGCTCACCGCGGGATCGGGCCGAGGACGGTCCCCCGCGCATCCAGGAGGCGGCCCGTCCAGGCGCGGTCGGCGGAGTGCACGGCGAGCAGGGCGAGCACGGCCCGCTGCTGGCGGTCGTCGGCGATGTCGCCGTGGTCCAGGCGGATGTCCCCCTGATCCGTCCAGGTCGCGCCGACGGCGCCGCAGCGCGCGTGGTCGCCCTCGACGACGGGCAGGGCGAACGGGGCGCCGAGGCGCTCGAGGTCCGGCAGCACGTGGGTGGGCCGACGCACCGGATGGGCGCGCAGGGCGTCCTCGAGGCCGTCGACGCCGGTGAGCACGAGCAGCGCGTCGATGCCGGCCCGGTTCGCGCCCTCGATGTCGGTGTCCAGGCGGTCACCGATCACGAGCGGCCGACGCGCGCCGACCTGCTGCGCGGCGACGGTGAACATGCCCGGCTCGGGTTTGCCGGCGACGAGCGGCTCCGCCCCGGTCGCATGGCGGAGCGCCGCGACGAGAGAGCCGTTGCCGGGGGCGAGGCCGCGCTCGGTGGGGAGCGTCGCGTCGACGTTGGTGGCCATCCAGACGGCCCCGCGGCGGATCGCGTAGGCGCCCTCGGCGAGGCGGGACCAGCCGAGGTCCGGGCTCCAGCCCTGGATGACGGCGGCGACGTCCTCACGGTCCTCCTCCACGGGGACCATGCCTGCGGCCTCGACCTCGGCCGCGAGGCTCGGCCCGCCGACGACCAGGACCGTCGCGCCGGCGGGGACACGATCGGCGAGCAGTCGCGCGGCCACCTGGGGGGAGGTCACGAACTCCTCGGCCCGGGCGGGGATGCCGACCACGCCGAGGTGGTCGGCGGCCTGCTGGGGTGTGCGGGAGGCGTTGTTCGTCGCGAAGACGACGGAGTGTGCCGCGGCGCGCACGGCCTCGACGGCGTCCCCGGCGTGGGGGATCTGGCGGGCACCGTGCATCAGGGTGCCGTCGAGGTCGAAGAGGAAGGCGTCGTACTGCTCGAGCAGGGAGAGGTCCGGCCTGCGGATCACCGGGCCCCCTCAGCCTGCTCGGCCTGCTCCGCCTCGACCTCGGGGTTCGTCTCCGACCCGGCGTCAGGCGACGTCGCGTCGTCGCCGTCGCTGGAGACCGCGGTCTCCGTGTCGGTCCCGTCCTCCGGATCCTCGTCGGCCTCGGGCTCATGGGGCGCGTCGGCATCGGAGTCGGCGTCGTCGGCAGCTTCAGCGCCGTCGGACTCGACCTCATCGATGTCCTCGGACTCGACGGCACCGGCGTCGGCCTCAGCCGGCTCTACGTCCTCCGCCTCGACCTCGGCCTCGGCACGCTCGTGCTCCTCGGCCTCCGCGTCGAAGGCGTCGAGGACGGAGATCTGCTCGTCGTCCTCCCAGGAGGGCTCGGGGGCGACCTCCGGGGCCGGACGGCCCAGGCGCTCCCCCGCATCGGTCAGCCCCTCCGTATCCGCATCGGCGGCGAGGACAAGCCAGCGGTGGGCCTCGTCCCCGCGGCCCGCGAGCTCGAGGAGATCCGCGTAGGCGACCCAGAGCCGCACCTGCCAGCGACCGTTGACCTTGTGGCGCAGCGCGGGGATGTCGAGCGTGCGCAGTGCCGTCTCGACGTCGCCGGTGTCCGCGTAGGCACCGGCAACGACGATCATCAGCTCGATCGACGCATCGACGCCGAGACCCGCGGCCTCGTCGGAGGCGGCGATGTCGAGGGCCCGCTCGGGCCGGCCCTGGCCGCGCTCGGCGTCCGCGATCATCGGGAGCACATCGGTGCGGCCGGTGATGCGGAGCGAGGTGCGGAGCTCGCGCACGGCCGTGCTGTAGTCGCCGGCCCGGTAGGCCAGGATGCCGTTCATCTCGCGGACGACGCCGACGCGACCGCCCAGACGGGCGGCGAAGCGGGCGTGCTCCTGCGAGACCTCCGGCGCGACCTCCTCGAGCGCGAAGGCGGCGACGAGGTGCTGGGAGACGCGCTCCGCGGTCTCCTTGCTCAGGCCGCGCAGCTCGCCGCGGATCTCCTTGTCGAGTTCCGCGCCGGTGATGCCCTCGGGGATCTCCGGCTCCACGGGGCGCTGCGCACGCGCCTCCTGCCCCGGACGGGACGAGCGCGAGCCGCCGGACCACGATCCGCGGTCCTCCCGCGAGACGTGCCCGTCGCGGGACGGGCGCCGGCCGCGATCGTCATCACGGCGACCACCGCGGTGCTCCCAGGACCCACGGCGATCGTCGCCGCGGCGCGGCGAACGCTCGTCGCGCTCCTGACGGCTACCGTGCTCACGCCACGGTCCACGATCTCCGCGTCCCTGCTGCCCGCGACGGTCGTCGCCGCGGAACGGCCGGTCACCGTCACGACGGGGCCGGTCGTCACCACGGAAGGGTCGATCGCCGTCACGACGGGGCCGGTCGTCACCACGGAAGGGTCGATCGCCGTCACGACGGGGCCGGTCGTCACCACGGAAGGGTCGATCGCCGTCACGACGGGGGCGGTCGTCGCCACGGAAGGGACGGTCACCGTCACGACGCGGACGGTCATTGCTGCCGAAGGGACGATCGCCATTACGACGGGGGCGGTCGCTACCGCGGAACGGACGGTCCCCCTCACGACGGGGGCGGTCACCCTCACGGCGCTGGCGGTCGTCGCCGCGGAACGGACGGTCCCCGTCCCTGCGCGGACGATCGTTGTTCCCGTAGGAACGAGCACCGTCCCGGTGCGGGCGGTCCCCTCCGCGGAACGGACGATCCCCGTCGCGACGAGGCCGATCGGAGCCTCGGTACCCGCGGTCGGAGTCTCGGCGGTCCTGGCCCGAGGGACGACGTCCGCGATCCCCGTCGCGGCGCTGCCGGTCCCGGGCTCCCTGCGACGAACCGCGGGCCTCCCGGCGCTGCTGGCCGTCCCCGCGGTCGCCTTCATTCCTGCTGTGCTCAGCCACGCGACCGTCCCTCTTCAGTTGATGAATCCGCGCCCCCACTGTAGGGGACCCCGCAGACCCGACGCGTGGGTAACCCTGCCTCCCGTGACTGCTCTCACCAGGGTGTGACGGGCCGTGACGACGCCGGTCACAGCCCCTCGTCTCAGCGCGGGTACGGCACCCGCGCGGCATGGTCAGCAGTCATCACGGCTCTGCGACCGCGGTCCGCAGCGCCGCGACAGCCCACTCCCCCGCAGTCGGGGCGTCCCCGCGAGAGGAGGCAGATAGGCGGGACGCGGCGGGCGCGCGCGAGGACGAGAAGGCTCATCGGACCCTCGAACCGGCGCCTCCGATCAGCCGGCGGCGCCACCTGTGAGGCGCCGACCCATGCCACAGCGCGGCCCTGGAGGAGTACCGTCACCCTGCCGCGGGAATCCGATACGAGCGCGGCTCTGGGATGGGGCATGAAAAAAAGGGAAGGGCGGGGACGGCGAGACACTCTCACGAGCACCCCAGCGACGTCCTCCACCCTTCCCGATGAAGATGTCCGGCGGCGACCTACTCTCCCACACCCTCCCGAGTGCAGTACCATCGGCGCAATCGAGCTTAGCTTCCGGGTTCGGAATGGAACCGGGCGT